>JAZNOZ010000046.1:0-6081 GCA_045589395.1 Acutalibacteraceae bacterium | reverse complement strand
AACGGTTAATGATTTCAGCTGTCTGTTCTTCGGCGATATTAAAGTTTCACAAAACAAAGCTATGTTTGACGTTGAAATATCTGAATAAAATAAAATCTCCACGGTTTATGCCGAGTGTTCGTAAGGACACTCGGCAGTTTTATTCGCCATACGGCGAGTGATATTGCTTCGCAGTTTTATTGTGCTTCGCACAGTGTTATTGTCCTTCGGACAGTTTTATGCGAATAAAATAACACTGAAGCCGTAAGGCTTCAATATCACTTTTGATTTATCAAAAATATCACTGCAAATTTTAATTTGCAATATCACTCATACATACCGAAAAAAAGAATTTGTTTTTCTGAAAAGTTACCTTGAAGTATATAACCCACTATGACACTTTCCGCTCGAAAGTATCTGTTTTTCATCAAAAAAATTGTGAGACACCTTATGAAAAGTGTCTCACAACTGTATAAATATTTGTTTCTGTCCTTAGCAACCCCGCTCATATTCAGAGCAGTTTTTTGTTGTATTGAAAAAATATGTATGATATAATCCTTTTAGATGGATTTTTGTATGCTATAATCAGAAAAACTCAGACAGGAGAAAAAATATGAGTAAGTGGCTCTTTTTTACAACTGATGAAATAAAGCCTCAGGGTTGGCTTAAAAGACAGCTTGAAATTCAGGCTCAGGGGCTTTCGGGTAATCTTGATAAGGTCTGGCGCGATGTCCGTGACAGCGCATGGATAGGCGGGGATGCTGAGGGCTGGGAGCGTGTGCCTTACTGGCTTGACGGCTTTATTCCCCTTGCATATCTTCTTGAAAACGAGGATATGATAAACAGAGCCAAAAAATATATATATGATATCATATCCTTTCAGAAGGTAGACGGCTGGATTTGTCCGTGTAAGGATGAAGAAAGAAAAGAATACGACACCTGGGCAGTGCTTCTTATCTCCAAGGTGCTGACGGTTTATTATGAATGTTCAAAGGATGAAAAAATCCCCGCGGTAATCCGCAGTATGCTCAAAAACTACTATGATTTACTCTCCTCGGGAGAGATTAAGCTTTTCAACTGGGGAGAATTCCGTTGGTTTGAGGGCTTTATCGCAATTAATTTCCTTTGGAAAAGACAGCCTGAAAGCTGGCTTCGTGAGCTGGCAGAAATTCTCAGGACTCAGGGTGCAGATTATGAAAAATTCACTTCCCTTTGGGAAAGACCTCTCAACAGATGGCGCTTTGATACTCATATTGTAAATCTCGGAATGATGCTTAAAAGTGAGGCTGTTTCATATTCACTTCTGGGCGAAGAATATTCTGACAAGGCAGAAAGACTGCATACAATTCTCGAAAAATACAACTCAACTCCCGTAGGACTTTTCACAGGTGATGAATGTCTTTCGGGTTTAAGTCCCATTCAGGGAACGGAGCTTTGTGCCGTTGTTGAACAGATGTATTCCTACGAAATTCTGTTTGCCGAAACGGGTGACAGAAAATGGGCTGAAAGACTCGAAAAGCTTGCCTTTAATGCACTTCCTGCAACAATAAGCGACGATATGTGGACACATCAGTATGTTCAGATGAGCAATCAGATTGCTTGTCAGAAGTTCCCCGGCAAGTCACTTTTCAGAACAAACGGACCTGAAGCGCATCTTTTCGGACTTGAACCGAATTACGGCTGCTGTACTGCAAACTTCAATCAGGGCTGGCCGAAATTCTCGCTGTCTGTTTTTATGTATAATGAAAATACAGTCATAAATGCCGTCCCCGTACCCTGTGAGCTTAAATGTAAGGGTAAGAAAATCAGAGTTGAAACGGAATATCCGTTTAAGAATACATTTAAGTATTTTGTTGAGGCAGATGAGGACTTTACATTCAGAATCCGTATACCCTCTTTTGCAAAGGAATTGAAAGTAAACGGAGAAAATGTAAATGCCGATGAGCTTTCGTTTGAAATTGCAAGGGGAGAAAAAAGAGAAATTTCTGTTTCATTTGATACCGATATTCTGTTTGAGGACAGACCCTACGGGCTGAAAGCTGTAAGCAAGGGCTCACTTGTTTTCTCTGTTCCCGTAAAGTTCGAAAAAATTATGCATGAGTATATAAGGGACTCGGTTGAGCGCAAGTTCCCGTACTGCGATTATGAGCTTGTACCCGTTTCGGATTGGAATTATGCTTATGTAAAGTCAGCTCCCGAAGCACAGGAGAGAGAAATAAGTGAAATTCCTTTCTCATCGGAAAATCCGCCTGTTGTATTAAAGGCTCAGGTGAAGAAAATCAACTGGGGCTTTGAGGACGGCTACGACACCGTATGTGCAAAGCTGCCCGAGAGCACTGAGCCTCTCAGTGAAAAAGAAGATATTTTACTTTACCCCTACGGCTGTGCAAAGCTGAGAATGACAGAGCTGCCGTTTACACGGTGATATTTTTCAACTTTTAGTGGAATGTACTCATTGTTACAGTTATTGATTGGCGGGTAAATATTCTTTATAATCGCACTATAGGGTGACAACCAATGCAAGCAAATTAAGGATTTTTAGTATGTAACGAACTTGTTTTTTTGTTCAAATTAAAGGTCTGTAGCGGTAGGGAACGATGCCCACATCGTTCCGTTATATGGAAAAGGTAATTTTCCGTTGCGTGCGTTTTGATTTTTGCGAACAGTAAAAGGGTTACATAAAGTTAGAATTTGCTTTTGGGCGGAACGATGAGGGCATCGTTCCCTACAATTCGTAACCTTAAATTTGCAACGAAATCCTTAAGTTGCTTGCGTTGGGGTTGCTGATTTGTAAGGAGATGATAATATGGTGCTGTCATTGGGGATAAATATCAGGAGATACCGTCTTGATCGCAATCTCACTCAGGAGGAGGTTGCAAATCATCTCGGGATATCTTTTCAGTCAATAAGTAAATGGGAACGCGGTGAAGCGTATCCCGATATAGAAATGCTGCCTGTATTGGCAAATTATTTCGGTGTAAATGTTGATGAACTGCTCGGTGTCAGCGAACAGGCAAGAAAAGAAAAATATGATGATATAAACTTTAGCTGGAGAGATAACAATAAAAACGGTTTACACTGTGACAATGTAAGTCTTATGCGCGATGCCTTGAAGCTGTTCCCGAATGATGCGTTACTGCTTGTTCAGCTTTCAACATCTCTCGAAAAGCTCGGTGGTGATGAAAAAGAAAAGGAAAAACATCTCAGAGAATCCATAGATGTTCAGGAGCAGATTATAAACTACTGTCCTGACTGCGAGGTGCGCGGTGCAACTCTTTATAATATCTGCTTTGCATATTGGAAAATAGGAGAGAAAGAAAAAGCCATTGAGCAGGCAAAAAAGCTTCCTAATCTTTATAAAGCAAGAGAGAATGCTCTTGCTTACTTTCTGACGGGTGAGGAAAAAAGAAAAATTTCAAAAGAAGCCCTGACACCGCTTGCATGGGGACTTACACATCAGCTTAACTCCTTGAGTGAAACGGAAAACAACCCCGAATATATAAAAAAGGCGAAACAGATTATTGATATCCTTTTCGGTGAGGAAAAGGATGAGTTTATGAGAAAGATGTATGATAGCCTGAATTAAAGGCGTGCGGGAAAAATCCTATATATCAAGAAAACCTCTGAAAATTACGGGAAGCTTACAGCCGTAATTTTCGGAGGTTTTAATGTTTAGTGTTTATTATTTTTATTCAGCAAGTGCGTTTATGAGCTTGCCGAGGATTTTTTCAAAGGCTACGCCGTACCAGTGGTCGGATTCTTCTTCGGAGGTTACCTTAATGCAGTTAAGGGCAAAGTCTGCGGCTATGGTGGCTGCTTCGACTGCTGTTTTTCCTCTTACGAGTGCGCCTGTGAATGCGGATGCATATACATCTCCTGTGCCGTGCCAGCCTCTGGGGAGCTTTTCGTGTTCATAGTATGTATAATTACCGTTTTCATATATAACAACACCTGTTGTTTTTTCTTCATATGAAACGCCCGTAAAGATAACATTTTTGCATCCGAGGCTTACGAGCTTTTCGAGGATATCAACAATGTATGCCTTATCGTACTGCTCTTTATATTCGCTGCCTGTGAGAAGACAAGCCTCTGTGAGGTTGGGGATAACAAAATCTGCCTGAGCGCAGAGCTTTTTCATTTCTTCAACAAAAGCCATATCAAAGCCTGTGTACAGCGTGCCGTTGTCTGCCATTGCAGGGTCAACTATTTTTACTGCACCCTCTTTGTTTGTTGCGGCAAAAATATCCTTTACATATTCAATCTGCTTTGCGCTGCCGAGGTAACCCGTGTAGAAAGCATCAAATTTTATATTTTCCTTAACCCAATGCTCCTTAATTGCAGGCATATCCTCTGTCAGGTCACGGAAGGTAAAGCCCGAAAAGCCGCCTGTGTGTGTGGAAAGCACTGCAGACGGAAGTATACACGCTTCAACACCGCAGGCAGAAATTATAGGCAATGCAACTGTAAGTGAGCATTGACCGAGGCACGAAATATCCTGAATTGTGAGAACCCTTTTGTATGACATATATATTAAACTCCTTCTTAGATTTTTCGATTATATATTATTGCGTTTTTGGTGTTAAATAAATATCCAGAACAGTAGTTTTTTGTATGACCAGATTGGCATAATGTCTTGCAGACATTATGTAGTTTTTTTCGCCTGACGGCGAGTGGTATTACTTCGCAGTGATATTACGCTTCTCGTAGTGGTATTTTGCTTCTCCGGGTTCAGGGGCGGATAGAATATCACTTAAAAAGATTACCAAAATATTTGTCGCAGGATTTTTGCCCTTAGGTCTTGTTTTTTGTGTGAAATTTTGAGATAATATGTTTATAGTATTATAATCTCAAGGTGATAGAAAAGTGAAAAAAATACATAAAGCTGCAGCTCTTATTCTCGGTTTGTCTGTAATATTTTTAACAGGCTGTAATGTGAACTATGTTTCGGATATTTTTGCAACAACGGCTGTTTACGAAAGCACAAGTACTCCGCCTGTCAATGCTGAAGCAACAACGCTTCCTCCCGTCACACAGACACCCGAAAGCACAACTGCTGCGCCTGTAACACAGGCTCCCGAAACAACAACCGTTCCTCCCGTAACACAGACTCCCGAAGCAACAACCGTTCCTCCCGTAACACAGGTGCCTGAAAGTACAACTGCTGCTCCCGTGACACAGCCCCCCGAAACAACAACCGTTCCTCCCGTAACACAGGCTCCCGAAACAACAACTCAGAGTGCGGCTGTTGATTACAGTAAATACACTAAGGAACAGATTTGCCAAACCTTTGTTTCAGCGGTAAACAAAACAAAGCGATACACTTCTCCCGTTAATGTGCATCATACGGAAAGCTTTGATTTTGAGGTAACGGAATGTATCGGCGGTGAAATGGTTGCTTTCTGTGTAAACAACCTTTTAGGACTTGTTGTCAAGCCCTCGGATACTATATATTCCTTCAACAACGGGATGTCTGTTGATGAAGACGGAGAAGCAATTCCTATGCTTGTTCCCGAAACGGGTGACTGTGTTCTTCCCGCAAGCGGTGTTGCAAGAGCTGAAATAAGAGAAGAAAACGGACTTATTCATATTTATCTTGTTCTTGTTGAAGAGCACACGGGTATGGGCGGGAAGCCTCAGTACAATGCCGGCTGTATCGGTTATCTGAACACAGATGACTACAGCTTCAATATTCTCAAAATTACCGAAGCCGATATAGGATATATGGGCACGGAGATTGATGCATATATCCTTCCTGACGGAATGGTAGATAAGGTTACATATAAGGTAAATCTTAATTCCTCGGGTTCCGGCACCGGACTCGGAATAACAGGCAGTGCAACAATTGTCGGCTCACAGACCGAAATGTGGGATATTCAGTGGTGATAAAAGAGGGTGTAATGCGTGGGTGTCCTGAGGACACTCACGCAGTTTTATTCGCCTTGCGGCGAGTGATATTGCTTTGCAGTTATATAATGCTACGCATTGTGATATTGTCCTTCGGACAGTTTTATGCGAATAAAATAACACTGAAATCGAAGATTTCAATATCACTATGCCGAAAAGTGCATAATATCACTCTTTCCGAAGGAAAGAATATCACTT
>JAZNOZ010000045.1:0-50502 GCA_045589395.1 Acutalibacteraceae bacterium | reverse complement strand
GTCAAACTTCTCCTTAAGAGCAGCAACCTGAGCCTTCTTTTCTTCTAAAACCTTTACGCTTGGCAAATTGTTTCACCTGCCTTATGAAATTAATAAATATAGCCCTTCCGCCGAAAACCGCGAAAGGGCATAAAAACATATCAGTTTCTATATCCATTCCTCGGCAGGCGGTAAAACTTACGCAAATTAATGCACCTGCTGTCTTTAGAACAGCAACAATGGGATTATACTATAACAAGCCGTGCTTGTCAATAGTTTTTTTACATTTAAAAATAATTTTTTTAACAAGAATTAAAGAGGATAGAAAAAAGGAAGCAGAACGGACAAACCGAGCAAAAACGAAATTTTAGTTTTGGAAAATGTTTAAGGGGCTCTTGCAGATGTTTTGCCTGCCTGAACCCCTTGATTTGTATTGTTTTTTGCGGTCTGCGCTTTTTTTACAGACTCTTTATTATTCCTGAACAGAGAGAACTCTGTTGGGATTGATGCGGATACCAACACCCATTGTGGATGTTACAACGCATGAACGGATATACTGACCCTTAGCAGCAGCGGGCTTAGCCTTGATAACTGCATCAAGGAGAGTAGCATAGTTTTCATAGAGCTTTTCAGCACCGAATGAAACCTTACCGATGGGGCAGTGGATGATGTTTGTTTTGTCAAGTCTGTATTCGATCTTACCTGCTTTTGCTTCAGCAACAGCCTTAGCAACATCGGGAGTTACAGTACCTGCCTTGGGGCTGGGCATAAGTCCACGGGGACCGAGAACCTTACCGAGACGACCAACAAGACCCATCATATTGGGAGCAGCAATACATACATCGAAATCCATAAAGCCTTCACCCTGAATTCTTGCAACGAGGTCTTCTGCACCAACAACTTCTGCACCTGCTTCTTCTGCAGCCTTTGCATCATCGCCCTTAGCGAAAACAGCAACTCTTACATTACGACCTGTGCCGTTGGGAAGAACAACAGCGCCTCTTACCTGCTGGTCTGCGTGACGGGAGTCAACACCAAGACGAACATGTACTTCAACTGTTTCATCAAACTTTGCCTTTGCATTTGCAACTGCAACTGCAAGAGCTTCGTTTGCATCATAAAGCTTTTCTCTGTCAACATTCTTTAAGCTGTCAACATATTTTTTACCGTGTTTCATTTTCTATTACCTCCGCTGCTCAGTCAACAACAGTAACACCCATGCTGCGAGCTGTGCCGGCTATCATGCTCATAGCTGCTTCAACACTTGCTGCGTTAAGGTCGGGCATTTTCTGTTCTGCAATTTTTCTGACCTGTTCTGTTGTGATGCTTGCTACCTTGTTCTTGTTGGGAACACCTGAACCGCTTTCGATTCCGCAAGCCTTCTTGATAAGAACAGCTGCAGGAGGAGTTTTTGTGATGAATGTGAATGAACGGTCAGCGTAAACTGTGATAACAACAGGGATGATAAGACCCATATCGTTCTTAGTTCTTTCATTGAATTCCTTTGTGAACGCCATAATGTTGACGCCGTGCTGACCAAGTGCGGGACCTACAGGGGGAGAGGGAGTTGCCTTACCTGCAGGAATCTGAAGCTTAATAAAGCCTGTTACTTTTTGTGCCATAATTGCACCTCCAAAAAAAATGTGGTAGTGGCGGATACCTTAAAAATTTGTATCCTCCCACGGCACCTAAGTGCCATAAGAAGCCCTAAGGCTAATTACCGTTAATTAATCAACTGCGGACTCAACCTGATCAAGTCCGAGTTCAAGGGGAGTATCGCGTCCCATCATAGAGATGATAACACGAACTGTGTCGTTTTCAATATCAATATTATCAACAACACCTGAAAATCCGTCAAATGAACCGCCGATTACTGTTACGAGATCCCCAACCTCATAACCGACCGTTACAGTTCTCTTTTCAACACCGAGAGCAAGAACCTCTTTCTCGGTGAGAGGAACGGGTCTTCCTCCGGGACCTACAAATCCTGTAACAAAGCGTGTGTTTCTTACAATGTACCAGACCTCGTCTGTCATTTTTGTTTCCTGCGCTTTTTCATCATAGGCCACTGCAAGCTTCACAAGAACATAGCCGGGAAATAATTTATGAACTTTTTCTTTTCTTTTATCGTTCTCAATTACGGTTTCTGTTTCTGTGGGAACGCAAACCTCAAGTATCTGGTCACGCATATTACGGTTTTCGGCAGCTCTGATTATGTTCTCAGCTACCTTGTCTTCACAGTTTGTATGTGTGTGAACAATATACCACTTATACTCTTCAAACATGGTTTTCCTCCCGTAGCCTGCGACTCTGCTTATTCAGCAGTTGTTTCTTCTAATGTTGTTTCTTCGTCTTCAGTTGTTTCTTCAACTGTTGTTTCCTCAACAGTTGTTTCTTCTTCAGTTGTTTCTTCACCTTCTGCAGTTGTTTCCTCAGCGGCAGTTGTTGTTTCATCTGCTGTTGTTGTTTCACCTGCAGTTGTTGTTTCACCTGAAGCAGCTGTTGTTGTTTCGTCTGCAAACTGCTCGCCCATTTCTACGGCGATGTCTGTTCCGAGACCGAACAGAGCTGTAAGTCCCTGGTCAAAACCGAATATAACCAGACCAACTACCGCAATTACTGCAAGAACGATTGCGCTGTTCTTGAGAACCTCGGGAGCTGCGGGCCATACGACTTTTTTACAAGTACCCACGAAATCTTTGAAGAACTTAGAAACTTTTTGACCGGCGCGTGAAAATACCGTACCCTCTTTTTTAGGCTTGCTGGCTTTGATTCTTTCCTGCTTAGCCTTCTTGGCAGCTTTTTCAGCTTCCTTAAGAGCTTTAAGCTCGTTCTTGTCGGTAGGTTGTTTCTTTTCAGCCATTTTCTCTCATTCCTTTCGTGAAAGCAAGAAAACGCGAGCGTCCTTTAAGACACTCTGCTTCTTTCAAATTACTTGGTTTCTCTGTGGAGAGTGTGTTTTCTGCAGAATCTGCAGTACTTGTTCATCTCCAACCTGTCGGGTGAGTTTTTCTTGTTCTTCATTGTGTTGTAATTGCGCTGTTTGCACTCTGTACAAGCAAGAGTAATTTTAACTCTCATAACGGCACCTCCATTTAGTTAGCCTCCCTCTGATACATTTCCGCTTATATTTCGGAATTTCCGGGCGCAAAAAAAGAGCCCTCGCAGAGGTACAAGCATTGTACCACAAGAAGCCCTTTAATGTCAAGAGATTTTTTAAATTTACGGCGATTTTTTATCCGCCGCAAGCTGATACATATATAATGTAATAAATATAATAACTATATACAATATATATATTCAATCACACGAAGGCAAATCCCTGAATTGCTTTTTTATACACCTCGGTATTAAGCTTATGCTGATTTATTCCGAACTGAATATAGTTTTCCTCATCCTTTTTGCCGCACAGCATTGCAAACTGCTCACCGACTTTTCTCATACATGAATCATTTTCCTTAGCACACATATAGTAAAGTGAAAAAGCGGTTGAACGGGAAAGCTCTTCATAGAAATCAGCTGAAATCTCCATAAGCACATCGTAAAGCTCACCGATTGCAACAGTTGAAAGCATAGGAGAAGGGAGATAATTATTAAGACAGTATTCTGCAGAAAAAACGGAAAGTATTTTTATCTGCAGCAAAATCTGAGCATCTATCTCTATTCCCATTTCCTTTGCCATATTATAAAGCTCCTCGGGAGCTGCCTTATATGAAAATGCGCTCACTATGTTTGAGCCGAGAGCTTTTGCCTTTGCTGTGTTTCCGTTGAAACGCTGCTGCTTTGACTCACGGATAAAATCAAGCGCATCAAAATGGTCATAATGGCTGTGGATATGCTGCTCTCCTACTATTTTCATATCAGTATCATCAAAATGTACGCTCAATATTATCACCTCGTATTATTCCTGTGCTGCCAAAGCCTGTTTTTTAGCAAGTCTTTTAAGCTTTGATTTATAGCTCATAAGCTCGCTCAGCTGCGTTTTGGGTGTTGACACAGCACCTATTGTTACATTATTTTTATTATACATTCCGCAGAATGCTGTTCCGCCCGTCATAAGCAGACGGTTTTTCTTTGCAAAGGCATAAAGCTTTTTGCTGTCCTCCTCGCTTGCATCCGGATGCCATACCTCAATTCCGTCAAGTCCCATTTCCATAAGTCTGGGAATAAGAGTTTCATCCTTATATGAAACAGGATTTGAAAGCACAGCTATACCGCCTGCGGAGTGAATACCCTCCATTACCTCTCCGAGAGAAGCAAAGCGGGGCTTTACGAATATATTATTCACCGATTCCTCAGAAAATAAACTGTTCCACAGCTCTCCGTGAATTTTATCGGTAAGTCCGCAGTCCATAAGAGCATGCATAATATGCTCGGGATAAAGGTTTGTTGAGCCTGCGGCACATTTCTTTATAAGCTCTGCGCTTACGGGATAACGCTGGGCTGCCTTTATCATCATATATTGGGAGGCTCTTTTTCTGGCGAGATTGTTTTTCTGGCACAAGCCTTCCAGACGGTCGGGAAAATCGGCAAGATAACATAATATGTACACTGTTTCATCCGTAACCTCATCGGTTGCCGAAAGCTCCACCCCGGGAATAATCTTAATATCATTTCTGTCGCCTATAATCTTTGCCCTTACATTTCCTGCCAGACAGTCATGGTCTGTTATTGCAAGAACTTCGACTGCATTCATTTTTGCAAGTGCAATTATATCATCAATGCCTATTGAACCGTTTGACAGTCGTGTATGGCAATGCAAATCCCCACTCAAAAAATTTTCCTCCTTTACCTGCTTAATAAAAAGCATACTGGTTTTTCGTATAAATATTCTCCACAGCCGTTTTTAAGATACGGCTTTTCCTCTGCGAATTACACAATTCCGACTCTCATTTTTCATCATTAGCACCAAAAAAGCATATAAAGTGTGAAATTAGTGTAAAAAATTTAAATATTTCCCGCAGTATATATAATTATATTCCTTTTTGTATTTATTTTCAAGAGTTTTTATGATAATATATTAATAAAAATAGCATTATCAGGAGTTTTTTTATGAAAAAGGTTTTGGTTGGCTTGTCGGGCGGCGTTGATTCCGCGGTAAGTTCAAAAATTTTAATTAATAAGGGATACGATGTTACAGGCTGCTTTCTGCTTCTGACAGAAAGCTCAGATGTAAATTCCGAGGAAGCTCAGCAGGCGAGGGCAGTTGCAGACTCACTCGGCATAAAGCTTGTTTTTGCAGATTACAGAGAGCATTTCAGAAAAAATGTAACTGACTATTTTGCAAGAGAATATCTCTCGGGCAAAACTCCGAATCCGTGCGTGATGTGCAACCCCACAACAAAGTTTTTCTCACTTCTTGAAACGGCAGACAAGGAGGGGGCAGACTTTATTGCGACGGGCCATTATGCAAAAATCGGCTTCAGCGAGGAAGAAAATATACATTTCCTCTCTGCCGCACCGTCAAAAAAAGACCAGAGCTACTTTTTATACAGACTTAAAGCTGAACAGCTTGCCCGCGTGATTTTTCCGCTTGGAGAGTTTGAAAACAAGGAGCAGGTAAGAGATGTCGGAGAAAAGGCAGGGCTTTCAAACTCAAAGAAAAAAGACAGTCAGGAAATCTGCTTCATTCCCGACAATAACTATGCGAAATTTATCTGCAATAACTTTGATTTTACACCAAAGCCCGGTGATTTTCTTGATATGCAGGGCAATAAAATAGGCACTCACACGGGAATTATCAACTACACGGTAGGACAGCGCAAGGGCCTGGGAGCCTTCGGAGAGCCGAAATATGTAAAAAAAATAAATGCCGCCGACAATACGGTGACACTCTGCAGAGAAAATGAACGCTTTGCAACACATTTTGTTGCAGACAATATATACATAAATATGAAAGACACCCCCGAAAGGCTCACTTCCTTTGTAAAGGTAAGAAGCACAGGCACCCCTGAGCAGGCAGATATTGTTTTTTCGGACAATAAAATGACAATAGATTTTATAAATCCCGTGCTTTCCCCCGCACCCGGTCAGTCCGCGGTTATATATGATACAACAGGCAGAGTCCTCGGCGGAGGAGTTATATTGAAGTAATAGGTAATAGTAAAGAAATGAGGAAGACGCGTTGTGTCTTGGATTTTATTATACTGTCCGATTTTGCTGCAAATTTGAGATTACGAATGGTAGGGAACGAAGCCCTTCTTCGTTCCGTCTGTAGCAAAGGTAACTTCCTTTTGCAGACATTTTTTATTTGAATAATACCAATGGATGTGTAAAAAAGTTAGAATTTGCTTTTTGCGGAACGATGTGGGCATCGTTCCCTACAAAATTAACCTTTGGTTTCTACCAAAACAACGAGCTGACTCAGATTTTCTGAATCAGCTCCGTTTATTTTATTTGGTTTTCACATACTTGTATGCAGACCAGTGGGTAACTTTTATTTACACACATCTTTTGTCAGATATAATACTGCAATCTTTGTAAAATGGTTAGAATCTGCAATATACGGAACGATTCGGGCATCGTTCCCTACCACCGAAATCGTTAATGCTGTCAAAACTGTCAATACTGCCGAAACATAAAAAATGCACAAAAAAAACGGCGGTTTTGAAACCGCCAACATATCCAATATACCAAAATCTCATATGTTTGTCAATACTTTATTGGCACTTGTAAATAAAATTTACGGTTTAAATAATAAAATTTAGTAAAAGTTGTATAAAAAGTCAATTGCAATATGCAAAAAAATATGGTAAATTATAATCACAGAAAGGGAACGGTGATACCAATGTACAGGTAAAGCTCAAAGGTTCTGAAAAAAAACAGAACCGAAAAAAATCCTTCATCCGGAAAAACTTCTGAAAAACAAAAAATGATAAAAAACATAATATAAACGGAAGCTTTTCTGAATCAGAAGAAGGAACCCCTTATTCCGCAGGAAGAGAGGTACACAAAATGATGTTAGATACAAAAATCGGAGAACCGATAACTTTCTGATTACATAGAGAGGGTGATACCAAAGAACAGGTTATAAAGACCTTACCGTAGTTTCAAGAATATTCCGACATAAAAGAGGATCCCGCATTCGGGAAAAAAGATAAGAAAAAAGAGAGTGTAACGGAAATTAAGAAAGAAAACAAAAACGGAAAGGTGTCATTCAAAACCAAGAAAGAGAGGTAAATAAAAAGATGTTAGATATCAAGAATGAACAGAAATAACCCTTGACCGGGGAAAATGTGTAAAGAAACATTCGGTCAAGGGTTATTTCGTTTTTAAAGGCTTTTATTTTTTTACTTTTCAGGCCCTCGGGGCTTTTTTTGTTTTAAATGTATTTGCAGTTATTATATATATATGTTAAAATATTTATATCACATAAAAGAACCTGGGGAGGCTCATATGAAAACAAAATTGTTAACTCCCGAAAAACAGGCTGCAATGCAGCTTAAAAGGGAAAAGGAAATCAGAAAATGGGAAAAGGAGAAGTCAAGAAAGAAGCCTGCCAACTATTTCTGGTATCTTGTGCTTATAATTTCTCTTATCTATGCAACGGATGAAATTGCATCTCAGATAGGCACACTTATGAAAACCGAAATTGCAACCGATTTATTCTCGAGTGACAACTCCATAGGTATTCTTGATATCATATCTGTTCTTACCGTTCCTTTCCAGGCTCTTGGACTTTTATACCGTCCTCTTGCCGACAGATGGGGCAGAAAGAAATTCCTGATAATAAACACCATAGGTATGAGCCTCGGTCTGTTTGTTGTTTTCCTTTCGGGAAATATACCGATATATGTCATCGGTGCGTGTCTTGTACAGTTCTTCATTCCCCACGATATGCATGTTGTGTATATAATGGAATCGGCTCCGCCGAAGCACAGAGCGAGAACATACTCATCAATAAAATTCTTTGCGAATATGTCCGTTATGCTCGTTCCTCTTTTAAGAAAAATGCTGATGGAAGAAGCATCGCAATGGAGAAATGTATATCTTATCCCCGCCCTTGTGGGTATAGTTACAAGCCTTGTGGCTCTTTTAATGGCAAGAGAACCCGATACATTTATAGACTCGCGTCTGAGATATCTCCGACTTACTGACGAAGAGCGCAGAAAAGAGGAAGAGAAAAAGACTGCCGAAAATGCTCAGGGCGGTCTTATCACGGCATTGAAATTTGCAATGTCACACAAACAGCTTCGCTGGCTTTACATTGTTTCAGCACTTGCCAACATCGGTTTTTACGGCTCAATAAACTATTCGGCAATTCTTTCCTACGGCTATGCACAAAGCTATGTTGACAACGGCTTATTTGCAACGCTCGACAATGAGGTTATGAATGCCGTAAGCATAGGTCCCGTTACTGCCGCCTTGTTCTTGTTCCCCGTAGGCTGTGCCTTTGCTCAGGTTATAATGGGCTTTGTTTCAGACTCAAAAGGCAGAAAAACCGCCGCAATAGTAACAGCTTCAAACTGTCTTGTTGCTTTCATTCTTTTCTCCGTTGGTGCAAGACTCGGCTGGAACTCTTATCTTGTGGGCTTCTTCTGCGGTGCGGCAATAGGCAGCTATTATTCTTCAAACGATGTTATGATTATGATGATAAGCGAATCATCTCCCACAAATCTTCGTTCATCAACAATGTCCGCACAGTTCATTGTAACAGCGGCAGGTGTTGCCCTGTCTTATGTGATAAGCATTCCCCTCGTTACAATTTTCGGCAACACATTAACAAGCCTTGTTTGTCTGTGTCTGCTCGTTCCCGGCTTTGTTGCGGCGCTCGTAGCACTTATTAAAAAGACGCACGACACAAAGGGTATAGATTTAGACACAGTAACAGGCTGTGAATGGGACTGAGTTATTTAAGGTAATAAGCACAGGTAATAGTGAAGAAGTGAGGAAGTCGCATTCGCGTCTTGGATTATATTTGATTTTTTGATGAAACCAAAGATCTGTACTTGTAGGGTACGATGCCCACATCGTACCGCTCCAAGGCAAATTCATTCTTTAACAACCAATTTATTTTCACAAAAAAAACCAATGCGTACAACGGGAATTTACCTTTCTGTATAACGGAACGATGTGGGCATCGTTCCCTACAAATGCAAACCGTCACCGTCTGCAATCAATTTATTGCATCAAAAAAATAAATATCATTTCCCGAAAGAGGTAAATAATATGAATTATTATATAGGAATAGACCTCGGCACATCTGCCACTAAGTTTATATTGATGGATGAAAACGGCAATATTAAAAACAGCGTTTCAAAGGAATACCCCATAGAATTCCCCGCGCCCGGATTTTCACAGCAAAATCCGGAGGATTGGGAAAAAGCTCTGTTTGAGGGTGTACCCGAGCTTTTAGAGGGCTTCGATGCTTCTTTAGTAAAGGGAATAGGTGCCGGCGGTCAGATGCACGGACTTGTTGTGCTTGACAGTGAAGACAAGGTAATCCGCCCTGCAATTCTATGGAATGACGGCAGAACGGCAAAGCAGACCGAGTATCTCAATGAAGTGATAGGAAAGGAAAAGCTTTCTCAGTACACGGCAAATATTGCCTTTGCAGGCTTCACGGCGCCTAAAATACTGTGGATGAAAGAAGAAGAGCCCGAAAACTTCAGCCGTATATCAAAAATAATGCTTCCAAAGGACTATATAAATTACATCCTCACGGGTGTTCACTCCTGTGATTATTCGGATGCGTCGGGTATGCTTATGCTCGATGTTGAAAACAGATGCTGGTCTGAGGAAATGCTCAATATCTGTTCTGTTACAAAAGAACAGCTCCCCACACTTTTTGAAAGCTATGAATGTATCGGCTGTGTAAAGGAAGACATTGCCGAAAAGCTCTCTCTGCCCTCAGGTGTTTCGGTTGCCGCAGGTGCGGGCGACAATGCCGCAGCGGCTATAGGCACGGGTACTGTAGGTGACGGTGGCTGTAACATAAGCCTCGGCACATCGGGCACGGTGTTTATTTCCTCAGAAAAATTCGGTGTTGACAGCTTCAATTCTCTCCATTCCTTTGCACACGCAGACGGCGGATACCACCTTATGGGTTGTATACTCTCCGCCGCATCCTGCAACAAATGGTTTATGGAGGAAATATGCAAAACAAGTGACTATAAGGAAGAGCAAAGCGGTATAAGCGATAATATGCTCGGCAACAACAATGTATATTTCCTGCCGTATCTTATGGGAGAAAGAAGTCCCATAAACGATACAGATGCAAGAGGTACATTTATTGGTATGACACTCAACACCTCAAGAAAGGATATGCTCTTAGCCGTTTTAGAGGGTGTTGCTTTTGCTCTGCGTGACTGTGTTGAGGTTGCCAAAAACCTCGGTATTGAAATAAATTCATCAAAAATCTGCGGAGGCGGGGCTACAAGCGCACTCTGGAAAAAGATAATTGCAAATGTACTCAACATTGATATCCTTTCCCTTTCTTCCGAGCAAGGTCCCGCAATGGGCGGTGCAATGCTCGCAATGGTGGCAAGCGGTGAGTATGACAACATAAAAACAGTATGCGAAAAATTCACCAAAATTGCCGAAGTCACCAAACCCGAAAAAGAGCTTGCCGAAAGATACGAAGAAAAATATCAGAAATTCAGAAAAATCTATCCGTCGGTAAAGACACTTTTCAAGGAAATTAACTGAATTTTCAGAAGCAAAAAAAGTCTGTACATACAAAAAAACAAAGCCCCTTTCTTGTTATATCTAAGGTTGATAATGCATAACCAATATCAAATTTATGCATTTTTGTTAAAAAATACAACATTTTTGTAATACATATTGATTGTACTCTTTTATTGCAATATATTTATTATGTGTAGTGATGTTTTATCAATAATTTAACAGAACCCTTATTTATACAAAATATACAATAAATCAGCATTTGACTTGATATGCTTTTTTTGTAATTAGTTTCCGAAAGGGAGCAAAAAATATGAAAAGAAAAAATTTGCTCAAGGTGAGGTACGGTTTACTATTCAGCGGTTACCGCATATAAGCAATTTTGCTTATATAAAAGTTCATAACCTTTTTTAAATAATATATAAACGGAGGTAAATCTCATGAAAAAGGTAACTGCACTTTTTATAGCTCTTGTTTTAACACTTTCAATACTCCCGATAAAAGTATCCGCTACGGAAACAGAATATGATATTTACGGTGGCATTGATATTTCAAAATATACAAACAGTGAATTAGATTTAAGTCAATACACAATGAATGACCTTATTAATATGTCAAATGCGGAATATATGAATTTACTTGCAGAATTCGAGAGAGTATACGATCCGTATGATTCTTATGTTGAGCTTCCTGCGCTTGAAGATAATTCAATGGTATCCGTAATGGCAGAAAATGTAGTTTCACCTCAATGGACATCAGGGGATATTGATGATGGAGAATATGTATCATCCGGGTGTCATGAGGGCATTACAGCAAAAGCCTGTGAAATTCTTATAAATGATAAAGGATTTTTTGCTGCAGATGCTACTTCCGCAGTTGTTATTACATTATCAATAAGCCTTGCTTCTTTACTGCCGGATAAAGATGAGATTGGATATTCTTTTTATGCAGGACATTTTTATGATCCTGATACAAATACAAACTATGATGGCTTAACAACAAATACGGCAAAAACAAATGCTGTTGCACATTATAACACTGCAGTTCAAGCCGCTCGGGACGGAGATGCTGCGACAGCGTTTGAATATTTAGGACGTTGTTTGCATTATGTTCAGGATGCTAATGAACCGCACCATGCAGCTAATGATATAGCATCAATTGGCTTATTAACTCCTCATGGTGCGTTTGAAGCCTATGCTTTTGATAATATGGATACCTTTTTATCTAATTATAATTCCATTGCTAATTCTTATTATACAACAGCCACCAGCACTTCGGTCACAATATTAACACATAATGCAGCTGTTGAAGCAAAATCACATTTTGAGGATGTTCGTAGTGCTATATTCAGAACAAACTGGCCTGACGCTGCAGATGCTTGTTTAAAAAATGCAGCAAGATATAGTGCAATGATTATGTATAGATTTGCAGTAAAAAGTAATATTTCATTTTACTACAATTAAATTCACAACGAGGTGATTTGCATGGAAAAAACAATGTTCAGAATAAAAACTATTCTCTTCACAATTTATAACCTGCTTTGCCTTTATACTATCGCATTTTGTGCTTATCAGACTGTCGCACCTATAAATTCCATACTTTGCCGTACGGATTTTGCCGACAAGATGCTGCGTATGAACGAATGGGGTCCCGGATTTTATATACCGATGGTTATTATCGGCGGTGCGTGTTGTATTTTTCTGTGCATTGAATACAGCAATCAGCCGAAGGTCTTTGTACCCTTGCTGATTTCTCTTGTAATACACCCAACTGTTATTTTCACAATGGGATATATTTATGTTCTCGGCAATCCGACAATAGAAAAAGCAGTTAAATATCTTTATTGGTTTCTGATTGCTTGCACGATTGCAGTAATCGTTTACAGTATTGATATTTTGATTAAAGAAACAAAATCGATAAAAGCAAAAAGGCTTGAAGCATAATCTTTTTGTCCGTAAAATTAAAAGTTTAAATTGTTTTCTGCAACAAATGCTGTCACACACATAAATATCTGCAAAAAAATAAGGGGCTGTCATCTGACAGCCTCTTTATTATGTTTAGATGTCATATTAAAACTTATTTTTTAAGCTCGTTTTTCTTGATAAAGTCAACAACCTCGTCAACTGTTGTGAAGGCGAGTGCAACGCTTGTGTCTGCGGCTCCGTAGTAAATTGCAATTCTGCCGGTTTCGGCATCTGCCAAAGCTGCGCAGGGGAAAACAACATTGGGAACATCACCGACACATTCATATAATTCGTGGGGTGCCAAAAGGAAGCAGTCTGCACGGTGAAGCACCTTCCAGGGCTCATCCTTGTCGAGAATTGCTGCACCCATTGCATAGGTAAAGCCGTTACAGCTTGTGAGCACTCCGTGGTAGAACATAAGCCATCCCTCGTCCGTTTCAATCGGTGTGGGGCCTGCACCCACCTTTGTCATTTCCCAGTTCTTTTCGGGCTTCATAACAAATCTGTATTTGCCCCAGTATGTAAGGTCCTTACTGTGACTGAGAAATATGTCACCGTAGGGGGTGTGTCCTCTGTCGCAGGGGCGGATAAGAAGCATATATTCATCATTTACCTTTCTGGGGAAAAGCACACCGTTTCTTGCAACAGGGTAGCACGCATCCTCAAGCTGTACCCATTCTTTAAAATCGGTTGTATATGCAATACCTATTGTTGTGCCGTGAGGAGTAAGATTTACCCATGAGAGATAATATTTTCCGTCAATAAGGCAAAGTCTTGGATCATAGCCTCTGAAAATAACCTTTTCCTCAAGCTCCCAGCTGATTGCATCCTTACTGTAGCCCACAACAAGTGTGTGGTCACGGCTCATAACATCAACTCTGAAAACACCGGCAAAGCCGTCACCGAAAGGCACAACTGCAGAATTGAAAATGGAGTTCGCCATATAAAGATTATCTCTTGTGATGATGGGGTTTCCTGAGTATCTCCATACGGGATATTTATAGCCCTCTGGCTTATCCTGCCAGGGAATGTTGGGAATGCTTGTTCCTATAATCTTTGCCATAAAAGTACCTCTCAGAGAAAAATTTAATCAGTTGCAGAGAATATCTGTTTCTATGTATCTTACACCCATATCATAAAGCATCTTTGCATCTTCAACAGTGTTTACTGTCCAAAGGGATACACCGATACCTGCATCAAGAGCTTTCTGAATTGAAGCTGTTGTGTTCTTTTCAAAGCTTGCGGAAAGCCACATATTACCGCCTACGCTGCTTGCAGTTGCAATAACCTCATCTGTGATTTCATCGCAGAGATACCACAGCTCAATATCAACACCCTTGGAGGAAGCGTATTCGTGAACAGCCTTGAGCTGATTGATGTCGAAGGAAATAATAATAGCCTGCTCACACATATCTCTTTCGATAAGCTCATCAACAATCACATCAAGCTTTTCACAGTGGTCGGTTTTGAGTTCAATCTGGGGTCGGGTTGAAGAGCCAACAAAAACATCGAGATATTCCTCGAGTGTTGCAATTTTAAGTCCCTCCTGCCAGAAATTAGCACCGTACTTATATGAATAGGAACGAAGCTCCTCAAGTGTTGTTTCTGAAATTTCGGCATACTGACAGAACATCTTGTCTGTATCTGAGTTGTGGTTAAGCACCCAATAACCGTCACTTGTAAGCTGAACATCACATTCTGCAGAATAGAAGCCGAGTTCAACTGCCTTTTCATATGAGGGGATAGTGTTTTCGGGAGCAACTGCAGTAATACCTCTGTGTGCTGTGAGGTATACGGGATCCTCGGCAGAGCCTACACCGTTTTCACTCAAAGAAATAACTTCTTTTTCGGGATAAACCATTTTTGCGATATGTATAAAGGGGAGATAGGGACAGAAAAACAGGGGAACAAGAACCATTGAAATTATTGTGTTGAGAAAAGCCATAAAAAAACATCCTTTCAGAATAAATATACATAATTAATATAACAAATAAAAATCTGTTTTTCAATACCTTTTATTTAAAAGTAAACAAATAAAATTACCGTATCAGTACTATTGTTCCGATACGGTATTGTACATTTTTATGAATACATTGAATTTACACTCATATAGTCATATATAATTTTGCCGTGCTCCTGCTCTTCCTTCTGGATATGATTAAGAACATTTCTTGCATTTTCATCCTTGAACTCAAAAATACAGGTATCATACAGGGCACTTACATGCTTTTCACCTGCCAGAACATCAGAGCATAAATAAGAATCATTATCCTTATCGGGATTGGGAGCTGCCATATATTTTGCGGTGAATGTTTTGCTTACGGCGGGCTCGCCTGCTCCCATAGCGGTGTTACCCTGTTCAAGCTGTGTGAGTGTATCAAGATGTGTCTGTTCAACGGCAGCAAGCTGAGAGAAAAGAGTTTTCAGCTGTTCATCCTTTGCACAGGATGAATGCTTCGAGTACTTATCAATACATAACTGCTCCTGGTCTTTAAGGTCCTTGATTAAAGAACTTTCTTTCTGTGTAAGCTGCATAAGTGTTTCTCCTTTTCTTTTTTTACGGAATTTCTCTCCGTAAATATGCTTGACGGAAAAATGCAGACTTATACAGTCCATACAAAAAAGGCAATTTGGAATTACCCGAATTGCCTTTTTGTTATGTTATTTAATTTTTATGCTCTTTACATCGCTCCAGTTGGAATAAACTGTTGTGTCACCTGCTGTTTTATAGGCTCTTACCTTGAAATAATATGTTTTTCCGCTTGTGAGGTTGGCTTTTGTATAGCTTAAAGCATTTGCTTTACAGGTATAAAGCTTTGTAAAACCGCTGTCCTGCTTTGTTGAGTAATAAACTACATATCCGCTTTCACCGCTTACATTTGACCATTTGAGTGTTGCTTTTGCCTTGGTGCTTGTAAGAGATGTAATTTTCGGTGTTACGGGCTTTGTGGCTGTGGTAAGTACTTCTGATGAGCTGCTCCAGATTGTGCCGGCATCATTCTTATATGCCCTGACCTTGAATTTATAAGTTGTGCCTGACTTGAGACCTGATACCTTAAGAGTATTTGTCTTCAGAGTCTGAATGGCAACCCATTCTTTTTTGCTTGAGTTATACTGATATACTCTGTAGCCGGTAGCACCTGTTACCTTGTTCCAGGTAAGAGTGATAGTTGAAGCGGTCTGCTTTGCTGTAATCTTGCTTGTTGTCTTAGGAGCAATGGTATATGTGAGATTTTTTGTACCGCTGTATTTACCCGTGAATGTAACTGTTACGGTATATCTGCCCGGTAACTTTCTGCCGCTTTCAAGCTTGACGGTATAATCAGTACCCTTCTTAAGAGCATTGCCCTTACTGTCTGTCACAGTTACTTTGGGAGTCTGAACATTGCCGTTATAGGTATATTCGGTTTTTGAAAGCTTGATTGTTTTGGGATAATAAATTACAGTAGTGCTTAAAACCTTGGAGCACCATATACACTTGTTTTCAACCTTACCGTTCTTTGTGAGAGTGGCAGCTGTTATTACATTTTTATACTTATGAGTGACCTTTTTAAGTGAACGGGCATAACTGTAGGAGCATTTTGTGCATTTAAATGTTTTTGTACCGTTTTCTTTACAGGTTGCCTCTTTTGTGACTTTTGAAGAAAATGTATGCTCACAGCAATCATAGCTGATTGTTGCATTTTTTAAGTATTTATTACTGCTATTGATAGTAATGTTATTCCAGTCTGCCTTAGAAGATGTATAAAACACTTTTTTTAAGGCTGTGCAATTTGCAAATGCGTTGTATGTAATACTTTTAACACTGTCTGCTATTGTAATCAGAAGCAGAGATGTGCAGTCCTTGAAGGTAAAGTCCTTTATTGTTCTGATACCCTTTGAAATTGTAACAGTTTCAAGAGCAGTGCAGCCTGAAAATGCATAGGTTTCAAGTGTTTTGACATTAGCGGGTATCACAACAGCTTTGAGCGCTGTGCAGCCTTCAAATGCTTTCATTCCGATGCTTCTCACGGATTTGGGGAAGGTGATTGATTTGAGTGACGTACAGTTTTTAAATGACCCTACGGAAATCTTACTTACAGAATCCGGAATGGTGATTGATTTAAGTGCGGTGCAGCCTGAAAACATTTTTTGAGAGACAGCAGTTAAATTTGCTGACAATTTGATTGATGTCAGTGCAGTACAGTCTTCAAAAACTTCTTCACTGACTGATGTTATACTGTCGGGCAGAGTTATTGATTTAAGTGCGGTACAACCCTTAAAAGCAGCAGTATTAATACGGCTGACTCCGTCAGAGATAACAACAGATGTAAGCGAGGTACAGTCTTCAAACATCTTTACACCAACGGCAGTACTTTTTGACGGAATAACAATTGATTTAAGTGCGGTACAACCTGAGAATATAAATGCGTTTATATTTACAACACTGTCGGGAATGGTGATTGATTTAAGCGATGTGCAGCCCTTGAACAAGGACGCTTCAAGCGTTATTATATTCTTAGGCATTTTAACTGATGTAAGTGAGGTGCAGCCTTCAAATGCCGATTCCCCGATTTCTGTTACACTGTCAGGAATAGTAATTGATTTAAGTGAGCTGCAGCCTGCAAATGCTTCTGCTCCTATGTTTTTTACCTTGCTCGGAATTGTAACTGATTTCAATGAAGTACAGCCTTCGAACAGACCATTGGATATTTGGGTTATTTTGCTGGGCAGGGTAATTGATTTAAGTGCAGTGCAACGGTTGAATACATTCTCCTCTATTCTTGTTACACTGTCAGGAATGGTAATCGAAGTCAATGATGAACAGCCTATAAATGCATCATAACCGATACTTTTCACACTGTTGGGAATTGTGATTGAGGTCATTCCTGAGCAGTCATGAAATGCAAATGTTCCGATACGTGTTACAGTATTGGGAATAACAACAGAGGTTATCATGGAAGAGAAAGAAAATGCGCCATGACCGATTTCAGTTACGGGATAACCGCCAAGCTTTGAGGGAATTTTTATCTTTCCTCTGATTGTTTCACAGTCAACAGCAACAATCTTAGCTTTACCATTCGACACCTCATAGGTATAATAGCCTGATTTTGCCGCATTTGCGGTTAAGGTTATTGAGCTGTTCGGTAAATTAATTTCGGTATCATGCTCACTGCTCACAAGTGCGCAGGTGAACACCGTAAGCACAACAAAGCCGGAGAGTAAAAGCTTTTTCAATGTGTTTTTCATATAATAAAACCTCCTTGTTTTATTTAATTAAAGTGTACATCCGTTTTTAATAAAATTCAATAACTTTTGCAAAAATGATTTAAGATATGACAAAAATGATTTAAAACAATTATGAGTGACTACCATAGAATAAAAAAGGGATGCAAAAAGCGAAACGCCCTTTACATCCCTTTGTCAGTGTAAAATTATTATGCCATTATATTGAATATACTCGTAAAGAAATTCAAGATTTTTCTGAAGAATTCTACTATCTGCTCCCAGATAGAGGGCTCATCCTCAACAAGCTTTTCATATCCGGGGAGAGTAATATTGTTATCTGCAGGAGGTGTGTCATCGGAGAAATTTGTCAGCATAGGCGCAATAACAGTTGTCAGAACAATTTCAAGATTTTCATAAACTGAAATAACTGAGCCGGTAAACACAAGCAGCTCTGAGGGAACTTCGACACCGAGCGCATCAAACAAGAGTTTCAGAACAAGTACATAATCCTCAGCACTTACATCCTCAAGTGCATATGTGAGAACTGCAGCAAGACCTCTTGTTGTTATCAGAATTTCTTTTGTGTATCCGGTAAAATCCTCGTCGCCGTTCTGATATGCAAGATAAATTGTTACCAAAATGTCAATTAAATCTGTATATTTGCTTGAGGGAATGCTCTTTCCGAATTGAGCTACAAGAGCTTCTATACTCTGTTCCCCTTCAGCGGCATCCTTTGTATATAAGGTCATTACTGCGGCTTCGCTGATTTTTTCGCCAAACTTTTCAACAACAGCGCAAAGCTCGGCATCTGCTTCCATGTCAAGCTTCATAAGGTCAACAAGGCTTGAACCCTTTATATATGAAGTCATAACGATACGCATGCCGACTACTCCGCATTCATAGGTATAGCGTGTGAAATCACTCTTTGCAAGTGCGAGAGCATTTTCGGAGATACCTGAAGGAACCTTTGTGTAGTCTATGGAGTCAATCTTCTTGGTTGTTATTTCAACATTTTCACCGAAAGTAATTTCTCTGTAGGGACAGGGATATGAAGTAAGAGAACCTGTTGAAACATCATATATTGTTGTACCGCTTTCGGATGTGTAAGACATAATATCCTGAACATGGATATGACCTGTGAAAATATATTTCACTCCACCTTCTGCCAATACATCTGCAAGAGCGATATCGGTGTTAACAGCTTCACCTATATGAACCAGTTCTGTAAAGGAATAGTGGTCAAGAAGTGAGTGATGCATCATAGCGATAACTTTCTTGCCGTCTTCTTTTGCCTTTGCACACTGCTGAGCAATCCAATCCACTCTTTCCTGAGTCATCCCGTGAGGGCCTTTACCGGGATCTGTGCTGTCAATAGCAAGAAGACGGTAATCACTGTTAAGGTCAACTGTATAGGAATAGGAATTTGTGTCCGTTGCGAGTGCTTCACCGAAACCGAAGTTATAATAAAGAGCAACAAACTGTTCGGGGGAGGTCTTGAAAAAATCGTGGTTACCGGGAGCAACATAAACCTGTTTGCCGCTTGTTTGCTCAAATTCGTTAAGCAAAGCAGAAAATGCAATATGCTCTTCAACAGTTCCCAGCTCAACAAGGTCACCGGGGAGAAGAACAACATCACTGTCGTTAGCTTTTGCTTTTTCAAGGAAAGCTTCAATTATAGCAACAGCTTCATAATTCAATTTGCCGGTGGAAGCAATATGAGAATAATCTTCGCTTATTGAGTTATGTTTTTTTACAGTCTGAGCAAAGCTGTACCTTAAGTTATAATGCAGGTCATTCGCTACAGTTACCTTGAGTTCATCCAAAGAGTCTGCCGCAAAAGCAGGAACACATAAAGAGAGCACAAGAATCGCACATAAAAATACAGATAATACTTTTTTCATATAATTTCTCCTTATATATTGTAGAATATGGCATATATTACTAATTTTAGTTTAACCGATTTTCTCAAAAAAGTCAATGAAATAAACAAATAATAAACAAAAACCAGGATAATATAAATTAATACTTGATTTTTTATGCAATCGGCTTAATAAACTGCCGAAAATTTTAATCCTTTTTGCTTTAATAATTTCCACAGAAATTTCACTATTATTTCATTGAATGCTGCTTACAAACAGAAAAAAGACCGCAGATATTTCCACGGTCCTTCTTCTTTTCAGGTTGTTAAAAGGTTGTTTAAAAAAGTATTAAAACTTGAGAAATCCCAAGGGATTTATTTCATCAAAGGAAACTGCAAGAATTACCGATGTGCAAAAAATTACGGAAATAATTGCTATTGCTAAAAGTGTGTTTTTGTTGGTTGAAATGAACTGACGCATCGGTAGTCCTCCTTTATTTTTTTCTATGGCTATATAATATAATTTTTTTCACACAAATCCAATTAAAAAGCAATTACAAAAAAATACAGTTTTGTTACTTTTTCAGTTAAAATAATTACAGTTTTTAAATTTTTGGAGTTTACAAAATAAAACATATATTGTATTATATAGGATATTTGTATTAAAATAATAAAAATATAATGTAATAACAGAAAAAATTACAAAAAACACTTTACTATGCTAACGCGGTAGTGTATAATAGCAAAAAAATGTAAAGCATCGCGGAGATATTTATGAACAGTATAAGCACACTGACAAATAATCTGAGTCTGCTGTTTGAAGCAGCGGGCTATAAAAAATACAAAATGCGCAAGTTTGAGGAATATTCTCTTTACCTTGAGAACAAAAGCTTTCTCACAAGCGAATATGTTATAACCTTCAATGACCTTTCAGGTAAGCTTCTTGCATTGAAGCCTGATGTTACCCTGTCAATTGTTAAAAACTCACAGGCAACCAAGGAAAGCCGTGAAAAGCTCTATTATCTGGAAAGTGTATACCGTCTTGACAGCCGTACACACGAATATAAGGAAATTGACCAGTTCGGCATGGAGATTTTAGGCGATATTGACTGCGCGGCAACATTAGAGGTTATTTCACTTGCAAAGGAAACCCTCAATCAGACAAATAAAGCCTCCTCTTTATGTATTTCACATATGGGCTTTATGTCTGCATTACTCGAATTTGCGGCAGGTGATAATTTCTCGTTGCGCGAAAAGCTTACAGACTGTGTAAAAATGAAAAACACTCACGATATGGAAGCAGTTTTCGCTCAGTTTTCGGTGGAGGGCGAAAGAAAGGAAAAATTCATTGCAGCAAACTGTGTTTCAGGCAATTTTGAAGCAGCACTCGCAACACTTTATGAGCTGAGAATTCCCGAAAGCAGTGCATCTCTCGATGAGCTTTCCGAATTATACACAAACCTTAAGGAGTGTTCACTTCACAAGGGCGTCAGACTCGATTTATCAATAATAACCGACACGGATTACTACAACGGAATTGTTTTTCAGGGCTTTGTTGAGGGTATACATAAAAATGTTCTCTCAGGCGGCAGATACGATAAGCTTGCAGGAAAATTCCGTGAGGGAATAGGAGCTATGGGCTTTGCAGTGTACATTTCAGAGCTTGCCCTTCTCACAAGCCCCGCAAAGTTTGACTGTGATATTCTTCTGCTTTACAATGAAAATGCTAATCCGGCAGATGTTCTGAATGTGTCACAGAAGCTCAGAAATGAAGGCTTCAGCGTAAGAATTGAAAAAACAATTCCCGAATTATTAAGATACAAAGAATTAAGGGAGGTAGAATAATGCTTAATATTGCTCTCCCTAAGGGAAGACTCGGTTCAAAGGTCTACAAAATGCTTGAAAGCATAGGATATGAATGTCCCGAAATTTTAGAGGACAGCAGAAAGCTGATTTTTGAAAACAGTGATGCAGGTGTAAAATATTTCCTTGTAAAGCCCTCCGATGTTGCAATATATGTTGAATACGGTGCAGCAGATATAGGTGTTGTTGGCAAGGATGTGCTTGATGAGGGCGATTTTGATATATATGAGCTTGTAAATTTAGGCTTCGGCACCTGCCGTATGGCTGTTGCGGCAAAAAATGAGTTCAGAGAAGACTTTGACAGACCTCTCAAGGTCGCAACAAAATATCCTAACATAGCAAAAAATTACTATAATTCCAAAAACCGTGAAATTGAAATAATAAAGCTTAACGGCTCAATAGAGCTTGCTCCCGTTTTAGGACTTTCCGATGTTATTGTTGATATAGTTGAAACGGGTACAACACTTAAGGAAAACGGCTTATCCGTTTTTGAAGAAATTCTTCCGATAAGCGCAAGACTTATTGCAAATAAGAGTGCATACAAGTTCAAGGAAGAAGAAATCACAAGGATAGTTAATGCAGTAAAAGGACAGGTAAAATGATTAAGATATACGAAAAGGGTATTGATACCGAAAAAATACTGAACAGAGAAATCCAGAGCTACACCGAATATGAGGGAACCGTAAAAGAGATTATTGCAGATGTTCTCTCAAGAGGCGACGATGCAGTACTTGACTATTGCAGAAAGTTTGACTGCCCGACTTTATCGGCATTGCTCGTAACTCAGGAGGAAATTGACGAGGCAATAGCGGCTTTAGAGCCTGAATTTTTTGAAATTCTTAAGGAAGCAAAAGAGAATATTGAATTTTTCCATAAAAATCAGTTAAAGGAAGGCTTCAGACTCGAAAAGCAGGGCGGCATTGTGTTAGGTCAGAAATATACCCCCGTTAAAAAAGCGGGTATATATGTTCCCGGAGGCACTGCCGCATATCCCTCAACCGTTCTTATGAATGCAATTCCCGCATCTATTGCAGGTGTCAAAGAAATTATTATGACAACCCCTGCCGATAAAAACGGAAAAATCAAAAAGGAAATCCTTGCAGCCGCTTCTCTTTGCGGAGTGAGCAAAATTTTCAAGTGCGGCGGAGCTCAGGCAATAGCGGCTCTGGCATACGGTACCGAAAGTATACCTGCAGTTGACAAAATAGTAGGTCCCGGCAACATTTTTGTTGCTCTTGCGAAAAAACAGGTTTTCGGCAAGGTTTCCATTGATATGATTGCAGGTCCGAGCGAAATTTTAGTTATTGCCGATGAAAGTGCAAATCCCGTTCATGTTGCCGCAGACTTATTAAGCCAGGCAGAGCACGACAGACTTGCTGCCGCTGTTTTAGTAACAGACAGCATAAAGCTTGCAAACGAAGTAAGCAAGGAGCTGGAAAGACAGATTCCGCTTCTTCCCCGAAACGAGATTGCACGCTTTTCCATAGATACTGCAGGCAAAATTATAATCACCGAAAGCATTGAAAAGGCTATCGAAATCAGCAACGAAATTGCTCCCGAGCATCTTGAAATCTGTGTTGACGAGCCCTTTAAGTATCTTGATATGATAGAAAACGCAGGCTCAATATTCCTTGGTAAATATTCGCCTGAGCCCTTGGGTGACTATTTTGCAGGCCCCAACCACACACTTCCCACGGGAGGCAGTGCGAAATTTTCTTCCCCCTTGTCCGTTGATGATTTTGTCAAAAAGTCATCTTTCTTGTATTATCCCGAAGAAGAGCTCAAAAAGGTAAAGGACAAAATTGCAGATTTTGCTCAGAGAGAAGGACTTGATGCGCACGCAAGAAGTGTATTAGTCCGTTTTGAGGGGGATAAAAATGAGTAAATATTTTTCCGAAAAGCTTTCATCAATCGACCCTTATGTTCCGGGTGAACAGCCCAGAGATAAGAAATATATAAAGCTCAACACAAACGAATCTCCTTTTCCGCCCTCACCGGAGGTTATAAAGGCACTGAACAGCGAACAGGTAAGCTCTCTCAACCTCTATTCAGATCCCACCGCAAAGGAACTGGTTGATGCCATAGCAGAATATTACTCTGTCAACCCCGAAAATGTTTTCGTGGGCAACGGAAGTGATGAGGTTTTAGCCTTTGCTTTTTATGCCTGGGGCGAACACGGATTTACGGGACCTGAGCTTTCCTACGGCTTTTATCCCGTATTCTCACAGTTTTTCTGTCTTGACTATACACAGCTTGCTCTTAAAGAGGATTTGTCAATAGATCTGACAGACTACTACAATGTAAAAAACAGCATAATCTTTGCAAACCCGAATGCACAGACGGGACTTTACATAACCCCCGATGAAATCGAAAAGCTCGTAAGTAAGGTAAACACAGTTGTGGTAGTTGATGAAGCATACATAGACTTCGGCGGTGAAAGTGTTGTACCGCTTACCAAAAAATATCCCAACCTTGTTGTCACGGGTACTCTTTCAAAGTCAAGAAATCTTGCAGGCGCAAGAATAGGCTTTGCAATAGGTAATAAGGAGCTTATAAACGACCTCAACACACTCAAATTCTCATTCAACCCCTATAATATCAACCGTCTTTCAATCATTGCAGGAAAGAAAGCCTTTGAGGATAAGGAATATTTTGTAAAGTGCGTCACAACCGTAGCCGAAACAAGAGAATTTACAAAAAAAGCACTTATTGACCTCGGTTTCAGCTGTACCGACTCTCTTTCCAACTTTATTCTCGCAAAAACAGACAAGCTGGGCGGTAAGGACTTATATCTCGCACTTAAAGAAAGAGGTATTCTCGTAAGATACCTCGGGGATGAGATAATAAAGGAATATGTCCGCATAACAATAGGCTCAAAGGAACAGATGATTACACTCATTGACACAATAAAAACAATACTTTCGGAGGCAGAAAAATGAGAACAGCCGAAATAAAAAGAACTTCAACGGAAACGGACATTTCAATAAAGCTCAATATTGACGGCAAGGGAGAATACTCTGTAAATACAGGCTGTGAATTCTTTGACCATATGCTCTCATTGTTTGCCAAGCACGGCAATTTTGACCTTGAGGTTTTCTGCAAGGGGGATATGGGTGTTGACGCACATCACACCGTTGAGGATGTTGCAATGTGCTTAGGTCAGGCCTTCCTTGACGCAGCAGGCGACAGAGCAGGCATAAGCCGTTACGGAGATATAATTCTTCCGATGGATGAAACACTTATTATGTGTGCAGTAGACTTCGGCGGCAGAAGCTATCTCGGCTACGATGTTGAAATAAGAACAGGCAAATGCGGCACATTTGATACAGAGCTTTGCGAGGAATTTATGCAAGGCTTTGTGAGATATGCAAAAATCAATCTTCACATAAGAAAAATAACGGGCACTAATGCTCATCACATAATTGAAGGCTGCTTCAAGGCACTTTCAAGAACACTCAAAAAGGCACTCACAGTTGATGAAAGTCTTGGCGGTGCACTTCCCACAACAAAAGGAGTTTTTTAAATGACCGCAATTATTGACTACGGTGTGGGAAATCTCTTTTCCCTTGAAGGCTCATTAAAGCACATCGGAGAAAATTGTGTTATAACGGCAGATGAAAGGCTTTTAAGAGAGGCAGACAGAATAATTCTGCCGGGTGTGGGAGCCTTTCCCGATGCGATAAGGAAGCTTGAAAACACTGGACTTATCCCCGTTATAAAGGAATTAGCCGAAGTAAAACCCATACTCGGAATTTGTCTTGGTATGCAGCTTTTGTTCGATGTGAGCCTCGAATACGGCACTCATAAGGGACTGGGACTTATACAGGGTAAGGTAGTTCCCATTGAAAGTAAGCTCACCGAGCCGCTCAAGGTTCCGCATATGGGCTGGAATTCTCTCAACATCAGAAAAACGGGCGGTATATTAAAATATGTAAACGAAAATGAGTTTGTATATTATGTACATTCATTCTGTGCGGTTGACTGTGATGAAAGCGTTACCGCATCATCTTATTACGGCACGGACATAACAGGCAGTGTGCAGAAAAACAATGTTTACGGCACACAGTTCCACCCCGAAAAAAGCGGCGAAACAGGACTTAAAATATTAAAAGCGTTCTGTGAGTTATAATACGGAATTGTCCCGTCTTCGCGAACGGTTGCCTCTTCGTCATGGTAGGGAAAGGTGCCCACATCGTTCCGCCTAAGGAGAAAGTAACTTTTATTCGCACATATTTTTTGTTCAATATAATGCCGATATCTTTGTAAAAAGTTAGAATTCTACACACACGGAACGATGTGGGCATCGTTCCCTACAAAATTAACCATAAATTTCTGCAAAACTGTATGGTGAAATTTGAAATTAAGGAGCTAAAATGGAAATTTTCCCTGCAATAGATATAAAAAATAAAAAAGTAGTCCGTCTTCTCAAAGGCGATTACTCTCTTGTTACAGAATATGAGCAGACACCTCTTGAAGCGGCTCTTCTTTTTCAGAGTCAGGGCGCAAAAAATCTGCATATGGTAGATTTGGACGGCGCAAAGGACGGAACCTTATCTAACTTTGACAAGGTAAAAGAGGTCTGTGAAAACACTTCTTTGTATGTTGAAATCGGCGGCGGCATCAGAAGCATGGACAGAATTGAAAAATATCTTTCTGTTGGTGTAGGCAGAGTGATTTTAGGCACAGCCGCACTCGAAAACCCCGAATTTCTCAAGGAAGCCGTTAAAACCTACGGTGACAGAATTGCTGTCGGAGTTGATGCGGCAGACTCAAAGGTTGCCACAAGAGGCTGGCTTAATGTAAGCAATACAGACAGCTTTGAATTCTGCAAAAAAATGCGTGATGAGGGTGTTAAATCCGTTATATATACAGATATTTCAAAGGACGGCACACTTTCGGGCACAAATATGGAAGCCTACAGAAAACTCGCTCTCATTGACGGACTTTCAGTAACTGCCTCAGGCGGTATAACACATATTGATGAGATAAAAGAGCTTGCCTCAATCGGTACATGGGGTGCAATTCTCGGCAAGGCACTCTACAGCGGAAAAATAGATCTCAGTCAGGCACTTTTAGCATCAAAGGGGTGAAAAATATGCTTGCAAAAAGAATTATACCATGCCTCGATGTAAGAAACAGCAAGGTTGTAAAGGGAGTAAACTTTGAGGGCGTGAGGGATGTTGATGATCCCGTAAGTCTTGCCCGATTTTATAATGAAGCAGGCGCAGATGAGCTTGTTTTTTACGACATCACTGCAACAAGTGATGGCAGAGAGCTTTTCACCGATATATTAAAGCGTGTTGCAGGCGAAATTTTTATTCCCCTGACAGTAGGCGGCGGCATAAACACTCTTGATGACTTCGACAGAGTGTTAAAAAGCGGCGCAGACAAGGTAAGCGTAAATTCGGGTGCTATAAAAAATCCCGCTCTCATAGGCGAAGCTGCCAAACGCTATGGCGACCAGTGTGTTGTTCTTTCAATGGACATAAAAAGGGTTGACGGAAAATTTACTCTGTTTTCCGCCGGCGGAAGAATAAATACAGGCATAGATGCTCTCGAATGGGCAAGAATGGGACAGGAAAACGGCGCAGGCGAGCTTGTTGTAAACAGCATAGACACCGACGGAGTTAAAAAAGGCTTTGATATTGAAATGCTCGAAGAAATTTCAAAGAGAGTTTCAATTCCCATAATCGCAAGCGGAGGAGCAGGCTGTATTGATGATTTCACTAAGCTGTTCAAAGCTGTCCCCGGTGTTGACGCAGGTCTTGCAGCATCCATCTTCCATTTCAGAGAGGTAACAATTAAGGACCTTAAAAACGAGCTTGCAAAAAACAATATTTCAGTGAGGATATAAAAATGCTTGATATAAAAGAACTTAAATTTGATGAAAAGGGGCTTATTCCCGCAATCGTAAGAGATTACAACACAAAAGAGGTGCTCACTCTCGCTTATATGAACGAAGAAAGCCTTAAAATCAGCATGGAAAAGGGACTTACCTGCTTTTTCTCCCGTTCCCGCCGGAAGCTCTGGCTCAAGGGCGAAACTTCGGGCAATTTCCAGCACATAGTTTCAATAACTGCCGACTGTGACAACGATGCACTCACAATAGATGTTATAAAAGACGGTCCTGCCTGCCACACAGGAACGGATTCCTGCTTTACCAAAGAGGTTTACAAAGCAGAAAATGCCGTGAGTGAATTTTCTTTTAATACACTGTATGACCTGCTTATAAGCCGTAAAAAAGAAATGCCCGAGGGCTCATACACAACATACCTTTTCCAGAAAGGCATCGACAAAATCCTCAAAAAAATCGGTGAAGAAAGCACAGAGGTTATAATCGGTGCTAAAAATGACAAGGAAGAATGCGTATACGAAATCGCCGACCTTGCATATCATATTATGGTGCTTATGGTTGAACTGGGAATCAGCACAGACGACATCAAAAACGAACTCGCCTCGCGTCATGTCATAGACCATAAGGTCAAGCAGGAGAAAATGAAATAAGCAACAAAAACTAAAACAGGAGCTTCAGCGGCTCCTGTTTTTTCATTGCACATATTCATTTTTTCGCTGAAATCAACGGTCTGTGCTTGTAGGGAACGATGCCCACTTCGTTCCGTCTGAGGAGAGGGTAACTTTATTAGTACATAGTTTGTTTTTTTGCAAAAACAAAAATTTGCTGCAATAAAAGATAGATTTTGCCACTCCTGTTTTTCGTTGCACACATTTACTTTTTTGACAAAACCAAATGTCTGTACTTGTAGGGAACGATGCCCACATCGTTCCGTATTAAGCAAATTCTAACTTTTTTGCAGAAATTCAGCATTATTTCAAACAAAAAATGTAGACAAAATAAAAATTACTTTTCCCCCAGACGGAACGATGTGGGACACATTGACTACCGGTGCAGACTTTTTACTGCCAAAAAATCAAGAGATATTACTCTTAAGCAAAAAGATATTCATCTTAACATTTTTTAAGATGAATATCTCTGAAAAATACATATTTATTTTACTTTTCTATCTGATTAAGTCTTTCGTTTATTTCCAGAAGCTGTTCTTTGGTAAGCTTATTGCCCACAGCACCTAAAAGATTTATAAATCTCAGCACCGTAAATCCGCCGAGCATCTGTAACATTCCTGCGTTGAGGTCAAGACCTACCGTCTGTGTTTTATTCACTCCCGCACCGCCGAAAAGCCTTGAAGCCAGAGAAGTGAAAAAAATCTTTCCCTCTTCCTTTTCTATAAGCTCACTTACCTTGTCATTAAGGGAGAAAACACCCTCGGGAGCTGAGATATCAAACCAGTTAAGAACAGCGCCCTGTTCCTTAAGACGGTATTCATCGTTGAACTTATCTGTTTTTCTTATGACACTTTTGTCCTTACATTCCCCTGCAACGGCTTCGAGGTCTGTGATACCTTTATTGGGAACATCAAAATAAAAGAAATGCTCATTGCTTTTCTTTTTACCGAGAGATTTTCCGTTTGCAAAAAGCTCAACCTCGGGCATATTTGAGTAGACTGTGACTCTTGTTGTGTCCTCAGCTCTGTCAACATACCTCTTACCGCAGATATGCACAAAGGGTTCATCTGAAAGCCAGGCTTTGTAGGCATAGAAAGCGTCCTTTTTATACTTTCTGTCAAAGGTAACAAGTCCCTTGTGATTCTGCCCGTTCTCGCCGCCCTCGTTTCTTGCATCTGCACCGAAGTCGAACATATTCCACACATAGGTTGCCCACAGATATTTTCTTGTGAAAAACTGCTTTATAAGCTCCTCGTGATAATATGCCTGATATTCCTCGGTATAATCCCCCTGCTGAGGGTCCGAAGTGTGCCAGTTGAGTGCTTCACAGCCGTATTCACTGCAGGCAATGGGGATATCGGGATGATGAGAATGGAAATTATCAAACCACGGGCCGTTCATTGAGGTATCTCCGCCGTACCAGCCAAAATAGTGATTATAGGCAACGACATCGGGAATCTGTACTATCTTTGCATTTATATCGCACATAGTAACACAAGCCATAGTTGTAAGACGGGTTTTGTCCATTTCGTGGCAAAGCTCATTTATTATCTGATGATTTTCGAGTAAGTCTTTGTCCTCCTCACCGCCCATGGTGATTTCGTTTGAAATACCCCACACAACAACAGACGGATGATTGTAATTCTGGGTTATGAGCTCGCGCATCTGTGTTACGGTATTCTGCAAGCCGTCGGGCAGATGCTTTGAGATATAAGGGATTTCTGCCCACACAACCATACCTCTTTCATCACAGAGGTCATAAAAATACCGGTCGTGCTGATAATGTGCAAGTCTTATTGTGTTTGCGCCCAGGTCACAAATTAAGTCCATATCCTCTTTATGATGCTCCGGGGAAAGTGCGTTGCCTATACCCCATCTGTCCTGATGCCGAGAAACACCTCTTAAAGGGTACTCCTCACCGTTCAATATAAAGCCCCTTTCGGAGTCTATTTCAAAGCTGCGGCAGCCGAAACGGGTACAAACGCTGTCAAGCACCTGTCCGTTTTTACAGATTTCCGCTTTTGCGGTATATAAATACGGATCCCGTCTGCCGTGCCACAGATGCACATTCTTAATGATAAGCTCTTCCTTGCTGTGCTTACTCTGTTTTTCGGCAACACACTGTCCGTTCATATCATAAACCGAAAATTTAATCTCCTGTCCGTTTTCTTCATTTGTGACAGCGGTATTTATCTCAATTTTTGCATTTTTTCCCTCAATTTCAGGTGTCACCCATATACCCTTACCGCCGAAAAAGTTAAGTGCAAAGTGCGTTTTCGGTGTACAGATGATATTTACATCTCTGTATAAGCCACCGTAAAAGGTAAAATCTGCACTCTGGGGATAAACATCTGTGCGTTCGGAGTTGTCAACAGCAATAACAAGCAGATTTTCATCCTTAAGCTTATCGCTAAGCTCGGTACGCCATGTTGAATATCCGCCGCCGTGAGTGGCAATGCACTCGCCGTTGAGAAAAACCTCGGCATAGGAATTTGCGCCGTTGATTTCAAGATAACAGCACCCGTATTCGGGTAAATCTGCCTTCTTGATTTCCTTTGCATAAAAACAGCGTCCGCGGTAGTAATCGTTGCCACCGTCCTGACCGTCAATGTTATTCCAGGTGTGAGGAAGATTAACCCACACCCAATTTTCGGGCATTTTTTCGGGAACGGTTCTGCTTTCCTTTGAAAATGCCCATTTTTCGTTGATGTTTACTGTTGTTCTCACAAGATTTACCTCCATTTAGTGTCCGTTTTTTTCTTTAAGCTTTTTTATATTTTCTTCAACCTGCTTTTTGTGCAACGGGTACCAGAACCACAGCACAAGTCCGAGCAGAATAAAGCCTGCAGCAGGAATGACAGTTGAGATATTATATATCCCGTCAACAACCTGAGTATCAAAAGCAGTTTCCTGAGTGTAGCCTATCATACTTAAAAATGCACCCGTAAGCCCCGAGGCTGCCGCCTGACCTAATTTTCTTGCAAAGGAATACAAGGCATACACGCTTCCGTCCTCTCTGACCCCGTTTTTAAGCTCGGAATAGTCGATAACATCTGTAATAAGTGCCCAGTTGACCATTGAAAAGATGCCGAGTCCCACCCAGCTGATACCCTGCAGAGCAATATACACCCACACATTCTGCGGTCGTATAATAAAAAGAGCAATACTGACTGCGCCTGCAAGCAGATTTGAAACAACACTTATTTCCGCTTTACCGAATTTTCTTGTAAGCGGCTTTGCAGCTACAGCGGCAACAGTCATACCGCCCATCATAACAACGGTTGAAGCAGACTGTGCGGCAGCACTTTTATAGTAGTTCGGGAAAACATATCCCGACATACCCTGCAAGGTAAGCTGGGCTAAAAGCATAAGAATACTTGCAACTATGATTGAAATAAGTGCTCTGTTCTTAAAAGCGGCTTTGAGCATCCCCACGGTAGAATGCTTTTCCTGCCTTTCAGCATTTATCGGGCTTCGTACTCTCTCGGTAACCAGAAAATAGCACAAAATATAGCAGATAACCGCAAGAACAGAGAAAATACCCGCAATAACGGTGAATTTCGGTCCGTTGAGCAAAACTAACTCTGTTCCGTTCTCTGTTACTGTATCATATGCAACCAAAGGGATTATAACCGTAACAATAGCACCTGCAAGCATACCGCCCATTGTACGGTAGGTAGACAAGGACTGTCTTTCATCTGCATTCGGGGAAATTGCCGATGCCATAGAGCCGTAGGGAATATTTACCGATGTATAGAAAAAAGAGCCCCAGAGAATATATGTCACGGCAAGCCATATAACCCTTACGGGTAGTGAATACTGTGCTATTGAACTCTGGTAAATCAAAAAGGATGAGAATGCAACGGGTACACACATTCTGAGAATCCACGGCTTGAATTTTCCTGCAGCAGTTAATTTACTTCGGTCACATATACGCCCCATTGCAACATCCGTGAAGGCATCAACAAAGCGTGCAATCATCATAATAACACCGACAATACCTGCATTCACACCCATTACATCGGTATAAAATTTCAGAAGAAAGCTTGAGGACAGTAAAAAGGTGAAATCGTTGCCGAAATCTCCGAAAAGATATCCGAGCTTATCCCTGAAACCGAAAGGTCTTAATTTATTTTCATTCATATTTTTTCCCTTTCCGTAAAACTTCTAAATATAGTTTGATTTATTTTTCATATTTTAATCACAAGAAAAAATCTTTCGTGTTCACCCAATTTAACAAGTAACGATGCAACCGGAGTTTTGTATTGGCAGGGAACGCTGCCGTACGCTAAGCAACTTAAAATTCATGCAACAAATTTGAGGTTATGAATGGTAGGGAACGATGCCCACATCGTTCCGTTGAGGAATGGGTAACTTTATTTGTACACATTTGTTTTTTTGCAAAAACAAAATTTGGCTTCAATAAAAGATAGAATTTGCCGCAAGCTGAACGATGTGGGCATCGTTCCCTACCGGTACAGACCTTTGGTTTCATCGTAAAAGCAAGATGCAATATACTTTTTGTTAGCTTGCGTTAAGCCATTTCCTATTAAAAAAATTTGCTCACACCCGAAGGCATGAGCAAAATCCTCTGTTATTTATTATTTATTATTTATTCTTTATTTTCCTCTGTCCTGCACACCAACCGAGCACCGCAACAAAAGAAACAATAACCATAACCGTATGCAGTCTGTTTATATCACGGTAGCAAGGCTCATCACCCATAAACATATACACAATAAAGGTGAAAACCGTAAACAGGGGCAGCATATAACGGCTGAAGGTGAGCATATCGGTATTTTTCAGATTAAGTCCCCACTTGTAATTGATAAGTGTGACACTCACTATCGCAACTAAAACTGCAAGGATTGTGAAAAACAGCGCAAACTCGGTTTCGTCGTTTCTTATCATAATAGGTCTTGCAATCGAAAAGCCGATAACAAAAATACTACTTAAAATAAATGTAAGCACAGTCTGCACCTTCCGGGGTACAAAATCAAAGGTATTTTCAGGCACATCCTCGCGTTTTTTCATAAACACAAGCACTGCAGTTATAATTATACCTGCAATGAAGCCCGTGAAATATTCCCAACAGCTCCAAGCGGCAATAAATTCTGTGAAAGCCGGAGTACCCTCCATATGATATCCGCCGTTTGCAAAATAGAAGAACAAATCGGAAACAGTGATTGAAAATGCGAAAGCACCCGACACAACCGCACCGATTTTAGCAGCCGTTTTGTCTTTAGTGATAAATCTTACAGAAATAAGTGCACAGATACATCTTATTGCAGAGGAAATAGTGATAATTGATGCAAAATAATTTCTTCCGCCGTCTATTTTCTTAGCCCAGGATATACCGCCGAGATTTTTAACAAATGCCTCATATGCACTCATATCATATCCGCTTGTAACAAGTCCCTTTTCAAAAAGCTCGGCAGCTTCAGGCTGTATTAAATTCAGTATCCAATGAGAAACAGTAAGCTCGGATAAAAGGTATGTACCGTAAAAAACAGCAAGGAGTATTATAAAATCCTTTATTTTCCATTGCTTGTCGCTGAACCCTCTGCCGAGCATAATACCGAAAATTGCCGCCATTCCCAGGCCCGTGCAGAGCATAATGAATATCGCAGCACCTACCGAAGTATAAACCGTTCCGCCCGTTTCATTTATCCAGGAGCTTTCAGAGTACAAAACACCGGTTATCTGGCTTAAGAATGTTCCCCAGGCAGGAGAAGTCAGCATAAAGGAAGCAACCGTAAGAGAAAACCATCCGATATTGAGCTTTTTCCGTTCACCTAAAAGCATAATCACAAATAAGGTATAAAGAAGTCCTGCAGAAAGTAGTCCCCATGATGAGCCCCAGCCGTGTGTGCCTCTCACTCTCCATAAAAAGCCCATCAGCAAGCCGCCGATGAGGATGGAAATTATATTTTGTGCATTATTTTTAGTCCTTGTCATAAAAATACCCCACCAGTATTATTTGTTATTAATGAATATTTGCGTCTTCGTCAGGTAGGGTACGATGCCCACATCGTACCGCATGAGAGAAAAGTTACTTTAATTTGCACACAGATTTTGGTCAGATATAATTTAAAATCCCTGCAAAAAAGTTAGAATTTGCTTTATAGCGGAACGATGTGGGCATCGTTCCCTACCATTCGTAACCTCAATTTTGTAGCGAAAACCTTAAATTGCTTGCGTTGAATGTCTTCCGACATTTTTCATTAAATAAAAACAATTTCAGGGCTGCCGCACCGACAACCCTGATATACTGATATAATTTTATTTCTTAGGCAGAATCTTTTCCTTACCGCCCATATAAGGACGCAATGCGACGGGGATATTAACGCTGCCGTCTTCGTTGAGGTTATTTTCAAGGAATGCGATAAGCATTCTGGGAGGAGCAACAACTGTGTTGTTGAGAGTGTGTGCAAGATACTTCTTATCCTTGCCGTTTACTCTTATCTTGAGTCTTCTTGCCTGTGCATCACCGAGATTTGAGCAGGAGCCGACTTCAAAATACTTCTTCTGTCTGGGAGACCATGCTTCAACATCTACGGACTTAACCTTAAGGTCTGCAAGGTCACCTGAACAGCATTCAAGTGTTCTTACGGGTATGTCGAGTGAGCGGAAAAGGTCAACAGTGTTCTGCCAGAGCTTGTCAAACCACATCTTGCTGTCCTCGGGCTTACAAACAACTATCATTTCCTGCTTTTCAAACTGATGTATACGGTAAACGCCTCTCTCCTCAATGCCGTGCGCACCCTTTTCCTTTCTGAAGCAGGGTGAATAGCTTGTGAGAGCATAGGGAAGCTCCTCTTCGGGCACAATTGTGTCAATAAACTTACCTATCATAGAGTGCTCGCTTGTTCCGATAAGGAACAGGTCTTCACCCTCAATTTTATACATCATTGCTTCCATCTCGGCAAAGCTCATAACGCCTGTTACAACATCGCTTCTGATCATAAAGGGAGGAATACAGTAGGTAAAGCCTCTGTCAATCATAAAATCTCTTGCATAAGAGATAACTGCAGAGTGAATTCTCGCAATATCACCCATTAAATAGTAGAAGCCGTTGCCTGCAACTCTTCTTGCGCTGTCAAGGTCAATACCGTTGAAGCGTTCCATTATATCGGTGTGATAAGGAATTTCAAACTCGGGTACAACCGGCTCACCGTAACGCTGAACCTCAACATTTTCGCTGTCATCCTTACCTATCGGTACTGTTTCATCAATGATGTTGGGAATAATCATCATTATCTTTGTAATTTTTTCCTGAAGCTCAACCTCTTTTGCTTCTGCTGCGGCTAAAGCCTCGGACTGTGCATTTACGAGTGCCTTCATTTCTTCGGCTTCTTCCTTTTTGCCCTGAGCCATTAAAGCACCAATCTGCTTTGAATATTTGTTTCTTGACGCACGAAGAGAGTCGGCTTCTGTTTTATTTTGTCTGCTTTCCTTGTCGAGTGCAATAACCTCGTCTACCAATTCGAGCTTCTTGTCCTGGAACTTTTTACGGATATTTTCCTTTACTGCTTCGGGATTTTCTCTTAAAAATCTGATATCTATCATAATTACATCTCCTGTAAATTATTTATTTGCCATTTTATGGTATTTTTAATCTTCATTAAAAAGCTTTGCGAGTTTTTTGAGGTCATCCTCATCAAAAAACTCAATTTCTATCTTACCGCCCTTTTTGGCATTTATAACCGAAACCTTACGGCTTAAAACAGCAGACAAAGCAAGCTCAACCTCATCAAAGAACTTATCTCTGCGCGGCTTCATTTTAGGTGAAGCGGGTGCTTTGTTGAGAGCCTTTACAAGTGCTTCGGTCTGACGGACAGAAAGCTTTTCCTCGATAACCTTTTTTGCGGCATCGGAGAGCATTTCCTTATCCTTAAGACCTAAAAGAGTTCTTGCGTGACCTGCAGAAAGCTCATTTTCAGCAACAAGCTGTGCAACATCCTTGGGCAAAGCGAGTAATCTCAGCGCATTTGCTATTGCAGGACGGGATTTTGAAAGCTTTTCGGCTGCAGCCTCCTGAGTGAAGCCGAATTCATCCATAAGTCTTTTTATACCTGCTGCCTCTTCTATTGCATTAAGGTCCTCACGCTGTAAATTTTCAATAAGAGCAATAGCTGCTGCCTCTTCTTCGGAAAGGGACTTCACCACAACGGGTACTTCCTTAAGACCTGCTCTTTTTGCGGCACGCCAACGGCGTTCACCTGCAACAATTTTGTATGAGCCGTCTGACATAGGACGGACTAAAAGCGGCTGTAAAACACCGAATTCGCGTATACTTGCCTCCAACTCGCCTAAAGCTGCTTCATCAAAACGGCTTCTCGGCTGATTTGAGTCAGGCTCAATATCGCTTATCGGTAAGGTTACAGCGGTATTATCAGAAAGGGCTTCGGAAGAGTTTTCGATAAAAAGAGTATCATAACCTCTGCCTAGACCTCCTTTTTTTCCTGCCATTTTCTTTCCTCCTGTATTCATTGCACAAAAGAATGTGTGTGTTTTTAGTTACTGTTTTGATAAAAATTCGTCTGCAAAGGCTTCATAAGCTAAGGCACCTTTTGAAGATTTATCAAAATAGATTATAGGCTGTCCGAAGCTCGGAGCCTCGGAAAGACGGACATTTCTGGGAATTGTTGTCGAATATACCTTTTTTGGGAAGAATTTTTTAACTTCTTCAACCACCTGCTGTGTGAGATTGAGTCTGCCGTCAAACATTGTGAGCAGTACACCCTCAAGCTCAATGTAAGGGTTATACAATCTCTTTATGTTTCTGACCGTTGACATAAGCTGTGAAAGACCTTCAAGTGCATAATATTCGCATTGAATCGGTACAAGGAATGTGTCTGCAGCAGTGAGAGCATTGAGTGTTATAAGCCCCAAAGACGGCGGACAATCTAAAAAAATGTAATCATAATCATTCCAGACGCCTGCGAGAGCATTTTTCAGCAGACTTTCACGGTTTTTCATATCAATTATTTCAAGATCTGCACCTGCGAGGTTCATATTTGAAACAATCAGGTCAACATTCTTGAATTCGGTATGCACAACAGCATTTGCGGCTGTTACCTCTCCTACAATAACATCATAGGAGGAATGGGCAGTTTTTCTTTTATCTATACCGAAGCCGCTTGTTGAATTGCCCTGAGGATCAATATCGGCAAGCAGAACCTTTTTACCCTTAGCCCCGAGGCATGCGGCAAGGTTTACGGCTGTGGTTGTTTTTCCCACACCGCCCTTCTGGTTAAGAACAGCAACTGTTTTTGCCATTTTGAACTCCTTATATATTAATTACAAATAATTATTTTATTTATTAAGTATAACAAAGTAAATACCAAAAATCAAGCATTTTACAGACTGTTTCTCATTTATTGTAATGTTTCACGTGAAACATAGTAAAAAAAACACAGACAGCCTTTTACAAAAGCAGGCATCATAAGTTTTTATTGCAGTTTCAAGCTACGATTTGTAGGGAACGATGCCCACATCGTTCCGCCTGAGGCAAATTCTAACTTTTTTTGCAACTAATTTTTGTTTTTGAAAAAAATAAACTGTGCACAAATAAAAAATATGTATAAATAAAGTTACTCTCCCCTCAAACGGAACGATGTGGGCATCGTTCCCTACAAATTTAACTGCAAGTTTTCTGCAAAACTGCACAAAAAACGAACAGACAGCCCTCTGTAAAGAGAACTGTCTGTCCGTTTGGATGTGGGGTGTGAAAGAGAAAGATATGGGCTGTATGATAAAAGGGTGTTAACCCTGATATCCGGAATAAAGGGATTTAACCGATTTTCGGGATGATTATGCGGTATTCTATGCTGTTTTCATCCTCTTTTTTGTCTGCCTGTGCATCAATACCGCTTTTCTGCATAGTATCTATAGCGTGTTCAACTGTGTTTACAAAGATATTTATATCCTTGAAAAGCTTTATAGGCTCTGCCTTTGCTGCTTTTTCACCTGAAATTTCACGGCTTCTCTCAATAGTCTGTGAAACTGTAAGCCTTTCATTTATAACACATTTAAGAAGCTTTTGTCTGTCTGCCTCACTCGGAAGCCGTAAAAAAGCTCTTACATGCTTTTCTGATAAACCGTTTTCAAGCATTTCCTTGCGCATTTCAAGAGAAATTGACAATAGCCGCGTCTTATTCATAAGATATAATTCTGATTTTCCTAAAATATTCGCTATTTCACCGAGTGTAAAGCAGAAAACATTTGAAAGCTTGTCTATAAGTGCCGCTTCCTCAAAGTAATTAAGATTGCTTCTCTGCATATTCTCCGTTACGGTCATTAAAGCGGCTTTTCTTATCTCATTTGAAAATAAAACACATGGTACGCGGACAAGTCCTGCCATTTTTGCGGCTCTGAGTCTTCTTTCGCCTGAAATGAGCTGATATGTACCGTCTTTTTTATCGCATACACTGAGAGGCTGTATTATGCCGAGCTCCCCTATTGAAGCCGCAAGCTCACCAAGCCCCTGTTCACAGTAGTATGTTCTCGGGCGAAAAGGATTAGATTGAATATCCTCTATCGGTATAAACAATATTCTTGCTCCTGTTTTAACTGCCTTCCTTTTCATAATATTCTCCCTGACAAATAATTAACTGCGGTATCAGCTTGTCCTGAACACAAGCTAAGAATACCACAGTCAAAGTGAATAATTTAGGCTATTTGGTTGTCGAAAATAATTTTTTTATACTTTTTATAAAGGTTTTTTTGAAATCTGTGCAGCATTTCGGGGGTATTTCGGCAAAGTGGATGAAGTTTTTTCAAAAATAATTATTTCTCTGCTTGAACCGTCAGGGATATTATATATCTCTTTTTTCTTCATTTTTGCACCGAGAGTACCTGCGGCACATAAGCCTCTGTGTTCCTCATCATCCGTAAGTACTGCTTTAAGGGGTGCAAACACACCGCCCGTTTTTACAAGCGGAACACAGTATTCGGATAATACATTAAGGCTTGCAACGGCTCTTGCAGTAACAATATCAAACTTTTCTCTGTATAAGCTGTTTTTTCCTGCATCCTCTGCCCTTGTTGTTACAATCTCAGCTTCAAGTCCCAGCTCTTTTACAAGAAATCTTATAAAATCAAGCTTTTTGTTTATAGAGTCAAACAGAGTTACCTTGAGCTTCGGATTATATATAAGCATAACCGCACCGGGAAAGCCTGCCCCGGTTCCTACATCACAAAGTTTTTTGCCGTCGGCAAGGTTAACATACTTTGTAAGACAAAGGCTGTCAACAAAATGCTTATTAACAATATCGTCAGGATTTGTAATAGCGGTAAGATTAACCTTTTCATTATAATCTATAAGCAGACGGGCATATATATCAAGACGGTCAACAGCCTCATCACTTATGTTTATTCCCGATTCATTACAGCCTTTAAGCAAAAGTTCCTTTGATATAGTCATATATACCTCACGCAAGTTTATTTTTTGAAAGATAGATAAGCAGTACCGAAATATCCGCAGGACTTACACCCGAGATTCTTGAAGCCTGACCGATATTGAGCGGTCTTATCTTTTCGAGCTTTTCCATAGCCTCAAGGCGAAGATTTATAACATCGCGGTAATTTATATCCTCGGGAATAAGCTTCACCTCAAGTCTTTGCATCTCGGCTATCTGTGCATACTGTCTTTTTATATATCCCTCGTATTTAAGATCAATTTCAACCTGCTCGAAAACCTCATAGGGCAAATCTGGTCTGTTTTTATCGAAGGGAGTAAGCACGGCATAATTGAGCTGCGGTCTTCTTATAAGATCTGCAAGCTTACAGCCCGTTGAAAGCGGTGATGTTTCACGTGAAACAAGCATCCCGTTTATTTCGGAGTTGGGGGCAATTACCGTTTTTTCAGTTCTTTCACGCTCAATTCTCATAAGCTCAAGCTTTTCGAGTAATTTATTATACTTCTCCTCAGAAACAAGTCCTAATTCTCTGCCGTATTTCATAAGACGGATATCAGCATTGTCCTGGCGAAGTACCAAACGGTATTCGGAGCGCGAGGTCATCATACGGTAAGGCTCATTACAGCCCTTTGTTACAAGGTCATCTATAAGAGTGCCTATGTATGAGCTTGCTCTGTCAAGCACAAAGGGCTCTTTTCCCTGTACCTTCAATGCGGCATTTATACCTGCCACAAGTCCCTGTGCCGCTGCTTCCTCATATCCGCTTGAGCCGTTGAACTGCCCTGCTCCGTAAAGATACGGTATATCATTGAATTCAAGAGTTGATTTAAGATTAAGAGGATTTACACAGTCATATTCTATTGCATATGCGTTTCTCATTATCTTGCAGTTTTCAAGTCCCTTTATACTGTGCACAAAAGCCTCCTGCACATCAACAGGTAAGGAGGAGGACAAGCCCTGAAGATACATTTCCTCAGTATCAAGTCCGCAAGGCTCAATGAAAATCTGATGGCGTTCTTTTTCGGCAAAACGAACTATCTTATCCTCTATACTCGGACAGTATCTCGGGCCTACACCCTCTATTTTTCCGCCATACAAGGGAGAGCGTGACAGATTTTCCAAAATTATCCGTTTTGTTTCATCATTTGTATATGTAACATAGCATTCAAGCTTGTTTTCCGGGAGCTTTTCGTTTGAGAAGGAAAACGGTACTACCCTCTCATCACCGTATTGAATTTCAAGCTCTGAAAAATCAACACTTCTGCGATTTACTCTTGAGGGTGTTCCCGTTTTGAAGCGGCGAAGCTCAACACTCATTTTTCTGAGTGATTCGGAAAGACCTATTGCAGGGAACATTCCGTCAGGTCCGCTTGAATACACCTTATCGCCTACATAAATTTTTCCGTCAAGGAAGGTACCGGTAGCAATAACAACAGCCTTTGCCTTATAAACGCAGTCAAGCTGTGTTTTCATTTCCCACATATTTTCGCTGTTCTTAACAAGAGAAAGCACCTCGCCCTGAACTAAATCAAGTCTGTCCTGCTTTTCAAGAGTGTGCTTCATATATTTGCTGTATTCTCTTCTGTCTATCTGCGCTCTGAGAGAATGAACTGCAGGTCCCTTGCCTAAATTCAGTATACGGCTTTGCAGGGTATTAGCATCTGCCGCAACACCCATTTCACCGCCCAGAGCATCTATTTCTCTTACAAGATGTCCTTTTGATGTACCGCCTATTGACGGATTACACGCCATATTGCCTATCCAGTCAAGATTTATTGTAAAACAAACAGTTGAGCAGCCGAGTCTGGCAGAAGCCAGCGCTGCTTCAATTCCTGCGTGTCCGGCGCCGATAACGGCAACATCATACTGTCCTGCAAAATAATCCATAATTTTTTCCCCAATAAAGAATAGTACATAATTTTTCAATTTATATTATCATAAAAAAACAAAGAACGCAATAATTAACATTGATGTTAAGACAATATTATGATAAAATATTTTAGATATTTATATAGAGCATATTTTTTGAGGAGAGTTATTATGTCCACAATAGCAGCAATAGCCACACCAAATGCCGCAGGCGGAATAGGAATTATCCGTATTTCGGGAGAAGATGCAATAAACATAACCGAAAAATGCTTTAAGAGTATTTCGGGAAAGGCTGTCAGCGAAATGAAAGGCTACACAGCGGCATACGGAAGTATCCTTGACGGCGAAGAAGAAATTGACCATGCGGTTGTTATAATTTACAGAGCACCCAAAAGCTATACAGGGGAAAATGTTGCCGAGATATGCTGCCACGGCGGACTTTATATAATGCAGAAAGTACTTCGCCTTGTTTTTTCTCTCGGTGCTGTTCCTGCCGCCCCGGGTGAATTTACAAAAAGAGCATTCCTTAACAATAAAATGGACTTAGCACAGGCTGAGAGTGTTATGAACATAATCTCCGCTCAGGGAGAAAGCTCTCTTAATGCGGCAAGAAACACTCTCAAGGGAAATTTAAGTAAACGAATTGACTCTATAGCCTCCTCACTCGTAACTGCCGCAGGCGCACTTGCAGCATGGGCAGACTACCCCGATGAGGATATTCCCGCAGTGGAAAACGGAGAGCTTCTGAAAACTATTGAAAATGCACTCTCGGAATTGGATGTACTTATCTCCCGCTACGATACGGGTAAGGCTGTTACAGAGGGTGTGAATACGGTTATCTGCGGAAAACCGAATGTAGGTAAATCCACACTTATGAATCTTCTTACGGGCTATAACCGCTCCATTGTTACTTCAACTGCCGGCACAACAAGAGATGTTATTGAGGAAACCGTGCGCGTAGGCAGTATTGTTCTTCGCCTTGCAGACACCGCAGGCGTGAGAGAAACATCAGATGAGATTGAAAGCATCGGTGTTGATATTGCAAAGGAAAAGGTGAGCAATGCAGACCTTGTTCTTGCAGTATTTGATGTGTCGCGTCAAAAGGATGATGAGGATGAAGAAATATTAAAGCTGTGCGAAAACAAAACCGCGGTTGCAATAATAAATAAAACCGACCTTTCTGCCGTTTTCAGTGAAGAAGAAATTTCAAAGCATATCCCCACAGTTGTAAGCCTTTCTGCAAAAAATGAAACAGACTGCTCAAAGCTCGAAGAAGCTCTGAACAGTGTTTTAGGTACAGAAGGTCTTGACTTCACACAGGAGCTTCTGGCAAATGAAAGACAAAGACAATGCTGCATCAATGCAAGAGATAATCTCAGCGAAGCAAAGCTTGCTTTACTTTCGGGACTTACCGTTGATGCGGTAAATGTAAATATCGACTGTGCCGTACAGGAGCTTTTCACCCTCACGGGCAAAAAAGCAAGTGAAGAAATAGTAAACGAAGTCTTCACAAAATTCTGTGTCGGAAAGTGATGTAAAAGTTATAAGTAATAGTGAATAAGTTCGGAAGACGCCTCCGCGTCTTAAATTATATAATTGCCAACCGCAGGTTCCGCACCTCTTCACTATTACCTCAACTACCCGTCTTCCTCAATTTTACTATTCGCTGTTACTTTAAAAAACAGCAGAAAGAATGCCTGCAACAGCAGCTCCCGCAGAAGCAGAAAGGAAAAATCTGACCACATCACCCTTGTTTATTTTTCTTTTTTTTGCTCTCGTTTCGGGAGGCAGAGAAGTGTCCTTAAGCAACGCATCTGCCTTGCTTTTAAGCTTTGATTCCCCCAATCCGTAGAACTCGGGTTTTACAAAAAACAACACCTTTTCAAAGTATGCACTCTCGGGCTGGAAAACTTCCACAACCTGTCTGTTAACGCCTTTTATCATAAGATTTTCCTCTTTTTTTATTATTACATTACAATTTTTATCCGTTATGCTAAAAATATTCATTTATACAAAAAAAGCCTTGTCAAGTGCGTTTTATTATAAATGTTAACAAAAAAATCAGACGCCTTTTATACAATTTAAATGTAAGTGTTTTTATACTTATTGTATAATGTTCAAAACTTCAAAATTGTTAAAAAGTATGTTCAAAATGTTGATAACTTTCATTAAAACACCTTGATAAGCCTTGTTTTTAACAAATAAAAGTTATCAACATCGTAATATTGTTAAAATTTTAACATATACAAGCTGTTGTCTTACCTTTCTTGTTATACAAAATGGATATATTTTTTAAATAAAATTTACCGAAATTTTTATTTAAAATCACAAATACCTTTTATTCCTGTTTTTTCGGCAAAAAAACTTTCACGGAGAAAAAAAATGAACATTATCCAACATAAAACATATGTAGAAGTAAGTGATTTCGGTCAGATTAATTTAGATTTGACTCTTGACTGCGGTCAGGCATTCAGATGGGAAAGCCTACCCGATAACAGCTTTTTCGGTATCGCCGCAGCAAAGGAAACGAGGGTAAAAAAAGAGGATAATTCTCTGTTATTTTTTAACACTCCCATAGAGGATGTTAAAAGCTTCTGGGTAAATTATTTTGACCTCAATTCTGATTATGCACTGATTCTGGAGCGTTTATGCAAGGATGAAAAAATAAGTCTTGCCCACTCTATGTACGGCACGATAAGACTTCTCAATCAGGACCCGTTTGAAACGCTCTGCTCATTCATAATTTCAGCCTGCAATAATATACCGAGAATAAAAGGTATAGTAAAAACGCTGTGCGAAAGCTTCGGAGAAAAAACAGAAAACGGCTTTTCATTTCCCTCCGCTTCGGTTTTAGCTTCACTGAGTGAAAAAGATTTATCCGTAATCCGTGCCGGCTACAGAGTACCCTATATTCTTGATGCGGCAAAAAAGGTGCAAAGCGGAGAAATTGATTTTGACAAAATAAGAAGCTTAAGCGAGGATGAAGCGCGAAAGGAGCTTATGAAAATAAACGGAGTAGGAAAAAAGGTGGCAGACTGTACATTGCTTTTCTCTCTGGGCTTTAAGAACTGCTACCCCGTTGACCGTCACATAGCAAGAGCCGAAACGCTACTTTACCCTGACGGCTTGCCGACTTTCTTTTCGGGAAACAAAGGACTTGCACAGCAATATATATTTCATTATCAGAGAACTACAGGGTAACATCCAATGCCGGCTGCTTAAGAACTTTGCTGCAAATTCCGGTTCCCTACAGGTACAGACCTTTGGTTTCATCACAAAAGCAAGTAACATCTAACGCAAATAATCTTAACATTAATCCTTTAGATAAAATAAACAAAAATATTAAAAATAAGTTGCATTATTATTATATTTTGTTTATAATAAATTTAAATATATTCATTTTCTGTAAATAAGCCTAACAAAAGGGGAAAAATCAAATGAAAAATTTAAAAAAGCTTTTATCTCTTATTATCGTATTAACCGTATTTATTTCATCAGGAGCTGTTCTCGGTGTTTTACCCGAAGCTGATGCTTCCTCGGGCACATGGCTTACCGCATGGACAACAAGTATGGTTAACGGGTCAATAAAGCTCGGAGATAAGTTTGCTTTCAATGATTTTATTCCCGCAAAAAGCACAATAAGAACAGAGCTTACCGTAACAACCGGCGGTACAAAGCTGCGTCTTAAGTTCTCAAATGAATATTCCGTTACGGATGTAACTCTCGATGAGGTTTCCGTTGCAAAAACCTCAGGCTCAGGCGAAGCTAAAATAGTTGACGGAACTCAGACTCCCGTAACCTTTAACGGCGGTGACACATCGGTAGTAATTAAAAGAGGCGAAACCGTATGGTCCGATGAAATAGACTTTGAAACAACCGCACTCGAAAAAATAAGTATCAGCACATTTTTTAAAAATATGACCTATATAACAACAGGAGGACTTGCTCACGCTGAAACCTATCTTGATACAAGCAACCTTTTGAATTTCCTCACAGGCTCTTCATTTGTAAATTCCCCCACACTTGAATCAGTCAGCGAAATCAACATCTCCTCAGGCGGTATGACTTATCATGTAACACCCTTCCTTTGCGCCGTTGATTCGCTTTCAAACGAAAAAAATGCGGCAACCGCAGTTTTCATCGGTGACTCAACCTTAGTAAATAACACACATCTCTATTTTGCCGAAAAGCTTATTAAAAACGGAATAACAAATATTTCCGTTGTAAATGAAGCTATTATAGCAAACAAGGTACTCTCGGGCGGCAGCGGTCTTATAGGAAATCTTTACGGAGATTCGCTTATTTCCCGTTTTGAAAGAGATGCTCTGAATTTAAGCGGTGTCAAATACATATTTATAAAAGAGGGACTTAACGACATTATTCATCAGTATTCAAAATCAATGTCACCCAACACTCTCAAATGCTCTGTTGATGATATAATTGCAGGCTACATACAGCTTATAAACGCTGCACACGAAAGAGGAATAAAGGTTTATTTGTTCACAAAATCCCCTTGGAAGGGCTATGAAAGAGCATTTTTAGGACAAACCGGTGACCTTGTGTGGAACAAGGAAGCACAGGACAAGTGTGACAAGCTCAACGAATGGATAAAAGCAAACAAGCTTGCAGACGGCTATATCGATGTATCTGCTCTCTCAAACCCCGCAGACCCTTATGCTATGTGTCCTTCTTTTACTCCTGACGGCGCTCACCTTACGGATTTGGCATCAATAGCTGTTGCAGACCTTATCCCCACAAAATTCGTAGGTGTTAAATCAAATTTGAAAACGGTTGCCGAGCTTAACTCTGTTGACCCCTATGCAGAAAAAAAGCAGATTACTGCACAGATGAATAACAAACCTGAAACCACAACTCAGAAAAGTGAGCCAACAACAGCTAAGCCCGAAACCACAACCCAAAAGCCCGAAACCACAACCGCAGCTCCGGAAAACACAACCACAGTAATCCCCGAAAACACAACTGCTGCAGTTCCCCCTTATATTACGGAAAGCACGACTGCAATTCCCGATATGCCTGTTATAATTGTGCCTGACACTCAGCCTACCGTTCCTTACGAGGAAAGCACAACTCTTCCCCCTGCAAATCAGAACACAAACTTCAATCCTTCAGGCAATAATACTCAGAACACAACCATCGGTAACGGTGTTCCCATAGGCTTTATGCTTATTCTCTTCTTTGTTGTTATTATTGCAGGCGCTGTTGTGCTTGTAACAATGAGCCGCAGAAAAGAAGAAGAAAAAGAAACTCAATGGTAAATTAATAATTATAAATTATTATTTATAAAGGAGAAAAGAATATGAAAGTAACTTTTATGGGTGCAGGAAGCACAGTTTTCGCAAAAAATGTTTTAGGTGATGTTATGACAACACCTGCCCTTCGTGAGTGTGAAATTGCACTTTACGATATTGATGCCGAAAGACTCGAAGAATCATATATTATGATTACTGCACTTAACCGTAACATAAATGAAAACAGAGCTGTTGTTACAAAGCATCTCGGTGTTGAAAACAGAAAGGATGCTTTAAGAAACGCTGATTTCGTTGTTAATGCAATTCAGGTAGGTCTTTATGAGCCCTGCACCGTTATAGACTTTGAAGTACCCAAAAAATACGGTCTTCGTCAGACAATCGCAGACTCAAACGGAATAGGCGGCATTTTCAGAGCTCTGAGAACAATTCCTGTTCTCAAGGACTTCACGGATGATATGATGGAGGTTTGCCCCAACGCATATTTCCTTAACTACACAAACCCCATGGCACAGCTTGCAGGCTATCTCGGAAGATACACAGGTATTAAGTCCGTAGGTCTTTGCCACTCTGTTCAGGGCTGTTCAAGAGGACTTCTTAATGACCTCGGTATTGAATATAAAGAGCCCATCAGAGAAAAAATTGCAGGTATAAATCATATGGGATGGCTGCTTGAACTCGAGGATGCAAACGGAAATGACCTTTATCCCGAAATCAGAAAAAGAGCAATTGATGTTCTGGAAAGCGGAAACAAAGAGCATCACGACCTTGTAAGATACGAATATATCAGACGCTTCGGTCACTACTGCACAGAATCAAGCGAACACAATGCAGAATATAACAACTTCTTCATCAAAGCAAAATATCCCGAGCTCATAGAAAGATACAATATTCCTCTTGACGAATATCCCAGACGCTGTATTAATCAGATTGCACGCTGGAAAGAGGATAAGAAAAAATATCTCACAGATGATGTTCACCATGAAAGATCAAAGGAATATGCTTCATATATAATGGAAGCTATCATCACAGACAATGCATATAAAATCGGCGGTAATGTTATAAACAACGGTCTTATAACAAACCTTCCCGATGAAGCCTGTGTTGAGGTTGCCTGCCTTGTAAACAAGAACGGTATTCAGCCCTGCTACCAGGGAGCACTTCCTCCACAGCTTGCAGCAATGAATATGCTCAACATCAATGTTCAGCTTCTCACAATCGAAGCTGCAGTTACTCTCAAAAAGGATGCTATATATCAGGCTGCATTGCTTGATCCTCACACCTCAAGTGAGCTTTCCATTGATGAAATCATTCACCTTTGCGATGACCTTATTGAAGCTCACGGTGATTATCTTCCCAAATATCACTGATAAAAGAGGACAAATAAAATGTCATTAATGAAGCTCAAAAGCGGTACCGATATACGCGGCACCGCTTCAGGTGAAAATATACAGCTGACTGACGAAGCCGTACAGAAAATAACCCTTGCTTTTATAAGCTTTATTTCTCAAAAGCTCGGTATTGAAGCTGAAAACTTATCGGTATGCGTGGGTAATGATTCTCGCATCTCCGCAGACAGAATAAAAAGTGCGATTATAAGCGTTCTTAATTCTTTGAATGTAAAAGTATTTGACTGCTCACTTTCTTCAACTCCCGCTATGTTTATGACAACAGTTGAGGGACTTTGCAATGCTTCCATACAGATAACCGCAAGTCACCATCCGTCAGACAAAAACGGACTCAAATTCTTTACCCGTGACGGCTGCCTTGAAAGCGAGGATATAAAAAATATTCTCACTATAGCAGAAGATGCAGTTATTCCCCCTTTAGGAGAAAACAAAGCACCGAAAATTGACTTTATGTCAAGATACTCAGAGATTTTAAGGGATAAAATCAAAAAAGAGGTAAATGCCCCCGACTACAATAAGCCTCTTGACGGCTTTCATATTGTTGTTGATGCAGGTAACGGTGCCGGCGGATTTTTCGCAAATGATGTTCTGAAAGAACTCGGCGCATCTGTTGCGGGCAGTCAGTTTTTAGAGCCTGACGGAAACTTCCCTAATCATATACCTAACCCCGAAAACGAAACGGCGATGTCATTTATTTCAAAGGCAGTAATTGATAATAATGCAGACCTTGGCGTTATTTTCGACACGGATGTTGACAGAGCCGCTTGTGTTGACTCATCAGGTAATGAAATCAACCGTAATTCTCTTATTGCTCTGGCATCAGTTATGGCTCTGGCGGGCAACGAGGGCGGTACTGTTGTTACCGACTCCGTAACAAGTGACGGTTTAAAGGAATTTATAGAAGCCTCTCTAGGCGGTAAGCATTACCGATATAAAAGAGGCTATAAGAATGTTATAAACAAGGCAATAGAATTAAATAAGCAGGGTATAAACTGTCCTCTTGCAATAGAAACCTCGGGACATGCCGCTTTAAGGGAAAATTATTTCCTAGATGACGGTGCTTATCTTATGACAAAGATAATAATTCTTGCCGCAAAGCTCAGAAAAGAAAACAAAACCGTTGATATGCTTCTTAAAGACCTCAAAAAACCGCTTGAAGAAAAGGAAATGCGCTTTAAGATAGAGCTTGAAGATTTCAAGCCCTGCGGTGAAAAGGTTATAAGCGATTTAGAGGAATACTGCAAAGGCTTTTCATACCTTACCCCTGCAGACGATAACCGTGAAGGCTTCAGAGTGTCATTCGATAAAGAACACGGCAACGGCTGGCTTCTTTTAAGAATGAGCGTTCACGATCCCATTTTACCACTCAATATTGAAAGTAATGAAAAAGGCGGAGTTAAAAAGATTGCCGAATTTTTCTTTTGCTTTATAAAAGAAAAAGAAAATCTTGATATTTCTGCCATAACAAAATTTCTTGATAAATAAAGGAGAAAAAAAATATGTATAACTTCCCTATAGGTGTAATCATCAACAGCTTCCGTACCGATATAAAAACTGCCGTTCTTAAGGCAGCTGAGGTCGGTGCAAACGGTATTCAGGTTTATTCCACAAGCGGTGAAATGGCTCCCGAAAATATGTCCCCAAAAGCCAGAAGAGAATTTCTTGATTTGGTAAAGTCAAACGGTCTCACAATTTCTGCTCTTTGCGGAGATTTAGGCTGCGGCTTTTTCAGACCTGAGAGAAATCCCGAGCTTATTGAAAAATCAAAGAGAATTCTTGACTTGGCAAAGGACCTTGAAACAGATATCGTAACAACACATATCGGCGTTGTTCCCGAAGACCCCGCACATCCCAGATACGCTATAATGCAGGAGGCTTGTGCACAGCTTGCAGAGTATGCTGACAGCATCAATGCTCACTTTGCTGTTGAAACAGGTCCCGAAACAAGCCTTGTTCTTAAAAAATTCCTTGATTCTCTCAATTCAAAGGGTGTTTCAGTAAACCTTGACCCTGCAAACCTTGTTATGGTTACAGGTGATGACCCCGTTGGTGCCGTTCACAATCTTAAGGATTATATCGTACACACCCACGCAAAAGACGGTGTAAGACATTTCTATAAAAATCCCGATTATATCTACGGTATTGCAGATGAACCCATCGTAACAGGCGACTCATTCACAGAAGTACCTCTCGGTGAGGGCGGAGTAAACTTCCCCAAGTACCTCAAGGCACTCGAAGAAATCGGCTACAAGGGCTTCCTTACAATCGAAAGAGAAGTAGGTGACAATCCCGAAAGAGATATAAGAAAAGCAGTTGAATTCCTTAAAGAGGTTATGAAGAATTCATAACTATAATAATATATAATCATAACCACCAGTTGAACTGGTGGTTTGCACAGGCCCTATAAGGGCCGCCTGCTGGCTCGCCGACTAAAAGTCGGCACAGAGGTTTGACATCGCATTACTATTTCAAGCAGCCGCTCTCGTGCGGCTGTTTATTTTTTGCTTATTTATTCTT
>JAZNOZ010000044.1:0-54245 GCA_045589395.1 Acutalibacteraceae bacterium | reverse complement strand
CTCGATAAAAAATCTTCGACCTGAAATCAAAGAGTTTTCAGATGATTTTTGGATGTTGAGGGTGCCGAAAGGCTGACGCCTTTCAAAGCCGAAACGCCGAAAAGCGCTGAAAAGGCTTGATTTCAGGCATGGTTCGGATTGTTACCGTCACCCTAAAATCAAAATTATTTGCAGACATCTATCCAGCCGACAAAGCTGTCTGCATATTTCTGAAGCTCTTCGGGAGTGAGCTCAACCGCACTTGCGGCATTGCCTGCGGCAGGGTAAATAATATCAAAGCGTTTAAGGGATTCATCAAGATAAACCGAGCAGCCCTCATTTATCGCAAAGGGACACACACCGCCTATGGAATGACCTATAAGTGTGTCTACCTGCTCAGGGTTGAGCATTTTTGCCTTTGTGTGAAAATATCCCTTGAATTTTGCGTTGTCGATTTTCCTGTCGCCCGCAGTTACTATCAGCACTGCCTTTTCATCAACGAGAAAGGACATGGTTTTAGCAATTCTTGCACCCTCACAGCCGAGAGCCTGTGCGGCAAGCTCAACCGTTGCGGAGGAAACATCAAATTGTTTGATTTTATCCTCGGCACCGAGGGATTTGAAATAATCGATTACCTTTTCAATTGCCATTGTATTACTCCTTTTTATACAAGCAAATAAATTTTTCGCAGACGGTGACATCTTCGTCAGGTAGCTATGCTTTAGTGATATTCCGACTTTGTCGGAGTGATATTTTCACTTCGTGAAAGTGATATTGAAACCTACGGTTTCAGTGATATTTTATTCGCCGATAAACTCGCGAAGCGAATAACACTGCGCGAAGCGTAATATCACTGCGTAGCAATAACACTCGCCGTAGGCGAATAAAACTACAAGTGCAGACCTTCGGTTTTGCGGTTATTCCCTCGTCAGATTATGAATCCATTTATACCTGTTAACCTTGGGAATCGCAACAAAGCATTTTGCTATCTGGTCGGATTTTAGTATGAAGAAGGTCACCGCAACGGGCCAGTCAAATACGAATGCGGAGAGTACGGATAAGGGTATTACAAGACACCACATAAAAATTATATCGTTGAAAAGCACGAATTTAGTGTCGCCGCCGCCCGAAACTATACCGCAAAGGCAGGGAGCCTCATATGCCGAGCCGATAACGGTTATTGCGAGTATGTTTATGAATGTGTTTGCAAGAATACGGGTTTCCTCGCTTATATCGTATATGCCGATGATTGCATTTTTTACTGTGAGGAGCAATACACTCGAAACGATACCTGTTATTATATAGATAATCTGCAGTCTTACGGAGTATTGCTTTACTCTCGGTATATCGTTTTCTCCCACGGTTTTACCGATAAGAACACTTGATGCGCTTGACGCGGAGGAGTAAAGTACGGCAACGAGCTGGAAAATCGGTGCGGCAACGGCATTTGCGCCTATTGCGGCTTCTCCGAGTCTGCCGATAACAGCTGTCTGTACTGCCATTGCAATACCCCAGGAGCCTGCCGAGCCGACCAGGGGAAGTCCTGTTCTGAAGTAGTCTTTTACATAAGCCTTTTCAAAGCTTATCAGGTCCTTGATTTTTACCCTGAGCTTTTTGTCAAAGAAGAAAACATAAACGGTGATAATTATAAATTCAACTATTCTTGCCGCAACGGTAGCGTATGCCGCACCCACGGCTCCAAGCTCGGGACAGCCGAATTTGCCGAAAATCAGCAGATAGTTAAGGCTTATGTTCACAACGAGCGTTACCAGAGAAATGTAAAAGCCGATTTTAACCGTTTCAACGCTTCGCATAAGGGAAACCAAAATATTTGATATTGCAAAGAAGATATAGGAAAAAGCCATTATCTTTATAAATTCACTGCCCGAAGCCACTATTTTCGCTTCATCGGAGAGCAGACCTAAAAGCCCCGTAGGGGATATATACACAGCCGCAGCTAACACGGCAGCGAAGAAAACGGCAGCCCAGAATGCTGTTGAAAGCACCTTTTTTATGGGCGCAGTCTGCTTTTTGCCCCAGTATTGCGAGGCTAAAACAACAAGACCGTTTGCCGTGCCGTTTATGAGCATCTGCAGAAGAAACTGTATCTGATTTGCAAGGCTTACGCCGCTCATAGCCGTTTCGCTGTAGGAGCCGAGCATTACCGAGTCTGCAAGGTTTACGCTGAAAACTATGAGGCTCTGCATCGACACCACGGAAAACAGCTTGAAAAATGTTGAATAGAAGTATCTGTCGAACTGCTTTTTCATAATATATCCTTATTTTTTTGTATTTGTTGGTAATTGTACATTAAATTTACTTTTTTTTCAATAGACTCACATAAAATGCTCTTGTGAAATTTTTCCTTTGAGGTTATAATAATTACATATTATATTTAGGAGTGATTTTTATGAAAAAAATTATATCTGTTCTGCTTTGTATCATTTTAGTTTTATGCTCTTTGTCCGTTGCAGCTTTTGCAAAAGACTCCGATGAGCTTCGTTTCGGAAAGGACGGTAAATTTACTGTTCTGCAGCTTACCGATACTCAGGACGATGCCGTTTTAGCTTACGGACTTGTTGAGTTTATCGAAAAGGCAATAGACCTCACTCTGCCCGATTTTATTGTTATTACGGGTGATATAGTTGAAGATTCCCGAAAGGGAGATATCTCTTCAGACGATGAAAAATTCAAAGAGGGAGTAACTGTTGCCGGCGATTACGAGGCAACACTTGCCAACACAAAAGCAGCGGTTGCACAGATTTTTGCACCTCTTGAAGAAAGCGGCATTCCCTATGCGGTAACACTCGGCAATAATGACTACAAAAGCGGTGTTACAACCGAAGACTGGCTTAAGATTTTAGCTGAATATCCTAATTGTATGACTGTAGATATGAGTGACGACTCCGAGGGTAAGATAGATACCCGTCTTGATGTGCTGTCTTCAAAATCAGATATGGCAGCATACTATCTCTGGTTACTCGATAACGGCGACGGCTTTTGTGCCGAACAGCTCGGCTGGATGGCTGAAAGTAAAACAAACGGCGCTCCCGGTGTTGTGTTCGCTCATGTACCCGTCAGCGATATGGGTAATCTTTTTGAGGAATGCAAGCCTTATGATGAGGGTGCAGTTGCAAACGATGCAGGAACATACCGTCTTATTGACGGCATTGCAGGCGGACACGCAGAGGAGGTTATTCTTCCCGGTGCCGTAACCGAGGAGTTCAAGGTATGGAAAAATAAGAATGTAAACGGTGCATTCTTCGGACACTGGCACACAAGCGGATTTACGGGAACCTATGACGGTATAACAATGGGACTTACCTACGGCTGTCAGTTCGCAAAATCAGGTCCCTACGGTATGCGTACAATAGAGCTTGACGAAAACAGCGGTTCATTTACAACAAAGCTCTTCACATATTCAAACGGACAGTTCTCCATTCAGAGAAACAAGGCATACACAGAGATTAACGATGATTTCACAGGCTTCATTGCCAAAATGCGTAATCTTATGCAGTTTATTATCAATTCTCTTACATATGCGATGAAGTTCTGATTTTTTGCGAAGCTGAAAGCTTCCGCTTGTAGGGAACAGAGCCCGAATCGTTCCGTATAAAGCAAATTCTGACTTTTACAAAAACAACAATTTTTTTGCAAATAAATATAAAATGTGTACAAATGAAGTTACCCACCCCCCAGGCGGAACGATGTGGGCATCGTTCCCTACCGACACAGACCTTTGGTTTTGTCGAAAAAACGGGGTGACAGCTTGCAGGGAACGACAGATTTGTTTTTCAGATAACATATAAATTTATTTGAATAAGGAGATTTTCAAATAAATTTATTACCTGCATCTGAAAATTTTGCAGAAGTTATATCAATAATCGAAAATGCAAGAGGCCGTGCATTGAAGGCGGTCAATGCCGAGCTTATAAATATGTATTGGCAGGTTGGTGAATACATTTCCGATTTGTGTAACAATGCAAGCTTTGGTGACAGGGTTATAGATGAAATTGCTGCTTATATTTCTGCAGAGGCTCCGTCAATAAAAGGATTTAACAGGCGCGGTTTATATCGGATGAAGCAGTTTTATGAAACATATAAGGATGATGAATTTGTGACACCACTGGTGACACAAATCAGTTGGACAAATCATTTGCTTATTATGTAAAAGTCAAAAACCAAGGAAGAAAGAGATTTTTATATTGACTTGTTATTTTACAATCGTGCTTTATCCTGTCTTGTGCCGATTGAACTAAAAATTGGTGAGTTTAAACCGGAACATATCGGTCAGATAAATTTCTATCTTGAAGCATTGGACAGAGATGTTAAAAAGGAAAATGAAAATCCGAGTGTAGGCTTAATTCTTTGTGCAAGTAAAGATGAATCAGTTGTAGAGTATGCATTAAGCCGCAGCTTGTCCCCGACATTGGTTTCGGATTATACTCTTTGTCTGCCTGATAAACAGATGTTAAGAAGCAAATTACAGGAATTGGCATTACTTGCTTTAGAAGCCGATAACAAGCTTGACGAAGAATAAAACTAAACAAAATATCACAAAACAAAAAAGAGGTACTCGGGAAACCGAAATACCTCTTTATTGTTTATTAAAGTGCTTTAATTATTTAACAGCGTCTTTAAGAGCCTGGCCTGCCTTGAAAGCGGGAACCTTGGAAGCAGCAACTTCAACAACTTCACCTGTTCTGGGGTTGCGAGCAGTCTTTGCAGCTCTGTTCTTAACTTCAAATGTGCCGAAGCCAACGAGCTGAACCTTTTCACCCTTTGTAAGAGCTTCTGTTACAGCGTCAACAACTGCCTTTGTTGCAGCTTCTGCATCCTTCTTTGAAAGACCAGCCTTTGCAGCAACAGCATTTACAAGTTCTGTCTTATTCATTTGATTGTCCTCCTGTTTTTTTATTCAAAAGCAAAAATGCTAATGTACAAACCTTTGATTTTTTAATTACTTTGTTTCCTTTTTAGCTTCATCCCAGAGCTTATCTAACTCTTCAATGGTTGAAGATTTCATATCAATGCCCTTTTCGAGTGCCTTTTTTTCAACAAGTGAAAAACGGTTGAGGAATTTATCAGTTGCTGCTGTAAGAGCCTCTTCTGCATCAACATCTGCGAAGCGGGTTACATTAACAACCGCAAAGAGCAAATCGCCGAGCTCTTCGCTGATATCCACTTTTGTGCCGTTTTCAAGTGCTTCTCTGACCTCACGGCATTCCTCATCAACCTTTTCGAGGGCACCGTTTATATTATCCCAGTCAAAGCCTACCTTTGATGCTTTACTCTGGATTTTAGAGCTTCGCATAAGTGCGGGAAGCTCTCTGGGGACACTGAGCATACTCTGGGTAGTTGTTTTCTGTTGCTTTGTTTGTCTTTTGATATTATCCCAGTTAGTTAAAACCTCATCGGTTGTGTCTGCCTTGACATCGCCGAAAACATGAGGGTGACGGATAATAAGCTTCTGAGCAATGCCGTTGCACACATCATCAAAATCAAAGACATTCATTTCCTTTTCCATTTCGGTGTGCAAGGCTACCTGCAAAAGCAAATCGCCCAGCTCCTCTAAAAGCAAATCCTTATCCTGCTTATTGATAGCTTCAATAACCTCATAGGTTTCTTCTATGAGATTTTTCTTTATGCTCTCATGAGTCTGTTCGGCATCCCACGGACAGCCGCCGGGGGCGCGCAGTATCTTTACGATTTCGAGCAGATCCTCGCAGTTATATTTTTCCTTAAAAACAAAATTATCTACCAAAGAAAAAACTTCCTTTTCAAAGTGTCCGCCTTATTTTACCCCAAAAGTCTATATTTTTCAAGTACTTTTGCAATTTTTTCTCCCTTCGGAAGCATAATTATATCATCTTTTGAGAGTGCGCGGGTTGCAAAAAGGGAAACGGCATACACAATTACCATAGAAACACCTGCCGCAGCTACTGAAAGGTTGTTCACATTGAGAAAGCTCATAATGTGAGAGAGTCCCTCGGCGGGGAGGAATTTTTCACAAAGACCGTTCACGGCAAAGCCCGCAATACCCGAAAGCACAGCACTTACGGCAGGCTTTATAAAGGTTACCCCGGCATTGAATTTTAGTCCTGTTTCTTTTTTCAGCACCCAAAGACCGCACACCACCATAATTATGTTGCACAGAAATGTACCTATAACGGCACCCTGAATGTTTATAGCGGGTATGCTTACAAGTATAAAGTTTGCTATGATTTTTACAGCCGCACCCACGCCCATAGTTTTTATCGGAACATCGGTTCTGTCTATAGCCTGAAGCATATTTGTTACAGGCTGTGCGAGTGCCAAAAAGATAACAGACACACCGTACATCATAAGTATAGGGGCAATGTAGGGAATTGCGGGAGCATTTATTTCGGATGAGCCGTACAGAAGATATAAAAGGTCATCTGCCAGAGCCACCAATGCCGCACCTGCGGGGAGAGCTAAAAGGAGAGTAAGGCGCACAACGGACTGTATACTGCGGCTCATTGATGCCTTGTCCTTATTAGTCCACGCGCGGCTTAAGACGGGAATTGCACTTAAGCCTAAGGTTATGGTAAAGGTGGGAACAATATTTTTTATTTCGAGCACGGTATCATATGCACCGTAGAGATAGTTTTTGAATTCGTTTGCGGTTGCGGCTGTGAAGCCTCTTGCCGAAATGATACCCGGATACATTGCCGCAACTGTTTCAAATCCCGTTTCGAGCACCTCTTTAAGACGGTTCTGAATTGTCCAGTTGTCAATGAGAGTTGTAACATTGAAAACGAGTGAGCTTACAGCTATGGGAATTGCAATGGCGAAAAGCTGACGGCGCAGAGCCTTTTTGCTTTCGCTTTCCGGGGAAGAGTCAAGCATTTCCCTTGTGATACCGTCAGAGCCGAATCTGTAACGCAGCACAAGGAAAAGTAAGGCTAAAGCAGAGCCAATTGTTACACCCGAAATCGCTGCAGCGGCGGCATATGCCTCACCCGCATTTGTAACGATATTGCAAAGAACAGGAATTTTGTCTGCAAAGGCAACCCCCGTACCTAAAAGAACATTGATAAAAAGCCAGCCGAAAATAAGCTTGCCCACAGCCTCTATGGACTGTGACGCAGCCGACGGCTTCATATTCTGAAGTCCCTGAAAATATCCTCTGTAGCCCGACATCACACAGCAGAAAAACAGCGAGGGAGTTATTGCAAGAATTGCAGGAATAGAGTCAAAGCTGTCAATTGTGTAAACATAGGGATAGGTTATAAGAAGTATAATCACAGTGCCTGCAAGTCCCGTCATAGCAAAAAGTGACCTCGACACGCTGAAAAGGCTTTTTACATCTCTGTATCTGCCCTGAGCCGCTTTTGAAGCAACCATCTTTGCAACAGCGGTGGGAAGACCTGCTAAGGCTATGGAATAGATGGGAGTATATATGTTGTATGCGGTGGCATAATAGCCCTTACCGTCATAGCCTATTTTCAGGGTTACATAAAGCTTGAAGAAAACTCCTATAAGCTTTACCGCTATAACAGCCAGAGAAAGAATTAATGCTCCGTTAAGGAGATTTTGTTTAGTGTTCTTTGCCATTTCAGAATTACTCCGTTGGATTTATTTGTGTGTAAAATTCAGTGATGTCTTTTTTTCTGTCAATTATCTCATTAAATCGGCTTATGTATTCGTAAGGATACTTGAAGTTATACACTCTTGATATTTTTCCCGTTGACTGATTTTTTAATCTTGTAACAGCTCCTGCACCGACGGCAAAAACGGAGTGTATCTCCTCCATCATATATATATTGTAAAGACAGTCGTAATTTTCTCTGCACCAGCCGACATTTTCGAGGTTGCCCAGAGATTTGCTCTGGCGGTACATATAATAAGGTATATAGCCTGCCTCGGTGAGTGCCTTGGCGGCATACTTCACCATCTGTTCGGTATCGGTGCAAAGAGTGTCTGTTTTTTCCTTTGTTACAAGGTCGGATGCGCTCTTGAGCGCGAGAGTGTGTACCGTTATGTTTTCGGCACCCAAGGCTATTGCCTTGTCTACCGAAGCAGAGAAGCCCTCAATGCTGTCACCCGAAAGACCTGCTATAAGGTCGGTGTTTATATTGTCAAAGCCCGTATTTCTTGCAAGAGAGAACTTTTCGTATATATCGGCTGCAGTATGCCGTCTGCCGATTTCTTTAAGCACCTCATCGGAAAAGGTCTGCGGATTTATGCTGATTCTGGTTACATCAGCTTCCTTAAGAACCTTAAGCTTTTCTTCGGTTATTGTATCGGGTCTGCCCGCTTCAACGGTAAATTCCCTGACAGACGCCATATCAAAGCATTCCTTTAATGCATCGCAGATTTTCTTGAGGTCTGTAGCTGTGAGGCTTGTGGGTGTACCGCCGCCTATATAAACGGTTTCGAGCTTCAGGGATAATTTTTCTGCCACTCTTGCGGTTTCCTTTATTTCCTCGCACAGGAGCCTTACATAATCGGGGATAAGCTTTTTAGCCTGAGCTATTGAGTGTGAAACAAAGGAGCAGTAGGAGCAGCGTGTGGGACAGAAAGGAATTGAAACATACAGCGAAAAGGAGTTTTTCCCTGACAGAGAAACAGCTTTTTCCTCAACCTTTGCCACCTTATATGCAAGGGCAGTCTTTTCCTCGGAAACGAGAAGCTGACTCTTAAAAAGCTCCTGCGCCTTAGTGTCCGAATAGCTTTCAATATATGTCCTCATAAGCTTTGTCGGTCTTACTCCCGTAAGGATACCCCACGGGGGAGTGATACCCGTGATTTCGGACAGCACCTTAAGTATTGTCTTTGCAAGCTCCTTTTCCTCATCGGCATCGTCAGAAGAAAGGTCGCTTACAAAAGAATATGCTTCTTTTTTTGAATCTATAACCGCAGTACAGGAAAAACGGTACTTTTCACCGTCTTTTTCTATCTCTGTATACACATTTCTGCCGTCATCCGGCACTTCCTCTCCGTTTTCGGCAAAAATGATTTTCTCCGCAGGAAAAAATATCCTGCAGATTTTTTCGCATTCGTATCTGAAATTGTGTCCTTTTAATTCAAGCTTCATCTTGCTCTTAAATACCTGTTGTTTTTCTTTTCAAAAGTTAAATCCGTCTGCTGTCCGTGACCGGGGAATACGGTATATTCACCCTCAATTTTTCCGAGTCTTTCAAGTGAACGGAAAAGTGCCTTTGTGCTTCCCGTGGGAAGATCCGTTCTGCCCATGGAGAGATAAAAGAGAGTATCGCCGCTGAAAATATATCCGTCGGTTTTGTAGCACACACAGCCCGAGGTGTGTCCGGGAGTGTGCAGAACCTCAATTTTGTTTTCTCCGAGAGTTAAAATATCTCCCTCGGAAACAAGTCTGTCGGGCTCGACGGGATATTGCGTTGTGTATCCCGAATGACGGTTGATGCTGAGAGTATCGTCTGTCAGACAGGGAGCATCGTTTTCGTGTATACAAATAACAGCCCCCGTCTTGTCCTTCAGAGGCTTCACTCCGCAGATATGGTCAAAATGTCCGTGGGTGAGAAGAATATATTTAAGCTTTTTTATGTTAAGACTTTCAAAAAAGGCTTCATAGCGGCTGTCAAAAACAGCACAGTCAATCGCTGCCGCTTCGCCTGATGCTTCATCAAGCAGAATATAGCAGTTTGTGTGATAATCTCCGGTTACGCAATTAAAAACTTTCATTTTTTGCTCCATATATCTGTATCAAGTATAATGGTTACGGGACCGTCGTTTATAAGGCTTACCTTCATATCTGCCCCGAAAATACCCTTTTCCACCTTTTTTATGCCCTCTTTTTTAAGGCATTCACAGAAGTATTCATATAAATTATTAGCAATATCGGGAGCGGCAGAGGAGATAAAGGAGGGACGGTTGCCCTTTTTTACATCTGCACATAATGTAAACTGAGAAATGCACAGCACCTCCCCGTCAACATCAAGTGCCGACAAGTTCATTTTTCCGTTTTCGTCCTCAAACACACGAAGCTTTGCCGCTTTTGCCGCAAGCAATTCGGCTTCCTTTTGAGTGTCACCCTCGCAAACGCCTAAAAGCAGCATATATCCCTTGCCGACTTCTCCTACGGTTTCACCGTTTACTCTTACAGACGAGGACAGAACTCTTTGTATAACTGCTCTCATTTTATCAGCCGTTTATATCTGTGTAGGGAGTGTAGCCGTCTGTTGACTCCGGAGCCTCGGGGATAACGAGTGCGCAGACAATGTATGCAAGCACGCCTGTTCCTGCCCAGAGCACGAAGAAAGCGAAGAGAAGACGCACGATTGTTGCATCAATGCCGAAATATTCGGCAAAGCCCGCACAAACACCGGCGAGCTTTTTGTCGTTTCTTGAACGGTACAATTTCTTTTTCATAATATTTTCTCCTTTTATAGGTTAATTTTTTTTGCAAAGTACAGTAAAGCTGTAGGGAACGATGCCCACATCGTTCCGAATAAAGGAAAAGTAACTTCCCTTTGCACACATTTATTTTCTGCAAACAATGAGTCGGTTATTAAAGAATGAATTTGCTTTGGAGCGGAACGATGTGGGCATCGTTCCCTACCATGACGAAGACATTTATTTTCTGCAAACAATAAACATATAATCAAGACGCAACGCGTCTTCCTTACTTCTTAACTATTCCCTATTACTTATTCCCTTAAAAAATCTCCGATTTTTTATATATCTGCACCTGATCTGTCCACGCTGAGTATTCCGGGAACTTTCTGAAGTCTTAACATAACGGACTTCAGATGCTCAACGCTGTTTGCATTTATTGTGAGGTTTACAAGTGTTCTGCCGTCCTTAGTGCCTCTTGTGTTTATGCTCTGAACGGTTATGTGCAACAGGTTGAGGGAGGTGAATATATCATTCATAAGTGTTTTGGTTGAAAGACAGGTAAGAAGCAGTGAAGCATAGAAGTCTGTCTGCTCACCGAGATTCCACGAAACATTTATCCAACGCTCGGGCTCTGCCGAGTTTTTGGTGTTTACGGGAACATTGGTGCAGTCCCTTTTGTGAACGGAAACACCGTGACCTCTTGTTATGAAGCCTATAATGTCGTCACCGGGAATGGGATTGCAGCAGCGGGAGAGCTTGATAAGACAGTTATCAATTCCCTCAACCACAACACCCTCATGACTTACGCTTCTCTTTGATGCTTTAAGCTTGGGTGCGCTTTCTGTGTTTGCCTTTACAAGCTTGTTATATTCATCCTTTACGGTGGGCATTATCTTAGAAAGAACAATACCGCCGTAGCCTAGAGCCGCAAAGAAATCGTCGGCAGTTGCCATTTTCTGCTTTTCGCAGAGGATGTTCAGCAGCTGCTCATGCTGCTCATCTGTAAGATGTATATTATTTCTGCGAAGCTGACTTTCGTATTCGCTCTTGCCCTCTTCAATATTTTCTTCTCTGCGTTCCTTTTTGAACCAGGTACGGATTTTTGTTTTGGCTTCACTTGTTGTTACAATCTTAAGCCAATCTCTTGAAGGTCCCTTGCCGGGCTGAGAGGATGTGAGAACCTCAATGATTTCACCTGTTTTGACGGCATAGTCCAAGGGTACAATTCTCTTGTCAACCTTAGCCCCCGTCATTTTGTTTCCGACTGCGGAGTGAATAGCATAAGCAAAGTCAATAACCGTAGCCCCCATAGGCAGAGCGATAACATCGCCCTTGGGAGTGAAAACAAACACCTCATCGCTTACAAAGTCATTTTTTATTGTGTTTACAAGGTCGGAAACCTCGCCCGATTCACTCTGTGTTTCGAGCAGATGGCTTACCCAGCCGATGCCCTTTTCTATCTTATTGCTGCCATCCTTATAGCCGAGCTTGTATTTCCAGTGCGCCGCAATACCGTATTCTGCAGTACGGTGCATTTCGTGAGTTCTTATCTGTACCTCAAAGGGAATACCCTCTTTACCGATAAGCGTTGTGTGCAGCGACTGATACATATTAGGCTTGGGAGTTGAAATATAGTCCTTGAATCTGCCCTGAATGGGCTTATACATATCGTGAATAACACCCAGACAGTTATAGCAGTCGCCCACCGTATCAACAATTATTCTGACAGCGTAAATATCGTAAATTTCTTCAAAGTTTCTCCCTTGCATATACATCTTTCTGTATATACCGTGAACGGACTTGATTCTGCCCTCAATCTTCGGATTGTTTACAACCGTTGCCGCACGGGAGGCAATTTTTTCCTTTATCTTTTCAAGGAATTCCTTTCTTAAAGGCTCCTGCTCTGCAAGGGCCGTTTCGATTTCCGCATAAGCTATAGGGTCGAGGAAGCTTATTGCTAAGTCCTCAAGCTCCTCCTTAACGGGACGGATACCGAGGCGATGCGCGATGGGAGCATATATTTCAATGGTTTCTCTTGCCGTGTCGCGCCTTTTCTGCTCGGGAACATATTTGAGCGTTCTCATATTGTGAAGTCTGTCGGCAAGCTTTATGATGATAACTCTTATATCCTCATTCATTGCAAGCAGAAGCTTTCTCAGGTTCTCTGCCTGCTGCTCCTCTTTGCTTGCAAGCGGAATTTTACCCAGCTTTGTAACACCGTCAACCAAAAGCATAACCTGCTCACCGAAAAGCTTTTTGATATCTAATGCGGTAACGGGAGTGTCCTCAACAACATCGTGAAGCAGAGCGGACACAACGGACTGATAGTCCATACCGAATTCTATAAGAATTTTTGCAACTGCAACGGGATGTATGATATATGCCTCTCCCGATTTTCTCTTCTGACCGTTGTGCGCATCATAGGCATAGAAAAATGCCTTTTCAACTATCTCGGCTTCAGACGGCGGAAAAGCTTTTTTTACGGCTTCTTCAATTGTACTGTAATATTCATAACCCGGTCTTGACATTTGTTTCACCTCAGGGGGAAGTATATTATTAGTGGTATTCCGACTTCGTCGGAGTGATATTTTCACTTCGTGAAAGTGATATTGAAACCTACGGTTTCAGTGATATTTTATTCGCCTTAAACTGTGCGAAGCACAATATCGCTACGCGAAGCGTAATAACACTGTGCGAAGCACAATATCACTCGCCGAAAGGCAAATAAAACTGCGGAGTGTCCTTACGGACACTCCGCTAAGTCGGGCAATAATCGTATTTTAACCGAAAACTTCAAAGTCCTCTGTAGGGGCTTCTGTGGGAGCCTCTGTCGGAGCTTCTGTGGGCTCTTCTGTGGGCTCTTCAGTCGGAGCTTCTGTGGGTTCCTCAGTAGGTTCCTCGGTAGGCTCTTCGGTGGGAAGATCAACAGGCTCTGTTACAGGCTCTGTGGTGGGTTCGGTTGTGGGCTCTGTGGTAGGCTCTGTGGTGGGCTCTGTGGTAGGTTCGGTTGTAGGCTCGGTAGGTCTTTCTGTAGGACGCTCGGTAGGTCTTTCCGTAGGACGCTCCGTGGGGCGTTCTGTGGGACGCTCGGTAGGTCTTTCCGTAGGACGCTCCGTGGGGCGTTCTGTAGGTCTTTCGGTTGTAGGCTCGGGACGGCGGGTTGTTGTTTCTGCCTCAGTTGTTGTTTCAGCCTCGGTTGTTGTTTCTGCCTCAGTTGTTGTTTCAGTCTCGCTTGTGCTTTCCTGAGTGCTGTCCTCTTCTGTTGTGCTTTCGATTACTTCACTTGTTGTTTCATCAACAGAAGCATTACCCGCCCCTAAAAAGAATGCTATTATAAACATAGGAATAAAAACAGCTATTATTCCTATGATCATTTTTTTCATATCTTTCATTTTTTCGCTTCTCCTTATTAATATCCGCGTTTACCCGTAACAGATTCATCATTATCAATCCATTCGGAAACATTGATTATACGGTAATTCATTTCATCATCGCGGATAATGACCTCTTTTATCCCTGCATTAATTACCATTCTCTTGCACATTGAGCAGCAGCAGGAGTTTGCAACAAAGCTGCCGTCGGGCTCAACACCGCAAAGATACAATGTGGAATCTATCATTTTATCTCTTGATGCACTGATAATTGCATTTGCTTCTGCGTGAACGCTTCTGCAAAGCTCGTATCTTTCACCTCTGGGAATACCTAACTGCTCTCTCACACAGTATCCCATATCGGAGCAGTTTTTTCTGCCTCTGGGCGCACCGACATAGCCTGTTGAGATAACTTCATCATTCTTTACTATAACAGCCCCGTAGCTTCTGCGAAGACAGGTGGAGCGTTTTGAAACTGTATGCGCCAAATCAAGATAATAATTTATCTTATCTCTGCGTTCCATTTTTATACCCCTTTATACATCAGTTTTTATTGAAATCTATTGTTTTTACGGCATCAACAATGTAAATCACGCCCGAAATAACGGCAAGCACGGCAGTTACCCATAAAAGAGCATTGCTGATGGTTACAAGCGGAAAGCTTTCGGGAATAATACCCATACTTGCAAGTGACATTAAAAGCATTATAAGTATTGTAAATACCATCTGCGATATGGTTTTGATTTTGCCCCATATATTAGCGGGGATAACAACACCCTGAGCACCTGCAACAAGCCTGAAGGAGCTTACCGCAAATTCTCTTGTGAGCACAATAAACACAACATAAAGACTGCAAAGCCCCATATCCATCAGAACCAAAAGTGCCGCAGTTGTGAGCATCTTATCTGCAACGGGGTCTGCAAGCTGACCGAATACGGTAACAAGATTCTGCTTTCTTGCTATTTTTCCGTCAAGAAAATCGGTGATACAGCCTATAGAATATATCGCAAGACCTAAAAAATAATGGTAAGGAATGAACTCAGCCAAAAATACAACGAGGAAAATCGGTGTGAGTATCATTCTTACAAGTGTTAATTTGTTTGGTAAATTCATAGAAAAATCTTCCTTATTTTGTTTTATATAACTTCACCGATAAGGTCATATTCGTTAACTTCAGTTATTTCAACATCTACGAAATCACCTGCATTAAGCTCTCTGTCTGAAATAAAGCTTATTGCAGAATCTATTTCGGGGGCGTCCATCCATGTTCTGCCCGAATATGAATCCGAATAGGGGTCATATTCCTCAACAACACATTTCTGAACTGTGCCGATAAGATCTCTCTGCTTATCCGTAAAAATATCATACTGCTGCTCCATTATAATTTCGCCTCTGTGAACAGCTGTTTCCTTATCTATCTGATTTTCCATTTCGGCTGCCACGGTTCCCTCCTCGGGAGAATATGCAAAACAGCCTAATCTGTCAAACTGCGCATTCTCAACAAACTCACTTAAAATTGTAAAATCCTCATCCGTTTCACCGGGGAAGCCTGTTATGAATGTGGTTCTTATTATACAGTCGGGCATATACTCTCTTATCTTTTCAATTAAAGCCAGCAGAGATTTATCATCCCCCGTGCGGTTCATTGCTTTAAGTACCTTTCCCGATGCGTGCTGCAAGGGCAAATCAATGTAATGAAGCACCTTTTTACTGTCTTTCATTGTTTTAAGAAGCTCGTCTGTCAGACGGTCGGGATAGCAGTAAAGCAGTCTTATCCACTCGATTCCGTTAATCTTTTCGAGCTCGCGAAGCAGCTCGGGAAGCTTTAATTCCCCGTATATATCAAGTCCGTACCTTGTTGTGTCCTGAGCTATGACTATAAGCTCCTTTACACCCTGAAATGCTAAAAGCTTTGCTTCTTCAACAATGCTTTCTATCGTTCTGCTTCTGAAAGGTCCTCTTATAGAAGGGATTGCACAGTAGGTACAGCAGTTTGAACAGCCGTCCGAGATTTTAAGATAGCCCCAATGTGAGGGAGTGGACAAAATTCTGTCGCCCTCCAAGGGCATATTTTCTCTCGGGGGGAATGCCGTTTTGCTTTCACCGTTGAGAACCGCTTCAACAAAGGATACTATATCCCCATTGTTTCCGATTCCTGCAACTGCATCAACCTCGGGCATCTCTTTGAGGATTTCTTCCTTGTATCTCTGTGCCATACAGCCTATGACAATAATTTTACCGACCTTGCCGTCTTCTTTAAGCTGCCCCATTTCGAGTATGTTTTCTATTGCCTCCTGTTTGGCAGGCTCAATAAAGCCGCAGGTGTTTATTATAACAACATCTGCGCCGACAGCAGTATCTATGATTTCAAAGCCTGCATCGGCAAGCTTTTTTAACATAAGCTCCGAATCGACCTGATTTTTAGGACAGCCTAAGGAAATAAAGCCTATTTTTTCACGCATATCAGTCTATCTCCTTAAAATCTACTTGCTGTCTTATTTCACTCAAAGAATACCCCATATTAAGAAGCCGTCTTATGATACGGTTCTTTTCTTTCTCGGTGGGATTTGCAGACAGCGACATTTTGCCTATTATATCTATGATACTGTTTTTCGTGTCTTTGTCAAGCATATTTACGGCATTTTCCGCAATTTCCCTGTTTATTCCTCTTAAAATCAGCTCGCTGACTATTCTTTTGGGGGCATATTTCTTTCTTGAAGACAGTTCCTCGGCAAAAAGTGAAGCAAAAGCTTCATCATCAATAAGCCCCAGCTCCTCACATTTTTCCAGAGCATATTCTGTAGCCTCATCGCAATACTTTCTTTTAAGCTTCATTTCGAGCTCTTTTCTGCTGTGAGCGCGGTTTGAAAGGTATCTTAAGGCATTTTCAAACGCACAAGAGGAGTCGCCGCGGATTTTTAATCCGGACAACTCCTCTTCACTTATTTCATCCTCCTGCGAAAACCCTTGTGAAAACCACACGGAGGCAGGAACGGTAAACCTGTATTCACCGTCTATAAAAATGTTTATTCTGCCGCTTTTTGCGGTTGTGGTGGTTATAATCATTATCAGTCTGCGGCAATGTCTATTTTAATTTTGGGGAATCTGCCTGAGTTGGGAGCAATGGGGGCTACAGGCTCTATTACCTCACCGTCTTCATTGACAAGGGGCATTTTCTCTGTAAGCTCATCATCCCCGCTGCCCATAAAGGCTTCATTGCTTCTGATTTTTTCTTCAAGCTCCTTTGCAAAATCGGGATGGGACTCAATATATCCCTTTACATTATCTCTGCCCTGACCTATTCTCAGCTCCCCGTAGGAGAACCATGAACCGCTCTTTTTGATTATATCAAGGCTTACGGCGATATCAAGCAATTCACCGCTTTTTGAAATACCCGTGCCGTACATAATATCAAATTCTGCTTCTCTGAAGGGGGGAGCTACCTTGTTTTTAACAATCTTAGCTCTTGTTCTTGAGCCGATAAACTCATTGGCAGTACCCTTAAGCTGTTCTATTCTTCTTACATCAATTCTCATTGATGCATAGAACTTGAGAGCGCGTCCGCCCGTTGTGACCTCGGGATTGCCGAACATTACGCCGACCTTTTCACGAAGCTGGTTTATGAAAATAACAACTGTGTTTGAACGGGAAATTGCACCTGCAAGCTTTCTTAATGCCTGTGACATAAGTCTTGCGTGAAGTCCCACATGGCTGTCGCCCATTTCGCCCTCAATTTCTGCTCTGGGAACAAGTGCTGCAACAGAGTCTATAACAATAACATCGAGTGCGCCTGAACGGGTAAGATATTCTGCAATTTCGAGTGCCTGCTCACCGTTATCTGGCTGAGAAACAAGCAGAGAGAAAACATCAACACCGAGCTTTGAGGCATATTTGGGATCGAGTGCGTGTTCGGCATCAATGAATGCTGCTTCGCCGCCGTTTTTCTGTGCTTCGGCAATAACATGAAGAGCAAGTGTTGTTTTACCTGATGATTCGGGGCCGTATATTTCGATAATTCTGCCTCTGGGAAGTCCGCCGATACCCGTTGCGGCATCAAGTGCAATAGAGCCTGTTGAAACTGCATCAACCTTTAATGCTCCCGACTGACCGAGGCGCATAATTGCACCCTTGCCGTACTGCTTTTCAATCTGTTTGAGCGCACTTGAAAGTGCCTCCTGCTTATCGTTATTTACAACACCTTTTTTTTCTGCCATAACTGTTTTCCTTTCAAACGCAAACATTTGTTCGTTTTTCTTGTTCATATTATAGAATAATCTTCTGAAAAAATCAAGAGGAAAAAGCATAAAAATTTTCGCTGTACCGAAAATGGTACAGCGAAAGAAAAAGTTGTTTTTCTGCGCTTATTTTGTTTTGTTCATTGCTCGGTAAAATCAATTTTTCCGTTTTTCTCTTCAAAATCCTTTATGCATTGACGGATTAAATACAAAATCTGTCCGTTTGCAGAACGCCCCTCATATTTTGCAATATAATGAAGCTTTGCATGCAATTCAGGCTCAACTTCTATTCCTAAATGCTTGTTATTTTTGTTTCTCATTTATTATCACCAAAAAAATCTTAATTTAAGTATATTTTAAGATTTTTTTATGATATAATCACAAAAGTCTACTTAATTCAAGTATACTATTTTTTGATTTTCAGGGTGATAATTATGATTTGCACATTTTTCGGACATAAAGATGCTCCTTCAGGTATAGAAAAATATCTTCAGGAAGCGATTATAGATTTAATAAATCAAGGGGTTACTTGCTTTTATGTAGGCAATCAGGGAAATTTTGATACTATGGCAATAAAAATACTCAGAAGCCTGAAAGAAGAATATGCAAACATAAGCTATACTGTTGTTCTTGCATATATGCCGTCACAAAGAAATACAGATGCATATGCAGACGAAAGTGTGTTTCCCGAATGTCTTGCCGATGTGCCGCCAAGATTTGCTATAGACAGACGAAACAGATATCTTCTGCAAAAATCAGATATTGTAATTTCTTATGTAAAGCATTCTTTCGGTGGTGCTGCAAAATTTACCCAGCTTGCAAAAAAACAAGGAAAAACTGTAATTAATCTGGCATTAAACAATGTTTAATCTTGCAAAAACATACAATATGCGGTAAAATGTTTTCTCGGAACAAGGTAAACCTACAACGGTAGGCGGTTAGCCCTCTAAAAGAGGGTTTTGCCCTCTTTATTAATCAAAGGGGGTGATATTATGGAGTATCTTACAATTATAGTTATTATACTAACTTTAGTATTACTTATAATAGAAGCCATAAAAAAATAACCGCCCCAAGCCAAAGGTAACGGTTATTTTTCAACCAAACCAGGGCTAAACCGTCTATCGGTTTGCCTTGTTTCATTTATATTATATGTCTTTTTTTCTGAATTGTCAACCGCCACAAGCGGTTTTTCTTTTTTTAAACAATGCCGGACGCTAAACAACTCAAGAAACTTGCTGTAGATGACATTTGCTTTTCGATGAAATCAAAGGTCTGTACCGGTAGGGAACGATGCCCACATCGTTCCGCCTGAGGCAAATTCTATCTTTTTTACAACCCATCGATATTTACCTAAAAAATGAATGAAAACAAAGGAATTTACACTTCCTGTATAACGGAACGATGTGAGCATCGTTCCCTACCGTTCGTAACTTAAACTCGCTGCAAAAAATTTACCCGCAGGTTCCTACGGGTAATATATAATTTATTTTTTCTCTGTTTCTCTTATCCATTTGATTGTATCTGCAAGGCTTTCCTTGAGGCTTCTGGGGTTGTAGCCTAATTCGGTCTTTGCCTTTTCAAAGGAGAAATTACAGTTTGAGCAGAGCTTTCTTATTGAATAGCTTGTGATAAGAGGTGTCTGGTCGGAGATTTTGTAATATATTTCCATTATGGGGCAGAATGCTTCAACAAGCTTTCTGCCAAGCTTGATTTTCGGAGGCTTATTCGAGCAAACCTCGGCAAGCAGACGGATAAATTCATCAACGGTACAGGACTTGTTACAGAGAAGATAAACTTCACCGGCTTTAGCCTTGTCACCTGCAAGAACCGTACCTATGGCAACATCGCGTACATCAACAAAGTTATAACCGCCGAAGGTCATTGTGATGGGGAATTTGCCGCTTGAGAACATTCTTATCATACTGCCCACGCTTGATACCTTGAAGTCATACGGACCCATACAGGCACTCGGCTGACAGACAACCGTTTCAAGAGAATCAACGCCGTTGTTATCAAGTACAAACTGAGTTGCTTCTGCTTTTGTTTTTGCATATGTACCCTCTAATTCATCGGGGTTATATTTATAAACCTCTGTCATTTCCTGATTGCCCGGCAGAGGTACATAGGTATCAACGCTTGACATATAAACAAGACGCTTTACACCGCATTTCTGACAAGCCTTGACAACATTCTTTGTACCGTTAACATTGATATTGTATACCATTTCTTCGTTGCCTGCCTTGATTTCAACACAGCCTGCAATGTGATACACAATTTCACAATCCTTGAAGGCTTCAAGAAGTGACTCATAATCTGTTATGTCGCCCTTTACTTTAGTGCAGTTGATACCGTCAAAATAGCCGGGATCCTTTCTCAAAAGAATACGCACCTCTCTGTCTTCATACTTTTCGAGCTCCTTGAGAGTTGCAAAGCCTACATGACCTGTTGCACCGGTCAAACACACAATTTTATTTGCCATTTTTATTTCTCCAATCATTTAAGTGAAATTATACAATGTTCATTATCGGGTAAAGCAGGATAAACCAATTCGCTTGCTATATCGGAAATCTGCTTTGCCGTTTTCAGTAAGCCTGCTTTCTTATTCGCTTTAAGAGGCAGTTTTTTTACTGTTCTTTCAAAAAGCGTGCCTGCATCGAAAACCACTTTTTTTGTTTCTTCATTGAATTCCTTTGCCGTTTTGCTGCCGTCAAACACACACAAAAAAACCTTTATCACAAGAGGCAGCAGAAGCTCGTTCTTTATGTGCTTAAGGCTCTTTTTGTCTATAGCCTTGCCGAAAGTGAAGAGGTTGAGCAGCTTCCCTGCCGTGCCGACCTTCATATTGAGAAGTATGTCCGCACCCTTTTTTATTACGGGGTATAATTTATCGTAATTCTTTATTCTTATTCCCTGCGCTAACAGGCGGTCATTAAAATCCTTTTTATCGCAGACAGCAGAATTGAGAAGATTATACATCACATCGCTTGTGTGCTTTTCAAAAAATGATGCATCGTATTCTCTGCCGTTATATGTAAATTTTTCGAGATAATCCACTTTGATTTCGGCTTCGCCGTTTTCGACGGTTACATAGGTTACGGGAGCCGGATATCCGCACAGTGAGCCTACATTCACCTGAGTGATTTTGTTCCCGTTTCCGCTTATAAATTCGGTTGTTCTCTGCATATGAGAGTGTCCCACAAACATAAGTCTGAGACCTGCATCGGCAAGACGCGAAGCCATACCGAAGTTATCGGCAATGCTCTGTCCCTTGTTTATCAGAGAGCCAACATTATGTAAAAGCAGATGATGCTCCATTGCAATAACTGCCTGACCTTTTTCTTTGGCTTCGGCTAACTGTGAAAACACCCAATTAAGATGCGCTTCATCGTAGCCCGATTTACCGCCCTCTCCGTTGCAGTCATCATTGATTGCAAGAAGTCTTAAGCTGTCACCTATAAGAAAGCTGCGCGAGGTAAAGCCCTCGGCTGTGTCAAAGGACGAAATGAGAGTTTTTTCTCCGAATGATGCGTACCAATCGCGGACCTCTTCTCTTGAAAGAGTTTCAACATCCGTGAACACCTCTTCGCCTACAAAACGGCGCGCGTGATTATCAGAGCACCAGTCATGAGTGGAGGTTATGATATACACGCTCTTTTTCTCATTAAGCTTCTGCATTTTTGCGAGAATTTCCTCATGCGAAGCTTTTTCACCGTCATTTGTGATGTCACCCACAATAAGAACGGCATCAATGTCACTCTCGGCTAACATTTCAAATGTGCTGTCAACAACAGCACCGGATTCGGCAAGACATTTCTGGTCAGAACCCGAGCGCAGCTCATATGCCCTGCCCGTACTGCCGAGCTTTTCGGAATAGTGGTGAATATCCGCAATAACGGCAAGCTTTACTTTACTCATAAAAAACCTCTTGATAAAAATTTAACATTATTATAATGTTTTACTGACAGATTGTCAATAAAATACATCTATTGACAAAATAAAACTATTTATATATCATAATTATAATAAATACATACGGAGGGATTATTATGGATTTTCTTTATAATGTTTTTGCTCAATTCTGGAAAATAACGGAAAAGAGCGATGCTAAAATTCACGCGAAACAGGTAAAGCCCTCAGGCGTAGAGGAAGAAAACAATTTTCCGTATACAGACGATAAAAATCCTTATCATCTGCTTGATGTATATTACCCCGAAAACACCGAGGGGAAGCTTCCCGTTATAATAGATATACATGGCGGCGGCTGGATGTATGCAGACAAGGATCTCAATAAATTCTACTGTCTTAACCTTGCAAAAAGAGGCTTCTGTGTGTTCAATATAAGCTATCCTCTTGTGCCCGATGTAACGGTAAGTCAGCAGCTTAAAGACATTTCAAAGGCTCTTAAATGGATAAACGACAATATAGACTCCTTCCCTGCCGACTCAAATAATATTATGCTCACGGGGGACTCCGCAGGCGGTCAGCTTGCTGTTTACTCCGCCGTTATAAACGAAAGCGCATACTTAAAGCAGCATTTCTCAACGGTTGATACGGGACTCAGGTTCACGGCTCTCACACTTACCTCACCCGTTGCATATATGAACTCTTCTCTTCCGATGGGTGCCTACTGCAGAGCTATGTGGAACGAGCCGCCCTTCAGAACGAGCACAACACCCTATCTTAACTTGGATGAAATTATAGACTTAGCAAAACTTCCCCCCACTCTTCTCGTTACAAGCTCGGGAGATTTCCTCGCATTAAAGCAGACAAAGAAGGCATACGAGCTGTTTTTATCAAAGGGAATTGATGCAACACTTCTCAACTTCCCCAAATTCGAGGGCAAGCACCTCCCCCATGTTTTCGGTGTCCTCGAGCCCGAAAGCAAGGCGGGGAAAATATACATAGATAAAATGTGTGAGTTTTTCAGAAAGACAATAAATTGAGGCACTTTCGTGCCTCAGTTATATTCGCCTGACGGCGAGCGATATAGCTTCGCTGCGATATAATGCTTCGCATTGCGATATTGTCCTACGGACAGCATAAGCGAATATAATATCGCTAAAGCCGCAAGGCTTTTATATCGCTTTTACCGTCAGGTAAAAATATCGCAGCATGAGGGAAAAGTTACTTTAATTTGTACACAGATTTTGGTCAGATATAGGTTAAAATACCTGCAAAAAAAGTTAGAATTTGCTTTATAACGGAACGATGTGGGCATCGTTCCCTACCATTCAAAATAAACAATTTGCTGCTTTCGGAACAAATAAAGCTGACAACCCGTACCGCTTGCATTTGCGGTACGGGCTCTTTTTGTGTTTATTTGTTTTATCTGTCAGTCAATCTGCATTGAAATATCCATTGCTGTTACCGAATGGGTAAGGGAGCCCATGGAGATTATGTCTATGCCTGAGAGAGCTTTTTCTTTTATGTTTTCGAGTGTGATATTTCCCGAAGCCTCGGTGAGGGCTCTTCCGTTTATGTATTCTACGGCTTGCTTCATTTCTTCGGCTGTCATATTGTCGAGCATAATGATGTCTGCTCCTGCCTCGACTGCCTGCTTTACTTCCTCGAAATTTCTCGTTTCAACCTCTATTTTTACGGTATGTCCCACTCTTGAACGAAGCTTTTCTACCGTTGCGAGAATTCCGCCGCCTGCGTCTATGTGGTTATCCTTGAGCATAGCCGCATCCGAAAGGTTGAAGCGGTGGTTTTTACCGCCGCCGCAGACTACTGCGTATTTCTGCAGGGCACGAAGTCCGGGGAGGGTTTTTCTTGTGTCTGCAATGCTCACCCTTGTACCCTCAACGGCTTTTACTGCTGCATTTGTCTGAGTGGCAACACCCGAGAGATGCTGTAAAAGGTTGAGTGCCGTTCTCTCGCCCTGTAACAGATAGGTTGTTTTTCCGTGTATACGGGCAATGAGGTCACCTTTTTTTATTTCATCACCGTCTTTTTTATATACAGAGAAGGTACAGCTTGCGTCAAGAAGCTCAAAAACTCTTAAGGCTATGTCTATTCCGCAAAGCACGCCGTCTGCCTTTGCAACAAAACGGGCCGTTGTTTCGTTATCCTCATCAATAACAAAAGCGGAAGCCTGGTCAAGATAGTTTATATCTTCCTTTATGGCATTTTTTATAATATCATCAACATAAAACTGAGGTATCAGCATATTTCCTCTGCCTCCTTGAGAACTATGTAAGCCACACTTGCAAGTGAGAGGGCTTCAATATATTTTGTGGTGTATGCAAATTTACCACCCTTAAGACGCTTTAATATACTGTCTATCTGCTTTAAGCCGAAACGGATAGCACCTGCATCGGGCATAACAAAATATGCGCGCTGCATTATTTTCTTGATATCATCAACAATTCCCTCGGGAACGGGTGCGCCCGAAAAATCAAGCTCAACGGGTATTGCGGCAACTGTGGGGAAGCCGTTTTGCATACATCTTTTTATATCCTCAGCGGCTCTTCTTGAGAAAACAAGAGCCTCTAAAAGCGAATTGCTGGCAAGTCTGTTCTTGCCGTGAACACCCGTGTTTGCACATTCACCGCAGGCATAAAGACGCGGTACTGTGGTTTTGGAGTCGAGGTCAACCTCAATTCCGCCCATAAGATAGTGCTGACAGGGAAAAATCGGGATTAAATCCTTTGTCATATCAACACCGTATCTCATACAGCCCTCATATATTGCGGGGAAGCGTTTTTTCAGAAAATCAGGGTTCTCATGGGTTATATCAAGATAGAAATTATTGCTGCCCGTTCTCCTGCTTTCAAGAATAATGGACTTTGAAACAACATCTCTCGGGGCTAACTCCAGACGCTCATCGTATCTGTCCATAAAGCGCTTTTTATCACAGTTGTAAAGATATGCGCCCTCACCTCTTACGGATTCGCTTATTAAGAACTGCTCTCCGTCCTGTGAATTGAATGCTGTGGGGTGGAACTGTATGTATCTTAAATCCTTTATCTGTGCGCCCAGCTCATATGCTATTCTTATACCGTCACCGGTTGCGCTTTTGGGGTTGGTGGTGTATCTGTACACTCTTCCCACACCGCCCGTACACAGCATACAGTAGCTGCAGAAAACGGAGAAGTATTCACCCTCACACAAAAGGTCTGCTCTGAAGCCGCTTCTTACTCTCACAAGTCTGCAAAGCACGGTGTTTTCGCAATAGTCGATATTCTTTCTCTTTTCAACTTCACCGAGAAGTCCTCTTACCATTTCTGCGCCCGTACAGTCCTTATAGTGTACAATTCTTCTTCTGGAGTGACCTCCCTCAAGGGTTTTGTCAAGCTCACCGTTTTCGTTTTCATCGAAACGGACACCCATCTCCATTATTTTTCTTACATCGTCCGGTCCCTCTCTTACAAGCACATCAACCGCTTCGGTATCATTTTCGTGCCTGCCTGCAATAAGGGTGTCCTTGATGTGCAAATCGTAGCTGTCATCCTCTAATGACAGCACGGCGGCAACACCGCCCTGTGCAAGATTTGAATTTGATGTGGTTTTAGAGTATTTTGACAAAACGGCAACACTTGTGCTTTCATCAAACTGCAAAGCACCGTACATACCCGCAATACCGCTGCCGACAACTAAAACATCATATACCTTATTATTTCTTTCTGTCATACAAAAAGCCTCTTTTCTCAACCGAGTCTGAGCATTTCGTCTATACTTTTCTTTGCTTTAAGGCGCAGTGTTTCGTCTATTTCGATTACCTCGCCTGCTTCTCCTCTGACTGCCTTCAGCAAGGTTTGGGCATCAATATATTTCATATCCTTGCAGACAAGCTTTTCGGGAGCTAAATGATAAAAGCCCTTTTCGGGGTATTTAAGTGTCAGGTAATCGGCAACTCCTCTTTCGGTGCCGATTATAACCTCGCTGTCACAGCCTAAAGCAAATTTTATTATGTCAGCCGTTGAGCCTGCCATATCGCAAAGGTCAACAACTTGGCTTTGGCATTCGGGATGTACTGCAACTTTAGCTTCGGGATGCGCTTTCTTTGCTTCAAGAATATCCTCAACAGTAACGGTATTATGAATGGGACAATATCCGTCCCAGATAACTATATTTTTTTCGGGAAAGGCATTTTTTACGAATGTGCCGAGATTTTTATCGGGGATAAAAAGAATCTCGGGGGCATCTATTTTTTCAACAATCTTCAATGCACTCGATGATGTTACGCAAACATCGCACTCTGCTTTAAGCGCCGCAGTTGTGTTTATATAGGCAACAACCACCGAATCAGGGTTTTCCTGTTTATATTTTCTCACTCTTTCAGGAGAAATCATTTCTGCCATAGGGCAGGTAGCCTCGGGAGAAGGCAGAACAACCTCTTTTTCCGGGGAGAGAAGCTTTACACTCTCTGCCATAAAGCGCACACCGCACATTATAACTCTTTTTGCATCTGCTTCAAGACAAGCCTGTGCAAGCTTAAAAGAGTCACCCGTCATATCGGCAAGCTCGATTATCTCGGGCGGCTGATAGGTGTGTGCAAGAATAAGAGTGCCTGTTTCTTCCTTTGCCTTTTTTATAAGCTCTGTAATATTCTCCATAAAAATCCCTCCGTATACAGATGATTTCCGATTAAATTTTATTAAGCCTGAGAACAAGAGTGAAAACACCGTCCTCATGCTTACAAAGCATTTCTCCGCGGTACTTCTTTACGGTGCTTTCAATGGTTTTAAGTCCGAATCCGTGATTTACCGCTTTTTCTTTTTTAGATGTTATATATCCGCCCAAAGAATTCTTTTTAGGTGCTTCTATTGCGGGATTGGACACGGACACAACGCTGAATGTCTGATTGCCGTGTATTTTAAGCTTTATGTATCTTTCGTTTTTATTTTCGATTTTTTCGTTTGCTTCTATAGCATTGTCAAGCGCGTTTGAGAGTATGACACACAAGTCAAGCGGCTGTATATTATTCTTGTCAAGATTAACAACATCGAATGAGGTTGTTATGCTCTTCGACTGCGCTTCGTACATCTTTTCGTTGAGTATCGCATCAACTGCCGAAATACCGCTTATCCTGACATAAGCCGATTCATCAATAACACCGCTCATTTCACGGAGATAATCCTTAAGCTCATCATACTTTTCCTGCTGCGCTAACATATTCATAAGCAGAATATGGTTTTTTATATCGTGACGGAAGCTTCTTGTGCGGTTATACGAGGTTTCAAGCCTTTTGACCGATGCCTGCTGAAGATAAAGCTGTGAGGTAAGGATGTCCTTTTCTCTCTTTATGTTGAGCTGACTGTTGAGGCGTGAAAACAAAACAAAAACTATTATGTTTATGAAAATAAGTCCCACACAGGAAATAAGCATATATGTAAGTATAAGATTTTCTCTGGGATATGCTTCTATATAGTACTGATAAACAGAAAAGGTTACAAGTGTTATTGCAGGAACAAACAAAAGGATTACCCACACTCTGAAGCCCGATTTTGCAACAGAGGAATATTTTGCAAAGATACTGAGTATTATTGCGGCAACAACCATTATAATATTGGCAAGCGTGAGATTGAGTATACGGACAAACATCGCATCCGATTCAAAATCAAAGCCGACAATATCTATAAGCACATTTCTCAGCGACACTGCGGCGACCTCACTTAAGGCTATAAGAGAACAGAAAATCAACGAGCCTGTCAATTTATTCATTATTGTTCCGTCATAGAACAAAAACAGGAACAGCACAAGAACAATACATTCAACAAAAAACTTCTCTTTTTCCAGAATTCCGTTTTCCAGAAGAAAAATCATTATTCCGCTAAGGGCAACAAAGGGAATATAATCGAATTTTTTAAGAAAGGCACGCGGAGAATAAAAATTGTTTACAAGAATATATGCAAGAACAATCTCAAACACGGAAGAGAAAATTCTCGCGGTATTAAAAATTATATCCTGATAATTATTGATAATAAAATCAATCACCGTTTTTCTCCTTATATTTTGCTGCAAACCAAAGGTCTGCACTTGTAGGGAACGCTGCCGTACGCTAAGCAACTTAAGCTTTTTCGTTGCATTTTCGTTTTTGGTTGGTAGGGAACGATGCCCACATCGTTCCGTTGAGGAATGGGTAACTTTATTTGTACATATTTTTTATTTGTACACAGTTTGTTTTTTTGCAAAAACAAAAATTGGCTGAAATAAAAGATAGAATTTGCCACAGACTTTTTCGTTGCATTTTCGTTTTTGGTTGGTAGGGAACGATGCCCACATCGTTCCGTTGAGGAATGGGTAACTTTATTTGTACATATTTTTTATTGTACACAGTTTGTTTTTTTGCAAAAACAAAAATTGGCTGAAATAAAAGATAGAATTTGCCACAGGCGGAACGATGTGGGCATCGTTCCCTACCATTCGTAACCAAAAATTGCATCAAATTCTTAAATTACATATATTGGCTGTTGATTATCTCATTGCCCACAAAAATGCTTCGCTCGTTTCCTTGGCGCGGCGTTTGCTGACGGGAATTACCGTTTCGTTCACCATGGATAATTCCGTGCCTCTTAATGACAGTATTTTCCTTGTGTTCACAAGAAAGCTCTGATGACAACGCACAAAATCCTGCTTTCTTAACTGATGCTCAATATTGTCAAGCTTGCCGTAAAAGGTATATTCCTTTTCGTTAAGGCATACAATACTGATTTTTCTGCGGTCACTTTCAAAATAGAGAATTTCCCGCAAGGGTATGCTTACGGTATCTGCCCCCGTCTGGAAAGAGAACACCGATTCGTTTGATTTAGTCAGCGCGGCAACACATTCCGAAAAAACTCTTCTGAAGCCGTGAAGCAGCTCGGGCTTTAATATATATCGGAAGGCTCTTACCTCATATCCGCTGAAAACATACTCTGCGGAGGCTGTGACAAAAACTATCATAACCTCGCTGTTGTATTCGCGGATTTTCTTTGCGGCTGAAAGACCGTCACACTGCTTCATTGTGATGTCAAGCAGTATCATATCGAAATCTGCCTCGGCACGCTCATATGCCTTTACAAGAGGTAGTCCGTCATTAAAAATACTGACCGTGCCGTCTATATCCTCATCAGCCAAAAAGTCCAGCACCTGTGTGCGCAGATATTCACAAATTTCTGTTTCATCATCACAAACGGCAATTTTAAGCATATTATTCTTCGCCTTCCGCTGTTTTCTTTTTTCTGAAAATAACTAACTTGCTGGCAACAAAATTGAACACAATTACAAGAACGCTTATTATGATTTTTGCTATCCAGCCGTTTATGCTCATTATTCCCGTAAGAAGAATGAACACAAGCTCCTCAAAGAGTATGAATGAAAGCACTCTCGCACCGAAGAAGGACACAATCTCCTTAAGCACAACCTGTCCTTTCCACGATGTGCTTTCAAAAACAAAGAGCTTGTTTGTTACATAGGCAAAAATAACGGCTGCCACCCAGGCAAGTGCCTGAGAAACATATATCCATAAAAATTCAAATTCACCGAGAGTAAAAAGCACCTTTGCCTCGTAATTTTCACCTGCAATGAGATTAGCAAGTCCGTAAACAACAAAATTCACAACAGTTGTGAGCACCCCGAAAACAAGGTAAGACACCACCTCATACTGCAAAAGCTTCTCAACAAAGGGGATTTTAAGCAGCTTCTTAAAAAGCGGCACCGAGAATACGGCATTGTATAATTTTAAGTAAAGTTCTTTAAGTTTCATTTTTTATTGTCCTTGATTTTGATTTTTTGTTTTATATTATTTGTCAACATAATATTTTATCACGAAAGGATAAAGATATCAATATTAAAACAAAAAAAGTAAAAGGGGAAGAACTGTATTCGTTGCAGATATTTTATTTTTGAAAGAATCGAAGGTCTGTACCGGTAGGGAACGATGCCCACATCGTTCCGTTATAAAGCAAATTCTGACTTTTTTTGCAGGCATTTTAACCTATATCTGACCAAAATCTGTGTACAAATTAAAGTAACACTTTCCTCATGCGGTACGATGTGGGCATCGTACCCTACCTGACTTAGCCGAGTGTTCGTAAGGACACTCGGCAGTTTTATTCGCCTTGCGGCGAGTGATATTGCTTCGCAGTGATATTATGCCGTGCATAGTTATATTGTCCTTCGGACAGTTTTAAGCGAATAAAATAACACTGAAGCCGCGAGGCTTCAATATCACTTTTGATTTATCAAAAATATCACTGCAAATTTTAATTTGCAATATCACTTACACATACCGAAAAAATGTTTTCAGATTGGCTTGATTGCTTTTCAAAGTATATAACCCACTATGACACTTTTAGACTGAAAGTGTCAGTTTTTTTATCAAAAAAATTGTGAGACACCTTGTAAAAAGTGTCTCACAATGTATGACTACTTATTTCTGTCCTTTATAACCCCGATCATTCGGTGACCGTTTTTTTTGCTATTAATTTTTACTCAACAATATTATTAACCCAAACGCGCTTTTTGATAAGTACTCCGCCTATGATGACCTTTACGCCCTCAAGAAGCTGGACTATGGGGAAGATTACAAAAATGGACAGCCCGAATACATAGTAGCCCAAAAATGCTGCGGGAACGGACAGTATCCACATTGAGCCTGAGTCGAAGATGAATGTGATTACTGTTTTTCCACCGCTTCTGAGAGTAAAGTATGCAGCATTTGCAAAGGAAACTATGGGGCCTGTACATGCACAGACACGGATTAAATAGGTTGCAATTTCCTTTACATCATCTGTTGTATTATAAAGCTGCGGGAAATATCCGCTTGCGATAAACAAAGCCGAGCCCATTACTACACTTACAAACATTGAAAAGGCTATGAGCTTTCTGTCGGTATCAACAGCTTCCTCGTATTTGCCCGCACCTAAAAGCTTTCCGATAATAATACCGAGGCTTGAGCCTAAGGACAAAAATGCCATATTGAACAGATTTGTTACAGTGGAAGAAATGTTATATGCCGCAACGACTGTGATACCGTGAAGTGAATATGCAATTCCGAGTGTTGACATACTCATTGACCACAGAACCTCATTCACAAGCAGAGGCATACCCTTTCTTGTGATTGCCCGGAAGGTGTCCGCAGGGATATAAAGACTTCTGAAAAGTCCTTTGACATAGGGAAATCTGTCTTTTTTTATAAATATGTATGCAACTACAAGTATACATTCAACAAATCGGGAAATAACTGTTGCCAGGGCAGCACCCTCAACCCCGAGCACGGGAAATCCGAATTTGCCGAAAATAAGCAGATAGTTGAACACACAGTTTGTTACTACCGCTATAAGACCGATTACCATAGGAGTAACCGTATCGCCCGTTTCGCGAAGTGTACCCGAGAAGCCTTGAGAAATTGCAAAGGGGATAAGTCCTATAAGCATAACAGCCATATACTGTTTTGCGAAACCGAGTGTTGCGGCAATATCGGCTCCTGCTTCAACATCGTGAAGATAGAGAGATATAAGATTATCGTCAAACAGAATAAAGATTCCCAGAGCAATAAGTGCCAGGAACACGGATATGACTATTTTGTAGCGGAAGGAATATCTGATTCCCTCATCATCGCCCTTGCCGAAAAACTGTGCAGTGAAGATTCCTACACCGCCCATTGCGCCGAAAACGGCAAGGTTGAAAATAAACAAAAGCTGATTTACTATTGCAACACCCGACATCTGCTCGGTACCTATTGAACCGACCATAAGATTATCGAGCATATTTACAAGGTTTGTTATAAGATTCTGAAGCATTATGGGCATTGCAACCGTCAGCGCGGTTTTATAGAATGCCCTGTCGCCTATATATTTTCTGATTCCCATTATTTAACTCTTTCAAAAAGTATTCTGGAATAATTTATTCCGTTTTCTTCTGTTTTTAATAATTCTTGAGTTTTCCACTGAATATTCTCATACTCGGGGAAAAATGCGTCGGCTTGCGCTTCCTCACCGTCAATAAGGGTGAGATACATTTTATCGCATATGCTTAAAAATGCGTTGTATATGCTCTCTCCGCCTATGATAAAAGCTTCATCTGCATCCTTTGCTGCTTCAAGAGCCTCGTTTATGCCGTGGACTACCACAGCACCCTCGGCTGTATAATTCTCATCACGGGTGATAACAATATTTTTTCTGCCGGGCAATGCCTTTGGGAGGGACTGGAAGGTCTTTCTGCCCATTATTATCGGATGCCCCATAGTTGTTGCCTTGAAAAACTTTAAGTCCTCGGAAATGCGCCATATAAGATTATTGCCCTTTCCCAGCTCTCTGTTTTTACCGACGGCGGCTATCATTGAAACTGTCATAATTTTCTCCTTTAGAGTGACGACCAATGCAAGCAATTTAAGAAACCTGCTGCAATGTTCGGTTTATGAATGGTAGGGAACGATGAAGACGGTAATTTACAGCAAAATACTTGAGTTGCTTGCGTTGGGGTATCACCGCTTTATTGCGTTATTTCAAATAAAAGCTTGCCCATATGCTGATAGTCTATGAGCTTTACATCCTTGCAGTCGCGGGAATTATCGAATTCAAAGAAGTCCTTTACCTCGGGATTAAGCCAGAGCTTCGGGGCAGGCAGAGAGCCGTTTTCATCAAAGCGGCGTATCTGCTCCTTTATGGGCTCTATCTGATTTACATATATGTGAGCATCCTTTATGCTCCAGTCTAAAGTTCCGACCTCGAGTGAGCAGACCTGTGCGAGCATTGAAAGGAGAACGGCATACTGTGTTATATTAAAGGGAAGCCCTAACGGCACATCGCAGCTTCTCTGATGCACCCAGGCATTAAGCTTTCCGTCTGTTACATCCCATTCGCTGCTCCATACGCAGGACGGCAGAACAGCTGTGTCAAGATAATCATTCTGCCACAAGGACATCACCATTCTCCTGTCCCCGGGATTGTTCTTAAGCTTGTCTATAAGAGTCTGTGTAAGCTGAAACTTGTTTACAATATATCCGTATGCCGTGCCGATTGTGTGCGCATATTCCTTACCGAAGAATTTATGTACCTCGGTTTTTCTGAGCTTTCCGTTCTCATCGGGCACCATCTGGGTTGCGTTCCAGTAGCCCTCCTCATCAATCTCCCACTCGTTCCAGATTTTCACATCTCTCTCCTGAAGCCAACGGACATCATTCGACTGTGCCTGATAAAACCAGAGCATTTCAAGCACTGCCTGACGGATAAACACCTGCTTTGTGGTGAGAACGGGAAATTCCTCGCTCAAATCAAAATGAAGAGAATGGGCAGGGATTTTTATGGTGTCCACACCCGTGCGGTTCTCAACCCTCACACCCTCACTAAGTATTTTTTTACATAAAGCTATATATGATTCATCAAATTTAGACATAGCGCAACACCTCCAATGTATTATACATAACCAAGCACAATTTTTCAATCATAGAATTGAAAATATAAAAAATCGTGTATAATTTTGACAGCATTTCCGCCTTCGGTTGGTAGGGAACGATGCCCACATCGTTCCGTTTGTGTAGAATTCTAACTTTTTTACAAAAATATCGGCATTATATAAAACAAAAAATTTGTACAAATAAAAGTTACCCACCCCTCAGGCGGAACGATTCGGGCTCTGTGCCCTACAAGTACAGACCTTTGGTTTCATCAAAAAAAGAGGACCGTTACCGGTCCTCCCTGAAAAATTATTTCTTTTTGCCGATATTAATCTGTTCTTCTGCGATAGCCTCGAGTGCTTCTTTGTCACCTGATGAAGCAACAACGGAAGCATTCTTACGGCGTTCAAGAAGCTCTGCATACATAAGCTCCTTCTTCTTACCTGAAAGGTCATAGAAGAGCATGGGAATAATACCGAATGAGCCTGTGAGTGCGGGTACGATTGTGAACATAGCAAAGAGATAGAACTTAACATAGTCAGGCTGTTCCTTGCCCTGAGTATATGCGTTCTGGTCGTAGCCGACAAGCTTCTTGAGAGCAGTTGTGATAACTGAGCTTGTGCTTGATGCAACCTTAGCTGCAAGTCCCTTTGCAACGGAGGTCATAGCCTCTGTACGGTAGCCGTTCTTCCATTCGCAATAGTCCATTGTTTCGTTGTAAAGCTCTGTGCCGATAACGGATCTTAAGCCGTAGAACAATGTCCAGATAAGCTCCCATGTTGCCATAGCAAAGAGCATTGCCCACTTGTTTCTGTAAAGACCGCCCTTGAAGGTCTTGGGATTGAAGCCGATGCAGCCGAAGAGGAATACAAACACATAAAGGAAGTTTGCAATCTCGTGACTTACGATATAAAGCACACGGCTGGAGAAATGACGGCGGAACCAGGGAACAAATGAATAGCTGACAGGGGAAAGAGGTGCTGCAGGAATACCTGCAAGCATTGTCATTGACGCAAAGTGGAGAACATCTATGTAGTAGTCGGACTTACTGCCTGAGATGCCGAAGCCTGACAGGAAGTCAGACAATGTAACAAGCAAGATGGGCTTATTGTTAAGAATAGACTTGAGCGAATCCTTAACACTGGGTGTTTTGATTGACTGCATAATTCTTTCCTTTGAATTAGCAAAGAACCAGAAGGACATCCCGCTGGAAAGCAGCGTTGTTACCGAACCCATACCCACGAAGGCAATAAGCATCTGCTTTTCAATAGACATCTTTGTTTTGATTGCCTTGTTATCGATAAGGTCAAGAATAATTGTCATTATCTGCTCGGGCAGCTTTTCACCGAATGTACCCGAAGCGAAGTTTGCCAATGTTATAAGCCTCGTTCGGTCAACAGGGTGCGGCGTTATAGTCGACAAAAGACCGGTTCTTGCAATACCCTGGAATGTGCCGATACCCTCTTTTACGATTTCGAGCACAAGATAGAAAATGAACTTTGATATTGAGTTGGCAGCCTTACCGCCGAAAAGAAGCGGCATAAACCAATAGAGAAGAGTTCCGATACAGCCGGGAATAGCAAGACCTAAAAGATAAGGTCTGAACTTACCCCAACGGGTACGGGTTTTTTCAACTATTGCTGCTGTGAAAATATCATTCACGATATCCCAAACACTGTTGATTGCCTTTGCTATGGTCTGATAACCGAGGTCAACCTTAACAATGTTTGTGACAAATCTTGTAGAATAGGTGTTGATGTTTAAGCTCTGTGCGGCATCCCACAAAACGAAGCCGACTGTTTCCTTGGTTCCGACATATCTACGGTTTTCATAGACATATTGGAGTTGTTCGTCGGTATACTCCTTGGGTGCGCCGTTAGTCTCGTTTGCCACCTTTCTCCCTCCTTAGACACAGAAATATACCTTATGATAACACATCACGCTTTGTTTTGCAATACACTTGAAAACAATCGGAAATTTTGGTATATTATTCACAAATTCAATGTAAAATTTTTGTTGAAATAATGTAGGAAGTTTTTTTTGAAGTTTTTTACTTTTCCCAAAAAAAGCTATTGACTTATTCATTAATATCTGTTATAATTTGGCGGTAAATGAAGCAGACGATTCCCGTTCTCACCCTGCGAATTCCGTTTTTCAGGGTAAATAATTCAGCTTTTTCCGTAAAGGTAAAAAAGTGTGTGTTATTATGTGCGGGCAGTCTTCTGTCCGCATTTTTAATTATTTTTGGAGGTGCTTGAATATAGCTACTAAGGAACTGCAGATCAATGAGGAAATCAGGGATAAGGAAGTCAGAGTTATAACAGATGACGGCGAACAGCTCGGTGTTATGTCTGCCTCAGAGGCTCTCAAGAGAGCAAATGAAAGAAACCTTGATTTAGTTAAAATCGCTCCTCAGGCCGTACCGCCCGTATGTAAGATAATGAACTACGGCAAGTATAAGTTCGACCAGCAGAAGCGTGAAAAGGAAGCTAAGAAGAACCAGAAGGTCGTTGAGATCAAAGAGGTTCAGCTCACCCTCAACATTGATACTCACGACATTGAAACAAAAGTAAACCACGCCATCCGTTTCCTTAAAGCAGGAAATAAGGTAAAGGTTTCCATCCGTTTCAGAGGACGAGAGATGGTTCATCCCGAAAGAGGATATGAAATTATGCAGTCCTTTGCAGACTCTTGCTCCGAATACGGCGTTATTGAAAAAGCAGCAAAGCTTGAGAACAAAACAATGCTTATGTTCCTCGCTGCAAAGTCTTCAAAGAAATAACACCGCATTAAAATAAATAAAAAAACACACAGGAGGAAAAAACAATGCCTAAAATCAAAACAAACAGCGGCGCAAAAAAGCGTTTTAAGCTTTCCAAGAACGGCAAGCCCATCCGTGCTCACGCTAACAAATCACACATCCTTAACAAAAAAACAACTAAGAGAAAGAGAAATCTTCGTAAGACTGCTGTTGCAGACAAAACAAATGTAAAGCAGATCAAGCGTCTTATTCCTTATAAATAAGAAGAAGATTTCAAAACGGAGGTAAAGTAGAATGGCACGTATTAAAGGCGCATTAATGACTCGTAAGAGAAGAAATAAAACTCTCAAGCTCGCTAAGGGTTACTACGGTTCCAAGAGCAAGCTCTTCAAAACTGCTAAGCAGGCAGTTATGAAGTCCGGCAACTATGCTTACATCGGCAGAAAGCAGAAAAAGCGTGATTTCAGAAGACTCTGGATTGCAAGAATTTCAGCAGGCTGCAAGGCAAACGGCATGAACTATTCAACATTCATGAACGGTCTTAAGAAAGCAGGCGTTACTCTTAACAGAAAAATGCTTTCAGAAATCGCTATCGCAGATCCCGCTGCTTTCACAGCTCTCACCGAACAGGCTAAGGCTGCTCTTAAATAAGAGATACTAAAAAAATTAAAGGTAATACGGATTTCCCGTGTTACCTTTTTTCTTTAATATATAGGAAATTGCTCGCGAAGTGAGCAATTTAGCTTATATCAAGAAACACCTTTCCCCCAAGAGTGGGGGCAGGGGGTTGATAAATCGTAAGATTTTTTCTTATATTAATCTATTGATATGGTAAACCTTTTGAATTATAATAAACAGAGAGAACTTTGCGGAGGTAAAAACAAATGGAGAATAATAATATTCAACTTTTTGAAGGAAAAAAGATAAGAACCGCATGGAACGAAGACCGCGAAGAATGGTTTTTTTCAGTCAGCGATGTTGTGGAGATTCTGACCGACAGTAAAAATGTAAAGCAGTATATAAAAAAAATGCGAACCCGCGATAATGAACTCAATTCCAGGTGGGGTACAATTTGTACCCTGACTGAATTAACTGCAGCAGACGGCAAAAGATACAAAACAACCGTTGCGGATATTACAGGAATACTCCGTATCATTCAGTCTATCCCCTCGCCCAAAGCAGAGCCTTTTAAAATGTGGCTTGCCCAAGTCGGAAAAGAACGCATTGATGAAATTATTGATCCCGAACTTGCAATAGACAGAGCCTTGGAAACTTATTCAAAAAAAGGATATGACGAAGATTGGATTCATCAGAGAATATTATCAATCCGGGTACGCAATGAATTAACGGCGGAATGGCAGCAACGAGGAATTGAAAAAGGTAAGGAATATGCCATTCTGACAAATGAAATCACTAAGGCCTGGTCAGGAATGACAACAAAAAAATACAAAGATTTCAAAGGACTTACAAAAGAAAACCTGAGAGATAATATGAGCACAACCGAGCTTATATTAAATATGCTTGCAGAAACATCAACAAAAGACATATCAAAAGAAGAACAACCCGAGGGCTTTACAGAAAACCTTAAAGTCGCCAGAGCCGGCGGTGAGGTTGCAAAAATAGCGAGAGAAGCCCTTGAAAAAAGAACCGGAAAACCTGTTATAACCTCACAAAATGCAACAGAATTAAATCAGCTTATAACAAATCTAATTGAAAACATCCCTGATGCAACAGAAGAATAATTAAATGTAAAAGCCCGAATATACAAGCAACTCTCAGCTTGTTTTTAGGGCTTTATTTATACGGATATTAAAAGGATACAACCTCTTCTTTCAATCTTTTTGCCGTTCATTGAATTTTTTATTTTTTATCAAGCTTTTTCTTTGTAAAAATATCAGACGACATATCGGCTGACCGTGATAATGTCAACAAGAAAATCAGAGGCTGGGGTACAGCCTCTTTTTTGTTCGGCTCTTATCTGCCGTTCATAGAATTTTTTATTGAATCGGAAAATCTCTCTGCGCCGTTTTCGATTTTTCCGCCGATTTTTTTTGCACCGTCTGCAAGTGTTTCTCCAATGTCCTCGGCGGCATCAAGCATTGTTTCTCCTGCCTCTTCCATACCGTCAAGTATGGTTTCTCCGACATCGGAAAGTGTTTCTTCCATTATACTGCTTGTGCTTTCATCGGGTTTACTTGTGCTTTCATTTGTCGGAGCAGGTGTTTTTGTTGTTTCGCCGTTGGGCGAGGTGGTTGTATATGAATTATTGTCATTTGTCTTTGAACAGCCCACAAAAAGCAGGCATACCAAAGCTACACAGACGGCAATAACCAAAGCTGCTTTTTTCATTTTTTCAACTCCCTTCCGGCGACTGTGAAACAGTCGCAGTTTTATTCGCCTTGCGGCGAGTGGTATTGCTTCGCAGTTGTATTACGCTTCGCGTAGTGTTATTGTGCTTCGCTTAAGTTTAGGCGAATAAAATATCACTGAAGCCAAAGGTTTCAATATCACTATTGCCGCAAGGCAATAATATCACTGCAAACGAAGTTTGCAATATCACTTAAGAACAAGGGGAATTCTAACTTTTTTTACAACTAATTAATTTTCAACAAAATTTTAATGTGCATAACGAAAATAACCCTTGCCGCATAGCGGAACGATGTGGGCATCGTTCCCTACAAATACAGACCTTTGCTTTCATGAAAAAACAAATGACATTTACTGAAAAAAACATTCAAGTGTCTGTATAGGGAATCTCATCCCTTTTTATTATTGCCGAAACACAAAAAATCATTTGTGGAAATAAATTATTTTTACTTGGTGAGTGTGCCGTTATCGGAATACAGTAAAATAAGAATATCGGCTTCTTCTCCTGTGAGCATATCAACATATATCAGCATTTCCTGTCCGTCCTCACCCGTACACAGAAATTCGTAGGCAAATTTTTCCTTACCCGTTTCAGTGGGAATTACCGCAAAATCTGTTTCCTTTATTTTAAGAGATGGGGAAATTACTTCTCTTGCTTTCTTTTCATCTACAATAGAGGTCGGGAAATCTCTCTTAATATGATTCATAAGATAGTCCGTGGCATCCATTGAGGTGACCTTACCGTCAAAAAGTGAAATGCTTACTTTTATAAGGTCGGGATAACAGATAAAATCATTTTCCTTATATGCAAAATTTATTGTACATACTCCGTCGGTAGAGTAATAATAGGTTTCTTCCATATTATCAAAGCCTATTTTTTCGAGAAAATCCTCTGCCTTGCGGGCGGCATCCTCCTCGCTTATCTTAGCTTCACCGACAACAGCATCGGAAAGAATATATACGGGATATCCGCCCTTTTTGCTGACAGATACATAAACGGTGTCGCAATAAAAATCATAGGTCGGTATTTCACCGCCCGAGGAGCCGTCAGTCACTAAGGCATCTGCGGGAATACCTAAAATTTCGGCAGCATTTCTTTTTGCTTTATCAGAGGACACTGTCTTTTCGTTTTCAAGAAGCTGAGATGTTGTATTAAGAACATTATCGGCATAAGGACCGTCATATATAAGTGTGGGATAGTCCGAAAAGGACTGCTCTGCATCACTCACGGCATTGATGTAGCTTACCATCTGTTCACTGCTCTCATCTGCCTTTATGAGTGTGTTGTTAAGCTGTTCAAAGGTAAGGTAGCTGCTGTTGTTAAGCTCTTGCATCTGCTCAAACTGCGTTGAAAGTGAGCCTGCATATTCGAGCAAATCAGCAAGCACCTTTCTGTCCTCCTCGCTTACACCCTCGCCTGATGCCGCTTTCCTGCTGAGGGAGGCAGTATATTCACCGACCTGCGACAGAAACTTATAGATGTTATACAGTCCCACTTCACCCGTTTCGAGTGCGGAAAGGCTTGTTTTCGCACCCGATGCCTCTCTGAGCATTTTAACAGACAGATTATTGAGCATCATATCGCCCGTTGCGTACTGCGTTTTTGCAAGGTCCGTTTCTATATTATCAAGATATTCGCACACCTGCTCCAAAGACCTCTGTCGGGAAATTCTGACAAGCGTTTCATAATTTTTTGCCATTACCGTTTCGGCAACGCCCCAGATAAGCATAGCTGAAAAAACGGCAGCCGAAAAAGAAATCAAGCGTATCTTAAAGCGCCTTTTCATAAAAATCACCTGAATAAACATTTTTCTTTAGTTTTCTTCATAAATAAAAAAAATATTCACTCATATATAAATTTTTGTATTTGCACTTTTGTTATTTTTTAGTATAATGTAATGAGTGCAACATTATTTCTACAAAGGTTCTGGTATAAATGGAAATTTATCTTGATAATTCTGCCACAACCAAAGCCTGTCCGCAGGCAATTGAAGCGGTAATGAGCTGTCTTACAGAAAATTACGGCAACCCCTCTGCGGTACATTCAAAGGGCATCAAAGCAAAAATGCTTTTAGAGGAGTCAAGGCAGAAAATAGCCGATGCGCTGTCTTGTGACAGCTCAGAGGTATACTTTTCCCACAGCGGTACTCTTGCCAACAACACAGCCGTTTTCGGTGCGGTTGATGCAAAACGCAAGGCGGGAAACAGAATTATAACAACTTCCCTTGAGCATCCGAGTGTTTCAAGATGTATGGATAAGCTTGAAAAGCTCGGCTTTGAGGTGATAAGACTTACCCCCGGCACAAACGGTTCGTTCAATACTCAACAGCTTCTGAACACGGTGAACAAAAACACGATACTTATAAGCACTATGCTTGTAAACAACGAAACGGGCGCAATAAATCCCGTTGATGTGATTTCCAAGGTTGTGAAAAGAATCGGCTCCCCTGCTCTTATTCATGTTGATGCAATTCAGGCCTTCGGCAAAATGCCTGTCAAGCCCTCCCGGCTCGGTGTTGACCTTTTAAGTATAAGCGGTCATAAGGTACACGCACCCAAGGGAGTGGGCGCATTGTATATAAGAAAGGGACTGAAAATAAAGCCCTATATTTCGGGCGGCGGTCAGGAAAACGAAATGTTTTCGGGCACCGAGGCTCTCCCCGCAATAGCAGGCTTCGGCGCAGCGGCAGCAGCTTTCCCCGACCTTAACAGACAGCTTGACTTCACACGCAGTCTTAAGAATTTTGCAGTCAATGAGCTGTCAAAAATACCCACAGTGGAAATAAATTCCCCATCTGATGCACTTCCCTATATACTCAACATCTCGGTTACGGGCATCCCCTCGCAGGTGCTCATAAATTATCTCTCACAGAGAGGTATATATATTTCCGCAGGCTCTGCCTGTAAAAAGGGACACCGCAGCGAGGTGCTGACTGCTATGGGACTTCCTGCAAAACGGATTGACAGCGCAGTGAGAATAAGCCTTTCGAGATTTACCACAAAGGAAGAAATCGCTGTATTCTGCTCCGCTGTAAATGATGCAGTAAGAACAATCAGAACAAAATTATAAATTAATATAAAGGACAACTAAAATGAAAGAAATCATACTCTTAAAAGACGGTGAGCTTGCTCTCAAGGGCCTTAACCGTTCAACCTTTGAGGATATACTCATAAAAAATATCCGTATGCGCATTTCCTCTCTCGGAAATTTCACATACAGAAAATCTCAGTCAACTATAGTTATTGAGCCTAAAAACGAGGACATTGACCTTGACGAGGCAGTTTCAAGAATCTGCAAGGTTTTCGGTCTTGTGGGTGTTTCGCGTGCCGCAGTATGCGAAAAGGATATAAACAAAATACTGGAAACAGTATGGGACTATCTCGGTGATGAGCTTATGCTTGCTTCTACCTTTAAGGTAACCGCAAAGCGTGCCGACAAAAAATTCCCCTTAAGCTCTCCCGAAATCTGCGATGAGGTCGGCGGCTTCATTCTCTCTAAAATTCCCGGGATAAAGGTTGATGTGCACAATCCCGAATATACCGTAACTGTTGAAATCCGTGACAACGCGGCATATGTAAGAGGTCCGCAGCTTAAAGGCGCGGGAGGTATGCCCACGGGCACGGGCGGCAGAGCCTGTATACTCATTTCAGGCGGCATCGACTCCCCTGTTGCGGCATATATGATGGCAAAAAGAGGTGTTAAGCTCACAGCCGTACACTTCGCTTCTCCCCCATACACCTCCGAGCTTGCGGAGATAAAGGTACACGAATTACTCAAAAAGGTGTCTATGTATTCAGGCAGAATAAATCTTTTCACCGTACATTTCACCGCTTTACAGGAGGCTATAAGGGATTACTGCCCCGAGGATATGTTCACCGTAACAATGAGAAGAGTTATGATGAAGGTTGCCTGTGCGCTTGCCGAATGGCAGGGCTGTGAGGCAGTTATCACGGGTGAAAGCCTCGGTCAGGTTGCAAGCCAGACAATCAAGGCTATCCGTTGCACGGACGAATGTGCAACTCTGCCCGTATTCAGACCCTGTATCGGTATGGATAAGAATGAAATTGTTGAGATTTCAAGAAAAATCGACACCTTCGACATCTCAATCCGTCCCTACGAGGACTGCTGTACGGTATTCACTCCCCGTCACCCCAAAACCCGTCCCACACCCGAAATGGCAAGAGAAATTGAAGCTCTTATCCCGAATGAGGATGAGCTTATCAAAAAATGCATAGAAGAAGCTAAGATGATGATTATTGAGGCGTTTAACTAAGGCTTTGCCTTAGTTAGTTTTATTCGCCTTACGGCGAGTGTTATTGCTTCGCCGTTTTATTTGCCTTCGGCAAGTGTTATTGTGCTTTCGCACAGTTTTAAGGCGGATAAAATATCACTGAAGCCGCAGGCTTCAATATCACTTTTGCTCAAAGGGCAAAAATATCACTGCAAACGATAGTTTGCAATATCACTAATAAAGCTCCGGAACAGAATTTTCCCTGTTTCGGAGCTTTTATTTTGCTGTAATTTCAGATTACAAATAATAGTTTACTCAAATTTTATATTTATGGCAGCATTTATTTTTTCGTATGGTAGGGAACAGAGCCCGAATCGTTCCGTTTTACGGGAAATGTATCTTCCGTTACACACATTTATTTCCACTATAAACATTAATGGGATGCAAAAAGATTGAATTTGCTTGGGGCGGAACGATTCGGGCTCTGTTCCCTACCATTCCAGGACAAAAATTTGCTGCAAAATTCTTAAGCTGCTTGCTGTACGGCTTCGTTACCTGCAATCTGTGTTTCAGTTTTCAGCAAAAAACTAAGCAATGCTTTTCTCAAATCTGCTTTTCTTTTATCATATCTCTTATTCTCAACAGTGTAAGTCTTCTTCTCATATAGGGAGAAAATTTCACACAGCCGTCAAACAGCTCACGGCTTTTTTCTATGTCTTCTACCGTGATTTTACATCCCGCTTTCTCCATTGCGGTTTTACATTCCCCGTATGACGGTACGGATTTTATTATTTTTCTGATGTCTTCCCACGCTTCCTCCAGTTTTACTGTACTTACTTCATCGGTGATATTATCGGGGAAGTTCATTCTTTCAACCTCGTGGCGCATATCTCCGTAAAAATCGAATATCTCCTGCCAGTTCTCTGCCGGTCTTCGGGCAGAGATTTTTTCATTTTCGGCAAGTGTGTTATATAATTTCAGCATTTCGAGTGTACACACACCAACATCCTCGCCGTGAAGATTCGGTATTTTACCCTCGGGCAGCTCTTTACACTCAATCAGGTGTGCGATTATGTGTTCACTGCCGCTTGCAGGACGGGAATTTTGCATAAAGCTCATTCCTATACCCGTTTTGAGAAGTGACTCGAAAATCTTGCCTGCCGTATATTCATCCTCGGCACATACTCTGTCTGCCATATTCATAAGCTCATCAACGGCTGTTCTTGTGAGTGAAGCCACCTTTTCGCAGTATAATTCACCTGTCAAAAGAAACGAAATCTGCCAGTCTGCAAGACCTATATATTTTGCAATCATATCACCGAAGCCTGCACTTTTAAGCTGAACGGGAGCGGCGGCAAGGATTTTTGTGTCGCCTATTATAACCTCGGGACTTTTTGCGGGGTAGCTTTCCTTGAAGCCGTCTTTCACAATGGGCGAAGAATACGAAGCAAAGCCGTCCATTGAGGGTGCTGTTGCAAAGATACAAAGCTTTTTATTCTGCCGTGCACACGCCAGTCTGCACGGGTCATTGACAGAGCCTGTTCCCACCGATAAAATTGCAATGTCCTTTTCCTTTATAAGCTCTTCCAACTCTTCAACATGGTGCATTTCGGCAACACGGATAAAGGGATATATTTTTAGCTTTACCTTGAAAGAAGTCAGGCTTTCAAGTATGCCATCTGCCGCCGAAAGGGTGTTTTCATCCGCAACGAGCAGAATATTTTTCGGAAAATTATTCTTTCTGAGAATTTCTCCTACTCTTCTCACGGCTCCGGATTCTATTACTATATCCTCAATAGCAGTGCTGTGGCAAAGGCCGCAGGAGCACTCCCCTTTTAGTGAATTTATAAGTTCAAGCACCTTGCTCATTTGTTTTCCTCTTTTCTCAGGATTGTAAGTCTTACCCATACACCAAGCAGCTTAAGCCTACCAACGGTATATGCTAACCTGCTTTTGTGATGTAATCAAAGGTCTGTTCCGGTAGGACACAGAGTCCGAATCGTTCCGTATATTGCAAATTCTAACTTTTTTACAACCCATTATTTTTTGCTGAAAAATAAATGTGTGTAACGGAATTTACCCACCCCTCAGGCGGAACGATTCGGGCATCGTGCCCTACCATTCGCAACCTGAATTTGAAGAAAAATTCTCAAATTGCTTGCGTCGGGTATCATTCTATATATATGCTCTTTCGATTTCTGCGGCGGTCAGTTCTTTGTAGAAATCTCCGTTTTCTATATGCACCGCTTCGTGCTTAAAGCTTTTTATCTGCTGTTCAAAAGACAGCAGGCTGTTTATATAAATATTATAATCCCCCGATTCATCAGCAACGGTAAATGCCCTCACCGAAGACGGAAGCGGTATTGTTCTGATAATAATATTTTCCAATAAAAGAATCCTCCCTTATTCGCCTATTATTGCCCCGAAAATCTTTATCATTTTATCAAGGTCTTCCTCGCTTGCTTTCTGTGAAAGGTCAAAAAGCAGCTTTCTTTTTTTAAAAAGCTCGTTCTGCTTTTCTTCTACGGGAGATAACTCCTCCTCTACCAGAGTTGAAAGAGGCACTTCAAAATATGCCGCGATCTTCTGCAATGTTGCAGTTGAAAGCTGCTTCGTTCTTCCCATTTTAAGCTCAGAAAAAACCGAGCTTCTTATCCCGATATTTGCCGCCAATACCGACATTTTAATGTTTTTGCTGTCACAAAGTTCCTTGATTATTTTATAAGTTTCCATATTTTTCCCATTTTCTGATTTTTTTTCCTTAAAAAGGTTGACATTTACATAAATCTGTATTATTATATTGATGAAGACAATACAGAAATCTGTAAAAATCTTTTTGCAAGGCTTATTATAATACAGAACACTGTAAAAAGTCAATGAAAATTTCATAAAATATTTTAAAAATAACCGTTTTCGGGGAGAAACAATGTACAGAAATCTGTATTATTAAAAATACAGTATACATCTGTACTGCTATTATAACAAAAGACAAGTACCAAGAAAGGTACTCAGGAGGTAAAAATATGGCAAATTTAACGATTGAAGCATTAATCAAATGTCCTTTTTTCATTAAGGAGAATGTTGACTATATCTGTTGCGAGGGGTACATAAAAAACACAAGTATGCTGACCAAATTTCCCTCTTCCGCGCTTAAAAGAGAGCACGAAAAAAAATATTGCTATAAGGAAGACGGCGGCAAATGCCCCATGGCGAAAAATCTTTATGCGAAATATGAAAAAGAATGATACTTAAAAAAGAATGATACTTAAACAAGAATGATACTTAAACAAGCTGAGGCACTTATCCTGACGGATAAGTGCCTCAAATCAATCAGATATTTTGTTTTATGCTACAAATCAGATTATCAGCCGAAAATGCTTAAAAGTGATTTGAAGAAGCGTACAAGCTTATCCCACCAGGAGAACATACCTGAGCCGGATGATGAGCCTGAATCTGAATCATCAGAGCCTGTGTTATTATCAGTATCTGTGTTATCATCGCCTGTGCCTAATGCAGGAGTTCTTACTGTTACTCTGCGTAATTCTTCACCGCAATCTTCACAGTATTCAACTTCTTCATAGGAACCGCCCTGTGTTGCAGTAGCGGCAATTTCATTTTCAACTACAGGTTCAGATGCAGTGTGAGGAAGCTTAGCAACCTTTACTTCTTTTTCACTGAGAACTTCATCACAGACAGTACAGTAAATAATCTTGTCATATGAACCGCTGCTTGAGCATGTTGCATCAACAATATTTTCATGTCTTTCAGCCTTCTTATGTGCGCCGTAATTGCCGTACTGTGTATCGGTCAAGTCACAGTGTACACACTTATAGGTTGTTGAGGAAACTGTCTGACAGTCACCTGCAATTCTCTCAACTCTGATAGTGAACTTATGACCGAGAGAAGCTTCTGTGTAGTGCTTTGTGGAAAGAATGTCGTCACAGTATCTGCAGCGAACTACCATATCATAGGAGCCAAGTTCAGTACATGTGGAAGCAACAACATTTTCCTTCTTTGATGCCTTTGCAGAGTGGTTACCGAATGTGCCTTCTACAGTCTGTGTTTCATCACAGCGTACACACTTGTGTGTCATTGTGGAAGGCTTAATGCAGGTGCCCTCTGTTGAGCTTAAGAATATTGAGAAGTCGTGACCGAGAGCAGCCTCTGTTTTAACCTCTGATTCAGAAATAACTTCATTGCAAACTGAACAGTAAGTTACCATCTTATAGGAGCCTGCATCAAAGCATGTGGGTTCAACAACATATTCCTTAACAGCTTCGCCTTCTGTGTGAATGCCTGTTGCGGGGATTTCTACCTCTACGCGGCTGATTTCATCAGAACATACAGTACAATAGGTAACTAATTCATAAGTACCAACTTCAGCGCAAGTGGGTTCAACTCTGTTTTCTTCAACAGCATTACCTGCTGTGTGTCCGCCGAGAGCGGGAACAACTTTTGTTTCTCTTCTGAGTTCCTTTGAACATACAGAACAGTAAACAACTTCATCATAGCAGCCTATCTTACCGCAGTTAGGCTCCTGTTCGTTTTCTATTACTGCTGCACCTTCAGTATGCGCGCCTGTTGCAGCAAGAACTTCAGTTTTTCTGCTGAGTTCCATATCACAGACTGTGCAATGTACAACTACCTTATAAGAACCGTCTTCACCGCAAGTGGGCTGAACATAATCAATACTCTGTTCTTCGCCCGGTGTGTGCTTACCTGTTGCGAGAGTTGTGTAGGTCTTTCTGCTGACTTCGCTGTTACATACAGTACAGTATACAACTGAATCATAAGAGCCTTCTTCACCGCAGTTACCGATAACTTCGTTTTCTTTTACTGCTGTGCCGTTTATATGCTCACCTGTTGCGGGAATTACTATGTCTTCTCTGCTGATTTCAATGGAACAAGCTACACAGTTTGATACTGCTGTGTATGAACCGGGAGTGTTACATGTTGCGGGAACAAGATTTTCTTTTACTATCTTATCACTTCTGTGTCCGAGAGGAGCAACATCCATACGGGAGGTGGTCTGAGTTTCTGCCCAATCCTTTGCGAACTGTGCTGTATAGGTTGCTGAGCCCTTTTCAGTACATGTGGGATCAACATGAACCTCAGAAGAAACTACTGCTTCAATAGTTTCTACATGGTCTTCAACTCTCTTACATACTCTTTGAGCTGTGCAAGCCTTGCCGTCTTCTGACCAGCTGTAGGTTGTTTCACCCCAATCGTGACCGAGCTTAACCGTTGTTACTTTCACTCTGCTGAGTTCTTCACCGCAAACTGAACAGTAAACAACTTCATCATAAGAGCCTTTTTCTGTACAGGTGGATTCAACTATATTTTCCTGAACTGCTTCTGCAGCTGTGTGACCGAGAGCATCGATATCAACGATATCCTTAACCTGAGTTTCTGCCCAGTCTTCTTCAAATGTTGCAGTATAGGTTGTTGTTCCGTCTTCTGTACAGGTTGCGGGAACCTTAATCTTAATATCAATTATTGCATTTGCTGTTTCTACATGCTTTGCATCATTCATACATACTCTCTGAGCTGTGCAAGCAGAGCCGTCTTCTGCGAATACATATGTTGTTGCTGCCCAGTTATGCTGGATAGCGGGGATATCCTGAATATCCTTAATCTGAGTTTTTGCCCAGTCCTCATCGAATGTTGCAGTATATGTTGTCCAACCGTCTACTGTACATGTGGGAGCTGTCTTTTCTACAGATGTGATTACAGCCTCAACTGTTTCAACATGAGAAGTATCGTTCTGACAAATACGGGTAGCTGTGCAAGCAGAGCCGTCTTCTGCGAATACATATGTTGTTGCTGCCCAGTTATGACCGATGGGGTCAACGGGATCATCATACTTTACATCAGAACAAACTGTACAAACATACTTTGTACCGCCGGGCTCTGTACATGTGGGGTCTGTTACCACACCTTCGCCCCAGCTATGATTGCCTGTTGCGGGAACCACAACGGGAGTTCTGCTGAGCTCTTCGTCGCAAACTGTACAGTAAACAACATTTTCATAATAACCGTCGTTACCGCAGTCTTCAAGTTTTACATTTTCTTTTACTACTGCACCGGGTGTGTGACCGAGAGCAGCAACATAGTTATCAACATATGTATCGTCGCAAACTGAACATACATAAGTTGTGTAACCCTGTTCTGTACATGTGGGAGGAGTTACTGTTCCTACATAGCTATGTCCGGGAGAAGGAAGAACTGTTAATTTTTCTGCACCGCATTCACAAGCATATTTTTCGTAACCGTCATCGATACAGTTTGCTTCAACTCTTTCAACAAATATTGAGAAGTTGTGAGCTACGGGATAGGAAATTTCAGTATATGTTGCACTGCCTGTTACAGTTGTTTCAACTGTGGGCCATGCATAAGTGTAATGATAGTCATCATCATAATCTGCAGCTGTGTTTTCGGGAACAACAAGTGTGTCACCGTATTCATAAGAAGCAGATATTGATTCACCCTTTGCTGTTACGAATGTTACTGTGTAAACAGCCTTTTCCCATACTGCATAAAGAGTGATTACCGCACCGTCATCAGCAGAAAGCTTGCTGAGCTGAGCACCGGGTGCATATTCAGCTGCTGTTGCGTCGGAAGAGGTTGCCCAACCGAGAAGGTTGTAGCCTGTTTTCTTGAATTCAGCATCTGTGGGAAGTGTGAAAGCATCAGCATAGTCAACTGTAACTGAGCTGTCTGTTCCTTCAGTAGCACCGTTACCCTTGAATTCAACTGTATAGGAGCTTGTATCCCATATTGCATAAAGAGTTACTTTGCTGTTATTTGTTGCTGAAAGATTTTTTACTTCCTGAGCATCTGTGTAAATAACTTCACCGTCTGCTGATGTTGACCAGCCAAGGAAAACTGCGCCTTCCTTTGTGAAGGTGTTTGTTCTGAGGTTTGCCGGAGTGTCATAGGTAAGGGACTGATTTGCCATTGAGCCCTGAGCACCGTTGCCGTCATAAACAACTGTATATTTAATGGGAGTCCATACAACATAAAGAGTTACTGTTTCACCGCTTACACTAGCGAGGTTCTGAACAGATGCACCGTTTGTCCATGTTGCTTTTTCAGCGTTGGGGTCCTTTGACCAACCGAGAACTCTGTAACCTGTTTTCTTGAACACACCTGTGGGAAGGGTGAATGATTTATTGAATTCATGTGTTGAGGGAGTGTATGAGCCTTCTGTTGCACCGTTGCCTTCAAGAACAAGCGTATATTCGCTGACCTTGAAGATTGCATAAACAGAGCCGCCGAGAGCAACAGTCAGACTTGTTGTTACACCTGTTGTTGCATCGGGATCTGTGCTCCAGCCTACGAAGTCATAGCCGTCCTTTGAAGCGGTATAGCCTGCAAGATTAACTGTAACAGTATTGTTTCTTCCGCAAACAATCGTTACTGTGGAAGCGGAAGTTGTTCCGCCGTTTTCCGCTGCATCAAAGGTTATTTCTGTTGCAAGCTCAAGGATTGCATCCTCCATTGCTGCAACAAGAGTAGCAATCTTTGCATTTTCAGCTTCTGCCTCGGCAATAAGAGTTGCAGCTGAGGTATAGGAAGCAAGGGTAAAATCCTTTTCTTCAAGAATAGCATTATTCAAAGCCTTATTAAGTGCATTAATGCTTTCATTTGTATAATTCTCACCGTTATCGATATATGCATCTGCTTCAGCTATTTTTGCATTAAGAGAAGCATAGTCAACTGCGATATAAAGAGCATCCAATGCAGCCTTTAATTCTGCTGTTGCATCTTTAACATCTTGCTCATTATATGTAGCAGCCTTGTAAGCATTGTTGAATGCATTGTAAACAGTAGTTGCCGCTGTGTACTTTGCAATAGCATTGTTATATGCTGCTTCATCCTGCGCTTTAAATTTCTCGAGGTTTGCTGTGCCTATGGCATCACCTCTTGCAATCTGGTCATAAAGTGCTTTCATTGTGGCTTCGGGGATTTTTTCGTAAATATTGTAATTACCGTAGCCCATATAAGCATAGTTACAGCCACTGGCATTTTTCTTCAAATCGGAAACATTGCCGCTGCCGTCCAATACGGTCTGGAATGTTGTGCCGAACATTGTTGATTTGTCAGCAGTTGTATCATTAGCCGAGTTGTATATTGCAAGTTCTGTTATGGGCAAGCCAAGAGAAGCATCATTACTTCTGTAAAGGAAAATAGTGTCACCGCCGACACCCTTGTTAAGGTCAACAGCTGTGATAACAGTGTGAGTAGCACCGCCAACAGTCCACGCACCGGAGTTGTTCTCATGTCTTGCACGGATGCTGGTAGCATAAGCCTGAGTGATATCGGTTGTTGTTTTATAGCCGAGGAAGGTAAATGTTCCCCAGTTTTTTGCATCGTCCTTTCTCTGAGTAAGGTTACCTGTCATAGCAGTTTTACCGTCAGCAGCATCATAACCGCCGAGGATGGTATATCCAGCATTAATAAGCGCTGAAGATGTATTATTGATTACTTCTTTTCTGCTGTCTGCATCAGCACATGTGCCACCGGCATCATCATATACGCCTTGCTCAATCTTAATGTCGGAAATAAATTTAGTTCCTTCCGGATAGTAATAATAGTCACCGGAGGTGAATTCGCTTACATTGATTGCATCAGCCTTTATGGGGTTAAAGAACACAACCGTGCTGAACACCATAAGAAAACTGAGAACAATACACAATGATTTTTTCAATGTTTTCATAGTAATTCTCCTTTGTATATTTTGATACTAAGATACACATACAGTATACAACAATTAAATGCAAGTTGCAATATAAACTATTACATAAATTTGCCTTTTTTCTTTTGTTTATTTTGCCTAAAAGCTTGTGTCTGTTAATTTTCAGAACACAATATACAGTTTTCAGAGCCACAAATTCCTGTGTAGAGCCGATTCGGAATGTTCCCGACCATTCATAATTTCAAATTTGCTGTGAATGATTCGGATTATTCATATCGGACATATAATCAAGAGGCAAAGCATCTTCCGAGCTTCTTCACAATTACATCTTACCTATTACCTTAAATCGGGTGCGGGTGTCCCGCCATCCTTCTTCACTATTACTATTACCTTTTACTTTAAAATGTCCAACGGCGTTGTGCTTTTTTGACACAACGCCGTTTAATCAATTATTCATTTTTCGCTGAAGCTCAGCCGCTTTTTATCCTATTCCGGTGAAAAGCTGCTTGATTGTTGCGAAAATCTTGTAGAGCCAAGCGATGAATCTTTCCCACCAGGAAAGCTTGATGCCGGAGCCTGTGTTGAGATCTGAATCATCATCCGAATCGGAGCCTGTTGCAGGAATTACTACTGTCTTTCTGCTGAGCTCTTCACCGCAGTGTTCACAATACAGAACCTCTTCATATGAACCGTTTTCAGTCTCTGTTGCGGAAATTTCGTTTTCTCTTACAGCTGCTGCCGCAGTGTGGTCTGCCATATTTGTTATAATAGGCTTGATGCTGAAGACTTCATCACAGACTGTACAATATTCAACTCTGTCATAGTAGCCGTTCTTAGTACAGGTTGCCTTGACTTCGTTAATCCTTCTGACATCCTTGATATGTCCACCGATAGAGCCTTCACGAACCTCAGTAGCATCACAGTGTTCACACTTATAGGTTGTTGTGCCGACCTCCTGACAGTTACCTGCTGTGGAGGATACAAATTCTGTGAATTCATGGTCGAGCATTTCAACCGTGAAGCTTTCTGTGCTGATAGCTTCGTTACAAAGTGCACAACGGACTACCATATCATAGGAGCCTTCACTTGTACAAGTGGGAGCTACTTCGTTTTCCTTAGCAGCTGCCTTTTCAGTATGACCACCGTATGCACCGTTTACAACTGTTGTTTCATCACAACGAGAGCACTTATAAGTTGTTGTGCCGAGAGTCTGACAGTTACCTGCTGTGGAGGATACAAATACGGAGAAGTCATGGTCGAGCGCTGCTACTGTTTCCTGTTCTACTGTCATTTCATCACAGCGTGAGCAGTGTGAGCCTGCTGTAAGTCCTGTGTTTACACAATCAGGTGCTACAGCTTCGTCTACAACTATGTCGTGACCGAGAGCGTCGATTTCTTCATAGGTTGTGTAATCACATGCTGTGCAGTATTCGTATGCTTCCCAACCGATTTCTGTACAGGTTGCTGCCTGTGCTGCTACCTGAACGAGTGTATCCTTGTGGTTAAGTGCTGCTACATCTACTCTTGTTGTTGGCTGAGTTGCTGCCCAGTCTGCTGCAAATGTTGCTGTGTAGGTTGTTGTACCCTTTTCAGTACATGTTGCGGGTGTTGTTACTACACCGTTAACTGTAGCTTCTGATGTTACATTGTGCTTTGCATCATTTGCACATACATGAGTTGCTGTGCAGGTCTTACCGTCTTCTGCCCAGCTGTATTCTACTGTCCATGAGTGGTTGATTGCGGGAATATCAACAACATCCTTTTTCTGTTCGGTTGCCCAAGCTTCAGAGAATGTTGCGGTATATGTTGTTGTACCCATTTCAGTACATGTTGCGGGTGTTGTTACTACACCGTTAACTGTAGCTTCTGATGTTACATTGTGCTTTGCATCATTTGCACATACACGAGTTGCTGTGCAGGTCTTGCCGTCTTCAGTCCAGTTGTATTCTACTGTCCATGAGTGGTTGATTGCGGGAATATCAACAACATCCTTTGTCTGTTCAGTTGCCCAAGCTTCTGAGAATGTTGCGGTATATGTTGTTGTACCCATATCTTCGCAGGTTGCAGCTGTCTTAACCTTTGATGTGATTGTAGCATCAATTGTTACATTGTGCTTTGCATCATTTGCACATACACGAGTTGCTGTGCAGGTCTTACCGTCTTCTGACCAGTTGTATTCTACTGTCCATGAGTGGTTAATTGCTGCTACATCTTCTCTTGTTGTTGTCTGAGTTGCTGCCCAGTCTGCTGCAAATGTTGCTGTGTAGGTTGTTGTACCCATTTCAGTACATGTTGCAGGTGTTGTTACTACACCGTTAACTGTAGCTTCTGTTGTTTCATTGTGCTTTGCATCATTGCCACATACATGGGTTGCTGTGCAAGTCTTACCGTCTTCTGACCAGTTGTATTCTACTGACCAGTCATGGTTGATTGCTGCTACATCTTCTCTTGTTGTTGTCTGAGTTTCTGCCCAGTCTGCTGCAAATGTTGCTGTGTAGGTTGTTGTACCCTTTTCTGTACATGTTGCAGGTGTTGTTACTACACCGTTAACTGTAGCCTCTGATGTTACATTGTGCTTTGCATCATTGCCACATACATGAGTTGCTGTGCAGGTCTTGCCGTCTTCTGTCCAGTTGTATTCTACTGTCCATGAGTGGTTGATTGCTGCTACATCTTCTCTTGTTGTTGTCTGAGTTTCTGCCCAAGACACATTGAATGTTGCTGTGTAGGTTGTTGTACCCTTTTCTGTACATGTTGCGGGTGTTGTTACTACACCGTTAACTGTAGCCTCTGTTGTTTCATTGTGCTTTGCATCATTTGCACATACATGAGTTGCTGTGCAGGTCTTACCGTCTTCTGCCCAGCTGTATTCTACTGTCCATGAGTGGTTGATTGCGGGAATATCAACAACATCCTTTTTCTGTTCGGTTGCCCAAGCT
>JAZNOZ010000043.1:0-41033 GCA_045589395.1 Acutalibacteraceae bacterium | reverse complement strand
CATCTTTTTACTCTTGTCAAGCACTTTTTTTATTTTTTTCGAAACTTTTTTAGCTCCAACTCCCGTTGCGCTTTATCTAGCTCCTCGCTCTCAGTCGCGCTTCCGCTCTCCCGAGTGCTTGCATATATTAACACAACTTTTCCGCGTTGTCAACACCTTTTTTTGACTTTTTTCACTCTTTTTCAATGCTTTTTAAAACGCTTCCGGGTGTATCAGATACTCCATTGTCGATATTACTATTTTTAAGCTCAGACAGTGCTTTTTTTATATCAAAATTCAACACTTTACCCTCTTTTGAAATATCCAACAAAGGAATAAGAACAAATTCTCTTTCTTTTATTCTCGGATGAGGCAATATAAGTTCATCTGTATTTATATATATATCATTATATAATAATACATCTATATCAATAACCCTGGGACCGTTCTTTATCATTCTCACTCTCCCCATACCTGCCTCTATTCCGAGACACACTCCTAAGAGTGCCTGAGGTGAAAGATTTGTTTTTACGCACACACAGGCATTTACAAAATCAGGCTGATCTTCTACGCCCCACGGCTTTGTTATATAATATGAAGACACTCTGTCAACCTCAACACCGGGAACAAGCTTGAGAGCAGCTACGGCATCATCAAGATTCTGCATTGCATCCCCTATATTTGAGCCTAATGCAAGATACGCTGTTTCAGTCATTTCTTCCTCTCCTTATATTTACTGCAACAAAACCGAAATCCCATTTCATCGGGGCTTCGGGCTTTTTGAGGGTAACCTCCACACTTTGCACCTTGCTGAAATTATCAAGCACCGTATCGCAGACAACCTGTGCTGCCTTCTCTATAAGGTCATACTTTTCGGCAGTAAAAGCAGGAACAACCTTTTTTATTATCTGCGCATAGCTTACGGTATCATCAACATTATCTGTTTTACAAGGCAGAGACAAATCAACATCTGCCGTAATATCCATAATAAAGCTCTGACCGTCAATCTTCTCCTCAGGATTGACACCGTGATAAGCAAAAACCTTAAGATCCTTTATAATTATTTTATCCATATTCTATACACCTCTGAAACAACATTTTAACACATTATATCCCCATATTCAACAAAATTATTCTTGACATCTGACATATATATATAATAGTATAAATATATATACATATTATATTGTGAAATATTATTGCTTTATCCTCCCTGCAAAAAATGCATACAGGATAAAAAAAACTGTTTTCGGCACCTGTCAAAAACACTGCAAAAACGGGTGTGCTGAACATAAATTCAAAAGATAACGGGGTGATGCGATGCAAAACAACATATGATACATATTCACCAAAACTAAATTCCTACAAAACAACTAAAGATATCGGCAGCAATCCGATGTCTAAAATAAAAATAACAGAATACGAGGCTTATTTTTAATGAACAAAAAAAACATAAAAAGGGGCGTTGGACGGGCAAAGCTTACCGTTTTCATCCTGCGTTCAATCGTAAAAATACCTGCCGTTCGTGCTCTTAAATACCACGACCGGGGTGAAATAAAAATAAAAAACCAACCATATCTGGTTTTTGCAAACCACAGCGACAAAATGGATCCGGTATACATAATAAAAACACTTAAAAGATATGTGCGATTTGTAATGAGCGACCATGTTATGCGTTCAGGATTTGTGGGAAAGATATATAATTTCCTTGACTGCCCCATCGTTTTTGAACGCGAAAAAGGAACAACAGCCTTGTTCAATGATATTGTTGCGAATATCAAGGCGGGAGTGAATGTTGCAATGTACCCGGAGGGAAGCCTGACAAATATCGGTGAAACACAGTTCATTTCAAAACGCAACGCAACACTTGTAAAAGAATGTGACTGTACTTTTGTTACATTCCGAACAAAAGGAGGCTATTTCAAAAAGCCCCGTTGGGCAAAAAATTCCAGAAAGGGGCCCATCTTTGCTGAGGTTGTCAACATCTATTCCAAGGAAGAAATCAGAAAAATGAGCGAGGATGAGCTTTATCAGCATATCGTTGAGGATTTATATGTCAATGCATATGATGAACAAAGAAAAAATCCTTATGAATATCTGTGTGAGGATCCCGCTGAAAATGCTGAAATAATTCTTTACGGCTGTCCGAAATGTAAAAGCATAGGGAAGCTCAGAACAAGGGGCGACAAAATTTTCTGTCCGTGTTCTTTTGAAGCAACTGTAGACAATTACGGCTTCTGGCACAGCGATGACCTTCCCTTTGACAACATTATTGAGTGGGACAAATTCCAGAAAGAGCTTCTTAAAAGTATTATTGATAAGAAAAAAGAAACATCTGAGCTTATATTTGAAGATGATAATCAGTTGGTTTCAGAGGTGCAGGGAGCTGATTCAAAACACTTAAGTGAAAATGCAAAGCTTCAGCTGTTTGCAGATAAAATTCTGATTACAACTGAAAAAGAAGCATATACAATTCCTATTGCAGATATACAGTCTGTAAAAACATCTGCAACAATGAATATTCTTCTTGTAGCAAAAGATCATTACTTTGAAATAAAAAGTCCTTATCCGCGTTCTGCAACAAAATATATTGTTGCAAGCCGTTTCCTGCAGGATAAAGAAAACAAATAAATCCCCCTAAAAAAATCAGAGGTAACACAAACCGTGTTACCTCTTTTTTCACCTCTCACAGTTTTTCATGTGAGAGGATTTTTATTATTTATTGTATGTGCTTTTTGCTGCGAAATCCCAATGGTCAACACCGCAATAACAGTATCTGTATTCAGTCTGTCCTAAAATTCTGCGGATAATATTGATAATGGTATGAATAAGGGAAACTACTGCATTCTTGCTGTGGCAGGAACACTTGCAGTTATCAACCTCGCTACCGTTTTCAAATCCTGCGAAGTCACCGAGGATACCGCCGATGAGTGAAGCTAACTTATCAACAATGGGTCTTTCATCTTCCTTGAAGAGATCCATAAGTGCAATCCATGAATCATAGTAGTCATCATAAATTACATCAACGCCCTGCTTGAGACCGTAGAAGATATAGTAGATTGTTGCCATTGAACCGCTTGTTGCAGGCTTAACACCAAGTCCCTGAATAACAAGAGAAATGAATGTCTTAACACTCTTTGCTGCTTCTTCGTTTTCTGTGTTATTTACAAGAAGAGCTGCAATAGCATCTGCATTTTCAGCAGTTGAAATGAAGTCAACAGCAAGACGGAGAAGAATTGTTACCATATCCTTAAGCTGTTCATCATTAGCATAAACCATTGTGTAATATGTTTCACCGTTTGCAGATTCATAGGAAATAACCTTACCCATTGTAAGCTCTGCAACAGCATCAACAATAAGAGCTTCTGCTTCCATACCTGTTGCATCCGTGATTGCACCTGCAAGAACTTCTGCAATGTATGCGAAGTCATATTCTGCAAGGTCAATACCGAGAAGTGACATAAGGTCAGGAGCACCGAGAACGGGTTCAAGAGCTGCAAGAACAGTATCAACAGTATTTACAATATTGCGTACGGAAGTATCAAGGCCGTTTGAGTTAATGAAATAGATGATTGCGGGAAGCATTGCAAAAATTTCATTAACAGGATCAAGCATTATTGTATCCACTCTGTCAAGAAGAGAATCGAGAATTGCACCTATCTTTGCATCATCCTCAAGAGCATAGAACTCTGCGGGAGTAAGCATTGTGCAGCCAAGTGCCTCAAAGAGAGGAATAATACCGTAAGCATAGCCTTCGGAACCGGGGATAGTGATCTGTTCTGAGCCGTCTGCATATGAGTAGAAGAATGTGAGATCTTCACCGCAGAGAAGAACATCAAGCAAGGGAACGATGGGAGCGAGAATTTCCTTAAGAGCAGCAACAAAGGAATCTCTGTTGCCATCTTCAACGGTTACTTCCATTGCTGCCCATTCACCCATAGAGGTGCCGATTGCATTGTCAAGAATACCGATTGCCATATCACCTATTTCAGCATAATCACCGAAGAGGTCTGTAAGATTCTTGAAGAAATCAAGAATTGAATCAGCTGTTGCCTGAGTATAAAGGTCACCGTTGAGATATGCATTGACAAGATCTTCAACGCTCTTGATCTGATAACCGTTGATTTCAAGACCGAGTAAAGCAACAATCTTTGTTGTGAAGTCAACAAGGTTATCTGCAATATATTCAGCCATATATTCTTCCCAGATTTCATCATAAGCGTGTTCATATCTGAGAGAAGAATCTGTTGCAGAGAATACCTCATCTGTATCTGCATATTCGGTGTAGAGCCAGCCGAACTCCTGCATTGCCTTAGCGGCAGTGATGTTAAGAATATTTATAATTGAGTTATAAATATCTGCCCCCATCCAGCCGATAAGAACATCGTCATTTCTGGGATCCTCGAAAGCATCAACAACGAAGGAAATAATACAGGTGATCATATCGCTTCTTGTTTCCTCTTCTGAGTAGGTCATATAGTATGCTGCATCACCGTTAGCTGATGTATATTCAACAACCTGACCGATATAAAGAGTTGCAAGGAATTCCTGACAATAGTCGGGGAAGTAAAGACCGAGAAGGTCTTCGAGCAAATCGAATATTGCATAGAAATCAAAGTTTGTGATATCCATACCGATAAGCTCATTGATATCAAGCTTAACACCGAGAGGAGCAAGCGCATCAAGAAGATAGTTTACGGGAACAAGGAGATTGTTAACAACAACCTTAAGACCGTCTGCATTTACAAAGTAGATAAAGTTGGGAAGCTTTTCGAGCATCGAGCCGAGAGTACCGTCTTCGCTCTGATTTGAAAGGTCACCGCAGATGTCATAGAGCCAATCTGTAACAGCAGTGAAGACATCTCTTACTGCCTGTTCCATATCGAGCTCGCCGTCAACATAGAAGTCTTCTGCAGACTTGATTGCAGATTTGCCGTCAACATATGTGCCTTCGCCCATTGTTGCGCTTACGCCTTCAAGAAGAGGAACAATTGCGTTATCGTAGCCTTCGCCGCCTGTGATTGTGATAAGAGGTTTGCCTGTTGTGCCGTTGAAGAAGGTGTAATCTTCTTCGAAGAGAAGCCAAGCAAGAAGTCTGTATGCAGGCTCGAGAGCAGTTACAAAGCCGTTAATGAATGCCTCTCTCTTGCCGTCATTTGTTGCAGCGGAGTCAATACCCCAATTCTTTGTGCATTTAACAACGGGGTCACCGTTTGCATCTGTTGTGATTTCACAATAATCAAACCAAGCAGAAATACCGCCTGCACCGAGAACTGCGCCGGCACCCTTAACAATATCCTCATAGTCAACAAGAAGTTCAACCACCATTCCAATAAGGCTGTTAAGGATAGAATCCTGATAAAGTCCGCCTGAGATTGCATTGTCAAGAATCTGACCGAGTGAAGAGTCGCTGCCGCGTGCTGCCTTTGTGATAGCATCAACAAGCTTATCAAGAATTTCATCAAGCTCTTCTGCAGTTGCTTCATTCCAGTTATTCTGATACTGAGTATAAATTTCGTATGCACCGCCTGTACGGTCGGGAAGATTATTTTCAGCAAGCTTATCAGCTGCATCTTCACCGTCATACATATATGCCCAGTTCATTTCTCTGTATTCAAATTCTGCTGCAGCACCCTTAATGAGGTTGTATACAGTATTATAAATTTCTTCACCGAGAAGTCCGGAGAAGAGCTCGGCATTGAGATTGAACAGGTCAAGTGCAATGCTGAGAACGAGTGTGAGAACATCGCCTTCATAGCCTTCAACATTAAGTCTGTATGCCTTATTGCCGTTTGCTGAAGTAAATTCAGTAAGATTACCTACATAAAGCTCACAGATAATGCTGAGCATTTCGGGTGAAAGATTAACACCTGCATCTGCAGCAAGGCCGAGAAGCACCTCTGTTGAAAGGTCAGTGATATCAAATCCGATAAGATCTTCGAGGAGTGTGTTTACAAGAACACCGCCTGTGAGGTCTGAAACCTTTTCAAGAATTGTGTTAATGGGAGCAAGAATATTGTTTACGCTTACGCTGAGACCGTCAGCATTTACGAAGTAGATAAGGTTGGGAAGAATATCCAATACCTTTTCTACGGGCTTAGCTGAAATTTCATCAACGAGAGCAAGAAGCATATTGAAGATAGCTTCAACAGCATCGCCTACATTATATGTATTTGTCTGAGGATCATAGAATGTTTCTGCTGCGGGCATTGTGCAGCCGAGTGCTTCAAAGATGGGAGCAATACCGTAAGCATAAGCCTCGCCGCCTGCAATAGTGATAAGATCATTGTAAACATAGTTACCGTCTTCATCCTTTTCGGAGCCTGTGAAGAATGCATAGTCATCACCGAAGAAGAGCCAAGCAAGAAGCTCATTTGCGGGAGCAAGAACCTCCTTGAGAGCTGCAACAAATGCTGCCTTCTTATCAGAAGCTTCTGCAATTCCCCATTCCTTTGTGCAAAGATACTTTTCTTCTGCTTCGCTGTATTCACACATTGTAAACCATGAAGCGATATCAGTATCAATAACAACATCAATAGTATCGCGGAGAGTTGCATCAAGCGCTGAGATAGCATTTACGATAAGTTCAACAACTGTGTTGAGAATTTCATCTGAGTATACATTATCTTCAAGAACACCGTTGATAAGAGTTGCTATTGTGCTGCCTTCCTCAAGAACCTCGGGAAGAATCATATCAACGACCTTATCAAGAATACCGTATACTGACTGAGCAGCTTCGGGTGTCCAGTCTGTTGTGTATTCAAGATAAACAACTGACTGCTCGGGAAGTGTGAGTGAGAACAGGTCTGAGCTTTCAAACATATAACCCCAGTCGGGAGTTTCATATTCATAGTCAATACCTGCAATAATTTCAACAAGGATTGAATAGATGTCTGCAACTACATCACTGCCTGTAAGCTCAGCAAGCTTTGAGAAAATAACATCGCCGTTTGTATACTGAGCATCCTTTGCGGGATAGCCAAGACAGTCAATAAGTGCTGTAACAATAATTGTTATTGCATCGGCAGCTGTAACTGTTGTGCTGCTGATTGTGCCGACTGTTGTATTTTCAACAGTTTCAACTCCGGAGCAAAGTCCCTTGATACCAATTTCAACAAGGCCGCTTGTTGCAAGACTTGAGCCGAAATATGTATCTGCAAGAACAATAATATCTGAAAGTCTGAGGTTGTTGATGTCAATTGCGTAATATACGAAATCAACATCATCCTTCATATAAATACCGTGTATAAGGTATTCAAGAATTACATCGATATTAAGAGTACCGTAATTAAGGATTTCAGAAACAATTACGGAAAGAAGACCGTTGACATCTACATCAAGAACAGGTCTTACAGTATCCACAAGAACCCATACAGGCATAAGCAGATTGTGGAGGAATGTTGAAAGACCGTTGCTTTCGATGAAGTAGAATACATCGGGAATAAGCTCAAGAAGCTGAGCTATCATATTGTCGGAATCTGTGAGGGCATAGAACCAGTCAAGCAGAGCATACAGCATATTGTTAAAGCTGCCCATTGCATCTGTATTGAAATCTGCCTGTGTGGGAATATTTTCAACTCCGAGCATTGTGAGAAGAAGACCAAAGGTTGTGTCATAGGTTTCATAGCCCTTAACAGTGATAAGGTCTTCGAATGCTGCAATATCTTCACCTGCAAAGAGGAACTTAATAAGCATTTCCGCGCTGCCGAGAAGTCTTGAAAGAATGTTGATGAAGGTATATCCGTCACCGTCAACCAAAGGCATTCTGTTGAAGAACCAGGAAATTGTGCCGTCTTCGTTTGCAATACCTTCAATACCGAAGTTGTTTACATAGAGAAGAGAGTCAGGTCCGATAACTTCTGCATCCTCTGCCCATGTTCCTGCGGGGAAGAGATAACCGAATGCGTTGAACCAGGAGCTTATGTCAATTCCAACCTGATTTGCCACGATGTCAAGCATTGCAGCACTGGGAGAATCACCTAAGCCGCCGAGCATTTTAACAAGGGCAGTGATGTTATCGTTTGTAAAGAAGCCGTTTACGGTATCCTGAAGATATGCACCGAGGTCATCAATTTCCATACCGGTCATATCCAAAACAGCAGCTGCAACAGAATCAATATTTTCAACAAGATAGTTTGCATCATCCTGTGTCCAGTCATTACCGTAGTAGAGGTAAACTATGGACATATTGTTCGCGCCTTCTATACCGTTGTAGTTCCAATCACCCTGTTCAATCCAATCCATTTCCTTAAGGTCGTATGTAACAGGATTGAGAAGCTCAATAACAGCGGCAAGGGCACCCTTGGGATTACCGGAAATCTGAGAAACAACTCTGTCAAGAATTGTCTTTATAGTGGGATCCATTTCTGTGTCGCCGAGAAGAGCATTTATAAGTGTGCCGTCTGCAATGGCAGCAACAATATAATCAAGGAACCAATACATAAGCTCGCCCTTGTTAGTAACAAGGTTTACAGAACCGTCTGCTCGGGTAGTCCAATCGGAACAGAGAATGATTTCCTGCTGCTTGATGGGAGGAAGTTTAATATCAAGCGCAGCTTCAGGCTCAGCTTCACCATCAGTCTTAAGCATATCCCCAAGCATAGGAATAACAAACTCAATAACTTCGTTGATGTTTGTGATTTCAAAGCCGAGAAGATCATAAAGGTCAAGCATATCTCCGATATCAAGAGAAAGATCGAACTTGAGCATATCGTTGATAAGACCTTCAATATTAACAAAACCGAGAATTGTTGCAAGTGTACCTGAGTTTGAACTGTCAATCTCAAGCTCAAAAGCCATATTAAGGTTAAGCACAAGGCTGTCAATGATTTCCTGAACAGAGTCCATTGAAAGCCAATATACAAGATTAGGAAGAATTGTAAGAATAGAATCAAGAGGATTATCAAGAATCTGATCTACTCTCTTGAGAAGTGTGCCGAAAATAGCATTAACAACATCATCTGCACCGCATGTAGGCTTGAGAGTGGGAATATTCTCAACACCAAGCACCCGGAAGAGAGGCACTATAAGATCTGAATAAAGATTAAGAGGCTGAATTCCGAGAACGATATCACCGTAAGCAGCAACATCTTCTACAGTAAAGATGCTGTACTTAATCTTATCAACAACAGCATAAGCTGCATTTGATGCAGTTTCCGAATAAGCTGCACCGGCAAGAAGTGATTGAAGAAGGGGAAGCAGAGGGTCAAGGACACAAGCTATAGCATCAAGGAATGAATCCTGATCGTATACACCCCATTCAAACTCAAGAACCTTTGTTTCATCCACATTAAGTGTGTTGGGATCATCTTCACAAACAAGCTGTGACCAATCTCTGTCTGCAGCTTTAAGAGCCTTGTACATATCAGTGTCCTTGCCGTAGAAAGAGGGGTTGGAAATTGCAAGTGAATCGGCAAGTGTTGTGGGATAAATATACAGACCTAAATCTGCAAAAGCCTTGTACAAGTAGTTCTGATACTGTTTACCGTTGTACTTTGCATCATCAATGAAAAGGTTAGCAATACCGGAGCCCTTAAGGTCATCGCTCATAGCACCAACATTAATTGCCGCATTTGCACCGGTAATGTTAGGCTGGGCAGGAGGATCGGAAAGATTAGAAATTGCACCGATAAGCTCTGTGTTGATAAGATCAACAAGCATGGGATAAACAGCACCAACAAGAGTGTTGAGCATCTCATCTGTGTAGAGCATTTCAGCGAGCATCTGATTTATATAAGTCTTAAGATCAGTTGCTTCTTCTGTTTCAACATTAACAAATCCGGCAAGAGCACCGAAATCACGGGAAGTTATAAAGTTATCGATTTTTTTCACTGTGCCAACAAGAAGCTCCTCATCGACATAGTAGTTATCATCAGCACCGTCTCTTGCTATATCATTGGGATAGCCTATCTGCTCGGTTACTGTGATGGGATTGCCGTTTTCATCTTCACCGTCAACCTCAATAAACTGACTGCCGGCATAACGGATTGCATAAAGACCGTTCGCATCTGCAAAACCGAAGTTTTTCTTAAGCTCATCGTAAGATGCTTTGCCGTTTGTTTTAGTGAATGCATGGTATCTGTCAAGAAGAGTCTGTACCATTGAATGCTTTGTTACATAATCGCTTGAAAGCCAATTTGTCTTTTCTCTGTTGCCACCGGTTACATAATCGTAAAGGTCATAGCCATAGTGCGAAAGAGTTGACTTGATATCTGCAAAGTTTTCAAAGTTAACCTGAGTAACACCGCTGTAAACCATAACAGAATCAATATCATTCTTTGCCCTGTTAATAAGCTCTGTCTTAATAGCAGCAAAACCGGCTGTTTTTGAATTCTCAATCAGAGTCTGAAGAAGATAATCAGAGCCTTCATATTTGATTGTGAAAATCTTATCAGCAATTACATAGTTGCCGTACTTGCTGACGATTTCGTTATACTTAGCTCTGAGCTCACCAAGACGCTTTTCTGTATCTTCATAAATACTCATCAACTGCTCATCAGAAGCATCTGAAATTTCAGTTGTGTAAAGAAGATAGTAGAACCAATCATAGAAGTCCTTATAATCTGCTTTAAGACCTCTTACTTGGGCAACTTCATTGAGCTTTGTTGTGAAGTCATTCCATTTTGCTTCGATTTCCGTTGTATAGTAGGTTCTGTAATAGCCGTAGCCTGTGTATGTAGCAAGTATGCCGTTCCAGGAAGCTACCTGACTGACAAGGTGAGTGATTTCTTCATCGCCGGGAACTGCAATGTTTTCCTTGTCAAGCAGAGAATAATACGCGTCATACTTAGCCATCATTGAATTGACAAGCTCTTCAAGACGCTGCTCGGTCATAATATCCTTAAGAGTAGCGATATAAGCTTGGGCAGTTGTCTTGAGAGCAAGAGCATCTGCGTACTGTTCTGAGTAACCACCGTCACCGACTATATAGTCAATAACATCCTGCTTAAAGGAGAAAACAATATCATAAGCTGAGGAAACCTTTGAATAAAGGCTTGACATTTCTGCATAGCTCTCTTTGTTATATTCAGTGCCGATATAAGCGTTAAGAGTGTCAATAGCAGCCTTACCTGCAACTGCTCTGTATGCAAAATTAATATTGTCTATAAGCTCATTGATTTTGGAGGGAGCAAAACCGAAATGAGTAAGTGTTGCAGCAGAGAAGTTTTCGTTCATCATTGTTCGGAAGCTACCAGCCTGAGTGTTAAGGTACTCAAGGTCTGCAAGGCTCATTTCAAGCAGATCAGCCTTTGTAAGAGCAAGTCTGTCTGCATTGAAGAACTTATCAATTGACTTAAGGTACTTCTTAGCTGTTGTGTTCTTTGTAACAACTCTTACAGGCTTTGCGGACATATAGTTCCATGTATAGGTTGTAATGTTCGTGGTTGTCTTATAGTTTAAGAAACTACCACCTTTGTTGGTTGCGGTAACATATGCATACTTGCCCGTAGTATGAGCATAGGTATAGCTCACACTTGTGATAAATGAGCTGGGAATATCTTCAATTGTATCAAAACCGCAAAGATAATCATCCAGATTAATATCTATCGCAACTGTTTTAGTAACATTGTACGGTGGATTGGATTTGAATTTACTTGCCGGAATCGCACTGTTAGTTGTAACATCAGTTCCAACTGCAGCTAAAGGCTCCGGTTTACTCAACCTACCGGTTTCCGTGTGCGTATAAGTGTCGGATAATTGGGTTCTTTTGCTGTAGCCATAAACAGTTGTACCGTTGGGATTAAGCACATCTGTTGCAAGCGCTTTCATTGCATTAAGGGCTGTTCCTGAAAAGCTTGAGCTGAAATCAGATATAAACTTTTCACAAAGTGTATCACCTGAGTTATAAGCAGACTCTGCCTTTCTGCCTTCACGGTATGTTTTGACCGCATAGTCAAAAATAGCGTCTGCAGCAGCAAGAACATTACCGTTATCTCCGGTGATGTTGGTCGCATTACCGCTGCTTTTTGCAGAATAGCCATTTGCAACCGCAGCATTAACAAGCGTTATTACTTCTGCTTTGGTGTACTTGGAGTCACCCTCAGCTGCCAGAGCAACCATACCGGGCAATCCTGCTGCACAAGCGGTAAATACCATTAACAATGCTAAAAACACGCTTAATGCTTTTTTCGCAATTTTCATGCAAAATCTTCCTTTCGTTTTTCGCTGCTGTTTCAAAAAAGTTTCCCACACTGCCTTTTGAGCAGCCCTTTTTTGAAACAGCAGCTCTTTTTTCAAACAAAGGTGAAATAATACCAAAAAAGGGCATAATTGCACCTATTATTCATAGTAATAATATCAAAATAAAAGAAACAATAAATAAACTTTTTAGCATAAAATATGAACAAATTGTTAACAAATGTGTTTTATTTACACAACCGCAAAATTATGTGCTAAAATAGGCACAGAACGCACAAAAAAAACAGCAAAAGTGAGGCATAATATGTTTCAGATTCTTGTTGCAGAGGATAACAAAAACTCCGCAAAGCTTATGAAAATAATACTTTCTCAGGCAGGCTATAAGGTGCATCTTGCAGAAAACGGCAGACAGGCACTTGAGGTTCTGGACAAGAACCACATTGACCTTATAGTGCTTGATATTATGATGCCTGAAATTGACGGCTTTACATTCACCCGTATGGTAAGAGATTCGGGAAACAACACACCGATAATTATAGTAACAGCAAAATATCAGAGCGTTGACAAGCGCGAAGGCTTTATTGCAGGCGCAGATGATTATATGGTAAAGCCGATTGATGATGAGGAATTTCTGCTCAGAGTAAAAGCATTGTTGCGCCGTTCCAGAATAATCAGCGAGCAGCAGCTTAAAATCGGAGATGTTGTTTTCGATTACTCTTCACTCTCCGTAATAAAAAACAGCGAACGCCTCATTCTGCCTCAGAAGGAATTTTACCTGATTTACACTCTCCTTTCCTCCCCCGAAAAGGTTTTTACCCGTCTGCAGCTTATGGACAGTATATGGGGGATGGATTCGGAAAGCACGGATGTTACCGTTAATGTACATATAAACCGACTCCGCAAACGCTTTGAGGGCTGGGAGGAATTCAAGATAGTTGCCATACGAGGTATAGGCTATATGGCGGTGATAAACGATGAAAAAACAAAAAAACAGTAACAAAAAAAGTCTGCTCTACATAATCACTCTGACTCTTATATGTGCTGCGTTTGCTTTTATTGTTTTTTCATTGACTGCTCTTGCATTTATCGGACTTATAAGACTGGGCAGACATTTCGGCTGGGTAACAAGAAACAACTTTGCAAACCTTGCAATAATAGAAATTGTTATACTGTTTGTTTGTATGGGCTGTTTTATTTCCCTTTGTCTTATCAACTACCCTCTTGCACTTGTTAACAAGGTGCTGAATGCTTTTGAACAGATTTCAAAAGGCAATTTATCCGTGCGTCTTACCCTCGGGCGTATTCCGATACTCAAAAAAATATCCGATCGCTTCAATGATATGGCTCAGCAGCTTGAAAGCACGGAGATGCTCAGCAACGACTTCATAGGAAATTTCTCGCACGAATTCAAAACACCTATAAACTCAATAAACGGCTTTGCAAAGCTGATTCTTGATGATAATCTGACTGAGGAGCAAACGGAGTATCTTCACATTATCATTCAGGAATCAGAAAGACTCAGCAAGCTCTCAAACAGTATTCTGACATTATCAAAGCTTGAACAGCAGGGTATTCTCACAAATAAAACAAAGGTAAACATAAGTGAACAGATACGCCTTGTGGTAGGCACGCTATATCACAAATGGTCGCAGAAAAATCTTGAAATCATATTTGACTGCGAGGAATTTTTCACACTCGGCAACAAGGAAATGCTGAGTGCAGTATGGATGAATCTGATTGATAATGCCATCAAATTTTCTCCCGATTACGGAGAAATAAAAATCGATATAACGCAGCAGGGAGAAGCTTTAAAATGCACCGTGAGCAATCAGGGACAGCCCATTGCGCCAGACAAGCAATCCCGATTATTTGACAAATTCTATCAGACAGACTCCTCCCACGCCACAAACGGAAACGGTCTGGGACTTGCAACAGTCAAAAAAATAGTTGACCTGCATAACGGCAGCGTGTGCTTAAAAAAATCAGACGAAGAATCAACAGTATTTGAGGTTTCGCTGCACAAAGAATAAAAAGATGAAACTAAAGGTCTGTACCGGTAGGGCACGATGCCGTACGCTAAGCAACTTAAGGATTTTGCTGAGAATTTGCGTCTTCGTCAGGTAGGGTACGATGCCCACATCGTACCGCATGAGGGAAAAGTTACTTTAATTTGTACACAGATTTTGGTCAGATATAGGTTAAAATACCTGCAAAAAAAGTTAGAATTTGCTTTATAGCGGAACGATGTGGGCATCGTTCCCTACAAACCGAAGACGAAAGTGCAACAAAAAAAGAGCTCTCTTTGTACCGATTACGGTGCAAAGGGAGCTCTTAATTTATTTCTGTTTATAATCTTTCAGGAAATCTCCCAGATCCCTCATAGCTTTTCCTATGATTTCGGGTTCGGGAAGCATTACTATACGGAAGTGGTCGGGCTCTTTCCAGTTAAAACCGCGTCCGGGGATAATCATTACATGCTTTTCATGAAGAAAATCCATTGCAAACTGCTGATCATCAGTGATGTTGAATCTCTTTATATCGAGCTTCGGGAAAATATAGAAGGCTGCTTTGTTTTTAACATAAGTAAGTCCCTCTATTTTATCAAGCTCTCTGCAGACCGCTTCTCTCTGCTCATAAAGCCTGCCGCCCGGAGCCATCATCTGACGGGTGCTTAAGCTGTCTTCAAGCGCAGCAGGAATAACAAGCTGCATCAAAGCATTGGCACACAGACGCATTGAAGCCAACTGCACAAGACCGTAAATAAAATCCTGCGCATTATTTTTAGCACCGCTGACTATCATCCAGCCGCATCTGAAGCCGCAGACAATGTGTGATTTTGAGAGTCCGTTGAAGGTAACACACAAAAGGTCGGGACAAAGAGTTGCAGTTGAAATATGCTCAACACCGTCCATAAGCAGTCTGTCATAAATTTCATCAGACAAAACAACAAGCTGATGCTCTCTTGCTACGGAAATTATATCCTCGAGCAATTCCTTAGGATAAACAGCACCCGTGGGGTTATTGGGATTTATTAGAACAATAGCCTTTGTTTTAGATGTGACCTTCTTTTTTATATCATCAACATCGGGATACCAGCAATTACTCTCATCGCAGATATAATGCACCGGCGTTGCCCCTGCGATATATGCTGAGTTTGTCCACAAGGAATAGTCGGGACAGGGGATTAAGATTTCATCGCCCGTATTGAGAAGTGCAGTCAATGTCATTGTAACAAGCTCGCTGACACCGTTACCAATAAAAACATCATCGGGAGTAACACCCTCAATGCCTTTTGAACGATGGTAATTGCATATACTCTCTCTTGCATCGGGCATACCCTTAAGGTCGCAGTATGCCACCGCTTTATCTGCATTTTTAAGAAGTGCATTCCTTACACTTTCAGGCATCCCGAAATTGAAAATTCCGGGATTTCCCGTATTAAGGCGAAGCACATCAATGCCCTCTTTTCTCATTCGGTTAGCCTCAAAGAAAACGGGGCCTCTTATATCGGAATGCACAAATTCCAATTTGTCGGATCTGAGAATTTCTTTCATAAAAAAACACTACGGCTGAACAGGCACGGGGCGCTCTTCAGTTTCACTTTCTATTGATATAAAATTATTATGTGCAAAATATGTTGCATGCATTCTGAGAGGCTTGCACAAATCATCAACAGGAACATAAAGCTGCTCCTTTTCTCCTCTGAAAACCTTTGCGCAAAGCTTCATTTCACCGTCTTTTGTGAGAGCCGTATCGCTGTTTTCGGTAAATTCAATAAATCTTGAATAAACCTCAACACGGATTTTACCCTTGCCTCTCACCACGGTTGCACCGATATTATTCATAAGCTGACCTGCCGGAATAAACCACACACCATCCTTTTTAACGGGAGGAGTGTTCGACATACATATACCGAGGTCATAGCCCTTGAATTTAAGGCGGGGACGGTTATATAAAGGTGCCATCTGACGCGGGAATATAACATCTGCCGCCTTGTCAATCGTGCATTGGTCAGGTATTCTGCCGTCCTCAAGATATGCCGTAAGAGTACACTTATCTGAGTCAATATCAACAACGCTGTACATCGTCAAATCCACCTCATGCTCGTATGTAGCCGCGTTCCACACCTTGGGAACAACTCTTGTTCCGGGAGGATTACGGTTTGAGCTGCCGAGGTTATAGTGAATTGTACCCTCGGAGGGCTTATCGTAAAGACCGTCATTTCTTCTCGGGAATGAACGAGCAAAGCTGTGCTCATGTCCTGAAAAAACAATATCAAAACTTTCAAAGCCATCTCTGAGAGTGGGATATGTGTCTTCAATTTCAATTTCGGGGCCTGAGAAGCATACGGGGAAATGATGTGCAACAAATTTCCATTTTTTATCTGATGCAAGCGCATCCTTTTTCAGCCACTCATTCGTGTCTTCCATTCCGCTTGTCCCGATAAAGGCAAAATGCGCATTACCGTAGTCAAAGGAATAGTTTACACAGGGCCAGTCAGCAGGACCGTTGTCGGGATATGCATTTCCGAACTGATTGCAGAAATATGTAGCCTTATCGGAATATGATTTGTTTGTGAATGTAAAATAATCCTCAAACTGCATATCATCGTGATTACCCATACACATCATATATGGTATATGCTCACTTATTCCCTTTAATCCCTCAAAAAGTCCCGTCCACTGAACATCAGTCTGTCCGCAGTTGGTGTTATCCCCTGCAGTTAGAATAAATTCAACCTCGGGATGCTTTTTGAGAATATTTTTAAGCACCTCACCGAAAACAGAGTAATCTGCAGGCGGATTAGGTCCGCCTGTCTGTGTATCCGAAAGGCAGAGGAAGGAAAATTTATCAAAATTTTCTCTCGCACTCTTAAAATCAAATATTTCGCTTCTGTTCACATCATCACCGCAGGTATACTCATACTGTGTGTCAGCAGAAAGGCCCGACATATCTGCGGAAAAGTAATTATTTATATCGACATCCGTTTCAAAGGTATTCTTTTTGGCATCAGCTCTGAGCCATTCGCCGTCACTGCCCTTTTTGCGGTACAGAGCATATCCGCTTTCAACGCTGACATCCGTTCTCCATGTAACGGTCATTGTTTCAGCGGGATTTCCCTTTATTGAAAGCATTATATGATCAGGACTTAACTTGGAGCCTCTGATTTTTTTCCATTCTTCTTTGGTAATCATAACACTATCCCTACTTAATTTTTATAACAAGTGACTCGGCTGTCACAAAGTCAGCAAGGCTTTTCAGCTCATCACCGTTTTCATCCAGCCCTATAAGCCATTCATCACAGCTGAGGGTGATTTTTATTTCATCACCTGTCTTACAGTCTTCCGATGCAGCACAGTAAACCGTGAAAAGCACTGCGTTTTCCAGATTAGCGGTACTTGCAACATACCCCGAATACTGATAGCCGTTTTCAATTTCATTGCTGAATGAATACACCGAGCTGACACTTTCTTCAACAAATTCGGCTGTCATCAGCCTTTTGTCAAAAGAAAAAATCAGATCCCCTGCAGCAAACATTCTGCTTTCCTTAACGGTAGCAGTGACCGTGAATTCCTCTCCGGGGGAAACCTCCGTAAGGTCAGAGGACAAAGTAATAACGACCTCTGTATTTTCGGTATTTTCGGTATTATCCGTACTGCTGACAGAGGTGCTTTCATCCGCCGTATTACCTGCGGTTGTTTCTTCTACAGACGCTTCACAGGCAGAAAAGCATACTATTAAAAGCACACATAAGAAAGCGCACAGCACCAACAAAAGCTTTTTCATAAGAATTCTCTCCTTATGTATCACACATTATACAAAATCCTTAAGGCGCTTGCTTCTGTTAGGATGACGGAGCTTTCTCAATGCCTTTGCTTCAATCTGACGGATTCTTTCTCTTGTTACATTGAACTCCTGACCTACCTCTTCAAGAGTTCTGGGATGTCCGTCCTCAAGACCGAATCTGAGAGAGAGCACCTTTGCTTCTCTGGGAGTGAGGGTGCTTAAAGCATTGGCTATTTCTTCCTTGAGGAGCATCTGGGAAGCAGCTTCAACGGGTGCCAAAGCATCCTCATCGGGAATGAAATCACCAAGATGGCTGTCTTCCTCTTCACCTATAGGTGTTTCAAGAGAAACGGGCTCCTGAGCCACACGCATAATTTCTCTTACCTTGTCAACAGGCATATCGAGCACCTGAGCAATATCATCAGCTGTGGGCTCCTTGCCGTTCTGATGAAGAAGCTGTGAATTTGCCTTTTTTACCTTATTTATGGTTTCAACCATATGCACGGGGATACGGATTGTTCTTGCCTGGTCTGCAATAGCTCTGGTGATAGCCTGACGAATCCACCATGTTGCATAGGTAGAGAACTTGAAGCCCTTTGTATAGTCAAACTTTTCAACAGCCTTGATAAGACCGAGGTTACCCTCCTGAATAAGATCCAGAAACTGCATACCTCTGCCTGAATATTTCTTTGCAATACTTACAACAAGACGCAGATTTGCCTCTTCAAGTCTTGTTTTTGCAGCCTTATCATCCTGTGAAATTTTTATTGCAAGCTCAATTTCCTCTTCGGGAGTGAGAAGCTTTATTTTACCTATTTCCTTAAGATATACCTTTACGGGGTCATCCATTGTGAGAGCCTTGCTGTCCTCTCCGCCATCGTATACCTTTGAAACATCGGCATCAAAATTAAGAGCATCAATGGCACTGCCTGCCATATCATCAATAAGCTCAATACCGTTTGTTTCAATAAGCTCATATAATTTATCAAGCTCTTCAATATCGAAATCATATTCGATTATAAGCATATCCATCTCATTCGAGGAAAGCTTACCTGCAGCCTTACCCTTTTCAATAAGCTGGTTTATCGCGGTTTTCTTATCCATACCTTCCATCACTGCACATCCTTTTTGTTAGTTGTTTTTCTTATCTGTTCAAACATCGCCCTGAATTCGTCATCAGACATCTGACCGATTTCAGGTATTTTTTTACGGTTTTTCTCCTGCAAAAGCACCTTGATACATTCTTCACATTGCTCAATTGTGTTTGCAACATTTCCCGCCAAGGTCAACAGATATGCAAGATAACCCATTTCTTCATTCTCATTATCTTCGGACAAAACCGACAAATCGAGGCTTCTGCCATCTGTTATTCTCTGCTCAAAACCTTCAAAAATACGCTTGTTGTAATCGGTAACAAAAACATCTGCGCTGAGTCTGCCTGAAAGCTTTCTGAGGTAATCGGGATTTTTAAGTAAAAGTGCAAGCAGCATTTCCTCTGCCTTTGCAGCTTTAAGGAACTGCCTGCGCTGAGGATTGGGATTTCTGCCGCCGTCTTCCCCGATTGCCTCTTTCAGAATTTTGTCAAACTCCTGACGCTGTCTGATTTTTGCTTTATTTTTACTCGCCTTGCCTACCTGTGCCTGAATTGATTCTCTTGCCACATTCAGCTCATCAGCCAGACGGGATATATACAAATCTCTCTCTATTGCATTGTTTATATCTGCAAGCAGCATAACTGCTTCATTGAGATAACCGAGCTTGCCGTCCTCAACAGCAATATCATACTTTTTCTTTGCCTGTAAAAGTGCAAATTCGGTATCGTTTACGGCGCCCTCAATTATTGCCCTCATTCTCTCGGGACCGTATGTTTTTATAATTTCATCGGGGTCTTTTCCGCCCGCAAGGTGAAGCACTCGCAGCTTCATTGTTGAGTTGGAAAGCATTCTCAATGCCCTCTGAGTTGCCTTTACACCTGCTTCATCAGAGTCAAATGCCAGCACAAGCTCATCACAGTATCTTGAAAGCAGAGAAATCTGCTCGTTTGTGAATGCTGTTCCCAGTCCCGCAACAGCCGTTGTAAAGCCTGCCTGATGCATTGCAATAACATCCATATAGCCCTCGCAGAGTATAAGCTGACGGCTTGAACTGTTTTTAGCAAAGTTAAGCGCATAAAGCCCCTGACTTTTCTTATACACAACAGTATCCGAGGTATTGAGATACTTAGGCTTACTGTCATCAAGAACTCTGCCTCCGAAAGCGATAACATTTCCCCTGAGGTCAATTATCGGGAACATAAGACGGTTACGGAAGGCATCAATTATATTGCCCTTCTGTGTTTTCTTTGCAAGGTCAAAGCTTACAAGCTCCGTTTCGGAAAAGCCTTTTGCTTTAAGGTGCTTTTTTAAGCTGTCCCAGCTGTCGGGGGCAAAGCCCAGACCGAAATGCTTTATTGTTTCCTGTGTCAGCTGACGCCTTTCAAGATACTCTCTTGCCGTTCTTCCGTTTTCCGAAAAAAGACACGAATGAAAGAATCTTGCAGCCTCACGGTTTGCTTCATAACAGCGTCTTCGTATTCTTGTATATTCATCATCAACAGGGTCTGTGGGCATATTCATTCCCGTTCTTTCGCAAAGAAAACGCACAGCCTCTGTATAATCAAGCCTTTCGATGTTTTTAATAAATGTTATAACATCTCCGCCCGCACCGCAGCCGAAGCAATAATACGACTGAGTATCGCGGTAGATAACAAAGCTCGGTGTTTTTTCCGCGTGGAAAGGACAAAGGCAGACAGGCGTCCTTGAGCCGCGATGCCTTATATCGGCATATTTTCCGATAATATCTTCAATATCTGCTCTTGAGCGCAATTCAGATAAAAAATCCTCACTGAAACGCACTTTATTCCTCTCCTTTCCGAAAAAAAATAACGCTTTCATATATTTAATACTGAAAAAAACGGCTAAAACCTTTATTTTTCAGAAATTTTTTTAATTAAAGGTCGATTGCATCATATTTCTGACCGATTTTCTTATAAAACACTCTTCCGAAGCTCAGTTGAGTAAGCTCTTGAGAAAATCTCGGCTCATTCTCTGCAGGCAAACGGAAGGTAACGGTTATGTTTTCCGCAAATTCGGTATTTTCAATTATTCCGCCAACCGTGGGGATAAGAAGCATAAGGCGAGAATAAAATGAATAGTCACACATAACCTCAAGCACGCTGCACTCACTCATACAAATGATTTTCGCCGCATCAACGGCAATTTTCGCACCGTGCGAATATGCTCTGACAAGTCCTCCCGCACCGAGAAGAATCCCGCCGAAATAACGGGTAACAACTATACAGCAGTCGGTAAGAGAGCTTTTTTTGATAACATCAAGAGTCGGTATACCTGCCGTGCCCTGAGGCTCACCGTCATCGGAATAACGGGAATATTCGGGACTTCTCACAGCATATGCATAAACATTGTGCGTTGCATCTGCGTGGCGGGATTTTATCTCGTTGACAAATTCAACCGCCTCCTCGGCAGAGGTAACAGGCTTTGCGAAGCCGATAAATCTGGATTTGTTTACAACAAATTCATCGCAGCCGTATTTTTCGAGTGTGAGATATCTGTCCATATTCTTTCTCTTCCTGTTCAATAAATTTAAAAACGGCATAAGCCAATAACTGACATATGCCGTTTTACCCGTATTGTGTAATTATTTAGATTCGATGTTATAACGCTTCTTGAATCTGTCAACACGACCGCCTGTGTCAACGAGCTTCTGTTTACCTGTAAAGAAAGGATGACAGCTTGAACAAATATCAACACGAAGGTCTTCCTTTGTGGAGCATGTTTCATAAGTAGCGCCGCAAGCACATTTTACAACAGTGGGCTTATAGTTGGGATGGATTCCCTGCTTCATACAACATTTCACCTCTTTCAACAAAAATACAACATAAGTAAACAGTCGAAATACAGCTATCACGGGACGATATTATATTTCCGCTTAAATAGTGACAACATTTTATCATAGGTTTTAACAAAAATCAAGACCTGTTTTTGTATATTTTAAACTTTTTTTGCCTTTTCAGACATTGACATACTCTCTGAGCGTCAAAGAATACAGAATTCTTTCTTTTACCTTTATATCCAACGCTTTTTCAACAGCCTCCGAGTACAGATCGAGCTGTTCGGCATATCTTTTTGCAAGTATATCAACATTGTTTACATTATCGGTCTTATAGTCAAGAATAACAGCCTGTCCGTCTTCTATAAAAATAAGGTCGATTTTTCCTACAATAACCGTTTTCTCCTCCCTGAATTCTTCGGGAATGCTATTTTCAATTTCGCATATACTTTTTGCTAAGGTAAACTGCTTTTCTCGGTATACAGCCTGAGCATTTTCAATTCTGTTCATAACCGATGAATTGAAAAAGGTTCTTATTGAATCCATATCAACATTCTGTGCAAAAACCTCGCTGAGCTTATTTTCCTTAAAAAGTCGTGTCCTCTCGCCTTCGGGGTTTGTTCTGCAAACAGAAAAATCACAGAACTGAAGAAATCTGTGCGTTGCAGTTCCCTTATCGGCAGGAGTGATTTTATCTTCATTCATAAATGCAGGAGCTGTTTTTGCAAAATATTCACTTGAAAATGTTTGCGAGTGAAGGGAAGACGCGCTGTATTTTGAAAAGCCTCTGCTTACGGGTAAAAATCTGTAGTCAAGCTCTGTATTGCGCTTTATTCTTTCAACCGTTTCTTCGTTATAAAAAGCGGCTTCCTTTATTTCCTCCCGTGCTTCCTCCTCATAAATATTATCAACAATATTCACATTCAGCGAAAAATCTGATTTCACGGTATAATCGGAGGAAATACGCAATGCTGCAGCATCCTTATGCCGCATAAATGAGGACAGATACCATACACAGGGAGAAAGAACATTTCTGATATAAACGGGAGGAATATTTCTTTCCTCTCTCATAAGCTCGCCTATATCGGTAAGCTTTTTTTCACTTTTTTCTAATGCTGTAACAATATGAAGCTTTTCCTTTGCTCTTGTTAATGCAACATAATGAATTCTTAATTCCTCTGATATTTTTTCTGCCTTGAGCTTGCTTCTCACCGCCAATGATGACAGCGTGTCATACACCTTTATTTTTTCGCTCTCCTGTCTTTTTATACCGATACCCAGCGCGTTGCTTACACAAAGCGTTGAGTTGAGGTCAGAGGTAAAGAATTTCTTATCAAGTCCCGCAACAAACACAAAGGGAAATTCAAGTCCCTTTGAACGGTGCATTGTCATAATGCTGACGCTGTCCTTTGAGGCAGCTGCGGCAGCTTTGTTTACTTCAATACCGTTTTCCTTGTATGCATCCATTCTGCGTACAAATGCACCGAGCCCTTTTTTTGTGCTTTCACTGAACGAGTGTGCAAGAAGGGCGAACTGCAGAAGATTATTTTTTCTCTGCTCACCGTCAGCCATAGACAGCACAACGGCAGTTAAAGAAAAATCATCATATATTTTTTCAACCAGCTCCCCTGCAGAAAGACTGACACTCAGTCTTCTGTAAAAGGCAAGACGGTCAAGAAAATCTCTGCACTTGGGATTTTCCTTAAAAGCCGAAATTGCGGCAAAGAGTGAAGAGCCTCTCGGCAGACCGCATTTTCTTGCATAAAGCTTAATATCCGCCGCTTCATCCGGGGAAAAGCCGAACAAGGGTGAAAGCAAGAGGGAAAGCATATGAACATCTCTTGCAGGGTTATCTATAACATACAGAAAAGACATTATCATTTTTATTTCCGTACGGCTGAAAAAGTCCTCTCCGCTGTCAACACTCACATTGAGCCCCGCACCTTTAATGGCTGAGGCAAAACACGAGGCCATACCCTTTGCGCTTCTTAAAAGAATACAGAAATCTCCGGGGTTGCATTTTCTGTACCCTCCCCTGTCTGCAACCAATTCTCCGTTCTTCAGTTTTTCCTTTATGAGGCGCGCGATATACACAGCCTCAGCCTCAAAGGACTTCTTTTCTCCGCTCGGAATAATATGCAGATTGACATCGGGAGTGTCACTTTCGGGGAATGATGCCGCAAAATTCAGCTTCTCATCCTCGTTATATTCAATTTCACCGCATTCCTTTGTAAGAAGTGAATCAAAAAGGAAATTTACTCCCTCAACAATCCCGCGTCGGCTTCTGAAATTTTTGGAAAGAATGATTTTTGATTTCTTAGCCTTGCCGTCATAATAAGGGAAGCTTTCGCTTTTTTCTATAAATATTTCCGGACTTGCAAGCCTGAAGCGGTAGATACTCTGCTTGACATCTCCCACCATAAACATATTCTCGCCGTTTTTTGAAAGACAGGTAAAAAGTGTGTCCTGCGCACGGCTTGTATCCTGATATTCGTCTATGAGAATTTCACTGAAATTGAGAGATAAGGAACGGGCAAGCTCTGTTTTATTATCCTCGGCATTTTCATCATAAAGAAGACCGAGTGCAAAATGAGTTATATCCGAAAACTCAAATGAAGACTCTTCTTTTTTTCTTTCAAGAAGACTTGCATTGAAAAGCTTTGCAGTCTTTATTATTTCCTTTGCAAGAGGACGCAGCACTTCAACATCCTCTTTGTTTTCCTCCTCGCCTATATCTAAAAAACCGAGCATTTTATCCAGAAGCTTTTTGTATTCATCTCTTTTTGCATAGGCTTTTGTTTTGCAAGGGTTATCACCGTAGCCGGCAGGTGCTCTGAATTTTGCACTTTTTATTATAGAAATCAGTTTTTTGAGGGCTTCAATTCTCTCATCCCATAAAAGGAAGCTGAATTTTCCGGAAAAATCAGCAAGAAGCTCAAGCTCCGATAAAAAATGGGGACCGATTTTCATTTCCAGCTCTTCCTCATTTGAAAGCACACTTATTGCATCATCGCACAGCTGTATACAGTACTTAAGCATTTCGGCAGCATCGGAAACAAGTATTTTTCCCCAAACGCTGTCAGAGGCAGAAACGGGCAGAAAGTTATCTGCAACCGAGTCAAGCCATGTAAGTGGCGCGGGCTGTGACATTGAAAAATCAGACAGCCTTTCAACGGAGGACAGCAGATTATCATCACTTAAGCCCTTTTCAAAAAGCCTTGTAAGCGGAAGAAAATTTTCCGAATCGTTGAGATACATCTGCTGTATTGTGTCGGCAAGAACCTGTCTTTTGAGAAGCCTCGCCTCACCGCCTTCAAGTATTGTAAAGTCGGGAGCTATACCGCAAAGTGAGAAATTTTCTTTCACAAGTCCCATACAGAATGAGTCCATAGTGCTGATGGTCATTTCATCAAGGCGGGTTAAGAGCTTTATATATTCGTGATGCCTTTGCGGCTGTTCATCCCTTTTTTCGCTTATACGGTTAAAAATCCTTGAACGCATTTCTCCTGCGGCTGCTTTTGTGAAGGTAACAACAAGCAGAGAGTCGGGAGAAACGGGATTTTCGGCATCTGTCAGCTTTCTGACTATTCTTTCAACAAGCACGCTGGTTTTACCCGAGCCTGCAGCAGCGGAAACAAGAACGGTTCCGCTTTCGGCATTTATAGCATCAAGCTGTTCTTTAGTCCATTGTCTTTCAGCCATTCTCTGCTTCCTCCTTGAGTAAAAATTCAACTGCTTCCCTGTGTGACATATTGGGAAGCTTTCGCACCTCATCAGTATCCTCTCTCATACATACATCGGAATATTCACAGTATTCACAAACTCTTTCATATCCCGAGCAGGACACAGGTAATGCCTCAATTCTGCCATTATGCATATCCTTGGCTGTTGAAAGCAGTATTTCATCTATTCTTTCGTGAAGCCTTCTGAAGTTATTGAGAGATAAGAAATTACCCTTCAGATTTCCCTTTTTATCTATATATGCATCAACATATGTGCCCTGTGCAAGAGCATCCATTCCCTTGAGAACATCCTCATTTTCAAGAATAAGACCGTTCATTCTGCCGTTCAGCAGCTTCTGCCTTACAACCTCAGAATCCTCTGCTCTTCTTGAAAGCTTGTCCCCGCTGTTTTTTGCAGGCACATAAAGCACGCCTGCCGGCACAACATCGCCGTAACGCTCTTTACCGTTGTCCCATATACACAGCAGATAAATAAGCATCTGCATATTAAGGCCCTCATATACTTGTCCGAGCTGAAATTTTTTTCCGCCCGTTTTATAGTCAACAATACGGACATATGCCTTTTTATCAAGCTCCATAACATCTACTCTGTCAACCTGACCGCCGACGGTGAGAGTACCGCCCGAAGGAAGCTTAAGCTTATACGGCTTTATATCTCCCTTTTCTGAAATATCAAGCTCAACATCTCTTGTAACAAAAAGACTGCTGCCGAATTCCGATATAAGTCGCTTGAGTATTTCAAGAATCACATCCGAGGACCTGTCAAGCTGACGGTTCAGACTCTGTGAAAGACTGCCTCTGCCGCCCATAAATTTATCAACATATGCATTTACAAGAGCTTTAACCTTTTCATTCAGCTCATCATCCGTATAATCTTTAAGTATCTCATATGACAGCTCACCGAGGAGATTTTCGAGAACGAAATGCACCAAAAGACCGTGTATACGAACATTAAGCTCAGCCTTTTCAAGAGCAGAAACACCCATTCCGTAACGGCAAAAATACATAAACGGACATTTATGGTAGCTTTCTATCCTTGACGGCGACATTCTCAGAGATTCACCGAAAAGCTCGGTTGCCTTTTCGGCACTTTCAAAGTGTATGTGTGTCTTGGCAACAGCATTTTCAAGGTAAGAAAGTCTGCCCGCGTATTCGCTTCTGTCCTCAAGCACCTTTTTAAGCGAAGCGGTAAATTCAGTATTATCATTACGGTTTACTGCAAAATCCCTGAACGCATCCGCCATTGACAGAACCTTTTCTTCACGGGAAAGAGATGTAAAATCGAGCTTTCTGCACCCGGGCACAATTTTAAGCGCATAATTTACTATCTCCGATTTCTGCGTGCTTTCACCTGAAAGCGACAATGCAGAGTAACATATATAAAGCATTTCACTCGGAGAGGTAAGCTGATTAAAGACTATCATTCTCTCCTCGGAATAGATATTTTCAGGTAAATTTTCAAGCACAAAATCATTCTTTATAAGCTCGCGCTTTTCAGCATTTGTAAAGACCGAGCTGCTTGCAGCAAGAGGCGGAAAAACACCCTCGTTCGCCCCTAAAACAAAAAGCACCTTAGGCTCAAAAAAGCGTGTTCTGTCCGCAGAGCCTATAACTATACTGTCAATACCCGCAGGAATTTCGCCCATATCATCACTTGAGAGAATAATCTCAAGAAGCTCGTAAAATCTTTTCGGACTTAAGTTTCTATCTCCTATTGCGGCACACAGCGAGTCAAGGGAAAGCATTGTTCTCTCCCACACTCTTTTGCAGTTTACGGCTTCCTCTGCGAAGGCGTTTTCATTTAGGAATATTGCATAATCACGGAAATGCTCTCCTGCATTTGTGATTTGCAGATAATTAAAAACAGCCTTAAGAGAATTTTCCCCATCACCCTTTTCAAGCTCTTTTTTAAGATTTACAAGCGGGGCAACAGCTCTTCTTCTGATTTCATTTATGCTTTCAAGCTTTTGTGTGCTTTCCTCAGATACCTCTTCACCGAAGCCCAACGGGTTGTCTGTAAAATCACTGAGCCATTTTGCAGAATCAATCTGCCACATATAAACATAGTTCTCAAGCTCACAGCACTCTTCAATTTCAAAGCCTGACAGCTGAGTTTTTATACATTCCAAAATATTTTCGGTTGAGAAGCCGTAGGAGGCGGTTTTTACGGCTGAGAGTATAAGACGCACAAGAGCTGAGTCAATCATCGGCTTTCTTGAGTCCTCAAAAACAGGAACACCGTAGCGCTTAAGAGCATTTATAAGCAAATGAGAATACGAAAAGCCTCTTTCAACAACGGCAATTTCTCTGCAACGGTATTTACCGCTTTCAATAAGCTTTTTTATTTCTCTTGCAACAAAATCACATTCATCATACTGATTTTCGGCTTTATATACGGTAACAGCATCCGTTTGCTCACCGTATACAGACGGATTTTCGGCATAAAGAGATTTTGTCCATACCCAAAGCGGAGTGTCAGGCAGGGAAATATCCGTGTTTTTCTCGAACACTCTTACCGAGAGAAGATTAGCTATCGAGCGTATATTTTTTGCATTTTTAAGAGAATGCGAAAAAGCCTCACCCTCACAATTCATAAAAAGTGCGGGAGCAGTTACGGAAACATACATATTCTCACACTGAGAAAGAAGTTCCTTTATAAGCTTTATCTGTGCACCGGTAAAGCCTCTGAAATCATCAATAAAAAGCACTGTATTTTCAAAAATACGGTGAGTTTTAAGAAATTCGGTAAGCACCCGGATATTATCGGCAGAATCCGAAAAACGGCTTCCGAGCAAGGCTTCATAAGCAGAAAAAATCAGAGAAAGCTCCTTTGTTTTCTGCTTTAACACTCCGAAGGAGGAATTCTTTCCTGCATTTTCGAGCTCTTCTATACTGAATCCGCCCTGCTTTATCTGTGAATACGCCGAGAGTAAATCACCTATCAGAGAAATTTTGGCTGAATGTTTTTTATAAATCTGAAGAGAATCGCTCATTTCCTCTAAAGCGATACTCATAATAACATTTTTAGCGGCTTCATCTGCTTCGCTTTTCACATTAAGAGCATATTCCTCAAGAACATCTCTTGCAATATGCGAAAAGCCCTTTATTTCAAACTTATTGCTTTTCTTCTCACCGAATCTGAACAAAAATTCCCTTTCTCTGTCAAAGCTTGACTGCTCGGGCACAATGAGATACACCCTTTTACCCTCATCAACAAGCTGAGAGATTTTATCGGATATATATTTTCTTTTGGAGGACATCTGCAGTCCTGTAAGAAATTCAAGCATATATTTTCCGCCTTTTTCTGCATAATAAGTTTATTTTAACACAAATATTTCAAGATTAAAAGAATTTTACGCAAAATCCGTATGATTTTCTTCCTCAGGAAAAAGTAAGCTCATAAGCTCATCTTTTTTGCATACTCTGACACGGCTTTCGTCTGAAAATGCAGCATCAAGCATCTCTCTCTGAGATATACTTATACCGTCATCAACGGCAATTATTCTGCAATGCTTTATATCTCCCACGCTGAAAATTTTTGAATATACAAAGCTTATGTCGGATGCCGCATTTTCGGTTTTTTCATCAAAAACGCTTATAACATAATACACCTTATTCTTATCAGGCTTTATAAGCCCCAGAAGCAAAAGATAAACCGAACAAACAAAGCCTATAGTCGCAAAAATTGCAAGAAAAGACAACATAATACTTTCAAGCATAAAAAAACACCCCATATCATTATATGGAGTGAATAGAAATGTGTTAATACGCCGACTGTTCGGCGTATGCAAGCGGACCTGTAAGCCGGGTTCTGTCATTTAAGGCAATCATCTGTCTTGGCGTAAAATTGCTTTTACGCTCACGCCACCCGTCGAAGTTATGGCCGAGCAGACCACTTCTGTCGGTGTTGCTCCGGATAGGGTTTACAGGGCATAGACGTCTCCGTTATGCCGGTGAGCTCTTACCTCGCCTTTCCACCCTTACCTGTCATATAGTCCATCTCCGAGGGAAGTTTGCTTCCCGTTCGGAGGGACATACAATTTTTTTACTTTATAGGAAGGAATTTCCTATAAAGTAAAAAACAGGCGGTATATCTCTGTTGCACTTTCCCTTAAGGTCACCCTCGGCGGCCGTTAGCCGTTATCCTGCTCTGCGGAGCCCGGACTTTCCTCACTTTATCAAGAAAACCTTGACTTGCGCGACTGCCCGTTCCGCTTGCTCAATGAGTATACACCACTTTTATAAAAAAGTCAAACAAAGATTTAAGTATTTCTTAAGGCTATTGCAAAACAGCAGTTTTTGTGTTAGTATAAACTGAATTATTTTGCGGAAGTGAGAATACAAATGGCTAAACTGTTTGATATATACATAAAATCATACTGTCTGACAAAAGAAAATGCAGCTGAATTTTTTGAATGTATAGGCGACCTTTATTTTACCGATGAGGTGCAGGGACTAAAAAAATTCCCACAGCACAGCTCAATCGACAGACTTGACCACATAACAAGCGTTTCGTATATGAGCTATGTTTATGCTAAAGAGCATAATATGGATTTCAGAAGAATTGCCCGTGCCGCAATCCTGCACGACCTTTATTACTATGACTGGCACGACAAAGCGTGGTGGCACCGTCCGCACGGCTATAAGCATCCGCGCTTTGCTTTGAACAATGCAAGAAAGCTCTACCCCGAAATCAGCAAATTTGAAGAAAACATCATTCTGCGCCATATGTGGCCTCTGACGGTAATTCCGCCTGAAACAAAGGCAGGATTTATTGTTTCTCTTGCAGATAAATACTGTGCAACAAGAGAGCTTTTAAGAGCTGATCACGAATATTTCGGAAAGCAGTTCGATAAAAGCATAAAAGCATTTAAGGAGAAAGAAAAATGCTGATAACATTCTTAAACTATGTGCTGATGTTTTTTCTTTTCAGCGCAATCGGCTGGACTATCGAGTCAATATACTGTTCTCTCGGAAACAAAAAAATAATAAACCGAGGATTTTTGTACGGTCCGCTATGTCCTATATACGGTGCGGGTGCACTTGTTTTTGAAATATGCGTAACACCTCTCAGCGAGCCTGTAGAAAAACGCTGGTGGCTTGTTATAATTGTGGGAACAATACTTGCCGATATAGTTGAATACCTCACAAGCTACATTATGGAAAAGCTCTTCAATGCCCGTTGGTGGGACTATTCGGAAAACTTCCTTAATCTTCACGGCAGAATCTGCTTCAAGCACTCCTGCTACTGGGGCTTGTTCAGCTTCCTTTTCGTGTATCTGATAAGTCCGATATACGATTTTGTTATCGGCTTCATACCGCAGAATATAAGAAATATTGCAGTGTGTGTAATTTTTGTGATATTCCTTGTTGACCTTATTCTCACGGTAAAAGCAACAATGGATATTCACAAGCTAATGAAGAAAATTGATTCACTCAAAGCAGGAATAAATGAGTACTACGACATATTGCGGCTCGCAGCCGAAAGCATTAAGGATGCAACAGAAAACACATATATCGATAAAAAAACAGAGCTTATAAATCAGTTCAGGGATATAAAGGACAGCATAGACGCCCTGAACGAAAAAAGCTCGCAGGTCTATTCAAACACAACAAAACGACTTTACTCCTCTTACGCAAACCTTAAAAGCACGGCTGAAAAGAAAATTCACGAAATAGAAAGCCTTGCGGAGGAAATAAAATCAAAGTTTATTGATTAAATTTCGTTTTTGTCTTGACAAAAATCTGTCGAATGTGTATAATAACTTTCGTTGCAGATTTGGCCCGGTAGTTCAGTTGGTTAGAACGCTAGCCTGTCACGCTAGAGGTCGACGGTTCGAGCCCGTTCCGGGTCGCCAATTTAAGGTAAAAGGTAATAGTGAAAAGGTAATAACTACACTGTATGAAGCCGTTAAACGGCTTGTCTATAAAAGGCGAAGCCTTCCGACAGGTTACTTTTTCACTATTCACTATTACTTTTTACTTCATATTTGCTGTTATAGCTCAGTAGGTAGAGCGCATCCTTGGTAAGGATGAGGTCGGCGGTTCAAATCCGCCTAACAGCTCCAAAAATCCTGAATGCGAAAGTATTCAGGATTTTTATTTATTACTTATTACTTCTTCATTCTTCACTAAAAACGCATTCAGAATTTTTTGGAAAGTAATAAGCAAGAAGTAATAATGAAGAAGTTCGAATAACAATTTGTATTTCACATATCCTTTTGCGCTGAAAATGAAACATACTAAACATCTCTTTGTTTATAAAAAGCAGACGCATACAGCTGCTGAAAACACACTTGTTAACAATTTGCAAACAAAAAACACACAACAAACACAAAAAACGCAAAATAACTATTAAATATTTGTTAACAAAGTGCTAATTTTTCATAAAATCACAACAAAATTGCAACATTTTGTTGGTTTCAAAATAAAAACGCGAATATTGTCTGTTGACGGAAAGTTGAAAATACTATAATATCTATTTCGGAAATATTAAATATCTTTTCTGAACTTTACGGAGGCTATAATGGAAAAATTACCCTTTCTTACTATGGATGAGATTCTTCCCGATTACGGGAATATGAACCTCTACGAATTTCTGCTTGCTTGTATTGCACCCCATAAGGATGACTATCCTATGTTCCAGTTCAAGCTCACAGACCATATGAAGAGCGAATTTCTTGAAGATGTTGAAGCTATGGCTGTTTATCTCAAGGAAGAACTTAAAATGGAGCCCGGTGAAGCATATTCACTTTTTATTCCGAACTCAATCGAAGAAGTTGTTATGCTGTTCGCTCTCAACAAAATCGGCTGTATTGCAAACCTCATTCACCCCCTTTTCCCGCCTCAGGCAATGAAAGGTTCAGTTGAATATACAAAGTCAAAGGGTGTTCTTCTTTACGATATGTTCATACATCAGCACGCTCAGGTACTCGCTGAAATGAAGGATATTGATATCATTGTAACAACTCCCGTACTTTATGCGGCTCCCGTTATTAAGAAGTATTATGTCCGTCCCGATGAAAAGGCTCTGGCTGTTGCAGAAGCTCATAACCTCACAGTAAAATACTTCGGTGACATTCTTAAAAAATATCAGGGCCAGAAAACAGAAGGTCTTTTCAGAAGCGGTGACCTTGTTGCAGTTTATATGAACGGCGGCGGCACAACGGGTGTAAGCAGAACAATAATGCTCTCCTCAACTGCTCTCAATGCGGTAACAAAAAACGCTCTCAATGCCGCAACTCCCTGTGACTACAAGCCCGGTGAGCTCTGCAAAATCCTTGCTCTTCCTTTCTTCCATGCATACGGTCTTTGCGGCGGTCTTTTAACCACAATGGTTTCCGGCTGGAAATCCGTTCCTATGGCTCGTTTTGAAGCAGATGAATATATCTCCTACCTCAAAGCAAACAAGTGCTACGAGGTAATCGGTGTACCCAATATGTACCGTAAGCTTCTCTCGCATCCCGATTTCAAGGGTGAGCACCTCAAATATATCAGATATGCTTTTGCAGGCGGTGACTATGTACCGCTTGACTTCCTCAAGCAGTTCAACGATATTATGGCTGAATACGGTTCTCAGGCAACTCTTATGCCCGGCTACGGTCTTACCGAATGCGGTGCTGTTAACTGTATCAATATGCCCTGGCATACAAAGCCCGGCACAGTAGGCAGACATCTTAAAACAACAAAGGCTGCTATCTTTGATGAAAACCACAACGAAGTTCCCTACGGCACAATCGGTGAAATTGCATTCACAGGTAACACACTTATGAAAGGCTATCTTATGCCCGACGGCAGACTCGGCGAGGGTGTTTACACCGATAAGAACGGCAAAAAGTGGGTTCTCACAGGTGACCTCGGCAAGATAGATGAAGAAGGCTTCATCACCTTTATGGCAAGACAGAAGAGAGTTATCATCATCTCAGGCTACAATGTTTTCCCTGCAGACATTGAAAACCTCCTTGAGCCCCTCCCCTTCCTTACAGAATGCTGTGCTGTTCAGGGCTATGACGAAAACGAAAAGCCGATTGTCCGTCTTTACATAGTTCTTGCTCCCGATGCAGATGCTTCAAAGCTCGAAGAATACAAGCAGGTAATTATGGACAAGTGCTCAGTTCTCAGCAAATTCTCTATTCCCAGAGATATCAGAGTAATTGACGCTCTTCCCAGAACAAGACTTGAAAAGGTAGACTTCTTAAAGCTTACTCAGGTAAGAACAGAGCTTTCAAAGACCTGATAAAAGTAAATATATCTTAAAGGGTAACTGAAAATCCGTTACCCTTTATTTTTATTTATTTTGATATAATTACTATTGAAATTTACAAGCAGTTGTGATACCATAAATAAGCATTTTTTGTTACGATTTTTAATCTAAAAATTACAATCATACACTTTTTGTTTTTATATATACTAAAATCAAAAAAATGAATTTTCCATAAAAGGCGGATAAGAATGAAAAAACTGAACAAACTAAAGGCAGTACCTATGGGGCAGCAGATACTCTGGTGGGCTATAAGGGCGGCTTTACTGATTTTCGGAATAAACGGCTTGCTTCACAACTCCGTAACTCAATTCCTGATGGGACTTTTTGCAATAGCTTTCACCCATATGTGGGATATGTGGCAGCTGTTCGGAGGCAAATCCTTTATTACAAGAGTCGGCTACTTCCCTCAGACGCTCCTTAATATATTTATCTGCTTCGGCGTTGTTGTTGGCTATGTGCTTAACACAAAAACAAATTTTCAGCATATAGACCTCATTGAGCATTTTATGTCGGGCGTGGTTGCCGCTTATTTTGCATATGACTTTGCTGTGGTTTTCCAGGGGCGCTCCCGTCATCTGAGTCCCGGACTTGCTTCAATGTTTGCTTTGTGCTTCTCTGTTTTCATTCTCGTAGGCTGGGAATTCTATGAGTTTACTATGGACAGACTTTACGGCTATGATCTTCAGAAATCCCCCATCCTTTCCGAGGACGGACTCGTTGACACTATGATAGATATGATTTTGGCAGGTGCAGGCTCAGTACTCGGTATGTTCTGGGTTGCTTTCGCTAAAAACGGTATCATAGGAAAAAACAAGAAAGAGATAAGAGCCGCAGTAAAAGCGCGTTCAAAGGCAGACAAGGAAGCAGAATTACGCTATATTGCCGAGCACCCCGAGGAATATTAATCGGAGGCTTTTTATGAGCGTTATTATCTCGGTTGACTCAACAGGCGATGCAGCACAGCTTGAGAAAAATTTTGCAGTTATCCCCTTTCACATCATATTAAATAAAGATTCTTACGAAGACGGTGTCAATATCACACCGTCTTCTCTTTTGTCCTTTTTCGACAAAACACGACAAACCGCACAGACCAGTGCACCGTCAACGGGTGAATATCTTGATTTTTTCACTGCCTTAACCGAAAACGGAAATCAGCTTGTGCATCTTTGTATGTCCTCAGAGCTTTCTGCGGCATATACAAATGCTCTCAGAGCAAAGGATATGCTGAAAGAGCATGACATCAGAGTTATTGACACCCGAAGCCTTTCGGGCGGTATCGCCCTGCTTGCTCTTACTGCTCAGAGGGCAGTTGACAGCGGTAAAACAGCCAATGAAATTGAAGCACTCATAAAAAACGCCCAAAACCGCCTTAATGTAAGCTTTATCATCAACTCAACAGAAACTCTCTACCGAGGCGGAAGATGCTCCTCCGCACAGAAATTTGCAACTCAGGCACTCTCAATAAAGCCTATGATAGGGATGAGTGAGGGTAAATTAGGAGTTACAAAAAAGTTTATAGGCAGCTTCAATTCCTCTGTACACAAATATATTGATTTTATCTGCGATGAGGCAGAAAAAACCGCAGATACCTCTTGCGCATTATTGCTCTATACCGAGGGAACTGACGAGAAGCTTATTTCTCAGGCAAGACAGCAGGCGGAGAACAGACGGATTTTTGATAAAATGTATTGCTACAAAGCCGGCTGCACCGTCACAGCCCATTGCGGAAGGGATACGATTGGGTTATTGTATATGACGAAATGACACAGTTTAAGCAAAGTATAATTTCATTTGAAGATATTTTATGTTTACGACAGCATTAACGATTTAAGTCGTAGGGAACGATGCCCTTCTTCGTTCCGTATAGGAGAATTCTAACTTTTTACAAAAATATTAATATTTTCGAAAACATAAAATGACTGCAACTGAAGTTACACATATCTCAAGCGGAACGATCTGGGCATCGTTCCAACGCAAGCAACTTAAGGTTATTTATGATATATGTCACCTGCTTTTGTGATGAAACCAAAGGTCTGTACCGGTAGGGCACAGAGCCCGAATCGTGCCGTAGAAGGCAAATTCTAACCATTTCACAAAAATTTCACCATTGTATTTGACAAAAGATGTGTGAAAATAAAAGTTACCCCCTCCTCAGACGGAACGATGTGGGCATCGTTCCCTACCATGACGAAGACGAAAGTTTGCATAAGAAAACAGGTGTACCGCGCTAAAGTACACCTGTTATATTTTGTCTGTCAAAATATTATTTCTCTTTTGCTTGTATCTGCATTTTCAATATAATTTATTGTTTCTTCAATGCTGTCTGTTACAATAAAGAGGTTTTTTACGCCCTTACGGATAAAGCCGTTGTCGTTGTCCTCGTCCATAAGTCTTACAAGCTTATCATAAAAGCCGTTTATATTGAAAAGTACAATCGGGGCTGAAAGCTGGGCTAACTGTTTTAATGTCAGGACCTCAAAAAACTCCTCATATGTGCCGATTCCGCCGGGGACAACTACAAAGGCATCGGAATTGTCTTCCATATATTTTTTTCTGTCACGCATGGTGTCGGTATACACCATTTTGTCGCACTTTTCGTACAGTACTCCGTCAACATTGAAAAAAGACGGTGCAACACCTGTTATATGCTGTCCAACAGCCGAAAAGCCTCTTGCAGCGGCTCCCATAAGTCCGTTGCCGCCGCCTCCGAACATCAGAGTATGACCTCTTTTAGCAAGAGCTACACCCAAATCATAGGTCTTGTTTATATATATTTCATCAATAGCGGCACTTGATGCGCCGAAAACACAAACTACCATAATTCCTCCGTTAAATTGTTTATAGTATATCAATATTATATCTGTTTCTGTTTTTTGTTTTCTTGCCGTACTGCAAAGCCTTTTCAGGGCAACGGTTGATACACGCTGTGCAATGTACACATTTTGCACTGTTCCAATAAGGCTTGCCGTTTTTCATTTCAATGCAGTTTATCGGACAAACCGAAGCACATTTTCCGCAAGAAACACAATTTTCATCTGCAAAAAACTTTTTTGTGCCTCGCATAAAATTATATGCCCTTTGCATTATATCATACTTAGTCTGCCCTAAAAGTGAGCTTTCTATTTCAGTTTTTTCTTTTGCTTTTATTTTATTAGCAAGCTCTTCAAGCTTTATCTTTGCATTTTTTATTTTTGCCTTTGCATGCTCCTTTTCGCAGGGGTTATACATTATTATATAATTATCGGGCATCGTGAGTGAATATGCTGCCGATAAAAATATCCATCTTGCAGATAAACTCATTTTAAGAGCATATGCACTGCCGCCCATATTAGCACCTGCAGTAATAACAGCCCACACAAAGGTATCGGGCGTTGTTTTTATTTCAAGCTTTTTCACGAAATCGGCAACGATAAGAGGTAAACCGTCATAAAACACAGGAAAAACAAAGCCTATATCCTCGTTTTCATTGAGGGTAAAGCTGTATTTTTCTTCTTTTACACACTCGGTAATATTAATTATATTTTTGTCACCCATATTGAGTGACAGCTCTTTTGCGGCAAATTCACTGTTTCCCGTTGCGCTGAAATAAAATATCATAATAAATCATCCTAAATTAGTATATGTTTTTCTGTCAAGATTTCTGTAGCGTATGGCTTCGGATATATGTACAGCCGTTATGATTTCGCTGTCCTCAAGGTCGGCTATAGTTCTTGCTACCTTAAGTATTTTATCATATGCTCTTGCAGAAAGACCGAGCTTATCGAAAACCTTTTTAAGAACGGCAGTAGCACCCTCATCCATAACACAGTATTCTCTTACCATATTTGCAGGCATTTTTGCATTACAGGTAACCGAAGTTCCCTTAAAGCGTCTGCTCTGCTTTTCTCTTGCCTTGTCTACCCTCAGCTTTATCTCAGCAGAGGTTTCTTCCTTTTGCTCCCTTGCAGCAAGATCGGAAAATTCAACGGGAGGTACTTCGACCTGAATATCAATTCTGTCAAGAAGCGGGCCCGATACCTTTGAAAGATATCTCTGTGCCGACAAGGGCGAACAGGTACATTGCTTTGTGGGATGTCCCAAAAAACCGCAGGGACAAGGATTCATTGCACAAACAAGCATTACAGAGCAAGGGAATGTGAGTGTACCTGCAACTCTTGCAATGGTAATTTTACCGTCTTCTATAGGCTGGCGCATAACCTCCATTGAGCTTCGGGCAAATTCGGGCATTTCATCAAGAAACAGAACTCCGTTGTGTGCTAAAGAAAGCTCACCGGGCTTGGGAACAGCACCGCCGCCAGAAAGACCTGCAGGTGAAATTGTGTGGTGCGGAGAACGGAACGGACGGGTTGAAACAAGTCCGCCGCCGTCTTTCAGTGCACCTGCAACCGAATATATTTTAGTAGTTTCAAGTGACTCCTCAAAGGTCATATCGGGAAGAATAGAGGGTATTCGCTTTGCGAGCATACTTTTTCCCGAACCGGGAGGGCCTATCATCAAAAAATTATGACCGCCTGCAGCAGCTATTTCCAAGGCTCTTTTTGCATTATGCTGACCTTTTACATCTGCAAAATCAAGCAGATGATTTTCCGTTTTATTCTTTTCAAAAACAAAGTTCTCTATTTTGTTAAGCGGCATTTCGGGATTCGGCTTTTCGAGCAAGAAATCAAGAAGCTGACATACATTTTCAACGGGGAAAATATCGATATTGTCCACTACTGCGGCCTCATTGGCATTTTCCTTGGGAACAAAAACACGCTTGATTCCTGCCTTTTTAGCCTCAATTACCATAGGCAACACACCGTTTACTCTTTTTACATCACCCGAGAGTGAAAGCTCACCTATAAAAGCACAATCGCTGTGTTCAAAGCTTATCTGACGGGCAGAGAGAAGAAGTGCTATAAATATCGGTAAATCGTATGTTGAGCCCTCTTTTCGGATATCGGCAGGGGCAAGATTTACGGTTATATGACCGTAAGTAAAAGCATATCCGCTGTTTCTTATGGCAGCCTGAACTCTTTCTCTTGCTTCGCTTACGGCTGTATCGGGAAGACCTACCATATCAAAACGGAACTTTCCGCCCGTTACATCTGCCTCAACATCTACCATAAAGGACTGCATACCGAATATGCCCATGCTTTTGATTTTAGATACCATTTCCCCACCGTCTTCCAAATGAACATTTGTTTGCATACATTATATTATATACACCAAAAAATGTCAAGCAAGATACCGTACGCAAACAGGCTTACCCTTATTTTTTAAGTTGCGGTAACAGCAATTTTATGATATTATGTTTACATAATATCAGCAGCAAGGAGTATTATATGTCACAGATTCAGACACAGCGCGTGTTGGATAAGCTAGATGAATATCTCAGCAGAAATGATTATATGTCTGCCGAAAGGCATCTTTTATATTGGAAAAATGAAGCAAAGGCTATCAATGATAATCGCTGTCAGCTTCTGTTCTTAAATGAGCTTGCAGGGCTGTACCGTAAGCTTGCAAGGGAAAATGATGCAATACAGACAGTAAAAGAGCTGCTTGATTTGATTTCGCTTATGGGAATTGAAAACAACATAGGTGCAGGAACAACATATATCAACTGTGCAACGGTTTATAAGGCTTTCGGTAAATCAAACGAGGCTTTACCCCTCTTTGAAAAGGCAAAAGCCGTATATGAAAAAGAGCTTTCTCCCGAGGATAAACGCTTCGGCGGTCTTTTCAACAATATGGCTCTTGCGCTCGTTGACCTTGAAAGCTACAAGGAAGCCTATGAGCTTTATGAACAGGCTATATCCGTTATGAAGTCTGTTGATGACGGCGACCTTGAGGTTGCTATAACATATCTTAATATAGCAAGTGCAAAGGAAAATGAGCTCGGTGCTGTTGAATGTGAAGCCGAAGTCAGAGCTTATATTGAAAAGGCTATGGAAATTTTCGATAATCACGAAAAGCGTGACGGATACTATGCCTTTGTCTGCGAAAAATGCGCTTCGGTTTTCGGATATTTCGGATATTTTCTTTACGAAAAGGATTTATTGAAGAGGGCAAGGGATATTTATGAAAGGGCTTGAGCTTTCCGAAAAATTTTATTATGAATACGGCGAAAAAATGCTTAAAGACAGCTTTGCCGATATTGAAAAATATCTGGCTGTGGGACTTATAGGAAGCGGCTCGGAATGCTCGGGCTTTGATGATGAGCTTTCTCAGGATCACGATTTTGAACCGGGATTTTGTATTTTTATTCCCGATGAAGATATAATTGATTCCCGTACTGAATTTCAGCTCGAAAGAGCCTATGCAAAGCTTCCGAAAGAGTTTATGGGATATAAACGAAGTCCTATAAATCCCGTAGGCGGCAACCGTCACGGTGTTATCAGGATAAGCAGATTTTTCACCGAAAAAACAGGCAATGCCAATGCCGATATTCCTCTCGGTGCGTGGTTCTCTATTCCCGAAAATTTCCTTTCAGAGGCAACAAACGGCAAGCTGTTTTTTGATAATTACGGGCTTATGACTCAATTCAGAGAAAAAATAGCATATATGCCCGAGGATGTGCGGCTTAAAAAGCTTGCAGGTAATATTCTTCTTATGGCACAGTCGGGGCAGTATAATTACAGCCGATGCATACAAAGAAACGAAACTGCCGCGGCACAGCTCGCAGCAGGAGAATTTGTAAATTCTGCACTAAAGGTAATTTTCCTCTTAAACAGAAAATATATTCCGTATTACAAATGGACCTTCCGCGCATTAAAAGAGCTTGATATTCTGAGTGATTTATACAGCGGACTCGAATACCTGATTTCAAGCGACAACTCAAGCGGAAATATTATAAAAAAGCAGGCACTTATTGAAGAGATTTCTGCAAAGGTGGTTGATGAGCTTACAAGACAGAAGCTTACGGACCTTTCCTCACAGGAGCTTGAAAGACAAGCTTTGACAGTTAACGATATGATAAAAAATGCCGACATACGCAATCTGAATATTTTATATGCCGTGTAAAAATAAGCATAATATTACACCCCGTTTTCCCTTACACAGAGAATACGGGGTGTATTTTTACATAATTTTATAATTTATTTAAGGTCTTTTAACCAATCCTTTGTATTTTCAAGACCTACTGCAGCACGAAGAATATATCTTGCATCTGCTGAATTTATATTCTGCTTCTTGCTCGTGTTATCAAGGTCTGCGGCAGATTTTTCATAGCTTTCAAGTGTTTCAAGGTTAACTGC
>JAZNOZ010000042.1:0-38821 GCA_045589395.1 Acutalibacteraceae bacterium | reverse complement strand
TCAGGAATATTTGTTACTGCATCAGGAATTATTATACTTTCAAGACTTATACAGCCTGCAAATGCCCAGGAACCGATATTTGTGACCGAGTTTGGAATCGTTATTCTTTTAAGGTTCAGGCAACCTGCAAATGCCCAGGGACCGATATTTTTAAGTGATTTGGGAAGTTGTATACTCTCAATATACTGGCAATCTATAAACGCCGGTTCTCCGATACTTGTAACCGGATAACCACCCAGTTTTGCGGGAATTACTACATCTCCGCTTATATCCATGTCAACAGATGTAATTGTAGCTTTACCGTTTTCAACTGAGTAGTAATAATCTCCTTCTGTTGCTGCCAAAGAAGTGCTTAAGCCGACAAGTGTCAGCAACATCATTACCGCTAAAGTGACAAATAATGCTTTGCTGATTTTTTTTCTCATTTTGTTTTACCTCCTAAAAAATTAAAATTGAAGTTATTATACTAAAAAATCACTTCATTTGATATGATATCATTAAACATCAACAAATGCAATATATTTTTTATACAATATTGCTTGATGTTAATTTTTGTGAGTATCAGTAATACTATATGTAGAGGTGATAGTATTGCACATACGGATAAGACGAGCGCGTGAGGAAATGGGTTATACGAGAGAGAAGTTTGCTGAAAAATTGGATGTCAGCGTTTCGTATCTGGCAGAGCTTGAAAGAGGCAGGACGGGTATATCGGTTAAAATGCTTATAAAGGTGTGTAATGTCCTCGGGCTTTCTGCCGATTATATTCTTTTCGGTGAGGAAAGAGCCGACGATAAAATGCGTCTTGATTCGATAAACAGAATATCTCCCGAATATATACCGCTTCTTGATAAGGTCATAACCGAGCTGTTGGCTCTGAGCGGAAATACAGATAAATAAAAAAACACCCGAAAAGAACATTTTTTTGCTCTTTTCGGGTGTTGTTATGTTGGTCGGAACAGTGAAGATTCTGATGTTATTGAAGAGTGCGAATGGTAGGGCACGATGCCCACATCGTGCCGCCTGTGGTGTGGGTAACTTTTATTTGCACACAGCTTTTGTCAGCTATAATGTTGAAATTTTTGTAAAATGGTTAGAATTTGCCTTATACGGAACGATGAGGGCATCGTTCCCTACCAATCTAAGACGAAAATGCAACGAAAATCTTAAGTTGCTTAGCGTACGGCAGCGTTCCCTACAAGTACAGACCTTTTTTATTTCATCGTAAAAGCAAGTGCCATATGTCAGAGAACTGTAAGACTGTGCACTGTAAGTTTAGTCGTAGTTTTTTTTATGTTTAATTTTTTATCAGATGGGCAAGAATGAAATCAGGTAATACACAAGCGGAACTGTGAGCAGGGCAGGCAGGAAGTTTGCTACCTTGAATTTTGAAATGCCTGTAATATTGAGTCCGAGGCCTATTATCATAACACTGCCGGCACAGGTGATTTCCGCTATGAGGGCTGTGTCGGTGAGAACTCCTTGCAGAAGTTCAGCCAGAAGCACAAGTCCGCCCTGGTAAATAAGCACGAAAGCGGCGGCAAACATAACTCCTATGCCGAGAGTGCTTGCAAGCATACAAGAAGAAATAAGGTCAAGAATAGACTTTGTGTATGTTACAGTGTGGTCGCCCGAAAGTCCCGAATTGAGAGAGCCTACTATTGACATTGCCCCCACGCAGAACAGCAGACTTCCTGTAATAAAGCCCTGTGCTACAGTGGATTTCTCGTTGTCCTTTTTCATTTTTCTTTCAACAAAGGAAGCCAGCTTATTAAGCTTTCCGTCTATGTCTATCGCAGTGCCGATTATTGTTCCGAGTACCATTGAAACGATAAGGACTATTGTGTTTTCGCCCTCGAGTGCACCGTCAATTCCTATATATATTGTGCAAAGTCCTATTGCGGTCATAACAGCTTTTGAAATTCTTTCGGGGATTCCTTTTTTGAGCAAAAGACCTACCGCGCTGCCGAGAATGACAGTTGCCACATTCACAAATACGCCGAGCATATTTCCCTCCGTGTTTATAAAAAATTCTGTTTTCTAATGTTAGCACACAGGAAAATGTTTGTAAATACAAATATGTCAAAAAAATAACAAATTAATACTTGAAAACAGTTATGACTTTTAGTATAATATTATGCGGATTTAGTCCAAGCAGACACAAGCAAAAGTGTTTGTTTGAAAAACACAAATTTTGAAAGGGGTTATTCCAATGAACTATTCCCATGAAGTACAGAATATGTGCGTTGTTGCCAAGGGTGTAGGACACAAGTGTGCTCCCATCCCCCAGGAAGGTGCATGGACACATTCTACTCAGATTTCCGACATTAGCGGTCTTACCCACGGTGTGGGCTGGTGTGCTCCTCAGCAGGGCGCTTGCAAGCTTACTCTTAATGTCAAGAACGGTATTATTGAGGAAGCACTTGTTGAAACACTCGGTTGCTCCGGTATGACTCACTCAGCAGCTATGGCTTCTGAAATTCTTCCCGGTAAAACACTTCTCGAAGCTCTTAACACAGACCTTGTTTGTGATGCTATCAACACAGCTATGAGAGAGCTCTTCCTCCAGATTGTATACGGCAGAACTCAGACAGCTTTCTCCGAAGGCGGTCTTCCCGTTGGCGCAGGTCTTGAAGATCTCGGTAAGGGACTTCGCAGCCAGGTTGGTACTCTCTTCAGCACAAAGGCTAAGGGCGTTAGATACCTTGAGCTTGCTGAAGGCTATATCACAAAGATGGCTCTTGATGAAGACGATCAGGTTATCGGCTACAAGTTCGTTCACCTCGGCAAGATGATGGAAAACATCCGCAAGGGTATGGACGCTAACGAAGCACTCGTTAAGGCTACAGGTCAGTACGGCAGATTCGATGACGCAGCAAAAGTTATCGATCCCCGTGAAGAATAAGAGAGGGAGGATATAACAATGGCTTTATTTGAAAGTTACGAAAGAAGAATTAATCAGATTAACGTTGCACTCAACAAATACGGTATTGCCTCTCTCGAAGAAGCAAAGAAGATTTGCGACGACAAGGGTATTGATGTTTACAACCTTATCAAGGGTATTCAGCCCATCTGCTTTGAAAACGCTTGCTGGGCATACATCACAGGTACAGCTATCGCTCTCAAGAAGGGCTGCACAAAGGCTGCTGATGCTGCTGAAGCAATCGGTGAAGGTCTCCAGGCTTTCTGTATCCCCGGTTCAGTTGCTGATGACAGAAAGGTTGGTCTCGGACACGGTAACCTTGCAGCTATGCTTTTAAGAGAAGAAACAAAGTGCTTTGCATTCCTTGCAGGTCACGAATCCTTTGCAGCTGCTGAAGGCGCTATCGGTATTGCAAACTCCGCTAACAAGGTAAGAAAGGAACCCCTCCAGGTTATCCTTAACGGTCTTGGTAAGGACGCTGCTCAGATTATTTCAAGAATCAACGGTTTCACATTTGTTGAAACAAAGTTCGATTATATGACAGGTAAGCTCGAAATCGTAAGTGAAAAGGCTTATTCAAACGGTCCCAGAGCTAAGGTTCGTTGCTTCGGTGCAGACGATGTTCGTGAAGGCGTTGCTATCATGCATCACGAAGGTGTTGATGTTTCCATCACAGGTAACTCAACTAACCCCACCCGCTTCCAGCATCCCGTTGCAGGCACATACAAGAAGGAATGCATCGAAATCGGCAAGAAGTATTTCTCCGTTGCATCAGGCGGCGGCACAGGCCGTACACTTCATCCCGATAACATGGCAGCAGGCCCCGCTTCCTACGGTATGACAGACACAATGGGCCGTATGCACTCCGACGCTCAGTTCGCAGGCTCCTCATCAGTTCCCGCTCATGTAGAAATGATGGGACTTATCGGCGCAGGTAACAACCCCATGGTTGGTATGACCGTTGCTTGTGCAGTTGCTATTGAAGAAGCAAGCAAATAATTAAAAGTATTCTGTACGGATATAAAGTAAAATTTCCTCTGTTCGGTTTCGGACAGGGGATTTTTTTTGTAAAAAGGCGGTATTTGAGTTGACACGGGGAATGAAAAAGATTATAAATGGAATATATAACAATTCCAATGGACATTTGCCGGATGCATACGGAAGAATATGGTATGAAGCAGATATAAATTACAGAAAGGGTAAACGAAATAAACAAAGAATTGTCTGGTCAAACGACGGATTAGTGTTTGTGACATATGACCATTACGAAACATTTTATGAAGTAGTATAAGGAGTGTATATATGAAAATTGTTGAGTTAGATGTAAGCAATTGTTATAATTTATCTGAACTTCACTCAAGAATAAGAAAAGCGTTTGGTTTTGATGAAGACGCCGGAAGAAATTGGAGTGCATTCTGGGATATGATGTGGAGTGAATGTGATGCTGACAAAGTAATTATCCGAGGAGAGCATACATTATCGAGTGCATTTGACAAGCACTTAAAAATAATGCACGAGATTTTAGATGATACTGTAGAGTTTAGAAAAACGCATAATTTTAATGATTTTTCTTATGAAATAATTGATTAATAGATGTCCATTCAAACAATGTTGTAATCTATGACCATTATGAAACATTTTCTGAAATAGTATAAGGAGTGTATATATGAAAATTGTTGAGTTAGATGTAAGCAATTGTTACAATTTATCTGAACTTCACTCAAGAATAAGTAAAGCATTGGGGTTCCCCGAATGGTACGGAAAAAATTTGGATGCATTCTGGGATATGATGCGAAGTGAATGTGATGTGGATAAGATTATTATCAAGGGTGAACACACACTGGCACCTGTGTTTGATAAGCATTTGAAAATTATGCACGAGGTTTTAGACAGAACAATTGAGTATAACGAAAGAATAGGATATTCGCCTTTTGCCTATGAAATAATTGATTGACCTGTATTGTTGTATTTCAGACTTTACAAAATAATACACCCTATGAAACTTTACAACATAAAAATACACCAAGATACAGCAGAGTATGAAAAGGGCTGTTTTGGGGCATAAAAAGTGGGATAAAGACACCTTAATACAGGTCATATTTTAAGGTAACAACCCCATGGTTGGTATGACCGTTGCATGTGCTGTTGCTATTGAAGAAGCAAGCAAGTAATTGAGTTTACAAAGGTTCATTTGTAAATCACAAATTTAATTATTAAAATGTCAGACACATCATTTTGAGTTTTTCTCGATGATGTGTCTGTTTTTTTGCTTGAATTATTCTGCAATAACAGTATAATTAAATCATAACAAAGCGGGAGGGGTTATTATGCCTAAAATTACTACGACAAAGTTCCATTCAAGCGGTATTGCGCTCGGGGGTATCGGCGCCGGCAGTGTGGAGCTTTTTCCTGACGGAGAGTTTCATTCCTGGCTTATTGCAAATCAGCCGAGAATAACTAAAGTTTGCTTTGAAAGAAATGAAGATGACGGAGAGGGCAGTACGGGTGCTCTTTCATTCTATGTGCGTGAAAAGAAGGCTGACGGTAAGCCGATTGTGCGTAAGCTCGGTATGAAAACCGATGCACAGGATTTTACATACCGTATGTTTTCCTGGAATAAGCCTGTTGAAAGAATTGACTTTGACGGTAGATTTCCTGTGTGTAACATTGACTATATTGACAGCGCATTGTCCTGCAAGCTCTCTCTTAAAGCAGTTTCTCCGTTTGTACCACATAATAGTGATATTTCATCAACTCCCGGCTTTTATATGGATTTCACCGTGGAAAATCCTACGGACAGTGAGCTGAGCATAAGTCTTTTGGGCACACTTGTGCCTGATTTTGCAAATAAAAAAGAAGGTAACACAAACTCGCTTTACAAGTCAGATGGTTTGGTGGCTGTGCATATAGAGGCTGCTCAGCAGTCCTGCTCACCTGACTGCGGAAAGCTTTGTCTTTCTGTAAGCGGCGACGGAGAAAAGTCTTACATTACGGCTGATTACTACCGTTTTATGAGAGAATATATAGCTTGTTCGGATTCGGACTTAGGTGTAACACAGGAATCTGTTCTGTTCGGCTTCAGAGAAAATGGCAGTCTGCCGAACACTCAAATCGGTAGCAAGCCTGCCCGAATACCTGAAAAACCTGCTTTGCTGAGCGATGAGGAGCTTGATGCCTTGTTTGAGGAGTATTCGGAATATGCTTTTGCTCAATCCATACTCAACCGTATACGCTTTTGTAAGCCCGATTTTCCTGCTTCAAGAGAGGAAAAAATCCAATTTTTCGGCTGTGATGAGGACAAGAGAAGAAAAGAGGATTTCGGAGCCTGTGCTCTTTGTTCTGAAGTAAAATTAGCTCCCGGTGAAAAGAAAAATATCCGCTTTGTTCTCACATGGTTCTTTCCGAAGCTTTTTGCTGAAGACGGCGAAAGAATAGGGCATTATTACGAAAATCTCTATAAAAATGCATTAGATGCAAACATATTTTTGCAGGAAGGCTACGAGCGTATTTTTAAATCCGCTGTCACCTTTTCCGAGCTTCTTTACTCTACTAATTTACCGTCAATTTATCCTGATGCGTGGTCATCAAATCTTTCACAGCTCATAAAAGACTCCGTTTATCTTAAAAACGGAAAATTCGGTCTGTGGGAGGGGCTTGGCTACTGCGGACTTCATACAACGGATATTACCTATCATGCATCATTTTCTCTTATCTGCCTTTTTCCCGAGCTTCAGAAAAAACAGATGTTAATGGGGGCACAGTTTCAGCGAGATGACGGCAGAGTGCATCATTGCTTCAAGCCCGATATGAAATGCTCAGACAACGGCTTTGACAGAGTTGATATTAATATGCAGTTTGTTCTTATGGTGCTTCGTGATTATCTTTTTACGGGTGACAGAGAATATCTCATTTCCGTCTGGGATAATGTAAGACGGGCTATGGATTCCTCGCAGCTGCTCGACACGGATAATGACGGTCTTCCCGATCATGATACAAAGCGTAATACCTACGATGCATGGAATTTTTCGGGTATACCTGTATATATTGCCGTGCTCTGGCTTGCTGCTCTGAAGTCTGCCGTAATCATTGCTCACACGGTAGGGGATAAGTCTTGCGCCGATAAATGGAGCGCTCTTCTTGAAAAAGGTAAAAAATCTCTTGAAGAAAAGCTCTTCAACGGTGAGTATTACAACCTCTGGAGAAATAATGACGAAACCGATGAATCTCTTATGACTGCCCAGCTTGACGGAGAATGGTTCCTCAGAATGACGGGACTGGAGGGGAATATTCCCGATAAGAGAGTGCGTTCGGTGCTTGAATTTATCTTCCGACACAATTTTGACAGTGAGCAGGGACTTGTTAATGCTACCGTGCCTGAAAACAGAAAAACAAGTATAGATACCTACAAAAACTGTCAGACAACTGCTGTATGGACGGGCATAGGCTACGCTTTTTCTGCTCTTGCACTTTCTGTCGGAGCGACTGAACTATCCGATACCGTGGTTGAGTCAATTCACAATAACCAGTTGCGTTTCGGTCACTTCTGGGACCATTGGGAATGCGGACATCACTACACAAGACCTATGTCGAGCTGGAGTACGCTTATTGCGGCTTCGGGAATGGCGGTTGACTATGAAAACAAAAAGCTTTCTTTCAGCCCCGTAACTGAAAATATCACTTTCCCGCTTATCCTGTCCGATATTCTGGCAAAAGTCCGCATTGTTGACGGTAATATCAGTATTGAGTGTTTAACAGGTGATATGAGTGAGTGGGAGATAACGGTAAAAGGATAAGCGATGCTTTTGTTTTCTGAAACAGTGATAAAAAGTAAATTTTGATTTTAGTTGTGGGTTATGGTAAATTTAATTTGACAATGGTGGTGAGGTTTATGTCGAAGATGAAAAAAGCTATTATTCCTGTGTTGGCGGTTGTTCTTGCCTTTGCAGGAGATTATTTAAGTGTCATTCTCTATGATTTACTGCCTGAGTTTGATTCCGTTTTTAAGAATAATATTATTCAGCCTGTTTTAATCTGGCTTTTTACATACGGTGTTATGTTTATTTTCGGCTTGATTTATTATGGCAGGGATAAAAGGCTTTTGCGTTTTCCTTTAGCTTATGCCTTTGGCTTTGCTGCCCAACAGCTCTTATGGGCTTTTGTTAAAATGATTGTGGGGCTGATAAATTCCTTCGGTACAGGTGAATTTATTGATACTTCATATTTTTATGTTGCAGTATTTTTCATCGGTGCTGTGGTTACGCTTGTTACTCTGTTAAAGAGTGTCAGGCACGAAGAGCTGTTCAGTAAGACGCATATTTTACAAGACGGCGAAAACTCCTTTGCTTCAGTTCGCAACAGAAATATTTTTGGTAAAAATGCTTACGCAAAAATAACAGTGCTCGTTTTCGGTATCAGTTTTTTTGCAGTCAGGTTCAGTACCGCAGCAGGGTATTATCTGTCGGTAAATGCGTCAACTTTTGATGATGCCATTTCTCTGAGAGCAGATATTACAGACATTGCCGTATGCTTTGTTGAGATTATTGTCTGTTATTTAATAAGCCTCGGATTTTGTTCAAGTAAAAAAGGAGCATTTTATTATCTTGAGCTGTTTCTTTTTGCCGGCTCGGTAAGTTCAGTTTTTGACGGTTTTTCAAGATGTATTATTTCTCCACTTGCTCAGGTTCTTAATATGACTCAAATATTATATGCCGCAAACATATTCAGTTATATACATGTTGTCATAGGCGATATTATGGCAATAATCGTTTCTGTGTTAACAGTAAAATGGCTTCTCGGAAAAAGGAAACAAAACAGCATATGACAGCGTGGGCTTGAGCATTGAAAAACATTATAATTGAAGCAGTCTTAAAACAACAAAAATGAAAGAGGAAATATGTTATGAAAAAATCAGTTTTGTTGATTCTTGTATTAATTATGTGTTTATCTTTGGTTGCCTGCACAGGCGGCAGCTCGGGTGGAGTATTCTGTACGGATAATAAGTTGAAAATTTAGAGCAGGCGATTTTTTGTTGTTGAATTGTGTCTTTTTTTTGTCTGAATTATGTCTGTTTTGCTTGCATTGTGTTTTTTTGTTTGTTCAAAAATAGTTCATAGGTTGTTTATAAATCTATTGAAAAATCCGACATATCGTGCTATAATAATTGCAGTTCATAGATTGGAGGAATTTTCCATGAAAAAAGTTTTATCCTTGGTTCTTGTTGCATTAATGCTTCTCACCTGTGTTGTTCCTGCGACGGCACTTGTTGAGCCCGTTGAGAACATTCCCACAATATGCATACGCGGTGACGGTAACGATATTTATGATGCTTCGGGTGAAAAGGTTGTATGGCCTGTTTCTCTGGATGATGAGGGTGACAGTGATCAACTTATAGATTCCGTTATGGATGTTATCTTCCCTCATCTTATCGTCGGACTCACAACAGGCAATTATGAGGGCTATTATGATGCTTTCTATGATGCTATAGTGCCTCTTTTTGATGACAGCGCACTTGACTGTAACGGTGAGGTATCAAACGGCACACAGGTTGATCCCGGCAAAAAGGCTGTAAATATTCTTGAAATTCAGAACGGATGGGATAAGAAAACCTGGCATGAGGACGGTTTTTATCACAGCCATGATTATACCTTTGTTTATGATTGGCGTTTATCTCCTCTTGAAACTGTTGCTGAGTTCAGGCAGTATATAAATGATGTTATGAGAGTAACAGGCGCAAAGAAGGTTAATATTCACGGTATATGCCTTGGTAATACTGTTGTAACCGCTTTTCTTGACAGTTATGTAAAAGAGCTTGAAAACGGTGAAGAGCCTTATATCAAAAATGTTATGTTTGATGCTTCTGTTGCAAACGGCTGTCTTATTTTTACGGATGCCTTCAGAGGTAAAATTGACCTTGATGCAGAAGGCTTACAGCGTTTCCTTGAAGAAAATTTAGATCCCGATGAACCCGCAACAGGTGACATCGCAGAAATGCTGCCCTTCCTTAATGAGCTTGTTTTTGCTTCATACGATATGCTCAAGGAAGCCGGTGTTGTTGATACCGTATTCAGAAGCGTGGAAGCATTTTATGAGGTAATTTATGAGGGACTTGTTCCCAAGCTTGCAATTGCAGGCTATGCAACCTTCCCCGGCTACTGGGCGAGTGTCAGCGCAGAGCATTATGAAGAAGCAAGAGATTTTGTTTTTGCCGATCCCGAAATGAGAACACAGTATGCAGGACTTATTGAAAAGCTTGATGCATATTATACTCAGGTTTCCTCAAGATCCGAAGAAATTCTCTTTGCTGCTCAGGAAAAGGGGGTTCATCTCGGCTTTGTTGCTAAATACGGCACTCAGACAATGCCTTTCATTGAAAGTCAGAATGAGGTTGGTGACAGACTTGTTGCTGTGAGCAAATCAACATACGGTGCAACCTGTTCAGCTATAAGAGGACAGCTTTCTCAGGAATATATTGACGAAAGAACCGCACTCGGCTACGGTGACTATATTTCAGCAGATAAGAAAATTGACCTTTCAACATCACTTTTCAAGGATAATGTGTGGATTATCAAAAACTGCAGCCACGACCATTGGTCACACGAGGATGCACTTGTTCAGACCTTCCTTCGCAGTACGGGTATGACAACTCTCAATGACGATACATATCCCCGCTTTATGGTTTGTGACGGCAAAACAAATGACGAGCTCGGCAACCTTACCGAAATGACTGAGGAAAACCCCGGAGAGGATATCTGGAACAACACTCCCGCAAATCAGAAGAGCACATTATGGACAAAGATTTTATCCTTCTTCAATTGGTTTGCCGCAATTTTCAAAAACCTTTTCGGTATGATGGGAATTACTGTTGGATAAGTGTTAACCCGAAATTTAACTGAATAAAAAGACGGCTGTGTCAGACATCAATTTGCGATGATTGATACAGCCGATTTTTTTTGTTTTATTCCACCACCGGTAAATCAACTATTGTTGCCTCATTGCCGAGGTGGGGGAGGAGTTTTTCTTTTATGTCGCTTAATTTTATTTTTAGTGTGCTTGTGTTTATACAGGGGTGGCAGCCGATGTGCTCCTGTGTGAGCAAATCCTTGTCTATAAGGAGCTTTACCGCCTTTTCCTTATCGTTCATAAGTCCGAGAACGGAAACGGAGCCGGGGGTGATATTGAGATGCTCTTGCATATGCTCGGCGCCCGCAAAGGAAAGACGGGCGGAGTTTATCTGCTTGGAGAGGTCTTTTGTCTTGAACTTTTTGTCACCCGGCATTAAAAGGAGATAGAATGAGGTTTTCTGTGAGTTGCAAAGAAAAAGATTTTTGCAGATTTCGGTATCTAATTTCTTTTCTATTTCCTTGCACAATTCTATTGTTGCCGCTTCGTCGTGGTCAATTCCGGTGTATGAAATTCCGAGTGTGTCAAGAAGAGCATATACTGCCATCTCCTTTTCCAAACGGTTGTCGGGGGAGGGGCACGATGTAAAAAGTGTTTCGGAAATGTTCATTTTTCTAATTCCTCTGCCATCTTTATGAGTTTTCTGAATCTGTGATTTACTCCCGAAACGCTGATAGGCTCGGGGAGCATTTTTGCGATTTCTGCGCTCGACATTTCTCTGTCCTCAAGTCTGAGTCTTGCAATTTCTCTTAACTGCTCGGGCAGAGCTTCAAGTCCCGTTTTTTCAACGAGCCGCGCGATTGCTTCATACTGCTTTGTTGCCGCCGCAATGGTTCTTGCTATGTTTGCATTTTCAAAATTCACCTTGCGGTTTACGGTGTTTCTGATGTCCTTGAACATTTTTGCACCCATAAGCTGCATTGCGGTTTCGGTTGCCCCCATACGGGTGAGAAGCTCCTCTATATCGTTGCTGTTTTTTATATAAACAACATATGCACCGCCGCGCACGGTGGTTTTAGGATGAATTTCAAATTCATCGAAAATTTTAACAAGGTCATCGCACAGCCCCTTAGTTGACAGGGAAAATTCAAGGTGATATTCCTTGTCGGGATCGGTTACGGTGCCGCATGCGAGAAAAGCACCTGCCGCAAAGGCTGAAAAACAGCAGCTGTCAGGAATGTTGGCAAAGTTTACTCTGCGCTTGAAACTTTTTTCATCGTAGCCGAGAGCCGTTAAAATCCGCTTGATTGTATCACGGCTTTCCAGACTTGCCTTATATTTCCCTGCCTCACTTAAATTTATCGGGATTTTTTCATTGCACAACGAAAAAGAAGCGTCTGCAAAAGCATTTGCAACGCTTTCATTTTCCGTAAGAAGGGATATTGAATCCTTTGAAAAGCTTCTTGCAAATAAGAGCAAGCCGTAATTCATAGCGCTCTGACAGCAAATATCCCTTTCAAAGGATATAATTTCATTTTTTACATCACTTGCAAAAGACATATATTTACCTATCTGAGGATTTCTACCTCGGGTGTGAGTTCAATACCGTGTTCTTTTAATACTATTGTCTTTATTTTTTCCATAAGAGTTATAACATCGTCAAAGCTTGCATTATCAAAGTTGATAACAAAGCCTGCGTGCTTCTCGCTTACCTTTGCACCGCCCACAGTTAAGCCCTTGAGTCCGCACTGATCAATAAGAGCCGCTGCATATGCATTGGGAGGTCTTTTGAAGGTGCTTCCTGCCGACGGGAAGTCAAGCGGTTGAGAGGTTTTTCTCTTCTGCATAAGCTCCTGCATTCTTTCGGAAATGGTTGTTTTTTCGCCCTTTTCAAGACTAAAATATGCCGCGGTGATAATTACCCCCGTGTGCATAAACTGTGTGTCACGGTAGGAAAGTGAAACCTTCTGCACGGGTTCTTCTTTTATCTCGCCCGTTTCGGGGTTGAATGTTCTCACGGACATCAGCACATCCTTGATTTCACCGCCGTATGCACCCGCATTCATATACACAGCTCCGCCGACAGTACCGGGAATACCGTATGCAAATTCAAGACCTGTCAGTGACTTTTCAAGAGCAAAATTGCAAAGTCTTGTAAGCGAAACACCGGCTCCGACAGCGATTATGCCGTCACCGAGATAAAGAAGATCCGTAAGTCCGTTAAAAAGCTTTATTGTTATACCCTTGATACCGTCATCGGAAATAAGCACATTTGAGCCGTTTCCGAGTATATGAAAGGGGATGTTGTTTTCCTTGCTGAAATTTACAGCTGCAATCAGCGCCTTTTCATTTTTAGGTACATACAGAATTTCGGCATTGCCGCCTATTTTGAAGGTGCAATGATTTTTCAGGGGCTCATCAAAAAAGATGTCCCCCTGAAAGTCTTTCATTTGTCTTGAAAACCGTTCGTTTAACATTATTTACCTCATTCGTCAAGTAAAGCAGCACCGATAATACCTGCATCATTGCCGAGCACTGCAGAAACAAGCTGAGTCTGCTTCTTTGAATGAATTGTGTATCTTTCACTTATTATGAGCTTGCGTGTGGGAGCGAGAAGGTTTTCCTTTTCGTTGCCGATACCGCCGCCTACACATACCATATCAGGCTGGAAGGTGTTGATGATGTTACCAACACCGCAGGCAAGATATGCAACATACTGATTAACAACTGCCTGTGCGGTAGCATCGCCCTTTCTCATAGCCTCGAAAGCAGTTCTGCCGCTTACTCTGTTTATATCATTTTCAACAAGTTCCCACATAAGAGAATTGAAGTTTGCTCTCATAGCATCCTTTGTCTGAGCGATAAGAGCTGTTGCAGATGAATATTTTTCCCAGCATCCGCGTCTGCCGCAGTTACACTGCAGACCGCCGAACTGGATAACCATATGGCCCATTTCACCTGCTGCATAGTTCATACCTGTAACAAGCTTGCCGTTTACGATAATACCGCTGCCAACACCTGTGCCGAGGGTTACCATAACAAAGTTCTTAACACCCTGACCGCAGCCTGCGATAGCTTCACCGAGTGCTGCACAGTTAGCATCATTATCAAAATATACTCTTTCAAAGCCCGTTCTTTCTCTGAGAAGCTTGTAGGCAGGCACATTATTGAATGCAAGGTTGTTTGCAAATTCAATGAGCTCTTCACCCTTGTTTACAGAACCGGGAGTGCCGACACCGATTGAAAGGACATCAGCATTGGTTATGTAAATCTGATCCATAGCTTCTTTTATGGCATCTGCCATATCATCAAAGATAAGCTCGGCAGCTCTGGGAGCCTTTGTTTTTCTTGATGCTCTTGCCACAATTTTGTTGTTTTCATCGATAATTCCGACTGCAATGTTTGTTCCGCCGAGATCTACGCCTATTCTATACATATTATTATTCCTCCGAATATTATTACTTGAATTTTTTTCTCTTTTTTAGTGCCATACTTCAAGCACATTATTTTGCTGTTGGGAATCGTCTTCAAAATCATCAACCATACCGAGCTTCTGCATAAGCTCCTTTGTAGCATTATAGCCCATTCGCTTCTGGCGGTTATTCATAGCCGCAGATTCGATTATGATTGCGAGATTTCTGCCCGGCTTTACGGGAACTGTTGTAACGGGAACCTTTATTCCGAGAACCTCCATATATTCCTCTTCAAGTCCCATTCTGTCATAAACCTTTTCTTCGTTCCAGAGTTCCAGCTTTATTATCATATCTATTTTTTCAGTCATCTTAACGGCACCCATACCGAAGATATTACGGGCATTTATTATGCCAACACCGCGTATCTCAAGGAAATGACGGATATTATCAGGTGCTGTGCCGACAAGGCTTTTTGATGAAACCTTTCTTATTTCAACGGCATCATCTGCAATGAGGCGGTGACCTCTGTTTATAAGCTCAACTGCCGTTTCACTTTTACCTACACCCGAATCACCGATTATAAGTATACCTTCACCGTACACTTCCACTAAAACGCCGTGCCGTGTAATTCTGTCTGCAAGCTCAACACCGAGATAGGAAATAAGTGTTGACATACATCCCGAAGTACTGTCTGAGGAGCGCAGCACGGGAGTTTTGTATTTTATAGCAAGCGGAACAAGCTCTTCCATAGGCTCAAGTCCGCGAGTGATTATAACACAGGTTGGCTGCTTTTCAAAAAAATGCTCAATACATTCGAGTCTTCTCTGAGGAGGCAGAGAATTGAGATAACCGAATTCCGTAAGTCCTAAAAACTGAATTCTTGTCGGGTCAAAAAAATCATCATAACCTGCAAGTATAAGTCCCGGACGGTTTACATCCTTTGAGGTGAGATATAATTGCGACGGATCTTTAGGCGTTGAAATTATTTCAAGAAAGTTATCCTTGATAACCTTTTCTAAAGTAACGCTGTAGGTCTGCGCCAAAACATCACTTCCTTTTCTGAACAGAATTAATAATATTTTACAACAATTTTTAATTTATTACAATATATATTTAATAAAAATTAGGCAAAAAAACAAGGGGATGTAAAAAACTTTTGTTTTTACATCCCCTTGGAAAAAGCGTGTTTATTGATTATTCAGCAACTTCTTCAACTGTGTAATCAAAATTGTAGTTAGTTGTCTGTGTGAGATTGAGGGTAACAGTAAGCTCACCGTACTTTTCAAGTGAACCGACACCTGTTACAGATGCTGTAACAACCATATTCTTTGTGAAGGTTACGAAATTAAGCTGTTCATTTTCAAGATCCATTTCAGACTTAACTGAACAATCTGTGTATTCGATTGAATAGTCGTTGAGAACGAGGTAGTCCTTTACGCAGTCAAACTGAGCAATAACAGCTTCCTTATCCTTGAGAGAACCGAAAATGCCTTCGATTGTTGCATCATCTGCATAAATTCTTGTTGTTTCTTCTTCTGTTGTTTCTTCAGCAGTTGTTTCCTCAGCTGTTGTTTCCTCTGCTGTTGTTTCCTCTGCAGTTGTTTCCTCTGCAGTTGTTTCTTCAGCTGTTGTTTCTTCGGCAGTTGTTTCCTCTGCTTCGTTTACTGCCTTGTCTTCATAATAATTGAGAACGAGGTCAAGAAGGTTGTCGCTTACATATTCAACGGTAACTGTGTTGCCGTTTTCATCTGTTACCTCGTGACCGTCTTCATCAGTAACATTTTCTGTTGCATAGTTTCTTTCATATGTGAAATTAAGAACAGAAGCTTCATCAATAACAGCAAGAAGAGAATCTGTGATATCGTTGTTCTCAAGAGTGCCGTCTGCTGAACCGGGATTTGAGGACATAATAAAGTTTTTTATCTGAGAAGCTGCATCATCAAGAATGCCTGCTTCTTCACCGTCTGTATTTAACACCTTTACGCCGCCTGCATCGTAGGAGGAGGACCAGTTGATAGCTGTTGCAGCGGATGTGCTGTTTGAAAGATACTTATTGAAAGTGGAAATAATCTCATTTTCTGCGGGATCTGCATGGATGGTTGTTTCTTCAACATTGTTCTGAGCATCTCTCATAGCCTGGAAGATGGAGCAGGATGAAAGAGAAAATACCATCATAAATACAACTGCGATTGCGATTAAGGTTCTGAATGACTTTTTCATAATAGAAAAACTCCTTTTTAAATGTTATCAATACAAAATACAGTATAACAGAAAGATTTTGATTTTGCAAGAAAAAAATACCGCCAAACGGGAAGAATGACGGTATTTTTGAAAAATAATTAATCGTAATTATCACAAAGACCTTTTTCATCGAAAAGGAATACTGTTTCGAGAGCAATTTCAACGCCTTTTTCGATAGTTCTGAGATTGAGGATATCGGGCTTGTCATCTCTTGTGTGATAATATTTGGGGGGGCCGGGGTTCATAGCTGCAAGACAGGTGGAGGGAATTCCTGCCTGAGTCATTGCTGCAGCATCGGAGGCGCCTGCAAATACTGCGGAGAATTTAAGGTCAATATCTGCATTTGCAGATGCTTTCTTGAGAAGATTGCACACTCTCTTATCATGGGAAACCATAAATGACATATCCTTTGAGTAGATAGCCATATCCTCATAGTCCGTGAGAGTGTCTATAGCAAGGAACATTGTTTCACATTCCTTGAATTCATCCTTGTGAAGCTTTGCTGCTGCCTTTGCACCGCGAAGACCGGATTCTTCTGCGCCTGAGAACAAAGCAACTACCTCTGTGTTTTCAAATCTTATATCATTGTCACCAAGGAATTTGATAACTGCGGCAGCTGCCATACAGCCTGTGAGGTTATCGTTTGCGCCTTCAACACAGATTTTGTAGTTAAGAGCAAAGATAAGCATTACGCCTGCGGGAACAAATGCACAGTTTATCCATATAAGAGTGGGGTTGATTTCACCCTGTACAAGCTGAATTACTGTGATTACAATAAGATAGGCAAGACCTATTACGGGGTAAATGTATGAGAAATACATAAGAGGCGCACCGCCGAGGTGAGTGTATCTCCATTCAATGGATGAGTCGGAGTGACCGCCTATAATGATACGGCGCTTTGTTTCGCCCGCTGCTTTTCTCACGCAATATGTGTTATGCGAGGTAGCTTTGGGAAGGGCAAAGTCAATAGCTTCCTTATAGAAAAGAAATTCACCGAAAATCATATAGAGAATTACTGCGCAGATTGCGATTGCAACGAAAGGTGCATAAAGCACATCTTTTGCGACAAATATGTTTACGATATACACTATAGCTGCAACAACAAGTAATATACCTGAATATCTCAGCCATGACAGTAACGCACGGGGAGCTACCTTGAAGGCTTCCTGCTTTACTTCGTCGGCTGCATTACCGACCTGAGCTGCTATGTAGTTCTGAGCGTCAAGCTCAGCCTGGGTTCCGGCTTCTCTGGGACCTATTTCAGCGCATATTTTTTTGATGTTACGCGCTGCAAAATTGGCATACATACGAAGCGAGGGTTTGAAGTTTTTGATGCTTTCTGATGCTTTCATAAAATTTAACTCTTCCTCTGTAATTATTGTAAACAAAATATTAACATAATTTTGTTAAATTGTCGAGGTAAAAAGAATATAAATCGGTTTTGCTTTTATTGTTGATTTTACACAATATTTAGTGGCAGAAAAGACACAGACGGAAAATGTGTCGGAAAAATAAAAAAATCAAGGACAGCTACCCGAAAGCAGTTGTCCTTTTTTCTATGATGAAACAATATCCTTGATTAGAATAATTACTTCATACCGTCTTCATAAGCCTTGATCATCTTTTTTACCATCTGGCCGCCGATAGAGCCTGCCTGACGGGCAGTAAGATCACCGTTGTAACCCTGCTTGAGGTTTACACCTACTTCAGAAGCAGCTTCCATCTTGAACTTGTTGAGAGCTTCTCTTGCTTCGGGAACTAAACTTGAATTGCTACCTGTCATTTTGTTTCACTCCTTTTGCAAAAAGTTTCGTTTTTGTTTGCATTTATATTCTGCACACACTTTACCTTAAGTATTACAGGTAAATATTTGTCATTCTGTTTTTACTTCCTGACTTGAGTGTGCAATAGTATTGTTTATAAAAATTTTTTTAATATTATTGTTAAATAATGTAAATTTTTTGTGTTTTGTCTTTACCTTTAATAATATTTTATATATAATAAATCGGTAAGGGGGAATTAAGGTGGCCCAAAAACTTAATTTGTATGTTTTGACAGATACACACTTTGTGGCAAAAGAGCTCTGGGAAGAGGGCGAGCCGATAAACAGCCGCGAAAGAGGCGACCAGATTGCTCTTAAGCTTTCTCCCGAAATAATTGAAACATTTTTTGATAAGATAATTGAAGATAACCAAACCGATAATGTGCTTATCACGGGGGATCTTGTAAACTGCGGTGAGAAAGTAGGGCATGAGGGCTTCAGGAAGCTTCTCGGAAAATTGGTTGATGCCGGCAAAAAGGTTTATGTCACAACCGCAACGCATGACTATAACGGCAACGGAAAAGATGAAAACTTTTTTAAGGCAACCTATTACGGTAAGCACTCCACCTCAAAAGCCGAGGGTGTGTATAAGGATGAGCTTTTGTCTTTGTATTACAATTTCGGACCGTCCTCTGCTTCAAGTGTGCATAAAAGCGGCTCATATTCTGTTGAATTGCAGAAAGGCTACCGTCTTATTGCAATAAACGATAACGGCAACGGCAGAAGCCATTGCGGACTGTTTGAGGACGGCTTCAAGTGGCTCGAAGAAGAAATTGTTAAGGCAAAAAAAGCCGATGAAATAATTTTACTTGCCGTGCATCACCCCGTGCTGCCTCCGTGGGAGGTTTATGAAAGAATAGTTGAATTTGAAATGTTCGGCGGCTACCGTCAATTACGCGAGCTTATGTGTAAATACGATGTAAAGCTGATTTTTACGGGGCATACACATATTCACGGCATAAAAAAATATGAAAATGCAGAGGGGAAGACCTTTTACGATATAGCAACAACCGCGCTTGTTGCCGCAAGGGGTAAGATGCGGAAGGTTGTTATTGATAAAGATAAAAACACCTGTGATATCACGAGCATTGAGATTGACAAAATCAAGGGTACTGACCTTGACGGCAAAAAGGCATATGAATACAGGTATTCGTTGAATTTTGTTGGACTTCTTGAAAGTCTGCTGCCGCTTGTTTATAAGGACTGGGATAAGTTCCTTGACAAGGCAAGAAGTGTTCTGCCTGTTGATAAGTTTTATAAGCATAAGAAAATTATTGTTTGGCTTACTAAGATTTTTACAAAATTAAAATTACCTTCAATTGTTAAATTCGTTGAGAAATTCAACAATTCCAGACCGAGAAAAATTATAAAGTTTGCCTTTAAGAGGCTTATGAAAATAAAAATGCTCACTCTGTCACGCTTGGCAGGGAAGTATTGCAAACTTACCAAGGAGGAGAAAAAGCAGCTGAAAGGAAAGCTTGCCATAGATCTGCTTTTCGATGTGCTTGAGGGAATTATACCCGGTAATCCTCCGTTTACCCGAAATGATCCTGCATACAAGGTCTTTTACGGAGTATGTCTGAGAGCAGATGCTCTTTTGCGGCTTATCGGCAAGGATGTGTCCTTTATTATTAAGGGGATGCACAGTGTGGCTGAGCTTGCAGAGCCGTTCCTTGTAAACACAAGAACGGGTAATGATGATGAAATACATATTAATTTAGGAGAATAAAAATGATTAAATTTGACTGTGATTATCTTGAGGGTACACATCCCAAAATTTTAGAGGCTCTTGTTAAGACAAATATGGAGCAGACCGCGGGCTACGGTGAGGATGAATACTGCCAAAAGGCAAAGCAGCTCATAAAGGATGCCTGTAAGGCACCCGATGCTGATGTACATTTTCTTGTGGGCGGCACTCAGACAAATGCTCTTGTTATTTCAAGCTCGCTTCGTCCTTATCAGGGAGTTGTCTGTGTTGAAAGCGGACACATCAATGTGCATGAAGCCGGTGCTATAGAAGCAACGGGACATAAGGTTCTTGCTCTTCCCACCACTGACGGAAAAATGACAGCCGAAGACCTGGATAATTATTGCTGCGAATACTGGGCAGATGTAACCAAGGAGCATATTGTTCAGCCTGCAATGCTCTATATTTCCCAGCCTACCGAAAGCGGTATGCTCTACACAAAGGATGAACTTCTTGAATTAAGAAAGGTATGCGATAAGCATTCACTTATTTTCTTTGTTGACGGTGCAAGACTTATTTATTCTCTTGCAAATAAAAATACGGATGTAACACTTTCTGACCTTGCCAAATTATGCGATGTGTTCTATATCGGCGGTACAAAAGCGGGACTTCTTTTCGGTGAGGCTGTTGTTATAAAGAATGACGCTATAAAAAAGGATTTCCGTAATATGATGAAGCGTGCGGGTGCAATGCTTTCAAAGGGAAGACTTCTCGGTGTTCAGTTCGGTGAGCTTTTCACAGACGGACTTTATCTTGAAATTTCCGCTCACGCTATGAAGTGTGCTGATGAAATTCATGATATTTTTGAAAATGCGGGCTTTGACTTCCTTTATAATTCTCCCACAAATCAGCTTTTCCCGATAATTGAGGATAGTCTTCAGGAAAAATTATCCGAAGAATTTTCATTTGAATTCTGGAAGCGGGTAGACGAAAAGCGTTCTGCAGTCCGTTTCTGCTCAAGCTGGGCAACAAGAGAAGAAAGCATTGAAAAGTTGCGTGCGGCAGTGGAAAAATATACACAGAAATAAGAAAAAATCTTATGATTTATCAACCCCCTACCCCCACTCTTGGGGGAAAGGTGTTTCTTGATATAAGCCAAAATGCTCACTTCGCGAGCAATTTACTATATATTAATAAAACAGGAGATATAATATGGATAAAAAATTTGTTATAAGCTACAAGGTAAACGGAACAACTGTTGTTTCAAGCGCAACGGATAATGTGCTTTATTCTCTCGAGGTTGTTGATACTCCCGAAAGATTTTCCGTAATACTCAATCCCAAGCGTGATTTTGAGCTTGTTGATTTCCGTGTTGAGTTTCCCTTTACATTCAAGGCAAATGACCACTTCTTTGCAAACGGCTATCAGTCCTGGACAAAGTCAAGAGAATTTAAGGCTGATGATGTAATGAAAGGTGTTATCAAGCTTTCTCATATCACAGAATATCTTAAGCACTATGCAAGTCTTACAAGTGATGAAAAGATTGTTTCCTATTCCGAGAAGCCCGGTGAATTTCACAGCCACAGCTACACATATGTCAGAAACGGCGAAAATGTAAAGTTATGGGGCTCACTTTGTGAAAAGACAGGCTATACCTATTATAAGGTAAAAATGAATGAAAACTATTTCTCCTTCTGCAAGGATGTTGCCGGCAAAAAGGTAACTGCTCCCTTACAGATTTTTGATATAGTTTTCTTTGAAGGCACATATGATGAAGTGTTTGATAAGTATTTTGCACTTTTCGATATGCCCGAAACCAGAATGGGTGAAATGAGCGGTTATACTTCATGGTATAACTATTTCCAGAATATCACAGAGGATATAATTATCCGTGACCTTAACGGACTTGATTTCGCAAAGGATGATGTTTCAATTTTCCAGATTGATGACGGCTACGAGCCTTTTGTAGGTGACTGGCTTGATCCCAATCCCAAAAAGTTCCCCAACGGAATGAAATATATTGCCGATAAGATTCACGAAAAGGGCTATAAGGCAGGTATATGGCTCGCACCCTTCAGCTGTCAGAAGGTATCAAGGGTTGCAAAGGAGCATCCCGACTGGCTTATAAAGACCGAAAATGGCAAGCCGCAGCTTGGCTGTATCGCATGGGGCGGTGCATATACACTTGATTTCTATAATGAGGGCGCAAGAGAATATATCAAGCATGTTTTTGATGTTGTTATCAATGAATGGGGCTATGATATGGTAAAGCTCGACTTCCTTTACAGTGAGTGTCTTACTCCCAGACACGGTAAGAGCCGCGGTGAAATTATGCACGAGGCAATGGCATTCTTAAGAGAATGTGTAGGTGACAAGCTTCTTTTAGGTTGCGGTATTCCTATGAGTGCTGCAATAGGCGTTTGTGATGCGTGCAGAATAAGCTGTGATGTAGACCTCACATATAAGGGCAAGATATACAATCACATCCATGTTGCAAACGAAATGCTCAGCGCACAGTCAGCTATCAACAACTCCATTTTCCGCCGTCATCTCAACGGCAGAGTGTTTATGAACGACCCCGATGTGTTCTTCCTGAGAAACAATAATCTCAAGTTTACCCTTGAACAGAAAAAGCTCCTTGCAAAAATCAATAATCTGTGCGGTAATGTTCTGTTTGTATCAGACAACGCAGGCGATTATGATGAAGAACAGAGAGCATTATTAAGAAAGTATCTCAAAAAGACAAACGAAAAAATCCTCGCCGCTGAATATGTTGATAAAACAGTTATAAAAATCCTTATTGACGATAATTCAGAGGTTAAAGAATTTGTTTTTGATATCAAATCCGGCAAGGTTCTCAAGGGTGAGTTATAATTGAATATGTGTTTTTTGATAAGCACAGCAACAGAGGATGTTTTCGCATCCTCTGTTTTTTCTGTCAGCAGAAATTTTATATTTTTGGCAGCAGTGATTGTTTAGCTTTGTAGGGAACGATGCCCACATCGTTCCGTTTTGGGAAGTGTAACTTTATCAGCAGATATTTTATTTTATGGTGATTTTTATGTTTTTTTTTGCAAAGATAGAATTTGCCTCAGACGGAACGATGTGGCCATCGTTTCCTACAAGCTTAGCTGTAGTTTCTGCAAAATACGAGGGAATTGCACAATACAAAACTGTAACCAATCCTGTTGCACATACTGTGCTGTTTTGTTCTCAATTTTTTGATTTTCAAGTGTTATTCTGCCTTTCAGGTAGAGTGGTATTATTGCTTTCAGCAATAGTGATATTGAAGCCTTACGGCTTCAGTGGTATTTTATTCGCAAGAAACTGACCGAAGGTCAATAGCACTTGCCGTAAGGTAAATATCACTGCGAAGCAATATCACTTGCTGTCAGGCGAATAAAACTGCGGCTGTAAAAAACTTTCGTTTTTTACAGCCGCATCGGCAATATATCAAATTTTTAAGTAATCAATATTAAGCCTTTGATTTTGCATAGCAGTCAGAGCAGAGAACAGCTCTGTCATCACGGGGCTTGAAGGGAACCTTTGCTTCGCCGCCACATTCGCTGCATGTGGTTACGAAAAATTCTCTTTCGCCTTTTGCTGCCTGCTTGCGGGCATTACGGCATTCCTTGCAACGCTGGGGTTCGTTTACGAAACCTTTTTCTGCATAGAATTCCTGTTCGCCTGCTGTGAATACGAACTCGTTGCCGCATTCCTTACAAGTAAGTGTTTTGTCTTCGTACATTTTGCTACCTCGCTAAAATAAATTTGCCTTATCTCAGGCTTTATCATAAACAGCCTTTGCTGCTATGAACGATTTTCATTCAGAGCCTTTTTTATTTTTGCTCTGATGCGCTGCATTGCATTGTTTACCGCCTTTTCTGAGGTTTCACATTCTTTTGCAATAGAGCGGTAATCCAATCCCAGAATATAAAAGCTTAAAACCTCGTTTTCCATTTTTGAGAGATGGCTTTTTATAAACAGCATCAAAGATTTTGCATCTTCATTAAAAATGAAAAGCTGTTCGGGATCATATTCACTTGTCAGCTCAACATCATCAATGGGAACATAATCATTGAGAGGCTTGTGTTTGTTTGAACCGTAGGCTTTTACAAGGGTTTTCAGACGGTTGTTTACACAAACAGATGCAAAGCTTCTGAAAGCAGCGTTTCTTTCCTGTGAAAAAGAATAAACTGCACTGAGAATGGCAAGCATGCCCTCCTGTGCGATGTCATCGGGTTCAAGCGAAGCACTGAAATAGTTTGAAGAAATTGCTTTTACGAAGGAACGGTATCTGTCAAGAATAACAGATGCGGCAGCTTCATCACCTGACTGGGCAAGCTTTGTTAATGCCTCATCGGTGAACTGTAAATACTTGTGTTTCGGGAGAGATGATTTCATAATTAATCCTTTTTTACTGTGAAACAAAATTAGCATACATAAAAAAAATGGCTTTGTCAATAGTTTTTGCCATATTTTTGCCATTGAATTAATTATTTTCTACAAAATACTCAAATAAATGGATGTATTTTGTTGTATTGTGCACAAAAAAGGCGGTACAGGATTTGTACCGCCTTTAAATTTCAGATTATAATTACATCATTCTGCCGAGAATGTCAATCCAGTTTTTGAAGATTGCGAAGAGGCAGTCAAGAATACCGAGGTCAATAAAGCCCTTGTCAACAACATCTGCTGTGCCTGCCTTTGCTTCGGCATTGAGAAGGAACGCCTGAGTATAAACGATACCGCCTTCACCGAAAACCTCTGCTCTTACATAGTCACCGAGAACATCTGCATAATCGTCAAGGTCAATAGTTGATGTGCCGTTTTCAATCTTGAGAGTGTCAATAAGCTCACCGCCGGAAATCCAACGGATGATAAGAGAATCTGTTGCTGTTACTGTGATTGTGTTTTCACTGTCGTCAACTGTGATTGAGGAAATTCTGGGATCTGCCAAAACAGCATAACCGTTTGCATCACGGGTATCGTATTCCATGCCGATATCTTCATCAGCATCGAGCTCGCCGTTTTCAATAGCTTCTACCTTTGCATACATTTCAGTTGCCATATAGTTTACCTTGTTGTAAAGCTCGGTTTCACCGTAGAATTCCTTGAGTGCTGCTGCGATTTCAGCAAGCTCATCGGGGTTACCGATGCAGTGGCTCCCTGCAAAGAACTCACCGTTTTCAAGGCACTTCTTCAAAGCTTCTGATGTCTGTTCCTCCATAAGAGCAAGAACAAAGCCGGTGTCTATAACATCGAGTGCATGAGCGTCACTTGAAGCAATACCGTAAACATTTTCGCCGTTAGCCGCAAATCTTGTGAGAAGATTATCCCAGAGAATTCTGTCCCAACGGGTTCTGCCGTCACCCTTTGAGTTCATATCAATACCGATACAGGAATCATATTTGTCAATAAGGGAAGCGAACTTGTTGATATAGTAGTTGTAAGAAGCGTTATCCTCGTTATAAGCCTCGGAGGAATAGATTTCGTATCTTGCCTTTGTGTATTCACCGGGATGGTTGATTACACTGACACCGCCCTTTTTGTCAACACCTCTTACGGCATCAATATAGGTTGTGAGCATATTCTGTGTGAAATCAGCAAACCAGCTGTTTACATGGGCATTTGCGGAAAGAGCATTCTGCTCGTTGCCGAAGGGAACTCTGAGCACCTTTTTACCTGATGCAAGAGTGAGATAGTCATCGCCGTTTTCAGCCTTTGCATAGGTGTATGCAGTGCCGTTATCGAATGTGCCTTCGCTGCCGAGGTAAACAAGGTCACCCTCGCTCTTACCGATAAGTGACATAACACCGTAAACAAGTGAGTTTACATTTTCTGTGCCCCAGTCATAGTTTACAGTACCGTGGTCTGTGATAGCAACAATATCAAAGCCTGCTTCAACATGGCGTTCAATGGATTTTTTAAGATTCATTCTGCCGTCAGAAGCGTTTGTGTGGGAGTGAAGAGCAGTTTTATATGTGTCTGCCGTGTCCCAGTTAACATTTGCATAGGGGTTTGTTATGGTGTATGCATCTGCATCTGCTGCGAAAGCAGGAGCAGCAAAGCTCATACACATAATAACGGTGAGTACGATTGCTGTGATTTTTGTTAATCTTTTCATTTCCAAAACTCCTTTTTTGAGATTAGAGATAACATTATATTAGCATAAAGAAAAAATATAATCAAGAAAATTTTGCAAGGAGAAATAAAAAATAACAAATTATTTTCTTTTTTTCTTATTTACAGCCGGCGGTGAAAAGGCAACGGCTGCACAGTATACATCTTCTGCTCCGAAAATAAGAAGTGTTTTCGCCGCTTCATTCATTGTCATACCGCCTGTTACGATATCGTCAATTACTAAAATCCGCTTACCGTTTATCTTGTCTGCATCCTCAGGGAAAACCTCAAATGCGCCTAAAAGATTTCCTCTTCGCCTGTGTAGGGGCAGAGAATGCTGAGTAGGTGTTTCGCGGAGCTTTAACAGAACAGGTAAGCACGGTTTATTTATGTATTGACTTACCCTTTGAGCCAGAAGCTGTGCCTGATTATAGCCTCTTTGGGCAAAGGAAGCCTCTGACATCGGGATAAAGGTAACAAAATCGGTTGTTTTGTCAATTCCTCTTTGGATTATGCTGTTTGCGGTAAGCCGTGCAAAGGCTTCGATTTTATCTGTTTTGTTCCTGAATTTTATTCTGTGTAAGGCTCGGCGGACTTCTCCCTCAAAACGAAACGGAGCTGAGAAGCGGCTGTAGTGAATATATTTTCTGCAAGGGCAAAGCTCCTTTGAAAATGAACATATTTTACATGCACCTTTCTTTTGTGAGGGATACACTAAAAGTGCGGAGCATTTTTCGCACAGCAGCTTATCTGCCTTTATTATCTGTGAGCAGACGGGACAAACATTCGGGAAAAGCCAAGCCTTCACCTGTTGTAAGGGTTTCATTCGGTAAAGCTTTTCATTCTGCGGTGAATCTCGGCAACGGGGAAGCCCACAACATTGAAATAGTCCCCCACAATGCCCCTCACAAGTATTGCTCCCTTGCTCTGAATACCGTAGCCGCCTGCCTTGTCAAAGGGATCACCCGTGGCAATATATGCATTTATCTCCTCATCGGAAAGCTCATAGAATTCAACAAGGGTTTTCTGTGCAAATACTTCTGTCTGACTGCCCTTTGTTATGCAAACACCCGTATATACCGCATGAGTTCTGCCCGAAAGGCTTTTGAGCATTGTAAACGCTTCCTGTGCATTACAGGGCTTACCGAGTATTTTGCCGTCGCAGGCAACTACCGTGTCTGCCGCAATTATTATGTCTGTTTCTGTGCATTTGCTTTTTACTGCCTTTGCCTTTGCAAGAGCAAGATTCTTTACCGTTTCCTCAACGCTTTCTCCCTCGGGAAGGCTTTCATCGGCATCAGACACTATTACCGAAAATTTATCTGTTATATGGTTCATAAGCTCTTTTCTTCTCGGAGAGCCCGAGGCAAGTATAACTGCCATTGTTATTTACCCCTTTATTTCCCGGAGTGCCTTTGCAAGCTGGTCGGGGCAGGAGGTGCCCTTGAAGCCGCAGCGGATTCCGTCAAGTCTGGAAATTGCTTCGTCTGCCTTCATTCCTTTAATGAGTGCTGCAACACCCTGAGTGTTGCCGGAGCAGCCACCGAAGAATTTTACCTTGTTTATAATATCGGTGCTTTCATCATAGTCTATTTCTATGCTTGAGGCACAAACGCCCTTTGTTTTATATTTATATATCATTATATACACCTCTCAATATAATTTCTGATTAATTCTATCAATATACAATCGGAATTTCAAGTGTGAAACGCTTTTTTTGATAAAAATAAGAAAAAATACTTGATTTTTCTTTTTTGCTGTGTTAGTATACGAGTGTATTAGTTTGACATTGAGTGGGGCAACCCGCTCTTTTGTTTTGCTTGGGCAAAATTTTCAGTAAAATTGACTTCAGGAGGAATGCTTTTTGGCAGAGAAACGCAAAAATACGGTAAGTGTTGTCTGGGAGCTTGCTCAGCCTATTGCAGAGAGCATAGGCTTGATACTCTGGGATGTAAAATTCCTTAAAGAGGGGGCGAACTGGTATCTGCGTATCATAATAGATAAGGAAGGCGGCATAGGTATTGATGACTGTGTAGCTATGAATGATGCAATAGATGCTCCGCTTGATGAGCTTGACCCTATCGAACAGAGCTATAATCTTCAGATATCCTCTCCCGGTATTGAAAGAGAGCTTGTAAGAGATTTCCATTTTGAGAGATATATGGGTGCAAAGGTTATACTTAAGCTCCGCCAGGCTTTTGAGGGCGTAAAACTGCATAAATGTGTTTTGGAGGGCTTTGAAAACGGTGTTGTCAGTGTCCGTTTTGCAGACGGCAGCGTTCACAGCTTTGAAAAACAGCAGTATTCAAGCATAAAGCTTGATGATTTTGACTGTGAAGAATAATCATATTATACATAATGAGTAAGAAAGGACTGTATTGTTAAAAATGAACAAGGAATTAAGTAATGCAATAATGCTTTTCCAGAAGGAAAAGGGTATTTCCGAGGATCTGCTCTGCGAAAAAATCTGTAACGCAGTTGCAGTTGCCGCAAGAAAGGAATTCGGAGTAAAGGAAGGTATTTACTGCGAAATCGACAAGAAGGATTATGAGCTTAAGATCTATATGAGAAAAACCGTTGTTGATGAGGTTTATGATGATGCCATAGAAATTCTGGTTGAGGATGCTCAGGAATACAAGCATGGTGCTTTTGTGGGCGATGTTATTGATATTCCCCTGCAGATTGCAAATCTCGGAAGAATTGCGGCTCAGACAGTTAAGCACACTGTCCGTCAGGGTGTCAGAGAAATTGAGCACGAGCAGGTTCTTCAGCAGTTCCAGCAGAAGAACAGAGAGATTGTAACAGCAAAGGTAACAAATGTTGACCCTGTTACAGGCGATGCTACGGTTGAAATTTCAAAGTCAGAAACACTTCTTCCCAAGAAAGAGCAGATTCCCGGTGAAAAGCTCAATGTAGGTGATTTTGTTAAAATTTACATTGTTGATGTAAAAAGCACCGAAAAAGGCCCCAAAATTATGATTTCAAGAAATCATACAGGACTTGTAAAGAGATTGTTTGAACAGGAAGTTCCCGAAATTTATGACGGCTCTGTTGAAATCAAATCTGTTTCAAGAGAAGCAGGCTCAAGAACGAAGATTGCCGTATACAGCAAGGATGAAAATGTTGATGCTATCGGCTCATGCATAGGTCCCAGAGGTGCGAGAGTAAACACCATCATCGAAATGCTCGGCGGTGAGAAGATTGATATTGTTAAATACAGCGAGGATCCCAAGGAATACATCGGCGCGGCTTTAGCTCCCGCAGAAATCGTAAGCGTTGAGATTCTTGATGAAGCTGCCCGTTCCTGCAGAGTAACCGTTCCCGAAGCACAGCTGTCCCTTGCAATCGGCAACAAAGGTCAGAATGCAAGACTTGCAGCAAGACTTACCGGCTGGAAAATAGATATTAAGCCCTTATACGGTGACTATCAGTCAATGATACAGCTTTAAGAGGAGCTGATAAAAATGCAGCAGAGAAAAATCCCTATGAGAAAATGCACGGGCTGTAATGAAATGAAGCCTAAAAAAGAGCTTGTGCGTATAGTTAAATCTCCCGAGGGAGAAATAAGCGTTGACCTTACGGGTAAGAAAAACGGCAGAGGGGCATATGTGTGTCACGATGTAAAATGCCTTAACAGTGCCGTTAAGGCAAAAAGACTCGAAAGAGCCTTTGAGTGCTCAATCCCCGAAGAGGTTTATGAAAGACTTTCCAAGGAGCTTTCAGATGAATAAAACGCTTTCACTTTTGGGAATATGCCGTAAGGCAGGCAAACTCAGTGTAGGTCACGATATGGTTTTTCAATCGGTAAGAAAAGGAAAAGCAAGGCTTATCGTGCTGACAAAGGATGCCTCTCCCCGTCATTTAAGAGAATTGGAAGCCGCAGATTTTAACGGCAAGGTGATTACGCTTGAAGACACCTCCGATACAGTGGGTGCTTCAATCGGAAAACGCTGCTGTATTTATGCGGTAGAGGATGAAGGCTTCGCAAAGGCAATAGAGAAAACAGTCTAACAGGAGGGTTTAGTAGATGGTTGTAAAGTATAAAGTACATGAGGTCGCAAAAGATTTTGATGTCAAGAGCAACGCTGTTGTTGAGCTTCTTAAGAATTTTTCCGACACAGCGAAAAAATCGCAGACATCTCTCACAACTGATGAACTCGATATAATTTTTGATCATTTTACGCAGGAAAACAGCGTGAAAAATTTTGATGCTTTCTTCAATATGAAAAAGCCGGAGGCTGAAACCAAGGAAGAAGTTAAGGCTCAGGAAGAAAAAGCTGAAAAGACAGTAAAGGCTGAAAAGGCTGAAAAGGCTGAAAAGGCTGAGAAAACAGAAAATAAGTCTGAAAGAAAGCCTGAAAACAGGCAGGAGAAGAAAAACGAAAAGGCTCCCGCTAAGGATACAAGACCTGACAACAGAAAAGGCGAAAAGAAGGACAATGCTCCCAGAAACGATGTAAAGCCTGCTAATCATAACGATAAGCCTTTCAAGAAAAAGGAAAACAAGGGCGATGACACCTTTATTCAGTCAAGAACAAAGGGTGACAGAAAAACAGTCAATACCCGTGCCGAGGGCGTTGAGCTTGATAAGTACAACGAAAAGTATGAAAATCTTTCCGCGGCTTCCGTTAACGAAAGAGATACGGATACCCGTAAGCAGAAGATAAAGCAGAAGTCCCAGCAGTACAACAAAAAGCAGGGAACAAGAGCGCACCGCAAGGAAACTGAGAGCGAAAGACTCAAGAGAATTGCGGAGGAAAGAGCAAAGCGTCAGATAGTTATTACCATCGGTGATGAAATCACTGTAGGCGAGCTTGCTTCTGCTCTTAAGATGACAGCTTCTGAGGTTATCAAAAAGCTTTTCACCTACGGCATAATGGCAGGTATCAATGAAACAATAGATTATGATACAGCAGAAATTGTTGCAACAGAGCTTGGCGCCAAGGTTGAAAAAGAGGTTGTTGTTACTATTGAAGACAGAATTATTGATGCCACCGAGGATGATGAAAGCGCTCTTGAAACAAGAAGCCCCGTTGTTTGTGTTATGGGACATGTTGACCACGGTAAGACCTCACTTCTTGATGCTATCAGAAACACATCCGTAACAGCAACGGAATCAGGCGGTATCACACAGCACATCGGTGCATACAGAGTTTCTCTCGGCGGCGATGAAATCACATTCCTTGACACTCCCGGTCACGCAGCATTCACAGAAATGCGTGCAAGAGGTGCAAAGGCTACAGATATTGCAGTTTTAGTTGTTGCTGCTGATGACGGTATTATGCCCCAGACCATTGAGGCTATTAACCATGCAAGAGCAGCAGAGGTTACTGTTATTGTTGCAATTAATAAGATGGATAAGCCCGATGCTTCTCCCGATAAGATTATGCAGCAGCTCACAGAGCACGGTCTTGTTCCCGAAGAATGGGGCGGTGAAACAATCTGTGTTCCCGTATCCGCAAAAACTCATATGAATATAGATAAGCTTCTTGAGTCAATTCTTCTTATTGCAGAAATGAAGGAGCTTAAGGCTAATCCCAACAGAGCCGCTAAGGGTGTTGTTATTGAAGCAAGACTCGATAAGGGTAAGGGCCCCGTTGCAACACTTCTTGTTCAGAACGGTACTCTTAATAACGGTGACATTGTTGTTGCCGGTACTTCGGTAGGTAAGGTCAGAGTTATGACTGACTACACAGGCAGAAGAGTCAAGGATGCCGGTCCCTCTATCCCTGTTGAGGTAATGGGACTTGCAGAGGTTCCCAAGGCAGGCGATGCTTTTGATGCAGTTTCCGATGAAAAGCTTGCAAGAGAGCTTGTTGAACAGAGAAAGCAGAAGCTCAAGGATGAGCAGTTCAATGCATATAAGAAGGTTACTCTTGATACTCTCTTCTCAACTCTTGAAGCAGGCGAGCTCAAGGACCTCAATATCATTGTAAAGGCAGATGTTCAGGGCTCGGTTGAAGCTCTTAAGCAGAACCTTGAAAAGCTTTCAAATGATGAAGTAAGAGTTAATGTTATTCACGGCGGTGTTGGTGCTATCGTTGAATCCGATGTTATGCTTGCTACTGCTTCAAATGCAATTATTGTAGGCTTCCATGTCCGTCCCGACCCCACAGCTGTTGCACAGGCTGAGAGGGACAGCGTTGAAATGCGTATGTACAGCGTAATTTATGACTGTATTGAGGATGTTGAAGCTGCTATCAAGGGTATGCTTGCTCCCAAGTTCCGTGATGTTGAAATAGGCCGTGCAGAGGTAAGAAGAGTTTTCAAGCTCTCAAGCGCAGGCACTATTGCAGGCTCTTATGTGCTTAACGGTAAGGTTGCAAGAAACTGTAAGATAAGAGTTGTCCGTGACGGTATTGTTATTGCTGATGATGCAATAGCTTCTCTTAAGCGTGAAAAGGATGACGCAAAGGAAGTTATGACAGGCTATGAATGCGGTATCGGACTTGAAAAGTATAATGACATTAAAGAAGGCGATATACTTGAAGCGTATATTGTTGAAGAATATCGCGAGGGTTAAAAATTATGGGTTATAAATCCGATCGTACAGCCGAGGATATCAAAAGAGAAATAACTGCGCTCACCAGAGAGCTCAAGGACCCCAGAGTAAGCAGCGTTATGCTCACGGTTGTCAGAGTTGAAGTGGCGCATGATCTTTCATTCTGTAAAGCTTATGTAAGCTCCTTGGGCGGCATTGAGAATGCAAAGGAAGCCTGCAAGGCACTTAACGGAAATGCAAAGGGTTATATCCGCAGAGAGCTCGGCGCAAGACTGGGACTTCGTAAAACTCCCGATCTTAAATTTATTGCAGACAATTCCATTGAAAAGGGAATTGAGATGTTCAAAAAACTTGATGTTACAAAGAATAAGGAGTCTGAATGAATATAAATTATATTGAAGCGTGGAATATGCTCAATTCAATGGATAATATTCTTCTTGTCACTCATTCCAATCCCGACGGTGATGCCGTCGGGAGCATCTTTGCTATGTACGGTATTCTCAAAAAGCTCGGAAAAAATGTCCGCTGTGAAATAAAAGACATTCCCTCTGTTATGCAGATGCTTGTAAGGGAAGATGCTTTTTGTGATTTTAAGGAAGACTGTGTTGTGAGTGTTGACCTTGCAGATCCGCAGCTTATGATAAAAGATATCAAGGCTGAATATGCCGATAAGGTCAGTCTGTGTATAGATCATCACGAAACAAATGTTGCCTATGCAAAAAACACACTTCTCAAAGCGGATGCTGCTGCAGCGTGTGAGGTTATTTTCAATATGGTAAGCGAAGCGGGATTTGAAATTGACACGGAAATTGCCCGTTGTCTGTATGTGGGACTTGCAACCGATACAGGGTGCTTCCGCTATGCAAATGCAACTGCTGCCACTTTCCGTACAGCCGCTGCACTCATTGAAAAGGGTGTTGACACGGGAAAAATCAACACAGACATATTTGAAACGAAGAGCCGTGCATATGTTATGTTTGAAACAATGGCAATGAATTCCCTTAAGACATATCTTGACGGCAAATGTGCCGTACTTCTTATAACAAAGGATATGTATCAAAAGGCAAACATAACGGAAAGCGAATCTCAGGGGATCAATGCCTTGCCCCGACAGATAGAGGGTGTTCTGGCAGGAGTTACCGTCAAGGAAAGAGCAGACGGAGCTTATAAAATTTCTATCCGTTCAAGAGAGCCGCTGAATGCTGCTGAAATATGTGCGCTTATGGGCGGCGGCGGACACCGTCTTGCGGCAGGCTGTGAGCTTTCTGGCTCTGCGCAGTCGGTAATAAATACAGTACTTAAATTCGTTAAACAGGCTATAGAGGAATTATAATCGGAGGCAGAATGAACGGTTTTGTTATTGTTGACAAAGAAGAGGGAATAACCTCATTCAAGGCTTCAAGCTGCTTGAGGCGCATATATAATGAAAAGAAAACCGGTCATACGGGTACACTCGACCCTATGGCAACGGGGGTTCTTCCCGTGGCTATGGGTAAGGCTACCCGTTTTATTGATTTGCTTCCCGATTCCTCAAAGGGATATATTGCAAAGTTTAAGTTCGGCATTGTAACGGATACCCTTGATATAACGGGAACGGTTCTCGAAGAAAAAAAGGCGGATGTTTCTTTGGGACAGCTTGAGTCGGTTCTGCACCTATTCAGAGGAAATATTATGCAGATGCCGCCTATGTATTCGGCTTTATCCGTAAACGGTGTAAAGCTCTATAAGCTTGCCCGTCAGGGGGTTGAGGTGGAAAGGCAGCAGCGTCCCGTTACAATAAATTCTCTTGAAATAACAAACTGTTTTGAAAACGGAGAATTTGAAATAAGTGTTGACTGCTCAAAGGGCACATATATCCGTTCTCTTATTGCGGATATAGGTGAACATCTCGGCTGCGGTGCGGTTATGACGGCACTGCGAAGAACAAAATCCAACGGCTTTACAATTTCTCAGGCAAAAACGCTCTCTGAAATTGAAAAGGATGACGCAGATGCCGTAATTCCTATAGATGAAGCATTTTCCGTGTATCCTGCCGTTACTGTAAGCACAGCTCAGTCTATGCGCTTTTCTAACGGCGGTGAGCTTATGTCTGACAGACTCAGATGTGAGATTGCCCCCACGCTTTACAGAGTTTATTCTCCCGAAAATGAATTTTTAGGACTCGGAGAAATTTCTCCTGAGAATATATCGGTACTTAAGGTGAAAAAGGTTGTAGGTAAATGAACAGCACTGCTTTTGAAAACAGAACAGCAATAGCCTTAGGCTTTTTTGACGGTTTGCACCTTGCGCATATGCAGGTTATAAGACCTGTGCTTGATGCGGCCCGTGAAAAAGGCTTTGTTCCCTGTGTTCTTCTTTTTGATAAGCATCCGCAGAGCGTGCTTTTTTCTTCCGAAGTTCCTTTTCTGCTTCAGGAAGAAAAAAGAAACAGTATTCTTGATTCTCTCGGAGTGAAAACCGTTTTTCTTAATTTCAGCGATATAAAAAATCTTTCTCCCGAGGAATTTGTGCAAAGGGTACTTGTTGAAAAATACAATGTGGGTTTTGTGAGCTGCGGATATAATTACCGCTTCGGCAAAAATGCGAAGGGTGATGTTGAGCTTCTTGCTGCACTTGGTGAAAGCTACGGCTTTGAGGTGAGAGTGTGCGAAAATACGAAGCTTTACAATGAGAGCATTTCCTCGAGTGCAATAAGAGAAGCAATAGCTAATGGCGATATTACAAAGGCAAACAGAATGCTAGGCAGACCGTTTTCTTTCTCAGCAGAGGTTTTTGACGGCGACCACAGAGGGCGTCTTTTAGGGGCCCCCACAATCAATCAGTACTTGCCGCAAGGGATTGCGGTGCCGAAATTCGGTGTTTATGCCTCCGTTGCAATTATAGACGGGAAAGAAATGCCGGCTGTTACCAATATCGGTAACAGGCCGACCTTTGACGGTGTGAGTGTGAGAAGCGAAACCTATATTATAGATTATAGCGGAAATCTGTACGGAAAAACCGTTGAAGTCCGTTTGTTTGATTTTATCAGAGCCGAAAGAAAATTTGCCGATGCCAACTCTCTTAAAGCCCAGATTGCAAGCGATGCAAAGACTTCTCTGGAGAAATTAAAGCTTTTGAAGCAAAATTGAAAAAAGTTGAAAAAAATTAAAAAAAAGTGTTGACAAATGCGTTTTTATCGCATATAATAACATTCGTTGTCCGACCAGAATAAGTCGGCGGGAAAGTAGATGGCGGGATAGCTCAGTTGGCTAGAGCACTCGGTTCATACCCGGGGTGTCGTTGGTTCAAATCCTACTCCCGCTACCATATAAGGCCCGGTGGTCAAGCGGTCAAGACACCGCCCTTTCACGGCGGTAACACGAGTTCGATTCTCGTCCGGGTCACCAAAAATCCTGATAGCGTATGCTGTCAGGATTTTTACTTTTTCACTCTTCACTTTTCACTTTTCACTAAAAAACGCTATCCGGATTTTTGGGAAGTAAAAGATAATAGGGAAGAAGCAATAAGTTTATAATTTGAAATTCAGCGGACTGTATCAGCAGTTCATTTTTTTTTGTACAAAATTAACCGTCTGTTAAAAATAAACAATTCTCAGCGGTAAATTTGTACATATAAATCCGGGATTAATGTTTGCTGATTTTTTTGTTGTGTGCTATTATATATATTACTAAAATGAAGATGGGAGAGATTATTAAATGAATAATATAAAGAAAATTATTTCAGTTTTAGTTGTTATATGTCTGATGACATCTTGTTTTTGTTTGACTGCTGTTGCAGCCCGTAAAACCGCGCTTCCCACATCTGCGGGCATAGATGCCTTGCGCTCGGAATTTTCTGATGCCGTTGCCGATGAGGCAGGAGGATATGCACTTGATTATTGCTATTATTCTCCTGTAGGCACAAATGATACAAATAAATATCCCGTTGTTATATTCCTTCACGGTATAGGACACGGCGATTATCCCGGCTTTCAGCTTGAGGACAGCGATATGCCATATTGGGCTTCAAGTGAGCTGCAAAGCAGATTTACAAGCGGCGGAGCATTTATTGTTCTTCCCCGTGCTCCCGAAAACAAGCTTGTTTATTGGAACACATCTTTGCTTGAAGCTCTCAGAGAGGTTATTGACGATGTTATAGAAAATTACGGCGATAATATCGATACCACAAAAATTTTCATCGGCGGACATTCAGCCGGCGGTGAAATGACATGGAAAATGATAACAGCTTTTCCCGAATATTTTGCAGGCGCTTTCCCTATGGCTCCTACCGGTACTTTTTCAAAAAACAGTGTTAAAGCCTGTTCAGATGTTGCAATCTGGCTGATGGCAAGCTCAAAGGATCCTGTTATAAGCTATCCTGCAGCAATTCAGCCCTTATGGAACAATATCCGTGAATGTAATTCTCAGCCTGAAAATTGCCGTTTCTCAACATTCGGGAAGGTGTATAATCCGGACGGAACAACGGCGTCTGATAATCACCATATGTCAAATGTAATTGCTTATGATCTTGATATGCTTGACGGCAGTACATATCCGAACCTTTCAACTGTTGACTGTAACGGCAATACAGTTGATCTTTCAGGTGAAAAGGGAATGATAAGCTGGATGAATGGGCTTTCCTCCTCCTTTGACGGCGGTGCTGCTTCAGACTCAGGTAATATAAGCACCAATTTCTTTACGGATTTCTTTAACGGAATAAGAAATTTCTTTCTGAAGATAGTTAACCTGTTTCAGAGGCTTTTCGGACTGTAAATAAATTTTATTCACCGATACTTTTGTGTCGGTGATTTTTTTACAAGAAAATAAAAAATAATAAGTGAGCAAATTATATGAAAACTTGAGAAAAACAAAGAAAAACTGAGATAATGCCATTGATAATTAATTTTATAAAAAAATGTGTTGACATTAGGTTTTTCCTGTGATAATATATGCAAGGTAAAAAAAGAAAAATATTCAGGAGGCTTAATTATGTCAACTTATATGGCTAATCCCCAGAACGTTGAACGCGCTTGGTACGTTCTTGACGCTGCAGGAAAAACCCTTGGCGAAGTTGCTGTTGAAGCTGCTGTGCTTCTCAGAGGTAAACATAAGGTAACCTACACTCCTCATGTTGATTGCGGTGACTATGTTGTTATCGTTAACGCTTCAAAGGTTGTTCTTACAGGTAAAAAAGTAGATCAGAAAATGTATTATCACCACACAGGCTACATCGGTAATATGAAGAAGGTTAAGTACAGCACTCTTCTTAAAACAAAGCCTGTATTCGTTGTTGAGAAGGCTGTTAAGGGTATGCTTCCCGCTAACGCTCTCACAAGAAAAGCTTTAACCCGTTTACATGTATACGCAGGTGCTGAACATGCTCACGCTGCTCAGAAGCCCGTTGCAAGAGAATTTTAAGAGAGGGAGGATATAAGAAATGTACGAAGGAAATCCTTATTTCTACGGCACAGGTAGAAGAAAGAAATCAGTAGCTCGTGTTCGTGTTTATCCCGGCACAGGCAAAATCATCATCAATGACAGAGAAATTGATAACTATTTCGGTCTTGAAACACTTAAGCTTCTTGTTCGTCAGCCTCTCGTTCTCACAGAAACATCTGAAAAGTTCGATGTTATCTGCAAGGTTACAGGCGGCGGTGTAACAGGTCAGGCCGGTGCTATCCGTCACGGTCTTTCCAGAGCTCTTCTTCAGTATGACGAAAATCTTCGTCCTCTTCTCAAGAAGGCAGGTTTCCTCACAAGAGACCCCAGAATGAAGGAAAGAAAGAAATACGGTCTCAAGGGCGCTCGTCGAGCACCCCAGTTCTCAAAGAGATAATTATTTTATCGAAAAAACGGCTTGTTTACAGGGCTTTCGCCTTGTTGCAAGCCTTTTTTGATGTCCGTTTGATGTCCGAACGGTCAAAAAATATAGGCTCTTTGTCAATAGTTGGGGTAAAGAGTTAAAACAGAAAAAGCCCTGCCGTAGCAGAGCTTTTTGTATATCGAAATAATCTCAAACGGGTAATTATCTCTTGGAGAACTGAGGAGCGCGACGAGCACCCTTCAAACCGTACTTCTTTCTCTCCTTCATACGAGGGTCACGAGTGAGGAAGCCGGCCTTCTTGAGAGCACCACGGAGTTCTTCGTCATACTGAAGAAGAGCTCTTGAAAGACCGTGACGGATAGCACCGGCCTGACCGGAGAAGCCACCGCCGTTGACGCGGCAGATGATGTCGAACTTGCCCATGGTGTCGGTAACGCCGAAGGGCTGGTTAACGATGAGCTTCAGGGTC
>JAZNOZ010000041.1:0-24496 GCA_045589395.1 Acutalibacteraceae bacterium | reverse complement strand
TCTAGTTGTAGTAGCTTGACCTCTATGATAATTCCTAATGGGGTAAAGATTGAAGATAGTGGTAGCTTGTTTTATAATTGCACAAAAATAGAAACTATTGTTTTGCCGGAAGATTTAACAAGTATTGGTGGTTGGGCATTTCGTGATTGTATAAATCTTAAGAATATAGAAATTCCGGATAGTGTAACGGAAATAGGTGACCGTGCATTCCATAATTGCAGCAATCTTGCTGAAATTATTATCCTCAATAAAGACTGCACTGTCTATGACTCATCAAGAACTATCTACTCAAAAACAACAATCAAAGCTCCCTGCGGTTCTTCTGCACACAATTATGCAAAAAAATACAGCCGTACCTTTATTTCTACAGAGCATACTTTAACTGAATGGCTTGCTGATTTTGAAGTTAACGGTGAAACAATGACAACAAGCGTATATAAAAAGTGTGTTTACTGCAATGAAATTACTGATTTAACCACACATATAACAACAGGTTGGGTAGTTGATATAGAAGCAACTTGTACGGCTGATGGTAGCAAACATCTTGAATGTCTTGATTGCGGTAACAGATATGATGCTGTTATACCTTCAACAGGTCACACAGAAGCTGTTGATAAAGCAATGTCTGCAACCTGCACAGAAACAGGTCTTACCGAAGGCAAACACTGCTCCGTTTGTAGTGCCGTACTTGTTGAGCAGACTGTTGTTGATGCACTTGGACATGATATGGGTGATTGGTATGAATCTTTAGCTTCATCTTGTACAGAAAAAGGCGAAGAAAGAACCGATTGTTCAATATGTGATTATTTTGAGATAAGAGAAACTCAACCTAACGGACATTCTTACACTGCAGTTATTACTGTTCCCACCTGTACAGAGGGTGGCTACACCACTTACACCTGTTCTTGCAGTGACACTTATACATCAGATGAAACCGAGGCTCTCGGACACAATATGAGCGGCTTTGTGCAAACTGTTTCACCTACCTGTACTGAAAAGGGAGTAACAAGAAGTGACTGCTCACGTTGTGACCATTACGAAACTGCAGAAGTAAATATGTTGCCTCACACCGAATCACAGTGGATTATCGATAAGGACGCAACCTGCACAAAAGAAGGTTCAAAGCATATTGAGTGTACTGAATGCCATACAATGCTCAAAACCGAAGCTATCCATAAAACTAATCACACTTACGGCAAAACAGTTGTAGCTCCTACTTGTACACAAGGCGGATATACAATTTACACTTGTACCGAATGCACATATAGCTATATTTCTGATGAAACAGCTGCAACCGATCATAATTATGATAGCGGTGTATGCACAAACTGTGGAGACAGTAAAACTGACGACTGCTCCTGTAACTGCCACAAATCAGGCTTTATGGGCTTTATATGGAAAATTCTTAATTTCTTCTACAAGCTTTTCGGAATGAATAAAGCTTGTGAATGCGGAATAGCACACTATTAAATTTTCAATCCCCGACAGATTTTTAGTCTGTCGGGGATTGTTCTATAAAATCACTTATACATATATTAGCTCATTATATATGATTTCACTTGCCCGTTGCTGAATGTTGCCCATTCTCTGCACCCATTCAAGTTGGTCTTGCGCTTTAAGCTGTTCCGTGATGCCTTCGTTTTCTTTCAACTGTTCAATGAGTGTATCAAACATCTGCTGAGCCTGATTTTCCACATCAGCACAGTGTTGATAAAGCTTACCTTGTATAAGTAGTGTACTGAAAAGCACCTTCCAATGCTTTTCAAGATAATGTTTCTTCGTTTGTATAGTGCTTTTTGAGTTCCATAATCACATCATCCTTTCCTATCTTCCACAAAAGTATCGTATGCGAACCTTGCTCCGAGCCTAAAGCCAACCATAAAGCTGTCAGCACAGCAAATACTCGTAAAGGCATTGCAGGTAGCGACATAATCTTCAAATTCCTCTTTAGTTTCATCACTAAGCCTTTCTCTGAGTGCTTCTTCTTTTGCGGTGAGTTCACTTAATTTCTTTTTCATTTGTGCAGTAAGTTCAGATGAACATTCCTGCGGTTCAATGTTTCCATAATAAAACTGTTCAATAAAGTTAAACATATACTTTTACCTCATTTGATTATTTTATTTGCGAGGAATTTTGTAAACAGCGTATATGGTTGTTTTCTTGAATATCCTTAAGTGAGGTAATCCCCAACTTGTCTGTATGTGCCGCCGTTCTGTTCAAATGATGATTTCATAATTCATGCCTCCTTATTTTTCACTCTTATCAATGATTTTTAGCAACAGCTCATCAATATCCTCTGTGGGTAAATCATCCGCCAAAAGCATATTTCTGAACCCATTCATACCGTTGATAAGTAAGTTGCACTCAAAATCCGTGAACTTAATTTTTGTTTTTCTTTCCATAACAAAACCTCCTGTTACTTGGTAATTACATTTTACCTTATAGCAAGAGGTCAGTCGAATGTGCGGATTCATTTTCGGTAGCGGCTACCGAAATTAATGCTATTTTTCCACAAAAGTTTCGTATGTAAATCTTGCACCAAGCCTGAAGCCTGATATAAATCTGTCAGCGTTACTTGTTGTTGAGAATTCAATATAAGCACTGACATAGCTTTGAAACAGTTCCTTATCTTCACCGGTAAGTCTTGCTGTGAGCTGTTCTTCTTTCTAGGCGAGGTTACTCAGTTTCTTCTTGAGTTTTCAAGGAACAGATGCAACACATCTGCTTTCTTTCTTTTGCTTCATCCATCCTTGACCTGAAAATTAATTTGTGATATATTTTTAATAAGGAGGTTGATTTAATGAGAAATTTAACTATTAAAAGAAAAAAGAGCTTTGTGGCATCTTTAAACAAAATGAAGGTTTATATAGAGGACTCAACATCTGATGAGATTACCATAAACAATGTTTCATGCCGTAAGCTCGGGGAAATAAAAAACGGTGAAGAGCAGATCTTTCAGATAAGTGAACAGGCTGCAAAAGTTTTTGTTATTGCCGATAAATTAAGCAAGAATTTCTGCAATGAATTTTATCAGCTTTCATACGGGGAGGAGGATGTTGTTCTTTCAGGGGGGAACAGGTTTAATTTAGCAAACGGAAATGCTTTCCGTTTTGACAATAATGAAAATGAAGAAGTTATTGCAAACCGTAAGAAAGGTGCTCGCAAGGGAGCTGTTATATTAGCGGTAGCCATTGTTGTTGGCGCGGTTATCGGATTTCTGATTGGCGGCAGTTTGTTTGATGATGTTCAGCCTGATGAGAATCTGTCGAATGAAAGTCAGACTTCTCAGACAAAAACATTTTCTGTTGAGGGAATGAACATTGAACTGACGAATGAATTTAATGTAATGGATATGCTCAGCTGTACAGTTGCATACGAGTCTGAAAATGTAGCTGTATTTGCATTGAAAGAGGAATTTACATTAGCAGAGGGCTTCGGTGATAAAACTCTTGAAGAGTATGTCGGTTTGATTTGTGAGTCAAACAATTTCGGTGAGCTTGAAATAAAAACCGCTGACGGACTTACATATTTTGAGTATGACTATGCAAATCCCGAAACCAATGAGAATTACAGATATTTTTCTTATGTGTATAAGACAAGCGATGCATTCTGGTTAATTCAGTTCGCAACACCGGAAACAAAAATCCCTGAATACGAGTCTCAGATTACCGAATGGGCAAAATCTGTGAACTTTGATGCATAATACCACAGTTTAATAACAGCAAATAAAAATCAGGAGTTGTCTTATCTGAGATAACTTCTGTTTTTTTGTTTTTTTACGGAAAGGTGGGGGATTAGAAAAAATAAAAGAAAAAATATTAGCTATTATTGTTTGTGCACCTGATTTATAAAGCAGTCCTCGTATATATACAACTTCTCCCCGTTTAAATCAGCTTTATGCATATTCACACTGCGTATCTCGGAATTATCATAGGTTGTATAATAATAAATCCCCTTATCCGAATTACAGCAGCTTGAATAGCGTGTGTATTCAAAGCCGTTTTTTGTCCACACGCAGCCCTTTGGCATTGCAACAGCATTAAGAATATGAAAAAACTGATTTACTTCTGTCAGCTCATTTTTCTCGGATACAGAATTTTCTTTTACGAAAAATGCGCGGACAAAGCGTGAGGGACTTGAAAAATCTCCCGGTAAGCCTAATGCACCCATTCCGAGGCTGTAATTATGCAAAGGAATATTATTGCCGAATTGCGACTGTGCCTTGCGAGTATGCAGGCTCATATAATTATTCATATTTGTTCTGTGGTATTCAAACGGGGGATTGTTGGTTAAGACTTCAAATGGATTATCATAAATTTTTAAACCGTCTGCAAGACTTTCAACAACGATGCTTTGATTTTTATCGCTTATCATCCAGTGTAAGGGGGTAAGGGGTAAATTTTCGCTGAACGGGATGTTTACCAATTGCATTTTGCTTAATAAATTTTTTACTTCGCTTACACAAGAGCATTGTCCTGCAATCCAAGGTATGAATTCAAAGGGAGTGATGTTGACTTTTTCAGGGTTATATTCATAATAAACGGCATTGTCGGGGAAATTAAGTCCTGCAATGCTAAGTCCTTTTTCGTTTGTGGCTTCAAAATATAAGGGCATACCGTCAACAACCGCCGCCATACCTATCAGGGCAAAATGATTTGTAAGAGGCGGCATACAGCGCATTTTCAGTTCAAAATTACGGGGTGTTATAACAACCTTTTCGTTATAGCCTCTTTCAAGGTCAAGATTTCTGCCGAAAAGTGTATATTTGTTTTTGTAAATAACAGCAGTACACATAAAAATCACCGTATATTATTTTTTACTGTAGAGGCAGAATATATGCATATTAGTTTCGATATATGAAAAAGCAGATGTTTTTACAACACCTGCTTTTTTAGTATTGTTATTTCGCTGTGGAAATTCTTATAACCGTTGCACTATACTGCGGAACGGTGTAATTGAACTGTTCTGTGATACCGTCAACCGTGAAATCAACCATTATACAGTCCTCCTCGGCACCGAGTATGTTATCGTTTGCAAGTGAGTCGCCTGCTACCTGATAAACTGTGGCAGTGGAATTGAGGCTTTCGGCATTTGCAATGTCTATTGCGAATGTTCTGTCGGATTCTGTTACATTTACAAGCTTGATTATTATATCGCCGCTTTCATCGGTTGATACAACATGATAGCTTTCAGCGTATGAATCGGATTCGGCATTGTAATCAAACTGTAATTCGCCGTCAATGTACCCCTGAATGTGTGTGCCGTTTACAACAAGCTTGATTTCATATGTAACACCTGTTTCAACGGTAAAATCAGTTGTTGTTTCAGGTGTTTCACCTGTTTTTATTCCGTTTTCAATTCTCTGTATTGAACTTCTTGTATTGCCCCAACCGCCGATATTCCAATAGAAGCAGTTGTTTTCATCTTCAATAAGGAAGGGAATATAGAAGCCTTCTTCACCGTCAAGCTTGGTTGCCTTGAATGTGAATGTGTAATCAGACCACTGAGTATCACCGAAGTATGCCGCAGCACCCAGCTCATTATAGTCAGAATATACTGTAGTCTGCGTAAGTGCTCCGTTCTTGACCTTCCATTCTGCTTCACTTCCGTGTTCCTGCCAGTCCCACCAGAAAGAGGACAGGGAGAAATTGTCTTCTGCAAGAATTTCGCCTGTTGCATTGTCTGTTACTTTTACATCATCAAACTGTGCTGATGTGTTCCATGTTCCCAGTCCCACCATACCTGTAAGCTTTTCGGGCTCGATGAGAGCACCGTCTAGTGAAGAGCCTAAAAGAGTTGTTCCGGCATTTATGGAGAAGAGCTTTTGCATATAGTAGTTAATGGAGCCTGTTGAAACCGAGTTGTTAAACCATATAAGATCGGGTGACCAGTGAGTTGCTGTAAGGTTGCCGAAAAGGGGAGCATATGCTGCCATAACAACAATATCACCGTTTCTTTCAAGTCCGGTCATATATGCTGCCTCAGCCAGAGCCGCATTGAGGGTGTTTGAGCGTGCCGCATATTCACCCACAAATACCTTTAATCCGCCGCCGAGGTGGGAATCAAGCATGGATTCATAATCTCTTGAATAGTTGTCTTCATCATAATAGTCGGTATTTTTTAAGTACCAGATGGGGTCCTTATAATAATGCTGGTCTGTTGCGCCTGCATATTCATCTATTTTGATGTTGTTTTCTTTTACATAGTTATATGCATTTTCATAGGAGGTGAAGTAGTTAGCACCTGTTGTGCCCTCTGCGGCACCCGATGAATAGATAAGCTCAATACCCTCGTAAAGCTCGGGATTTTCTTCCTTTGCCTTATTGAATTCCTTGAGGAATACCTCATATCTTTCAAAGTAGTCCTCACCCTCGTTTTCGTTGCCGATACAGATGTATTTTAATTCAAAGGGCTCTTCGTGACCGAGAGAAGCTCTGACCTTACCCCATACGGTGTTTTCATCACCTCTGCAGAATTCAACGAGGTCAAACATATCCTGAATGTACTGATAGAATTGTTTGAGATATCCGCCGTCTGCCTTATACATCGCAAGAGGTCCTTTGCCACGCATCTGACAGTAAAGTCCGCAGTTGAGAACGGGTACACCTATTGCACCTATATCCTCTGCGAGTACAAAATATTCATAGAAGCCGAGACCGTAGCTCATATAGCAGGGGTACGGATCTTCTTCGGCAACAGTATCGGTCCAGATATTGATACCGTATGAACGGGCGGCAACATCCCCCAATTTCCCGTTGAATTCAAGAGGCTGACCGTTTTCATCAACACCTATTGAATCTTTCCAGTTGTATGCTGTTTCGCTGTCATAGCCTTCAATAACACAGCCGCCGGGGAAGCGCAGGAAAGAGGGCTCAAGCTCTGCGAGCTTTTCAACAAGGTCATATCTCAAGCCGTGACCGTTATATGTGGGAGGGAAGAGGGAAATCATATCGATAGCCACTTCGCCTTCGGTAATGAGCAACTGCAGATAAACATTCTTCGAGGCTGTTATTGAAGAAGTGAGTGAAAGCTCATATTTTTCCCATTTGTCCGTAAGAGAAGTGAAAGTGTTTTCTGCTGCGACCTCATCACCTGCAACAAGTCTTACTGTTACTTCTCCGTTAAAGGCGGTAAGAGCCTTTGCATAAACGGAGAAATCATATGTAACGCCATCTTCTATTGCCATACCGTCAAGGAAGCCTTTGTTTGCAATGCCTGCCTTTTCAGATGAAGTGTTTTTGATGACAAGATAATTTGTGTTATTTTCGTTCAGTGCATTTTCGGTATCGTTTATTTGTACGGTGTTTTCGGCATTGCCGACAGTGCTCCAGCCGTGAAGCTGATCGCCTGCGGCTAACGAGCCGTATTCAAAGGAGCGGTTTATTACCATTTCGGCATAAAGACCGCCGTCTGCCGCAAAGTTTATGTCTTCAAAGAAAACACCGTACAGTAAGTCACTTATTGCGTGAACCTTATTCTTAGCATCTATTGAAAGATGATAGTCAGAGTTTTCCTTGCTGAATTCAGTAACTGAATTTTCTTCACCTCTTTGGATATCCTCCGGGACGGGTACATCCGAGGAACAGATGCCCAGCGAAACAAGTAAGCTCATAATAAAAGCCATAGCCTTTCTGATAAACAGAGTGAGAGTGATTTTCATAACAAACCTCCTGATAAGTTTATACTTATATGGTACAGTAAAGATCTTGTAAAGTCAATTAAGATAAAAGCTATTTTTTTCTTTTTTTATAGATTTTCTTATATTCCTCCACCTTGTTGGCAGTAGGGTAAAAAACATCTGTTTCGTGTGACATAGCTTTTATGCTGTCTGATATATTGTTGAATTCTCCGATTGAACAGAAAGCAAGCATAGCAGCCCCCAAAGAGCTTGCTTCCTGGGTTTGTATTTTTATAACGGTACGCTCAAATATATCTGCACAAAGCTGACAGACAGCATCGCTTTTTGCTCCGCCGCCGCTTAAATACACCTTTTCGATTTTTGTGCGGCTGCGTTTTTCAAGCCGTTGAATGCCTCCCTTTAACTCAAATAAAATTCCCTCTATTATTGCTTTGTACAGATGAAAGGGTGTGTGTGCATCTGTTATTCCCGTAATTTCTCCTTTTGCATCGGGCTTTAATATATCTGCAGTCCAGAAAGGGTATACATTAAGTCCCCGGGAGCCTGCAGGAATGAGATTCAGCTTGCTGTTGAATTCTTCGTAATTCAGATTGTTTTTATCGGAGAAATGCTCCATAAAGAGAGAAATAAGACGAAAGCCCGAATATATCTGCACCTCGGCATTATACATATCTTTTATGACAGCGGGAAAAGCGGGAACAAAGGCTTTAGGGGAAATATATTTTTTACTTGTAATCTGAACAGATGCGGTTGTGCCTAATGACACAGCGGCAGTTTTCGGAGTGACAGCACCAAGACCTAATGTTTCGCAGCCCTTGTCTGAGCCTGCGGCAATAAGAGGGAGATTTGCGGGGATATGAGTGAGAAAGCTCGCTTTTGGGCTTATTTTTCCGACTGTTTCTCCCGGCCTTATTAAATCGCAAAGCTTTGAAAAAGGGATGTCGTATATAGGTTTTGTCAGGCTTTTTCCCTTGTACCATTTCCCTTTTTTGTAGTTTAAGGGCATATGTCCTATTGCACTTGCCGTGCTGTCGGTTAAATTTCCCGTGAGTCTGTAGTTTATATATGCCGAGAGATACACAAATTTATATGTGTTCTGCCAAACCTTATTTTCATTCTGCATTATCCAGTTGCAGGGGGAGTTTATATACTGCATTTTTCCTGTTTTGTACATTCCCACAGCAGAGAACAGAACATTTCTGACAAAACCGAACGGCTTGTTGAATTCGGCTTCTCTTTTGTCTGTCCACAGAATTATGTTGCGAAGCGGCTTCATATCCTTATCAAGGCAAAGCACGGTATCTCTCAGTGTTGTTATGCTTACGACAATTATATTTTTCAAGTGATTTTCATTTTCACTTAAGAGCTTTTTGGAAATACTGCACAGCATATCAAAATAAAAATCGGGTGTCTGTTCTGCAAAAAGGGGGGCGGGGGAAAAATACGGGGCAGAATAATTTTTCTGTCTGAACGCCAAAAAAGAGCCGTCCTTTTTAACAAGAGCGGCTCTTATGCTTTGTGTACCGATATCAAATGTGAGAACAAGCGGTTCGTTCATAAAAACACCTCTTATGGAGTATGAACAAATCCGATACCGATAATGCAGTATTACAATTTATTTTCCGAGAAAATGCTTCATCAGCTCAACACCTGAAGAGAAGTAATTTCCTGTTTCCTTTGCAGTCTTTTCGCAAACACAGTCAACACCGTCTTTTTCACCATTTTTGTGATAAATCATATAGGGAACGGGATCTCTTGCGTGAGTGTTTGTCTGCATGGGGGTGGGATGGTCGGGAAGAATCATTACCTTGTAATCATCATACTTTTCGAGCTCTTCTAAAACGATGGGAAGTACGATTTCGTCAATAAGCTCTATTGAACGGATTTTATTTTCAAGCTCGTTTCTGTGACCGCATTCATCGGGAGCTTCAAAGTGAAGATAAACAAAATCGGAGTGATTTTTAAGCTCTTCAGCTGCACATCTTGCTTTCCCCTCAAAGTTTGTGTCAATATAGCCTGTTGCACCCTCTACCTCTGGAGTGCGCATACCTGCAAGAATACCTATACCCTTGAGCAGGTCAACTGCGGAAATAATGCTTCCTTTGAGTGAGTATACATTTTCATATGTATCAAGCTGAGGCTTTGTGCCCTCACCCCACAGCCATATTGAGTTCGCAGGACGAAGACCTTTAGCAACTCTTTCCTTGTTGAGAGGATGCTGAGAAAGAAGCTCGTAGCTTTCCTTCATCATTCTTAAAAGGTCCTTGGCATTTTCGCTTTTTGAGAGATATCCGCCTATAACTCTGCCTGAAATATCGTGAGGAGGTGTCATAGAACCAAGGTCGGTTGTTCCGTTATTCCACACAAGGCAGTGACGGTAAGCAACGCCTGCATAGAATTTATATATTTCATTGCCGAAATGCTCCTCGACTGCTTTTATAAGAACAGCCGCATCTGCAGTTGAAATGTCACCTGCGGAGTAGTCCACCATAGTTTTGTCTTCGTAATTTTCTTCATCGGATAAGGTTACAAGGTTGCATCTCAAAGTTACATCCGTATCAGAAAGCTTAACACCGATGCTTACCGCTTCAAGAGGTGAACGGCCCGTATAGCTTTTTGTGGGATCGTAGCCGAGGACGCTTAAATTTGCAACATCGCTGCCGGGCTTGAGGGAGTCGTCAACTGTTTTTACAAGTCCTGTTTCACCCTTTTTGCCCATTTTATCAAAATTAGGTTTTTTCGCAACCTCCATAGGCGTTTTGCCGCCTAATGCTTCGACGGGATAGTCTGCCATTCCGTCATAAAGAAAAACAACATATTTCATAAAAATATCTCCTTTATTACCAACCTGAAATCTGCCCTTTCTGCAGGGCACCGATAATTTTTTCTTTTACTGCGGGATATGTTTTTTCGAGTGTGAGCAAAAGATTTTTTATATTTTCTCTTTCGCTTTCCTTATCATTCGGACAACGGCTTTTAACTACGGGCAGCTGCATTTTCCTTGCTGCGGAGGAAACCTCTTTTTCCGTAGCAAAAATCATAGGCCGTATTACATACATATCCTTTCTTGAAAGGTATGTTACAGGTCTGAAGCTTTCAGCCGTGCCGCCCGAAAGAAGATTCATCATAAAGGTTTCGGCGGCATCATCCATATGATGTCCCAAAGCAAGCTTATTGCATCCTGCTTCCTTTGCCATATCGTGAAGAATACCTCTTCTCATTCTTGCACACAGCGAGCAGGGATTTTTTTCTTTTCTCTCTTCAAAAATTATATGTGCAAGCTCGGTTCTTTTAATTATGTATTCAACTTGGAGTTCTTTGCACAGCGTTTCAATTCCTGAAAAATCTCCGTCCTCATTGTTAAAACGCGGATCAACACTCAATGCCGTAATGTCGTATTTTACAGGGTAAAACCGTCTGAGTTCGGCTAATGCATAAAGCAATGCAAGGGAATCCTTGCCGCCCGAAACACCGACGGCAATTTTGTCCCCCTCGTTAATCATATCATATTTCTGCATAGCCGCACGCATACGGCTCATAAGCATCTGCATAGGGCTTAAAAACCTCTCATTTTTTTAAGGTCGCGGTAGTTTATGAGCTTTATGCCCTGGGACTCGATAAATTCCTTTGTTTTAGGATCGGAGAAAAGCTGATATTCCCAGCCTCTTCTCTGCCAGCTGCCGCAGATAGCCTTTAATTCATCGCTTACTATTGCAGGGTGGATATATGTTTCAATGATACCCTCGGGGAATGCACGGTATTTCTCAAAAATATATTCTCTGAAATTTTCGTAGGATTCACTCTGGGGACCTGCCCAGTCACCGGGCATAAGGTAGTCAAGAACGGCAACGCCCAGAGCATTTGCTCCCTGCTTCATTGAGCCTAAAAGTCCTAAAACCATTTCCTTGGGTACATTTATATCAAGCATCTGATTTGAGAACTGCTCGTCTGTGAACATAGACGGAAAACGGAAGGGCATTCCGCCGTGCTCTGCGCACTTTTTGAGTGTTAATTCGAGAAGCTCGAATCTTCCTGTTGCAACGCCGTAGAGTGAGCCCATATGATTGTCAAAATGGGAGGGCTCAAAACCGAACTGCTTGAGCTTATTGTACTGTGCATCAATCTCTTTTGCAACATCTTCCAAAGAAGCGGCTGCTTCAAACTGATCTGATTCGTGCCAGAAGAAGCCTTCCTCGTCTTTAAGTGAGGGTACATTTTCTTCGACGGGTCCCCAGCGGTAGGTTCCCCATTCACTTGTGGTTGTCAGATGAAGTCCTATGGCATACTGCGGATTTTTTGCGGCAAAAACTGCTGCTTCCTTTGCCCAGGGGCAGGGAGCCATAATTGTTGCTGATGTGATACCGCCGGTCTTAAAAAGATCCATAACCGCAAGGTTGGCGCTGTGGCACATGCCGAAATCGTCTGCATTGATAATGAGGTATCTTTCCATATTTTTCTTCTCCTATTCTTTTTCATCTATTATATATTCCATAAGCTCTTTCATCAGCTGTATATCAACAACCGCATCAAGCTCAATACCGTCTTCGCGGTAATTTTCCTTATTTACCTTGCCGTTGTTTCTTACCTTGGCTGCAAGTGAGCCCTTGTTGAACGGAATTAAAAGCTTAAGTCTTTTTTTCGTTTTCGGAAGCTTAGCTGCCATAACCTCTAAAAGCTTATTAACCCCGACACCTGTTGTTGCACATATGCGTACCGTATCGTGACTTGCTTCAAGAAGAAAAGCATTTGTTTTATCGCATTTGTTGTATACGGTGATTGTGGGCTTGTATTCAGCGCCCAGCTCCTTAAGAATTTCCTTTGTTACCTCAAGCTGCTGTTCACATTCGCTGTCTGAAGCATCGCAGAGAATCAGTATAAGGTCAGCATTTGTTGCTTCTTCAAGAGTTGATTTGAATGCTTCAACAAGAAAGTGTGGAAGTCGGGAAATAAAGCCTACGGTGTCTATCAGTAAAACATTTGAGCCGTCAGGCAGCTTTATTGAACGCGCGGTGGGATCAAGCGTTGCAAATAATTTATCCTCTGCCAGCACACCTGCATTTGTGAGATAATTTAACAAGGTGGATTTGCCTGCATTTGTGTATCCCACTATTGCACAGGATATCACACCGTCTTTTTTGCGGCGCTCTCTGTAGCGTTCTCTGCGTTTTGAAAGAAGCTCAAGCTCGTTTTCAAGCGCGTGAATTCTTCGCCTTATATGTCTTTTGTCACTCTCAAGCTTACTTTCCCCCGGACCTCTTGTGCCTATTCCGCCGCCAAGCCTTGAAAGGGAAGCACCCTTGCCCGTAAGACGGGGGAGCATATAGTTGAGCTGTGCTAATTCAACCTGCAGCTTACCCTCGTTTGTTTTTGCCCTTTGCGCAAAAATGTCGAGTATAAGCACGGTACGGTCAATTACTCTTATGCCGAAAATATTTTCCAGCTTTCTTTGCTGTGTGGGTGAAAGCTCCGTGTCACATATCACAATATCGATATCTGCATTTTCGCAGATTTCTTTTGCTTCATTAAGTTTGCCCGAGCCGAGGTATGTTACATTATCTGCCTTATCTCTTTTCTGCACAACTGAAGCATAAACTTCACCGCCTGCGGTGTCTACCAGTCCTGCCAATTCTTGGACGGAGGCTTCGGCATCGTATTCGCCTGTGTCAACCTGAAGCAGCAAAGCAAGCTGTTTTTTATTTTCATTTTCATAAAACGCCATAGAGCCGCTCCCTGAATACTGTATTTATTTAGGGTGACGGTAGTAATCCGAACCATGCCTGAAATCAAGCCTTTTCAGTGCTTTTCGGCATTTCGGCTTTGAAAGGCGTCAGCCTTTCGGCACCCTCAACATCCAAAAATCATCTGAAAAATCTTTGATTTCAGGTCGAAGATTTTTTATCGAGAAGATTTTTGGCAATTCGCGACAAAACCGCAGTCAATCCTTGCGGATTGGCGAGGATTTTAACAATGAAGTGGCGGAAATAATCCGATAAAAAACACGGTTCGGATTACTACCGTCACCCTAATATTAGCACTTCTTTTATTTTTTCGCAACATTTTTTGATTAATTCACGATTTATTTTTATTTATTAGTAAGTTTATTTTATTGACAAGAGCTTGCCATTGGTGATAATATAATAGTGAAATTATGGCAGTTTTCGCCATTTGAAAATTGGAGGTAAAAGGTATATGACTAAAAAGATAATTTCCGTATTGTTGGTTTTAACTCTTATTTTCAGTATTACGGCAATTCCCGTTTCGGCTGTAAATGAAAACGGAGATTCCGAATGGACTGATCTCACAACTGACGGTTATCCCTTTGTTTTCGTTCACGGTATGGGCGGTTGGGGTGCCTATGAAAACTTCTCAACTCCCTATTGGGGCGGTATGAATTTTGACGGCCTTATGATGTCTATGGGGGATACTGACCTTATAGAAATTCTTAATGAAAACGGTGTTGAAGCATATGAAGCTTCTGTAGGTCCCTTCAGCAGCGCGTGGGACAGAGCCTGTGAATTATATGCTCAGCTTACAGGTACTGTTGTTGACTACGGTGAAGCACATTCCGCTGCGCACAATCACGACAGATACGGTTATGACTATACGGGTAATGCTCTTATGGGTGAAAGCTGGGATATGAAAACCGCGATTAATATTATAGGACATTCCTTCGGCGGCCCCACAGTCCGCTTGTTCTCATCTCTTATGGCACACGGTGACAAGGATGAAATTGCAGCTTCGGGCGAGGATATTTCTCCTCTGTTTACGGGCGGTCACGGACAGCTTATACATTCCGTAACAACATTCTCAAGCCCTAATGACGGAACAGCGATAGCAGATTTCCTTGTTGATTGTAAATTAGTTGCTCTTATTGCTTTCTTCGGTAATATTCTGGGATGTCTTTTCGGTGACAATGTTATGATGTGGTCATTGAGATTCGGCCACTTCGGACTTACTCCCAAGCAGGGGGAAGAAAAAGCATCCTTCAGTCTTGCCGCAATAAAGAATTTCTACGATTCAAACGATAACTGCGGCTATGATATGACAATAGACGGCGCAAAGAAGCTTAATGAAAAGATTGAAATTAACCCCCACGCATATCACTATTCTTATTCGGCGGTTTCAACAGAAGAAAACTGCTTGGGTATGCAGTCACTTGATACTTTGTCACTCTTTACTTTTTCATCAACCGTTCTTGCTCTTTATGAGGGAAAAACAATTGACGGTGTTGAAATGACAAAGGAATGGGCAATGAGTGACGGTATTGTGCCTTTTGCAAGCGCAAAATGTCCTGCAAAGGATATTGCTACAGCTCTTGATTATGAGGATACCGTAGCAGCGGGTCTGGCACTTGAAACAGGCAGATGGTATATGATAGATGTCATTGAAGGACAGATGCACACCGGCTTTATGGGTTCAACAGGTTGGCCCACAAGCTTTGAGGATTTTTATGTAGATTTTATAAATATGGTAAACGCAAACTAAAATAAACGGAGAATATACAAACGATGAAAAACACAGAAAAAACAATGGACAAAATTGTAGCACTTTGCAAGGGCAGAGGTTTTATTTTCGCAGGCAGTGATATCTACGGCGGTCTTGCAAACACATGGGACTACGGTCCTCTCGGAGCAAGACTTAAGAATAATGTAAAGGATACATGGAGAAAGCGATTCATTCAGGAAAGAAAGAACAGCTATGAGGTTGATGCTGATATCCTCATGCATCCCAGAGTATGGGAAGCAAGCGGTCATGTTGCATCATTCTCAGACCCTCTTCTTGACTGTAAAGAATGTAAAATGCGCCACAGAGCCGATAATCTAATTGATGATTTTGATGAGAATGCACACGCAGACGGTATGACAAAGGAAGAAATGTTCCAGTTCATAAAGGACCATTCAATTCCCTGTCCCAACTGCGGTAAGCACAATTTTACGGACATCCGTGAATTCAACCTTATGTTCCAGACCTTCAGAGGTGTTACAAACAACAGCAAGAGTGTAATCTATCTGCGTCCTGAAAATGCTCAGGGTGAATATGTAAACTATCTTAATGTTCAGCGTTCAATGAGAGCAAAGCTTCCTTTCAGTATAGGTCAGATAGGTAAGGCTTTCAGAAACGAAATCACACCCGGTAATTTCACATTCAGAACAATCGAATTTGAACAGATGGAGTTCCAGACATTTTGTAAGGAAGGTACAGATACTCAGCTTTACGATTATTTCAAGAACTACGGTATGAAGTATTATCAGGATCTCGGAATTCCTGCTGAGCATCTCCGTTTCCACGACCATGAGAAGCTTGCTCACTACGCAAAGGCTGCATGTGATATTGAATTCCTCTTCCCATTCGGTTGGGGCGAAATCAACGGCACTCACAACAGAACAAACTTCGATCTTACAAGACATCAGGAATACAGCGGCACAAAAATGGATTATCTTGATCCCGAAACAAACGAAAGATATATTCCGTTCATTATTGAATCAACCTACGGTCTTGACAGAACTGTTCTTGCTCTTCTCTGCGAAGCTTACGATGAAGAAGTTATTGATGCAGAAAAGAATGATACAAGAGTTGTTCTTCACTTAAGTCCTGCAATCGCTCCCTACAAGGCAGCAGTTCTTCCCCTTTCAAAGAAGCTTTCAGATAAAGCTCTTGAAGTCTACGAAAAGCTTGCAAAGAGCTTTATGGTTGATTTCGATGAAACCGGTTCAATCGGTAAGAGATACCGCCGTGAAGACGAAATCGGCACACCTTTCTGTATCACATACGACTTCGACAGCGAAACAGACGGCTGTGTAACTGTCCGTGACCGTGACACAATGGAACAGGTAAGACTTCCCATTGAGGAGCTTGAAAGCTATATTTCTAAAAAGATTGCTTTCTGATATCCGATAATATAAAATCAACACCGCATGCTCGTTTTTCTTTGAGCTAGCGGTGTTTTTATATCTTTTCAGACATATAAATAGAAAAGGATATTGTTTGAAGAGGGGATTTTTATGGCATACGGTATTATCGGGCGCAAACAGATTGTAACTGTATTAATTCTTCTTTTATGGCTCGCTACAATAAGCTTTGTTGTTTTTAAGTGCTTGTCGGACACATTTGTCTCGGCAAGTGAACGGAAAATACCGGTTTACAGCGTTGAAACCTCCCAAAAGCAGATAGCGCTTACCTTTAACTGTGCGTGGGGCGATGAAACAACGGATGGAATTCTGGAGATTCTGAGTAAAAACGATATAAAATGTACATTCTTTGTTGTCGGAGAGTTTGCAGAGAAATATCCCGAAGCTGTCAGAAAAATATATAATGCCGGACACGAAATTGCAAATCATTCAATGCATCACACTGACCCCACAACACAGGAGTTCAGCGAAATCGCGGCAGATATTGATGAATGTAATAAACTGCTTAAAAATGTAACGGGTGCAGGGGAGATAAGCCTCTACCGCGCACCGTCAGGCTCCTATGACAACAAAACGGTTGAAGCCGCCGAAAGTCTTAAAATGCTTTGTATTCAATGGGATGTGGACAGTATTGATTGGAAGAATCCCTCTGCCGATACTATCTGCTCAAGGGTATGTAATAAGGCTAAAAACGGCTCTGTTGTGCTGTTTCATCTCGGAAAGGAAAATACCCTTAAAGCTCTGCCTGATATCATAAATAAGCTATCTCGGGAAGGCTACAGTTTTATTAGGGTGTCAGATATGATTTTGTATGAGGATTATTATATTGATAATAACGGCAGACAAATGAAAATAGTGCAGAACAGCTGATATAAAACAGAAAATCGACAAAACATTGTTTTGCCGATTTTTCTTAATCAATCTTCAGTTTTTGAGGGGATTTCAATTTTGCCGTAAAGGGATCCTGCATTGTCTTTTCTGGGTTCTCTTGTCTGCGCGGGCTTGTAAGCTTCTTTTTTCTGATAGGGCTTGCCGCCGCGTCTGTTATTGCCGCCTCTTCTGTTATTATAGCCGCCCTTGCCGGGATTTGTGGGTGTTACGCCCTCTTCAAGAGAGATAACAACCTTTCTTTCGCTGTCGTAGCCTACTGAATGTGAGGTTACACCTTCAATACCCTGAATAGCGGTGTGGATAATTCTGCGTTCATAGGGGTTCATAGGTTCAAGAACAGCATTTCTGCCGTATTTAAGAACCTGTTTTGCGCTTCTTGCTGCAAGTGCACGGAGATTTTCGTTTCTCTTTTCTCTGTAGTTGCCTACATTTACAGAAACCTTGCGATGGCTTGCTTCATCCTTACCTCTGTTAACGCTGAGGCGTAAGAGATACTGGATGGAATCGAGTGTTTCACCGCGTCTGCCGATAAGAGCACCGTCTTCATCACCGCAGGAAACGGAGTAAACATATTCATCTTCCTCGGTTTTTTCGAGTGATATTGTGAAGCTTTCAATACCGATGCCTGCAATTATAGATTTAAGATAATTTGCTGCAACATCATTTTCTTCAATGGGAAGAGAAACCTTGTTTTCTTCTGTCTGAGCAACAGCTTCTTTAATATCTTCTTTTATTTCTTTCTTTGCGGGAGCCTGATTTACTTTCTTTTCGGGTTTTGCTGCTTTCTTTTCGTGCTCTTTTTTAGGAGCAGCTTTTTCAGTTTTTACTGTTTCAGTTTTTGTTTCTTTTACCTGAGGCTTTGCGGGAACAGGATCAGCAATTTCGTACCAAACCTTTACCTTTGCGGGTTCAGCCTTGCGGAAAAGTCCACGCTTTTTTGCGTCCTGAATGATTTCCTGCTGAAGACAAGCTTCTTCGGGAGCATTCAATTGTGCCTTTGCATCCTCATAAGCTTCCTGGATGGAGGCACCGACGCCGACTTTTTCTATAATCATCTTTTGCGTCCTTTCTGTATTTTACGCTGAATAATCAGCGGAAGGTTCTCAGTTTTCTGTTTTGTTTTCCTGCGATTTCATTATCGCAGCTCTCTTTTTAATGCTTTCCTCGCGGGAGCGTCTTTCAACTGTTTCATCTATCATCTGACTTGCAATTATGTTTTCAGGCTTAATGAAAATTGCAAGAGCAACAGTCTGAATGAAAGAGAGAATGTTTGATATAATCCAATAGAAACCTACACCGGCAGGGAGAGAATATGCAAAGAAGCCGGAAATTACGGGGGACATAAATGTCATACAGCCCATAGTAGGATTTTTTGCCATTTCGGGGTTTGTTTTCTTTTGCTTTTGCATCATAAACAGAGATGTAAGCATGGAAGAAATGAATGCAAAAACAGGAATGAGGAGAATTGCGGCACCGATAGTTTTGAATTCATTGGGCATTGCGGTAAGGTCAACACCGAAAATACGGAAGCGGTCAACAAAATTCTGAAGTGTGTTGACAATATCTTCGGTTACAACGGATTTGTCAACAACTTCTACCACCTCACTGAATCTGTTGAGAATGTTAAGCTCCAAGCGATATGCATCGGTTGCTGCATTTTCAAGAGAGGTGTATGCTGTTTTAAGTGCTTCCATAACAGCATCTGACATATGAAGAACCTTTGAAATGGGTGCATAAATGGCACCGTAAAGTCCTAACATAACAGGGAGCTGGATAAGTAAGGGTAAGCAACCGGCTGTTGAGGCGCTGAAGCCTTCTCTTCTGTAAAGTTCCTGTGTTTCCTCGGAAATCTTCATCTGAGCTTCTCTTGTGCCTGAAGGATACTTTGCTCTTATTTTATTGATTTTTGCCTGCAATCTCATCTGTTTTGCAGAGTTTTTCTGCTGTTTGATTGAGGGAGCAAGCAAAACAAGTCTTACGATAAGCGTAATTAAAACGAGAGAAAAAAGATAGTTTCCGCTTAAATCGTAAAATAACCCCAGCAACCAACCGAAGGGTATTGCCAGGAAATCTCTGATTGCGTCCATGAGAAACCTCCGAGTTTATTTCCCGTTTTTGTTTTTGAAGTTTCTGTAGTCGATTTTTTTGAAATCGGGGACGGGATCAAGTCCGCCCTTACAAAACGGGTTACATCTTAAAATCCGCAGCGCACCTAAAGCACTGCCGAAAAAAAATCCGTAGCGTTCAACCGCTTCAAGTGTATATTGCGAGCATGTAGGAAAAAACCTGCATCTCGGTAAAAAAAGCGGAGAGATACGGCGTTGGTAGAAGGATATCGCTTTAAGCGCAAATTTACGCATCATTTTTCAGCACTCCAGCCGAAATCAGCTGTTTTTTCATAACAGCAGCGATTTCCGTACTTTTTTTGAACACAGTTTTAGTTCTCGCAACAAAAACAATATCATATCCTCCGTGAAGCGGTCCTAAACTGCGGTATGCCGCGGTTATGACTCTTCTTGCGCGATTACGCTGTACTGCATTGCCTATTTTTTTACTTGTTGTTATTCCTATACGACAAATTCCCGCACGGTTTTTTATTACATAAATAACCAGTGCAGGATTAGCGTATACTTTCCCGCGCGCATATGTGCGGCGGAAATCACTGTTGGTTTTTAGCTTTACGAATCGGGACAAAATATCACCGAACCCTTTCGGAAAACAGCTTAGTAAGAAAGCTGCTTTCTGCCCTTTGCTCTGCGGCGGGCAAGAACCTTGCGACCGTTTGAGTCTGACATTCTCTTGCGGAAACCGTGCTCCATCTTGCGATGACGCTTCTTGGGCTGATAAGTTCTTTTCATCGGAACCCCTCCATTCTTTCTTGCAAATCATAAAATACGGCAATTTCACGGATAATTATGTGCCGTTTCTCGAAAAAAGGCATAATACCCCTATTTCTACAGTTACCCATTATATAACAGTTGCCGAATGGATGTCAACTGTTTTTTTGTATATCTGTTTTTTTTGTCATTTTAACTGAAAAGTGTTGTTTTTAAACCGTATCAGGTGTATTATATAGTTGTATATTTAATGATGCTTTTACAGTGAGGTGTATTTTAATGGACAATATTATCGAAAAAAGACGGGCAACGCTTATCAATGCAGCGTATATTGCACTTGTTTGTGCTGTTATATTTTTTGCCTGTAAATATACATTTGGTTTGCTGCTTCCCTTTGTTTTTGCTTTTTTTATTGCTACTTTGTTGCAGCGACCTGTAAATTTTATAACAAAGAAAACTCCTATAAAGCGTTCTCTTGCAGGTGCTTTATGTGTGTTTTTTCTGATCGGGATAGTAATGTTTATTCTTGCCTTTGCCGGCGTTCAGCTTTTTTCTCAGATAAAAGGTTTTGTTGATTATCTTATTGCCCGTTTGCAGAATATTTCACAGGTCAGTGAAAATATAAAGGTCTGGGTGCTTGATGTAATTTCATTTTTACCAGAATCCTTGCGTGCAACACTTAATGATCAGATAACGGTTTTCTTTGATGAAATAATTACAAACGGTTTTGAAAACATTTCAATAAGCTCAATAGGAATTGATTGGGGCTCGCTGATTTCAAAAGGCGGTATTGCAATAAAGGATACTGTTATACAGATCCCCTCTGTGCTTATTGCTTGTGTTATTTCAATTATTGCCTGCGTGTTTATAACATCTGACTATAACAGAATAAAATACTTTATTCTCAATCAGTTTTCCGATGAGCACAGGAAAAAGCTTGTAATGTCCAAAAAGCTTGCCGAGGGCACACTTAAAAAAATGATAAAAGCATATTCGCTTATTATTCTTATCACAACGGCAGAAATCCTTATCGGTCTTACCATACTTAAGCTTATCGGTGTATTTAATTCAGAGTTTATTGTTGTGATCAGTATCGGTATTGCAATCATTGACATTATACCTGTTCTCGGCACCGGTACGGTTCTTGTCCCCTGGGCAATATATTCGTTTATTGCCGGCAGAATCGGTATGGGTGTTGGCTTGCTTGTTATGTATGCTGTTGTTACTGTTCTTCGACAGGTGCTTGAACCCAAGCTTGTTGCAGGTCAGGTCGGACTTCCTCCGATTGTCACTATTATTGCAATGTATGTCGGCACAAAAACTATCGGTGTTTTAGGCTTTTTTATTCTTCCGTTTGCTGTCATCGTTATAAAAGAGCTTAATGATAACGGTATAATCCATTTATTCAAAACTTCAAAATCAGAAGCTGCAAGAAAGCATAATGAAGAAAACTGCATAAAAGAACAGACGGAAAGCAAATGAAGTTAAAGATTTTTTAACAAAAAGTTAATAAAAATTATAAAATCAGCATTTTAATTCTTTTTTGGAAAAATGACAAAGGTTTATTGTGATATACTATAAATATATTTTATCTGTAGTTGGGAGATGTTATTATGCTTCAGACATTGATTCAGACAATAGCAAACCTCGGGTTTGATGCTCAGGCTGTTGAAGCAACTTTCAATGAAATAATTACAACAATTCAGACGGGCGATATGACCTCGCTTGAAGGGTTGGGAAATATATTATCCGGTCTTCTTTCTATTTTTACGGGAATAAATGCGGGTGATATTTCAGTTGTAATTTCATCTCTTGTTTCAAGCGTTGTTGAGCTTTTATCAAATGATGCAACCTCATCATTCCTTACAACAATAACAGGTGCTTGATATAGAATTGTGTATGTGTGCCCGGAATTTTTCCGGGCACATTTTAATATGCGAATGTTTTGTTGCCGAAAACACCATATATAATGTTTAAATATATATAGAGAGGAATTGTTATGAAATTTGTTGCTTTGTTGCTGGTTGTTCTTCTTGTTTCAGGCTTTGTTGCCTGTAATTCTGATATACAGTCGGGAACTTCTGTTACTACTACATACAATTATATATACTCTCCGTCAGAAACATCAACTTGTGTTGCTGATCCTGAGTCAACCGTTTTGACCGAGGAAATAACAACATTGCCTGCGGAAAGCGAAGCTTATACACAGGAACCTGTGGAAGCAACAACACAGGAAACAACAGCACAGGAAACAACAGCATCTGCACCGCAGACAACAGCACCTGTAGAAACAACAACATTTGCACCTCAGACTACACTTCTTCCCGAAACCACAACTCAAACGGAAACCACAACGCAAAAAAATCCCGAAACAACTTCATTTGCGCCGAGTTCTGATATCACACTCAATATGTCTGTTCCCGAAGCCAACGGGACAATGGAGGTCGATCTGAGTGAGGATAATGAATACATTCAGATTGTTGTGTCGGAAAGAGATATCGATTCCGAGCTTCTTGTTGCGGTGTATTCTGTGCCCGAATCGGGACAGAATTATGTTTTTGAATTTTCTGCGGCGGGAGCAGAAAACAGAACGGCAGAAAACATCAGAAGAGTGTATCTTATTGACAGCTCGGGAAAAATAGCCTATGTTTCGGCGGCCTCTTCCTCTGAGGCGGAGAATGTTTCCGTTGTCGAGAACTGGTTTAATATGACTGTGCTTATCAAGGGAATGATTTTTCCCGCAATTGAGGAACATCTGGAAGAATATTCATAATATGCATTGAGTATACAATAAAACTTGCATTATTATACATGTTGAAAAAATTGCAAAAAAAACAGCATTTTTTACGAAAATTTTTTCAAAAAATTGTTGCAATTTACAAATAAATGTGTTACTATATTACCCGTGCTTGACTGGATGGGCGTATTGCGCCTATATCCTACAGGCTGATATGCGTTGATACGGAAGGTGGCTGCGCTGTGACGCAGGGAATTTCCGTGGAGTATGTCCGATTTGAAACCGGGCGAAGTATGGCCGTTTTATGGGGAAGTTTGCGCCTTAACCAAGCTTCCATGCCCTGAAACGGTGAAAATTTCACATTTTTTTGCGTCCGGAATAGCTTGCGAATATTCCGGATTTTAAAAATGCGAGGGGTGAAACACCCGGAGCCGTGTAGAAATTTTTAACACAAGCAGCCCGCCAAACATCCAAGGAGGCGTAAACAAATGGCAGTTAAGGAAAAAATCAGAATCAGACTCAAGGGCTACGACCACAACCTTGTTGACAAGGCTGCGGAGAGAATCGTTGCAACCGCAAAGCGCACAGGCGCTCAGGTTTCCGGTCCCGTACCGCTCCCCACAGAAAAGGAAGTAGTGACAATCCTTCGTGCAGTTCATAAGTACAAGGATTCCCGTGAACAGTTTGAACAGAGAACACACAAAAGGCTCATCGACATCATCAGACCTTCAGCAAAAACAGCTGAGGCTTTGACAAATCTTGAGCTTCCCGCAGGCGTAGATATCGAAATCAAAATGATGTAATGCGCCGCAGGTCATGTTGGCGAAAGTCAACCAATAATCTGAAGGAGGAAAAACAAAATGCAAAAAGGTCTTATCGGTAAGAAACTCGGCATGACTCAGCTTTTTGATGAAAAGGGTAATGTAGTTCCCGTAACAGTACTTGAAGTTGGTCCTTGCGCAGTAGTTCAGAAAAAGACAAATGAAAAGGACGGCTATGAAGCTGTTCAGCTCGGTTACGGCGATGTAAAGCTCAGCCGCGTAAACAAGCCCATGAAGGGCCACTTCGCAAAGGCTGATGTTGCTCCCAAGAAGGCTCTCAGAGAATTCAGACTCGCAGACACATCTGCACTCAATGTAGGCGATGTTCTTAAGGCTGATATCTTTGCAGCAGGCGAAAAGGTAGACGTATCCGGCACAAGCAAAGGTAAAGGATATGCCGGTGCCATCAAGAGATGGAACTTCGGCAGACTCAAAGAAACTCACGGTACCGGTCCCGTAGCAAGACATCAGGGTTCAATGGGCGCATGCTCCGACCCCTCAAGAGTTTTCAAGGGAAAGAAGATGCCCGGTCATCTCGGTGCTGAAAAAGTTACTGTTCAGAATCTGGACGTAGTTAAGGTAGATGCTGAAAACAATCTCATCGCTGTAAAGGGTGCTGTTCCCGGTGCCAAGGGCGGTTACATTGTTATCACAAATGCCGT
>JAZNOZ010000040.1:0-21302 GCA_045589395.1 Acutalibacteraceae bacterium | reverse complement strand
TCAGGAATATTTGTTACTGCATCAGGAATTATTATACTTTCAAGACTTATACAGCCTGCAAATGCCCAGGAACCGATATTTGTGACCGAGTTTGGAATCGTTATTCTTTTAAGGTTCAGGCAACCTGCAAATGCCCAGGGAGCGATATTTTTAAGTGATTTGGGAAGTTGTATACTCTCAATATACTGGCAATCTATAAACGCCGGTTCTCCGATACTTGTAACCGGATAGCCACCAAGAGTTGCAGGTATTGTTATATCTCCGCTTATACCCTCATCCACATCGGTAATAGTCGATTCACCATTTTCAACAGAATAAGTATAATACCCCTCTGTATAGGTTTCAGCAAAAGCACTACTCAACCCTACAACTGTCAACAATAGCATCACCGCTAAAGTGATAAACAAAATTTTACCGATTTTCTTTCCCATTACTTTACCTCCAAAAACAAAAAGTGCGTGCAAACCAAAGTTATGCACACACTGAAAAAAAACAAACTTCAATTTGCCACTACACAAATGATACATCAATAGTTTATCAAAGTCAATAACTATAGATGATTTTAAACATCTTTTGTTTGTTATATAGTATAACTATAGGATGTGATTTATATGACTTCGTCAAATTTTGATTATGGCATTCGTATACGAAACATAAGAGAATATCAAAAATTATCACGAGAAAAATTAGCGGAGATGTCTAACATCTCTACACAATTCTTAGCAGATATAGAAACAGGCAAAAAGGGAATGACAGTTGTTACCCTGCATAAAATATGCAATGCTCTGCACATATCGGCAGACAGTATTGTTTTCGGCACAAAAAGCTCATATTCTCCGGAGCTTGAAGCAATGATGTCAAGCATACCGGAGGAAAAACAAAAGGATTTTGAAGAAGTAGTCCAAAAAATAATCAAGATAATTTAACAAAAATTCAAAATTTATTCTTTTCTATAAAAATCAGCACCCCCGACAAAACCGAGGGTGCTGATTCTGTTTTATGCTTATTTTATATTGTACCGAGAGGAAGTCTGCCGACGGGAGCTAAGAGGACTTTACCTGTGCCTCTGTATACATTAACAAGCCCCTCCCCCGAGGCTGCGGAGCCTATGAGGGTTTTGCCTGAGCGTTCAACTGTGAAATTAAGAGTACTGCTCCATGCAATAGCAAGAGAACCGTCAACCTTAAGCACATCATTGTCAAGTGTTACTTCAATAAGCTCTTCTTTAGGACATCTTGATTCAAGACAGCATATTCCGTTACCGTTAAGACTCAGGTTAAAAAGTCCCTCGCCGCCTGCAACTGCAGAAGAAAAGTTTGAACGCATAACAGCCTTCTGTTTAATTGCAGCGTCACACGCAAGGAAAAGTCCGTCATCAAGAACAACACTGCCGTTCCAGTCTGCAAGATCAACAAGAAGAATATGCTTATATGTGGGTTCAAGAACGAGTGTACCGTCACCCTTGTATTCGGGCTTTATTGCACTCTCTCCCGTAACCTTACCGCGCATTGTCTTGCCAAGCAAATCACCAACGCCTTTAATACCTGTTGTGGCATTCACATTCCCCACTGACCACTGCATTGCACCTGCTTGACAGGTTATGCCGTTTGCCTTTGAGAGATCACAGATAACCTGCCGCTTACGGACATTCATTTCGTTACAGAAATATGCTGCCATTGCAGTTGAGGGCAGCACACTTAAATCCCTTTTGTATTCAGCAACGGTAAATGGCCCTTTCTGCTCAATAATTCTCACATCATCATTGTTTGTAAAGTTATTAATTGTATACATTTTACTACCTCTCTCTGTTTTTTATTTTTTGCTTTTTAATTTATGTCTGTGTAATAACTTTCAGGTTCTTCCGGAATAATAAGTGCACACACAAGATAGGCCAAAAGTCCCGTACCTGCCCAAAGAACAAAGAACACGAACAAAAGTCTTACTATTGTGGGATCAATGCCGAAATATTTTGCAAAGCCGGCACAAACACCTGCAAGCTTTTTGTCATCACGCGAACGGTATATTTTCTTTTTCATATATTTTTCTCCTTTATTATTTATTATAACAATTTAAGTAACAAAATTGCACCTGCGATCAAGCCTACAGGTAAGAGCAAAAGCAGTCCGCCTGCAAAGATAAGCCCTAAAACCAAGGCGGGAACGGCAAGAACAAGCAAAATACTTGCTATTATCTTCGTAAGCCCCCAGGTCATCTTGAAGGCAAGCTTTACGCCCTTGCAAAACAAAACAACAGAAAGAATTGTGATTAAAATTTCAAACATTGCTCTCACTCCTTAAAATATTATATTCTTTTTGTGTTATAATGTCCATATGATTTGTAATTTCAATCCCGATTTTATTAGCATATACGGGATTTTTCAATATTTTTTCATTGAGCCTTATTGCCGTAATTCTTTGCTGAACATTCATAAGCACTCTCCTTTGCTGTGATTAAATAATAACATCAAAGGCATTAAAAGTGAATAACAATAAGTGCAAAAAAATAAAAGATTTTTAACAACTATTGCAACTTTATAATCAAAACCCTATAATTATATTAAACTCAAAGGGGGTTCTGTTATGAAGCTCAATAAGCTTTTCTGCAACAATGCGGTTTTACAGGCAAATCAGCCTATTTTTATTTTCGGTACAGGCAAGGGGACTGCATATATACAAATTGATAATCTTTCAAAGGAAGCTTTCTTTTCCGAAGAAAGTTGGTGCATTGAATTACCGTCACACAATTACGGCGGTCCGTATGAAATGAAAGTTATACTGGACGGCGAAGAACAGATACTTTCAGATATTTATTTCGGAGATGTATATCTTCTCTCAGGTCAGTCAAACAATCAGGTAAAGCTCTTTGAAACAAACACGCCGAAAGAAGAATATCAGACAAACTCCCGTCTTCGTCTGTTTACCGTTCAGCGCCCCGAGGAGGGAGAATTCTTTTCACCCGAAGACGGTTGGGTTTGTGCCGAGGAAAACAATGTTGACAAATGGCCTGCCATAGGCTATCTTACGGGGAATATTCTTTCAAAAAATCAGGACCGTGCAATAGGTCTTATTGCCTGCTATCAGGGTGCTTCTATGATACAAAGCTGGATGCCAAAGGGCGTTTTAGCAAACACCGAGCTTCATATTGCAAGTGAGGAAGCCTCGGGAGATAAACGAGTAAAGGAATATATGCTGTGGAACCACGACGGATTTTTGTATGAAAATATGTTTTCAACTCTCGTTCCTTTTGCAATGAAAGCCGTTATATGGTATCAGGGAGAATCCAACTCCGACACCCCCGACAACACAAGCGAAGTTCATTTAAGTCTTCTGAAAATGCTCATTTCTCAATGGAGAAATGACCTTAAAAACGAAAAACTGCACTTTTTCATCATTCAGCTCCCCGATTATATTTACGGCAATCCCGAGGGCTGGAAAGCTATACAGCTCGCACAGTTTAAGGTTGCCGAAACAACAGAAAATACATATTGCATAAAAAGCTCAGATATCTGCGAAAATGACCATATCCACCCTGCCACAAAATTACCTCTGGCTAAGCGTATTGCAGAGCTTGCCGAGAAATTATAACAGCATATACAAAACCACCGATATACGCCTTTTTTTCAGCGCACATCGGTGGTTTGATTTTTATTCTTCGTATTTTATAGCCTTGTATTTCTCAATATTGATTTTTTCTTCCGCGAGCATTTTTTCAACCCACAGCTGCAAGGTTTCAACGGTTATTGAAATTCTCTCCAATTCTTTCTGAATGAAAACAAAATCCTTGATTTCATCATCAGAAATTTCTCCGTCTGCGGTTATTTCAATAAGTCTTTCCTGACTTTTTTTCATCGAGTTAAGGGAAGAGAGCATTTCGAGAACAATCTGCGCTAAATCCTTTACCTTTATTTCGGGAACATACTTCTGCCCTATCGGACATTCCTGAGAACAATAGTGATTGCAAAGCATAGGATCTCCGTATATCTGAGAAAGAAGCAATACCTCTTCGGGCTGAATATCAAACTTTCCGTTCTCTATTCTTTCGAGTCGTTCGGGCTGTAAAGGAGAATTAAGTGCAGCGGCCTTATCGCAGACTTCATCTCTTGTGAGGGAATATTTTTTTCTTATATCTTTATAAACAGACATACAGTTCACCTTTTTGTTATAAAATACTTAATCTTTTTTGCTCTCTCTGTATGCAGCAATAGCTTCATCATACGCTTTCATAGTTTCCTCGGTGGGAATATACTCTGCTCTTTCGGTGTTTGCTATTGTGGGGGGATTACCCTTTGAATCGTAGCAGGGAGTGAGGAAGTCTTTTTCGTAAAGAGCTCTGTCCTCTTCCTTTCTGAAGTCGGGAATATCATAGGGCTTGCCGTATTCCATTGCACTTCTGTGACCTAAAATTGCAACGGAAGCCATGGTTGTTGCGAAATATTCATCAAAGAGAGGCTTTCTGTTTTCACGGATGCTGTTGAAGAATTCTCTTACGATAAAGAAGTCGCCGCCGCCGTGGCCTGCTCTTTCTGCTGCTTCCTTTGCTTCAGGCTCAAAATCTGCTTCATATGTGCTTTCTCTCGGCATTCCCTCGGGAGTGTGTATTTTATTGAAAGCAAGCGTGACCTTATCGTTTTCACCGAAGGGATTCATCATCTGACCTAATTCACCGCATACACGATAGGAGTTTGCGTGTCCGCCAAAGTGAGACCAGCCTGTTACACGGAATACTGAATCGTCATCATTAAGGCAGGTAACAACAGCACTTCTGTCGGGAAGTCTCCAGTAAAGACTGCCGCCGCCGTTTTCCTCATTGAGAGGTCCGAAGATGGGCATAGCGGTTACTCTCTTGGGGAATGCACCTGTTATGTACATAAGCGGGCCGAGAGAGTGAGTGATATAATAGATTCTCGGGATATGATATCTCCAATGCTTTGAGGTGGGGCAATATTTATTGATTTCTTCCTGAGAAATAATAGGATGGTTGTATTCACCCTCTGCAAATAAAGCCTTACCGAGAACACCGGAACGGTAAACCTTGCGCATCTCCTGATTACATTTCATAAAAGGATAGTTTTCAGCAATCATATAAAATGCCTTGCTCTTTTCAACAGCTCTTACAAGAGCAACACCCTCACCCATTGAGATGTTGGATGTGCATTCACTCAGAACATGAATATTCTTTTCGAGTGCCTTTATAGCATAGGGAGTGTGCTCATGGAAATAGTTGCAAAGGAAAACTGCTTCCAAACCCTCGTGATTTATAAATTCTTCAAAATCTGTGTAGGTAACAACAGAAGGATGATCTTCCTTTGCTTTTTTAAGCTTTTCTTCGTCAAAATCGCAAACTGCAACAACCTCACCGTTGTTTGCTGCAACACCGTCATAGAAACCGCTTCCGCGGCCTAAACCGAATATACCGAATTTAATTTTTTCCATATAAATGCCTCCAAAGGTATCTTTTAATTTTGCTTATTTATAATAACAAAAACTTTTTGTTTTTTCAATCTTTAATTGCAATCATCTGATGAATATTTACTTCGGGTACAATAAATTTTGCAAAAGAGTCTGCATATTCAAATTCAAGCTCTTTTCCGCACGGAACAAGACTTATCGCTGACGGCCTTTTATCACACTTAACAGAACATTTCACATTATAAAGAGGAACAGTATCTTCAATAATTTCCGTATGCTCTCCTCTTAATGTGGTGTGTGCAAAAAGAAGATGCATAATACTCCTCTTTTCCTTTTCCTGTCTTGTGAGAGTAAGCACTGCTCTGTCAGGGATTTGGGCAAAAGCTGCTCTGTTTTCCCCGAGCATTCTGTTTACAACAAAGCTGAACAGCTCCTTGAAGCAAAGGTGCCCGTGCTTTGCATATGCTGTAAATATATCCCAGCCTATATATGCAACATTTCCTTTTATTGCAACTGCAGGATAAGTTTTTTCGGGATTGTTGGGTGCGTGCATATGTGAACAGAAGTGCTCATAGGTTCTGTTGAAATAGGGGTTCTGTACAAATGCAGGTGTTTCGCAATCAAGAGCCTCAAACAGATAAGAATTACAGCGCATAACATATTCTGTCTTTCCGTTCACAGTATCGTAGCCGGGAACAAGATAGGTGGGAGAAAACTCGTTTTTACCGATATATTCAGCACCTGTATCAAGTATAAATTCACCGTCTTTTACCAAAGCATCGGCACTTGCAATTACCTTGCCGCCTGCCTTGGCAAAAGCTTTTATTTTTTCAATTGTGTTTTCGGACTTGATTTCCACATCGGGAAGAATAAGCAGCTTATAGCCCGACAAATCCGTTGTTTCATCAACAAAATTATAGAGATATTTGTTTTCCAAAAGCAGTCTGTTTGCACCGCTGTCAGCCTTTACATTACGGTCGCCCGTAAGTGCTTCTGCACTCATAACGGCAATATCTGCAATATTCACAGCGTTGTCAAGCCAGGGCTCTTTTTCCTCAACAAGAGAATATGCCTTGCCGATAAGAGAATATGTTGACATATTCATTTCACCGAGAGGGTGCATCTGATCTCCTATAGAGCAGCCGGCACAGTTTGCAATGCTCAACGATGTTTCATAAATAAGTGCGTTCGGATGCTTGAAGCCGCCGAATTCACCCCAGGAGTGATGGAATTTACCTGTCATTCCCAGAAATTCGGTATTTTTAAGCGTACGGGTATATGCCGCAGAAAGCGGGAAATGGTCATATCCCCAACCGCCCGTAGGTAAGCTTTCAAGCTCAAGGTGGGTGTTTGAATCAATATATCTGTAGTCACCCTTCGGGATATGTCCTTCATTGTGGAAAATTGTGGCAGTATCGCTGTATTTTCTTACTGCGGCATTTGTTGCAGAAAGATATTTGTTGAAGGTAATCTGTGCAAATTTTTCACAGTCTTTCTCATTCTCACAATCAAGTCCTGCCTCTTTCATATCCGCAAGACATTTTTCACAGAAGCATACCTTAGGTGAAATAATATCAAGGAAAATACCGCAAGGATTATATTTAATCATAACCTCTTCAATCTGCTTACAAAGAAAATCAAGATATCCCGTATTGAAGCAAAGCAGATGAAAATGAACTTCATTTTCGTATTCTTCAACATCCTCCTTTTCAAGTGAGCAGATATAACGCCATTCGGGACGCTTTACATATTCCTTTTCATCAAAGCCTGCCGAAATATAAACGGGGGCTTTTACATTTATTTCTCTGCAAGCTTCAAGCTGAGCACCGAGCAGATCAAAATCGAGCTCGGGATGCATTTCATTCACTTCGGTAGGATGATAAGACCAACCGTGGTGACATTTTGAAAATACGGTTATTGAATCCACATGACCGACTTTAAGAGCCTGCTGAAATTGCTCTTTTGAAAAGCTTTTTCCGACGGACAGAGTGCCGTTTGTATGAAAATCAAGATGAACCTGTCTTTTTCTGAGCATAATAAACATCTCCTTAATATAACTGAATGTTTCAAAATTATTGTAACACATTCATCCGGAATTGTCATCACTAAAAACTACAAAAAACAACACCGGCATCGCACTGAAACGAAGCCGGCTTGTTACTTTAATTTTAATACTTTACAGCATTGCTATGTTCTGTCCGCACAAATCCGGACAAGAGCGGAAATGCCAAAAAGATTTATTTTTTCAGTTTACCGATTAAATCAGCTGAAAAGATTTTTGAACCAATCAATAATGCTACGGAAGAAAGCTAAAATCTTAGCGAAGAAACCAAGCTCTTCTTCAGGTGTAAGATCTAAGCCGCAAGCATCACAAAGCTCATCACCGTTGTTATCTGCGTGACCTGTTGCTGCGATGCCTCTTGTTTCTTCCTTACCGCAACTGCATGTGCGTGTTTCAACACCGCCTGCTTCACAAGTAGGAGCAACTGTAACTGTCCAAGCTGACCATGTTACATGACCTGTTGCTGCAATTGCATTTGTTTCATATGCATCACAAACATCGCAATCGCGTCTTTCTTCACCCTTTGCTTCACATGTGGGAGCAGTTGTCTGAGTCCATGCTGACCAGTCATGACCGTCAGAAACAATAACTTCACCGCCTGAAATTACATAACCGCAATCAGCACAACCGTATTTTGCTGTGTAGCCGTTTTCTGTACAGGTTGCTTCTTTGCCTGCGTCAATAAGAACTGCATCTGCTTCGGTGTGTTCCTTATCGCACTTTGCAAAGTAAGGAAGTATACCGGCTTCTCTTATGAGGTTAAGAGCTGCGGGAACGAGGTCTGCCTTACGAGCATTGATGCTGTCCATATTATTGGAAGCAATAACTGCATCATTTTCAGCTGATGTGAAATATTCCTGAACAGTTTCCTGTGTGAACTTATCTGATGTGGCACCTACATAATTCTTAGCAATTACTGTTTCGGGGAATATAGAATCAACAATATGCTCAGAAGCATTGATGAGTGCTTCTGTTACAGAACAATCTGCTGCAACATCCTGAGTTTTTGTCTTTGTTTCAAACAGACGAAGGAAGCCTTCAAGATCACCCTCAAGACCGTCATCAAACAAGAAGCCCATTACCTTATTTACATCAAATGCGAAGTTATCACTTGCACAGTTAGAAGCGAGTGAACCGAGAGGAAGAATTGCATTTGCAACAGCAGCTATCTTATCGAATGTGTCTGTATAAGTGTTATCACAAGCGATTATGATACCGTCTGCAAGCTCATATACTCTGTCAACAAGAGCTGCAAGAGTTGTCTGCCAATCATTTGCCTTTGTAACCTTAAGCTCGAAAGCTACTGTGGGAAGGTCTGCATTAATTTCACCTTCAACATGACCTATAAGCTCGTTAACGGTATCATTTGCAAAACCAACACCCCATACTGCAGCTTCATAAAGAACATCAACAAGCTTTGTCATAATAATGTCTTTAGCTGCACCGTCTTCAACTGTCTTTGCATCTGTTGCAGTGGGAACTGTGAGTGCAAGGCCAAGATCTGCAAGTGCTGTGTTTACATCGGGAATGCACTTTGCAAGGAGATAGTCTGCCATTGCAACTGCCATTGCATCAAGATTTTCAAGATTATCAACTGCAGTGTGAATTTCTGTAATTGTGGCATTTGTGCCGTCATCAATCATATCAAGACCAAGATTGATTACAGATACCCAAAGAGCTTCTACTGATGAGAAGTCTATAGCGTAAAGAATGTCAAGATCGAAATCTGCAAGAAGAGCATCCATATCAACACCGATTGTTTCAAGCATTGCCTTATATTCTTCGTTGTTGATAACTTCTTCGGCAGCTGCCATCATTGAATTTGCTTTATCGCAAAGTGTCTGAAGGTTATCTGTAAGATATTCATTACCGCCAACTTTAAGTCCGAGGTCTTCGTTTACAAACATTTTAACAAGACCAACAAGAACACGGTTTGCCTGACCTACAACACCGTTGTATTCATCATAATTTTCTGCAAAATCAAGAAGAGTATTGTCGATTACGAAATCAGTGTTAACAAAATCAAGAAGTGCCTTTGCATCGTCAATATTAAGATCGCCTGAAAGGTCATCAAGAACAATAACTGCTACAGGATTTGAGATCCATGCTGATGCATTAAGTGCCTGTTCTGTAGTAAAACCAAATGCTGTAACACTTACAGTAGCAGAAGCTGTTGCGTTTACCTGAACGATAAACTCATCCTCTGTTGCCCATGCATCATAAGCCATTTCAACAGCAATCTCTTTTACTGAACAAGCGGTAATTGTTTCGTTTACCATACCGGCAGCTATTTCGTTAGCTTTATCAAGAGCGAGCTTGTTTACATATTCTTCGATTTCTTCAAAGCCGATAACGATGTTGGCAATTTCATTTTCACCCTGAGAAACCTTAACACCGAAGCATTCGCTCATTTCAGGACCCTTGTTTTCATCAGTCATAACAGAAGTATAGAGTTCGGGAGGAGTTGTTCCTGCAACTTCAAAGCCTTCTGCTGCTATCTGTTCTGCATATGTTGAGTAAATAAGCTGCTTGTAGTCTTCGCTTGTAGGTCTGTATTCAGCAACCTTTGTGCCTGCATTTGCACCTGTGAGAATTTCTACCTTGGGAGCTTCAAAGTTGATATCAATACCGTTTTCCCATGTAAGAGGAAGAGCTGATACAGCATAAGCTGCATTTTCAGCTTCACCTGTTTTTGTAATTGTTACATCGTAATAATTCTTATCAGCATCCTGATAATAAGCCTTACCGCCGGAAATCTCATAAAGAAGAGCAAGGTCTGTATAAGCTGCGTTGAAGCTGTCGGGAAGAGCTACTGCCTGTGTGCCGACAACTGCTTTCTGACCGAGCATTGTCTTCATAAGAGTACGGAATACTGTGTCAAGAATATAGTTATAGTAAGTGTCAATCTTAACTTCGTTGTCACCTTGTGCCAGTTCTACAAAATTCTTGATAAGAGTGTAGATATCAGTTGTTCTGAGATCATAGGTTTCAAGTGTAGCAATAGCTTCTTCAGAAAGAATACCGTTTGCTTCACAAAGTCCTGCAAACCAGTTAATGATACCGTTATTAAGTATATCATCAAAGTTTTCAGTTCTTTCACCGGTTACAGCGTCTGTTGCATAGCTGTAATTCATCTGACCTGCTATCCAATCAATGAACTTATCCTGGATGTCATTTCCGATGAGATAATTGTCGTAGAAATCTCTGATCTTCTTGTTTTCTTCAACAGAAGTATCAAGACCTTCAATGTATTCGCCTACCTTACCGTAGTCAAAAACCTGATCATCCCAACGGAAAACCTTACCGAATATTTCAGAGTTATCTGCCATGAACTGAAGAACACCGCCAATAAATCCGATTGCAGATCCAGCTTCAGCGCGTGTGATAAGATTTGTTGTATCAAGCGCAGCGAAGTCGCCTTCAAGCTTTGCCAGGTAATCCTTATAAGTAATTACATCATCAAGAGTTTTGATGTCGGGGATATCAACAGCAACTGCTGTACCCATAACATCAACTTCAAAGCTTTCAAAATCTTCTGTGAGAGCGGCAATTTGTCTGTCCACCCAGTCAAGTATAAGTGATGCAATCTGCTCTTGAGAAAGAGAAAAAATAGTGTCTTTGTCATTAGCAGCTATTTTTGCTCTGTCATAACTGTCTGCGGCAAAAGCCCCGAAAGGCATTACACCCAAAAGCATAACGATTGAAAGAATAATTGCCAGTGTTTTTTTCATTTTAGTTTCCTCCTTAAAGTTTATGATAGTGATACTGTCTGCGAAACACCGATACGCAAACCCACTACTTATATTTTATTAAGCCAAAAAAAACAAAACAAGTAACAAAACTTTCGATTTTGTCAAGCTTTAGACAAAAAACAAAAGGTTGTTACCTGAATTTTGTTTAAATTATTGATTTTTTTCCGCATCCTTAATCTGATTATAAAGCATACGGTAAAGCTTCCTGCAGCTTTTCATCTCAAATATAAAAGTATCTTCATCATATTCTGTCAGACCGAAAAAGAGCATCGGAATATAACCGTTAAAGAAATAGTCCATTTCATCCTTATGTCTGAGATAAAATTCTTTACTTTCATATTCGCTTATAACTTTTATTGCGTCATCGGGCATCAGTTTATCGGCAGTTAATGCAAACTCTATATATTTTGTCCCCTTTGCAGATAACCTTAGAAGTGAAAGCTCTGTTTCATCAAGAAGCAGATTCTTTTTCTTCAGCACCGCATGCAGCATACTTTCATCGCAGGTTATAATAAGCTTTGCCTGAGCATTCAGTTTTTTTATCAGAAACTCGCGACATTTTTCAGTAAACTCTTTTATACTGCTATAGTACAAATAAAAGGATGCTCTTGAAACATCCGCCTTTTCACAAAGGGTTGTGACAGTAATCTTATCAGCATTTTTTCGCAGAAGCTCATTATAAGCTTTTAACAGCTTGCGTTCTACTGCACTATCCATTTGTTACCTCACTTGCCTTTCGTTCCTGCGTATCCATCAGAATTTTTTTGCTTATTTCAAGAAAGACCGACGGAAATTCAACAGAATACATCAGGCTTTTTACATAAGTTGCTACACCGGATAAAACAACAAACTTGAGAGCAAATATCTTATTTTTATCGGCATCACCATTATAAAGTTTAGGATATTCCATCACCATTGCAAGCGCATGCTCAAAAAATGTTCTGTCACCATTTTTACCGCACAGAAGAACAATATATTTTTTCTGACTTGTAAGCTTTTCACAGAAAGAGTCAACACGCGTCCAAAGCTCAGCAGAATCATTCAACAAAAAAATATCAGCAAGCTCACTTAAGAACTCATCAATCATATGCTTACAGGTTTTATCATACATATCGAAAATATCAACATAGTGGCGATAAAAGGTTGTTCTGCTGACACCGGCCTTTTCAATAATCTCTGACACGGCAATTTTAGTGTATGCCTTTTCCTCCAAAAATCCGAAAAAGGCTTTTTCCATCTTATCTCTTGCTGTCAGACCTCTGTCTGCCGACACTTTTATCACTCCTACATTTATTACATAACTGTTGGAAATATTAACATTTTTTAAACTTTTTTCAATAACAATTAGACACTTTCGGGGCAAATGTAACATACAATAAATTGGTCCGATTTTCATAACAGACAGTAAAAAAGCTCTGTATGATGAAATTATCAGCAAACAGAGCTTTTTATATTAAACATAGGAAAATATATTGTGTCGTTATTTTTTTCTTTCTCTGAGAAGATTTTTCAGCATAATGCAAAGCATACAAATTGCCTGAAGTCCGGAAAGTACATAAGCTGCAGCAATACAAAATTCTCTTGCACCGCCATTAAAAATAATGTTTTCAGGCACAAAGAAAGCTATGGCATACAAGCCTGCCCACGCAGCACAGGAAAGTGATGCTGAGATAATTCTTTTCTTTACTCCTTTTGTAAGCAAAGCGCCTGCAAAGGTATATACAATCGCAATAATTGCAAAGGTGAGAATATATTCATTCGGTGCAACCCATGCAACAAATGCCCTTTTGTGCCAACCGAATATTTCAAAGAGCACACCGATAAGAACAAAAAGTAAAATATAAATATACTTTCTCGGCTTGTTTATAAGAGCAACGGTCATAACCGCAAGAGCTAACAAAACGGTAACAGCATAAAGTGCTATTGAAGCGGGGAATATTATGTTATTTCCGAGCTCTGAGGCTTTAACATTAATAAATTTTATTGCATCGGGACTGTTTGCACTTCCCTCATTTATTTTTGTTATTCCGAGCGCCTTCATATCTTCAATAAGACTTGCATTTTCAGCCTTATCATAGATATTAAATGCTTTCCAGTATCGCCAGCATATTTCACTGCGTTCAATATTTTTAAGCTGTTCATCGTTTTCGGCGTCATTCTTTGCATTTTCCCATAAGGAATCGACTTTTTCAATGTCTGCCTTGTCAAAGCCTAATATTTCGTGCATAGGATCATATATTTTAAGATGCTCACCGTCAGGCACAGCCTTTTCAACCGTCATATCAATAAATTGACGGATATTCTGCCAGCCCTTGCCGTAATAGCTTTTAAGAAACTCATTCATACACTTGTCATAGTCGAGATAGGGATTCTGCATAAGCTTTGAAAGAAGATATGAACGCAATTCACCGAATTCACCGTCACACTCATTCATATAGTAATTGCCCTCTTCGTAAATACCGACAACATTGTTTTCATAGAAAACCTGAATATTTTTCTGAAGCACTCCGAAATCAGGGAAAATACCGAGTGTATGAGCATAGTTTGTTGTGTAGTCCCACACATAAATACGGTTGCATATCTTACTCCACGCTCTGAGGTCTTCCATAAGTGCAACATTTTCAGAGCAGTTTTCATCATCGATAGCGTGAGAGAAGCAGCATTCTATTGTACACAGACGGACAATTACATTATCCTCGGGAACTACCTTTGAGGGCGCTTTTCTTGTGTAACGATAAGCAAAGGTATCAATGGCAACATTGTCATAGCCTGCAGCCTTAACCTCTCTTGCAATACGGTTTACAAATGTTATCATTGTGCCCGAATATGAGCCGTTTTCATCATCAATAGCCTTACAATTATCACACTGACACATTTTTGCATCCTCAGTGCTGTCACCCTGAGTAAGAGAAATAATCTGCAGGGACTTCTGAGGATCGTGCTTTTCTTTAAGAAGCTCCATAACCTCGCTTAAAACAAGATTATATACATCTTCATTTGAAAGACACAGCTGCTCACTCTGGCGTCTTGAGTCGTGCAGTGCAAAATATTCGGGATTTGATTCAAAATACTTATCTCTTGAGCAGAACTGTGAGCCAAAGGTATGACAAAATGCCGATATGTATTCAACCGTACCGCCGAGTTCATCGGGAATGGTTCTGTACGGACTGCCGTTAAGTCCGTTAGCAAGCGAATATTCAACATCTCTCGGACTTATCCAGTCTGTATCCGTATATTCAAAAAACGGTGTGTATTCAGTCTTTTCACCTGCAGGAATTTGGAGTGAAGAGTTTTCGGGAATTGAATAAAGCTTTGATGTGTACCAATCACAATCACAGTATTTTTCGAGAAATGCATAAACACCGTGAATAACTCCTCTTGTGCCGCTGCCGAGTATTGCTACCTCATTTTCGGCTGTTTCTAAACAAAAGCCGTTATCGGGGATATCTGAAGAAAAACCGAGAGTGAATTTCACTCCGCTTCCGTTTGATGAAACATTAAACTCTGCAGATGTTATCTGTTCAAGATATCTTGACAGCGTTTCTCCCGCGGCAACAAGACGCGCATCATTTTCATCGGAAAGCACTATATATCCGCCGTCATTAAGAACGGCAGCCGATGAAAAACAGGAAAACAAAGATGTAAATAAAAGAACAAAAACAAAAACCAAAAAAAGCCTTTTCATAACATATTCTCCTTTTATGTTTTTATAGTTTTATACCGTTTCCTCTTGCTTTTCCTGTACCTTTATCCAAGGCGTAAAATTAACGGCAAAAATGAAAACTTCAATCAAGGCAATGGGGATCATCTCCATAAGTGCGCTTTTGCCCACAGCTGCAAAAATAACAATGAAAGTGCCTAAGATAAGAAATGTACACACAGCGAGCATATTAAATTTCGGATGCTTTTTTCTGTTGAAGATAAAGAATAATACAATTGAAGCCACAAGAAAAACTATAAAGCAGCCGGTTGCAACCCAATGTGCTATTCTTTTGGGATTCCAGTCTTCTATGCTGTGACCGAGTGTTAGAGCAACCAAGCTCACACTCACAATGCTCATAGCACAAAGCACATCAAAAAAGCGGCTTTTCATTCTGAATTTATTATACATATATTGCACATTCATAACTATTGCACCTGAAGTCAGAAGTCCCCATATCCAGAAATATATTTTTCTGTCCTCACAAAGAAGTGACAGTGTGCCAAGCTCAGAAGCGGGATTATTTCCCCAACAGAACGGCAGAACAAGTCCGTAAACAAAGGCACACAGTAATGCGGCTATGCAAAAAGGTTCTGCATTAATTTTTTTCGTATTCATTTTTAATCTCCACTGTTTTTACAAAATATTTTGTATATATTTTTTCAACACATTTTTTTGCTTTCTGAACTTCATCAGCTGAAATTTCCTCATCAAAGAAAGCAAAAGAATTGTCTTTTATCGGATGACCTGTCAGGCACATATACCAGATAAGTCCGAGTGCATATCTGCCCACACCAAAGCTTGCATGAAAGGTGTCACGGTGTACTTTTTCTATGCCGTCTGAAAGCAGAGCTTCAAAAACCTCTCCTGACGGTATTATAAAATCAGCTTTGATTTCGTCGGCTGCCTTTTTGTATGCCCGTTTTATGTCATAAAACATATCCCTTTGGTCGGAATATCCCAGTTCAACATTCAGACGGTAGCTGTCTTTCTCATAGCTCCAGGTCTGATGAACGGCAATTTTGGTCTTCGGGACAAGAAGTCGTACATATTCCGTGAGGCTGTTGAGATACGGCTGATATGTTTCATAATAAGGCGAAAGCTGACTTACCTGCTGAACGGTTACAACATCCCAGTCACGGTTTAAAAGTGCTTCTTTTAATGAAACCTTAAAGCCTGTACTCTCTCCGTTCATTTCGAGTTCATATGCCCGTTCTCCACTTTGCATATTTCTGTAATGCAAGGAAAGAGGACAGCCTCCTATAAAAAGATTGAATGTGTTAAGCTCAACTGAGTCTGCCTTTGCAACAGCGTGCAGATACCTTTGTGCATCACACGAAAAACTGTTTCCTATAGATAAGATATTCATTGTTTACACCTGCACTATTAACCGATATTTATCTTAAAGCAAATGGGGAAATCGTTTTTAAGTTCACCCTTGAGGTTGATTTGGAGATATTCCTCATTTCTTTCAAAGCTTATCTCTTCATCACTGCCGAGAAGCTCTATTTTTTCAATAAGATAGTTATGGGAAACGAGCTTTCTGAGAGTTTTTATCTGTACCTTTTTTGACGGACGCATCTGGAAAGCGTAAAGGCAGGAGTTTTTATATGTAAATCTGAAATCCTCGTTTGTAAACTGTTTTTCATCGCCGTCCTTGAAAAATCCTTCTTCCGCATTGACCTTTCCCTCACCGAAGGTCTTCCAGAAGGTTGTGCCGTAAATACCCTCACCGTTTACTCTGAGCCATTCACCGATATCAAGAAGCACCCTTGTTTCTTCATCGGTTATCGTGCCGTCTGCCTTAGGTCCTATATTGATAAGCAGATTGCCGTTTTTGGAAACTATATCAACAAGGTCACAGATAACCTGTCTGGAGCTTTTGTATTCATTATCGGCTCTGTATCCCCATGAGCATTTACCGATAGCAGTATCTGTCTGCCAGTAAACAGGTGAAATTCCCGACAAAGCACCTCTTTCAACATCAAAGGTGGCAACCGTAGGAGGAAATGCCTCATGCTTATAATTTATTGTTACTTCCTTACCCCATTCTTCGGCTCTGTTATAGTAGTAAGCCGCTAATTTTTTAAGATAGGGCTTGAATGAGTGATTGTGTATCCACCAGTCAAAATATAAAACCGAGGGCTTATATTTATCTATGATTTCGCAGGTACGCACAAGCCAGTCCTCAAGCCACTCTGCACTCGCACCCGTTGAAAAGGTGTCAGCAGTTGTAATATGTAAGATTTCAGGTGCAAATTCCTCACTGTAAACAGCGGGACCGTAAAAATCACTATAATTTTCATCATTTACATCGCTCTCACAAAGTCTGCCGGGATTCATAAAGAAATAATGCTCGGCTCTGTGTGTTGAAGCACAAAATGTAAGTCCCTGCTTTTCGCATTCTGCTTTAAGCTCTCCCACAACATCACGGCCGGGTCCCATTTCCTTTGCATTCCAACGGTTAAAGCCGGTTTCATACATTGCAAAACCGTCGTGATGCTCTGCAACGGGCATAACATATTTCATTCCCGCTTTCTTAAAAAGACTTACCCATTCCTCGGGATTGAATTTTTCTGCCTTAAACATCGGAATAAAATCTTTATAGCCAAAATCCTTCTGTTTGCCGTATGTTCTCCTGTGATGCTCAAATTCACGGGCATTTTTGTCATACATTCCTCTTGAATACCACTCGTTGCCGAATGCAGGTACAGAATAAATACCCCAATGAATAAACACACCCAGTTTATCGTGCATATACCAGTCGGGAACCTTGTGATGCGAAAGTGAGCCCCAGTCGGCTTTGTATTTTCCCTTTTCGTTGACCTTATCAATAAGCATTAAATATTCTTTTGTTGTCATTTTCCTCACTCCGTATTTATGAATGTTACAGCTATGATATATGTTTACAAAACAGCCTGAGCGTGCTAATATAAAAAAGGTAATATTACAGTTTTTTATATTATATACCATACTTCAGAAAAAATAAAGGTGCAAACATCTAAAAACTTACGCTACATATTTTCAGATCGGTGATTAAAATGAGAGAAACAGTAATTCAGTTCGGCGAAGGCAATTTTCTCAGAGGTTTTTTTGATTATTTTCTCGACACAATGAATAAAAACGGGCTTTATGACGGCAAAGCTGTTGTAATTCAGCCGAGAGCAGGCGGTAAATGCCAACTGCTCAACGATCAGGACTGTAAATACAACCTTTATTTAAGAGGCTTTGAAAACGGGGAAACAAAAGAGGAGCATCATTTTATAGAAGCTGTTTCAAGAGGCTTAGATCCTTATAAAAATTTTGAAGATTATATTTCCCTTGCAGATAACCCCGATTTCAGATTTATTGTATCAAATACAACAGAAGCGGGAATTGCCTTTGATGATACCTGCAGTTTTGAGGACAAGCCCTGTAAATCCTTCCCCGGCAAGCTTACACAGCTGCTTTACAGAAGATACAAAAACGGCTTGAACGGCTTTATTTTTCTTCCCTGCGAGCTTATTGACAGTAACGGCGATGAGCTTAAAAATTGTGTATTGCAATATGCAAGGCTCTGGGCACTTGAAGAGAGCTTTTCACAATGGATAGAAAATGAAAATCATTTTGCAAACACTCTTGTTGACAGAATTGTTACGGGCTACCCTACGGACGAAACAAAGGATAAGTATCCCGATGATAATTTCCTTGACACCGCAGAGCTTTTCCACCTCTGGGTAATTGAGGGAGATTTTGAAGATGAGCTACCCCTTAAAAAGGCAGGCTTCAATGTTGTGTGGACAACTGATGTCAAGCCGTACAAAAAAATAAAGGTAAGAATTCTCAACGGCGCACATACCTCTCTTGTTGCAGGTGCCTTGCTTTCAGGCATTGAAACGGTAGGTCAGGCAATGAATGATGAGGTGACTTTCGCATTTCTTGATAAGTGTATGACAGAAGAGATTTTACCCACAATCGGTGAAAACGAGGAAAGTGTGAGCTTTGCAAGGCATGTTTTTGACCGTTTCAGAAATCCTTTTATTCAGCACAAATGGCGTTCAATCGTGCTTAATTCGGTAAGCAAATTTTCCGTGCGCGTGCTTCCCACCCTTTCAGAATACAAAATTAAAAACGGTGTATATCCAAAAGGACTTTCCTTATCCCTTGCTAATTTACTGTATTTTTACAAAAACGGTACTCCCGATGACTCCCCCGATATTATTGCAAGCATAAAAAATAACAGCCTTGCAGATATTCTTAAAAATACTTCCCTCTGGCAAGCAGACCTTTCGGATATGACAGAAATAATAAGCGAATATTACAATAAAATTGACTCTCTCGGCGCAAAGGAAGCAATGAAATGGATACTGTCAGAATAAACCAAAAAGACAATGTATGCGTAAACCTTGAAACAGGTCACAAAATCGCCTTATGCGACATCCGCAACGGCGAAGGCATTATAAAATACGGCTATCCCATAGGTGTGGCTACTCAGGAAATAAAAAAAGGCGAGAGTGTACACTCTCACAATATGAAAACGAAATTGGGCGATATTCTTTCTTATGAATATACACCTGATTTTACATACCCTGAACCCAAAGAGCCTTTTTACATAGAAGCTTTCGTACGCGAAAACGGGGACATAGGTATAAGAAATGACATATGGATTGTACCCACTGTGGGCTGTGTGAACAGTATCGGAAAAATCCTTGCTCAGAATACGGGAGCAATATATTTTTCGCACCCCTACGGCTGCAGTCAGTTAGGTGATGATATGAAAATCACTCAGCTGATTCTGAGAGGGCTCATAAAACACCCGAATGCAGGCGGTGTGCTTGTGCTGGGACTCGGATGCGAAAACAACAATATTGCAGAAATTAAAAAGATACTGGGCACAGTAAATGAAGAAAGAATCCGTTTTCTGTCCGTTCAGGACTGCGAAAATGAAATTGAAAAGGGCATTGAAATAATCAACGAATTAAAGCTTATTGCATCTGCCGACACAAGACAAAGCATACCTGCATCAAAGCTTAAAATCGGACTCAAATGCGGCGGCTCAGACGGTTTTTCGGGTATTACAGCAAATGCGGTTGTAGGAAAAGTAACCGATGAAATCTGTGCCATGTCTGCTACGGCAGTCCTCACAGAGGTTCCCGAGATGTTCGGTGCCGAAAAGGTGTTATTTGAAAGATGCGAAAATAAAGAAGTGTTCAACAAAAGTGTTGCCCTTATCAATAACTTCAAGCAATATTTCAAAGATCACGGACAGCCTGTATCAGAGAACCCCTCCCCCGGCAACAAAGAGGGAGGAATTACAACACTCGAGGAAAAATCCCTCGGCTGTGTTCAGAAAGGCGGCAGTGCAATAGTTACTGATGTGCTCGACTACGGTGACACGCTTACAAAAACGGGACTTAATCTCCTGAACGGTCCGGGTAACGATATTGTTTCCGTAACAAACCTTGCAGCAGCAGGCTGCCATATGATACTCTTCACAACAGGCAGAGGAACTCCTCTGGGAGGTGCTGTGCCCACAATAAAAATTGCATCAAATGACTTTATTGCAAATAAAAAATCCCATTGGACAGATTTTTCAGCATATGGATTTGATAAACAGCAGAAAGCAGACGAATTGCTTGAGCTCATAAAACAGGTTGCAGACGGCAAGCAGACAAAAAATGAAATTCTGGGCAACCGTGAAATTGCAATATTCAAAGACGGTGTGACATTATGATTACAGATGGACATACAATGACAGCAATAATATATAGATAATATACCGGTTCTTGTTTTTCTTGCATTTATTTTACGCTCTTGTTATAATATAGAAAAAAAACGGCGGATTGTAAACTCTCCCGAATGGTCATTTATCAGCTATCTTTGTGACAATATCACTATCAAGGATGTTGACATTTTCGGCTACAGACAGAATTCTGATGCTTTTGCAATCTGTAACAGCAAAAACGGTCTTATTGAGCGTTGCTTTGCAAGAAGCGGTGATGACCTCTTTGATGTAAAGGCATTGGGCGGTCCGGAGAACGCTTCAAGTGAAAACATCACATTCAAAGACAGCGCTGTTATCTGCCGCGATGCAACATGGAACAACAACCGTATAGCTTCTCTTGCAGTTATAGTTGAGCTTGCCGAGGGCAGTATTGACACGGTTGTGTTTGACAATATTGAAATTTTCCGCGATAACGGCAGAGCTATTAACTGTACTGTTTTCACAGAAGAAATCGGTGATATGGCCACAGTACCGATTAGGGTGACGGTAATAATCCGAACCGTGTTTTTTGTCGGATGATTTCTGTCACTTCTTTGTTAAAATACTCGCCAATCCGCAAGGATTGGCTGCGTTTTTGCCTTGAATTGCCAAAAATCCTCTCGATAAAAAATCTTCG
>JAZNOZ010000039.1:0-52410 GCA_045589395.1 Acutalibacteraceae bacterium | reverse complement strand
CAAAAAACATAAAAAATTAGCGGTTAAGGTGTAAAAATCCTCAACCGCTTTTTTGTTGCATATACATTGAAAATGTCAACATCTGTCAACATATATATTTTTGAATTTCAACTTTTTTCAACATCTACATTTTTTGAATTTCAAGTTTTATGAGGTTGTTTCCCCACTATATATGAAAAAATATCAGGTTTTATCAGGTTGTTATCCTTTTTTATATCTGCCCAGTATTCTTTTTTTATAGTGGGGAAAATCTCTTTTTTATAGAGGGGAAGTATTCAGATTTTTTCTTGCTTCGCTCTCGCTTCGTTTCCTTTTTTATGGACTCCAAAAACTCCAAATACTCACCGCTTCCGCACCGCTTCAAGTGAATTTTTCACGGCTTCCTCTTGGCTTCGTCTTGGGTAAATTTTGTTTTTCTCGGGCTTCGCTCGTGCTTCGTTCTCACAGTTCGCTCACAGTTAATTTTTGCATTTTCTCTTTGTTCGCTCTCTGTTCGTTCTTCTGTTCGGCTTCTGTTCGTTGAGAAAATCAAAGTCAAAATCATCAAAAGAGAGGTCAATATCAAGGTCAATTTCAAAGTCATCAAAAGAAAAATCAAGGTCATCAAAATTGAAATTTATCGACACTTCCTCGACAGTTAAATTGTCTTTTTTCGCCTGTTCATCACCTGTTCGTTTCATTACTCACTCACCGTGATATAAACGCCCTCTGCATCTGCAAAAATCTTGTCAGCCTGTTCGTCATATACTCTTGCTATACCGTCAGAAAGTCCTCTGTCATCACGCATAGCCTTTTGACTCCACATAATAAGCGTGTCAAGATGTTCGTTGTATGGTATGCGATAATCTTTGAATTGCGTACCGATAGCAAATAACTCTTTGTCCTTTTCTGCCTTGCCTCTTTTATAGGCATAATCTCCGATAATACGGAGCATAGCGGAATTGCCGTCAAAATCGTTAATAAGTGCTTTGATTTCATCAGGTCGCAAAATACCGCTTTTTAACAGTTCAACTGTTGCAAGGTCAACTTTCTTTCCTGTTGCTCGGTCATACTCACCAAAAACCGCCTCACATTCAGACTTTATTCTTTCGTATTCTGCATTGGTATTGTTGATAAGTGCAGAAAGTTGCTTTTTGATTTCTGCTTTGTTTTTCTGATATGTTTCGGTGTCCTCTCGCTCATATTTAGAATTAGACCAACCTCGTGCAATATCACGCTTTCTCAACGCCTCAATCTTATCAAGTCTATCATTCAAGAGGGTATATTCTTCTCTTGCTTTGTTGTATGTTTCTCTGATTTTGGTTAAAAACTCCGTTACATTTCTATACTGTGCCATAATTATTTTATCTTCCTTTCGATAGTAAAAATTTTGTTTTCCGTTTTGTCATATACTCGCAAACCTGACGGAATAATCTCTATTTTTATTGTGTCCGTGTCAACCGTTGTATAAGGCTCTGAAACGCCCTCTGAACGCTTTACACGCTTTGTTATGTAGTTGTATTCCTTATCTGCTAAAAGGTCATATACAGCCGTTTTATTGCCCTCTCGGACGATTTCAACGCTATTGCTCTGATATAGCATTTTCGGCTCATTGTTGCACCCTGCAAATAACATCAAACACATAGACAAAAGCAACACAAAAGCAATTTTATTCTTCAACTGCGTTCACTCCCTTTTTAAGTTCTCGGATTTCAGCCTTTAACTTTTTAATTTCTTTACGCATTGCGACTTTATCATTGATTAAGTCTTTTATTTTCTCATTGAGTAAGTCAATAAGCATAGCGTTATAGTCCGTCAAAATATTCACCCCCTTTTATTTTTTCAAGTTCTTTTATTAGTTTCTTTATACGCCTGCAGTCTTTTTCTAAATTGTGCAGTTTTGCATATAACTTTTCTAACATTTCATCAATGTATTTTGTCAAAAAATCACTCCTGTTTTTGTATCTGTGCAAAATGTGCTTTTTTTATGTAAAGTATCTCTATTTGATATAATAGAGTAGTTCACATATTTTTTGCACAAATTGCACATTTACAGTTAATCATTATAATTTTCCCAATAATTACGCCTTGAATTACCGCTCCATTGCGGTCTTTCCTCGATTTCGTCCTGAATAAGAACATAATCTTTTATAACATTGCGGACGGTAACACCGTTGATTGTTCCGCTCGGTGCAAAGATGTTCTTTCCCCTTAATTCATCAAAGAAATTGCCTTTATTTTCTACACCAAAACCATTATTTGAACACCATTCTTTATATTTGATATAAACATCAAGGGCTTTTGTGTTCGTGCCTGCCTGCTGTTCCAAACATTCCGCTATAAAATTACCGATTTTGTCGCTGTTCGTCCTGTATTCATCGGTGGCGGTGGTAACTGCCTGCGGTGGCTTTGCTCCGTCTTTGTAGTAGAGTTTCAAGCCCTCAATACACCAATTAAGAATACCGCTCAAATTTTCCGCTTTTATCAACTTGTTTTTAAGGTTTTTATCCTGTTCGTGAGGCTCAAAATGTCGGTCGAATGTGATTACATTTATACGCCCACTTGTAAACAGGGTATCGTCTGTAATAAGCGGTAAAAAGTTAGTGTTTATAAATAACTTAAAGCGTGGTATAAACTCAAATTCTCGCTCGTGCAAGTGCCTTGCTGTGATACTATCACGCCCCAAAAGATTTTTTAGTAAGCCTACATCAAATATCATTCTTTTAGGTGGCTCGGAAGCGTTCAGAAAACGGCAACCGTCAAGGCGTGCAATATCTCCGCTCGCTTGTCTGCTGTCCTTGTTTTGCTTTTGTGCAAGTGTTTGAGGTTGCATACTCATTCCGTAGCCTGCCGTATTGCCTAACATATAAAGCATTGTTTCAATGAGTGTAGATTTGCCGTTTCTCGTAGTTGCACCGTACAAAATAAAGCAAGTTTCAAGATTAGTGTCAGCGGTCAGCGAATACCCTAAAATCTTTTGCAGATATTCTGTTTTATCGGTATCGCCCTGCATAACCTCATTTATAAACTTTTCCCATTCTTCCGACTTTGCGAACGGCTCATATATAACATTGCTGATTTTTGAAAGTAAATCATCTGAATTATGAGGCGTAAAATCAAAAGTTTTTAGATTAAGAGTGCCATTTTGACAGTTAAATAAATCAAGGTTTTTGTCAAAGTCTGATTGCGTTACAAAGTGAATATCCCTGCTGTCTTTTACCATTGTTTCACGGAAGCGGAGCTGTCCCAACTTTGAAACATAATCAATGTAGTTTTGTTTCTGCTTTTCATCTTCAATGGTAGTAGCATAAATAAGCAAACCGTCAGCAAGTTCCTTTGCCTTGTTCAGAGTCCGCATACTGCCCTCGTCCCTCGTCCATACTTTGCCGTTATAAAAATACCATTCTTTAGCGGTGGCGTTGTATCTGCAAGTGTCTTTGAAAACCTCTGCAAATAATGCTCCAAAACCTTTGTCATCAAGGGAATATTTGCGGTAAGCGTCTAACTCTATGAGTTTTGATACTATGCCCTCATTAGCCTTTATTTTGGCTTTTATGGCGTGTTCTCTCTTGCTTGGTCTTGTTATGCCTGACAACTCATAAAGGCGGTCTATTGCCCCCTTTAAGTCCGTCTTTTCAACTGCTATTATGTAGTCAATAACACTACCGCCAACATTACCGCTCGCACCGAAACAGTTAAAAGTCTTTGTTTCGTGATAATAAACAAGGTCTTTTTTGTGTCCGCATATTTCGCACCGCTCAAACATTGCACATTTTGAGTTATTAAAAACCGTTTTGCCGTTCCGCTCCTGTAAGTATCTGAAAAAGTCAAAATCTTCTTTTAATAGGTCAAGTTCTTCATTGCCTGTTTTGACTTGTTTCTGTTGCTGTGGCTCTTGCAGTTTCAAAACATTTTCAATGTCGATTGTAGCGGATAAATCGCATATAACTACATCTTTATTTGTGCCGTAAAATATGCGGTCTGCATTAGTACAGGAAGTATCACTCTGCGGAAAGAGTTTTACAAGTGTTTGTGCAATTACTGCTCTCAACGCTTGATTTGTTACAGTTTCATTCATTACAAAACAAAGTCTGTATTTTTCCATTTGCTCCGAATGTGAAAAACTATAATAATAAAATGCAGGCGGTAAATTGTATCTGTTGCAGATTTCAAGTGCATTGCTAACGGATAAAACAGGCTTGTCCGATTTGTCATTATCAATATCAACCATAAAAAGCCGTTGTTCTTTCCAATTTTCAGCCTTGCACCCTTTACCGTCCATTACTGCAGGGCTAATACTGTACCCTCTCTGAATGTATTTTATAAGCGTTTCAAGGTCTATGTCTTTGATTGTATTTGCACCCTGTAAGCGTGGCTTTATAATTGAAATATGTTCTTTTGGCTTTTCCGTGTAGCCCTTTGTGTCAATATGTATTAGCAATTATCACCACCACCATTTTTTAGATGTTCAATAGCAGGCTTCATTGCTCTTTGCATATCTTTGATACGCCCCTGCATACCTCGCACAAATTGCTCAACATCTCGGTCATCAGCAGGCAACCAAAAACCGCTTTGAGTATTACTGCAAATAAGAGTTCCTTGTTTGCGTAGTGCATTTACTGTGATTGTTACATCTCGCTCATTCCAACCTAAATATTTAGCAAGTTGTTTTGCCGTGATTGCGTTTTCTTCTCCGACAGATAAATAATCTGTGAGTTTTAGCGGTTTATTTCTTCTCATTCTTTCACCGCCCTTTTGCTTTCCTCTGTGAGCATTTCAACTAAAAGAGGGTAGTTTATCAGGCATTTTGTACCGCACATAATATGCGGAATTTTGCCCTGTTTCTGCATTAGTCTTAAACTATGCTCTGACAGTATTTTTGTTTTTGCAACCTCTCTGATTGTCATAAACTGTGGAGCGGTGTCATTCATAGCGTTCACCTCTTTTCAATTTCTCAATAGCGGATAAAACAAGTCTTTTTCTGTCCTCGTTCATTTCTTCCCTTAACCACTTGCAAAAGGTAAATTCTGATATACCGATTTCCTTTGCAACCTCATAATGACAGAGGCGGTTTTGTTTGATTTTTAATCTAACATCTAAATTATACATATACTGTTTGTCCTTTCGGTGAAATTAAAGGCTGTGCACTTCCTTTGTAACTTTATTATAAATTAAAACAACAACTATTGACATTGTAGAAAAGTTGTGCTACAATATATGATGAAAGGAAACATTACAGCAAGAGGTGATAACTTTGGAACAGAAATTTACAGCGTATTTTACAAAAAAATCTCCGTCCGCTCGTTTGGATTTGAGAATAATTTTTAATAATTATGATGAAATGAGCGACAGCGTGAGAGAGGATTTTTCGGACGGTGAGGCTGAAAACGAGATAGAAAAAATAACACTATTTCATACAAAACATTGTTTTTTTGATTATCTGCATTTATTCGGTGATTTGCTTTCTTGCGAAAACACTTTTGAATACTTTGAAAAACTGTTTGTTGCAACAAGTGAAACAAATAATTTGTTTTTCAAATATCAACTCCGCAACGCTGAAAAAGATTACAGAGAATATTTTGAATACGGAAATTTTACAAAAGACTTTTTCGATATTTTCACAAACAGTAAGAGAATTACTTTTAATCGTCAATTATTAGAGGTAATAAATGGTAGATTTCAACCTTTGCGAATTGATAGCAAAACAGACGATATTTATTACAGTTATGAAAGTACCGATATAAAGGATATAATTTTTGCTTCAATTCATTTTGCGTTAGAGAATGGCTGTAAGTTCGTAAAATGCCCTCATTGTGAGCGGTGGTTTTTCAAGAGTTCAAGCAGACAGGACAGTAATACAAAATATTGCAAGAGAAAAAGTCTTGTTTCAGGCTATAGTCATTTGAATTGTGAGCAGGCTGTCAGAAACATAAAACAGCAATTTACAAGGATAAAAAACCGCATAGAAACAAAAGCACAATTATCTGAAAAAAACTGCGTTTGCAATTATGTATGGCGTTTTCAAAATGAGTGTAGCAAGTTTCAGGATATAATCAAAGAGAGTCCAACGGTCGAAAACATTACAAAATATATGGAGTTTTTACAGACTACCGAAAAAGAGAGGGAGTGGCTAAAAAATGGCAACAATAAATAAGCGTGGCAACACATTTCAAATTGTGGTTTCTCTCGGTCTTGATGTGAACGGAAAGAAAATCAGAAAAACAACTACATATAAACCGCCTGAAAATACTACACCGAAAAAGGCTGAAAAACTCGCTCAAGAATTTGCAGTTGAATTTGAGCGTAAATGTAGAGGGCTGTCCTCGTTAAATGAAAATATGCGGTTTTCTGAAATGGCTGAATGGTTTATTGATAACTACGCAAAAAACAAGTTAAAGCCGATAACCGCCTACAACTACGAAAAGCAAATAAAAAACAATTTGCTCCCTGAATTAGGAAACATCAAACTCAAAGATTTTACCCCTGCAAAGATTACAGCGTTTTTCAAGACTCGTACTTATCAGCCTGCGACTTGTCGCAAAGTATATGTCATTTTGCAAAGTGTTTTTGCTCGTGCTGTGGAGCAAGGTTTTATCAAAGAAACGCCCTGCACAAAGGCGGTTATATTGCCAAAAGCGGAAACAGCAAAAGAAAAAAAGCCTTTCCTTGACGAAAATCAAGCAAAAGACTTGTTAAAAATGGTTGAGGATAACACACAATTCAACCGCATTATAAAAGTATTGTTATTTACAGGTATGCGTTCAGGTGAGTGCTTGGCTCTCCGTTGGCAAGATATAGACTTTGAAAATAAGACAATACACATTGAAAACACTTTAACAGATGTGGGCGGTAAACATTGGCTTCAACCGCCTAAAACAGCAACAAGTAACAGATATATTGCTTTATCTGATATTTTGGCTGATATATTCAGAGAACAGAAAAAGTATAATGATGAAAAGTTGAGCAAACTCGGAAAATTATATACTTATCCTGAAATGGTATTTACAACAGAGAGCGGAAATTTTGTTGACAGGTCAGGACTCAACACACAATTCAGACGATTTGTAAAAGGTACAGACTTTGACTTTATCACTTTGCATAGTTTACGCCATTGCAACGCAACGCTTTTGATAAACAGCGGTATTGACTTAAAAATTGTAAGTGAGTTGCTCGGTCATTCAGATGTATCAACAACAGCGAATGTATATGCAGATGTTTTGAAAAGCTCAAAGGCAAAAGTTGCTGATTTGATTTCCTTAAAACTGAATGGAAATTGATGTCCGTGATGTCCTTTTGATGTCCGAAAATACAAAAGGCTATTGCAATTTACAAAAAGTTATGATACAATAATCAAGGAAAAGCCTTATAATATCGGACTTTTCAAAACGCTATAAAACACTACAAAACAGCGTTCTTATTTCTCCAAGAGATAATTACCTTATTTCAGAGAATTACAATCCCGGAAGTCAACTCGGCTTTCGGGATTTTTTCTTTTTATGTCTAAAAAACTATTGACTCTAACGCTGCGTCAGGGTGTATACTTGTTTTCAGAAGGTGATAAAATGAAAATGCTGATTAATGAATTTGCCTTATATGCAGGGGTGAGTGTGCGTACACTTCATTATTATGACGAAATAGGACTTCTGAAGCCTGCAACTGTAGATACTGCTACAGGCTACCGTTACTATGATGAATATTCTGTTTCTCGTATGCAGGAGATTTTATTTTACCGTGAGCTTGATTTTTCTTTGAAAAGTATTTCGGAAATTTTGTCATCCAGGGATTATGATAAGAATAAAGCACTTGCAGAGCAGTAACAGCTTCTTATACTTAAAAAAGAACGGTTGGAAAGACTTATTTCAGCTATTGATGATGCGCAGAGAGGTGAAAATATTATGCAGGAATTTGATAACAGCGAATTTGAAAAGTACAAGGCTGAGGCTAAGGAACGATGGGGCAATACCGATGCTTATTCAGAGTACAAGAAAAAAACAAAGGACTATTCTCAGGAAAAGTATAATGGTCTTGTTGATGAAATGGATAATATTTTTGCAGAATTTGCCGTTTGTATGAAAAAAGGGGATGCGCCTGATTGTGAAGCACCGCAGAAATGTGTAAAGCATCTGCAATGCCATATAACAGAGAATTACTACACTTGCACTAAAGAAATTCTTGCAGGACTCGGACAGATGTATGTTCTTGATGAACGCTTCAGGGATAACATAGATAAGCATACTGCGGGTACGGCTCAGTTTGTTGCAAAGTCAATCGAAATCTATTGCAGAAAATAAATTAAGGACTGTGACACGGTGTGATGTCGCAGTCCTTAGTTATTACTCTATAAAATTTGTGCTGATTTTATTTTCGGGAATGTCGCGAGGTTCATATTTCTCGTCTGTCTGTCCGAGAATTATTGCACAGCAGGGAACCATACCCTCGGGGAGCCCCAGCTCTTTCAGAAGCTCCTCGTTATCATTAAGCAGTCTTACTGCACCCCATATATGACAGGAGCCGATATTAAGCTCTGTTGCCGCAATGGCCATATTCTGAACGAGTATTGCCGCATTCGAGAAGTTTACATTCACACTTTTAAGGTCTTTTGATGGGATAAGTGATGAAACGAGAATAACCGTAGGTGCACCGTAAAACGGTCTGTGAGCGGTCATTTTTTCGCAGTAATCTTCCCATTTTCTGAGATATTCTTTATTTGATATAACAGTAATGTGCAGTGTTTCAAAAAGCGCTCTGCCCACGGGGGATGCCCACGCGGCTTTCAGAATAATATCGAGCTGTTCTTTATTTATTTTTTCACCGTTATATGTTCTGACAGATTTTCTGCTGAAAAGAGTTTCAAGTGTGTTCATTTATTCTTTAACTCCTATCTGAAGCTCGTCGGCATATTCTTTCATAGCTTCAATGCAGATTGACGCAACCTCTTTTACTTCCATCCCGAGCATTTCGCAGCCCTTTTTAATAAGCTCACGGTCACATTTTGCGGCAAATTTCTTGTCCTTAAACTTCTTCATAAAGCTTGAAATTTCCATATCTGTAATTCCGGCAGGTCGCATTCTTGCGGCTGCCTGAATAATACCTGTAAGCTCATCAACCGTAAAAAGGGACTTTTCCATCTTTGTTACAGGCTCAACATCGTTTATGATGGAGTAGCCGTGAGAGAGAATTGCACGGATTTCTTCATCCGAAACGCCCGCTTCTTTTAAGGGTGCAGCTGTGTGGGCAAGGTGCTCATCGGGGTGCTGCTCATAGTCATAATCGTGCAGATAGCCTATAGCCATCCAGTGTGCCTTGTCTTCTCCGAAATGCCCTGCAAGACCGCCCATAGCGACCATAACATTTTTTGCGTGCAGAATAAGATGAGGCTCAGTCGTGGTTGTTGCAAGAAGCTCTTGCGCTCTTTCTAATGTAAGCATATTTATTTCTCCTTATAAATCCGTTGTTGTTATTCTTTCGATTTCAATGGAACGGCTTTCGATTTGTTCGGGGTTGTTTTCATCGAGGATAATAAGTCTGCCGCCTCTTTCCTGACCGTATGTAAAATAGCCTGCTCCTAAAGTCTGATACAGATTTATACCGTCGATTTTTATATGAAAGTCGTTTACATGGTCGTGGCCGAAGAAGGCTGCGATTATGTCACCCGTTTTTTTCCAGCTTTCAAACTGCTGACGGTGGTTGTTTATCATATACGGGGGACAGGGCTTTTCTCTTATTCTGCCCTCAAGAATTTTATGTCCGAATCTGAAATATCTTCCGTCGCGCTCGAAGTATTCGGGTAAGCTCTTTTCTTCCTCGCTTATAGACTTAACTTCCTTGAAGCCGTCAAGCTCCTGTTGTACGGGCATATGCTGGAAAAGGATAGCAGGCAGAGGCTTGCCGCCGTTTTCTGCTTTCAGCTCAGAGGCTTTTTTCTCATACCATTCAATCTGGTCGGGATGAACACAGTCATATGCCAAGCCGCCGTCAATAGCTCTCTGATAATCGTTTGAGTCAATAAGCCATATTGCGAAAGCGTTTTTGTCGCTGTCACTGCGCTGTATTGTCACACAGCAGTTGCCGCAGCCGTAAACATCGGCATCGTTAAGATTAGAACGGCAGTTTTTATATTCCATATACTGCATCATCTGAAATTCGGTGTGGAAGCCCTCTTCACCGTCGTGGTTGCCGAAAACAACACACAGAGGGATATTTCTGTCCCTTATAGGCTTTGTGATTTTCTGAATAGTGCTCTGAACATAGTTATATGTGAATTCCTGCCAGTAGCCGCTTATGTTGTCGCCGCCGAAAACAACAAGGTCGGGATTTGTGGTTTCAACTAATTTTTCGATAACATTCAGTGTTTCCTTATCGGTGCTTTCGGGGATTTCTCTTATTTTTTCATCATCCATAACAGGCTCAACATCGTGGATGTCTGTTATATGTAAAATTCTGAATTTGCCGTCGCTGTTGAATTTAAGTGGCTTGTTTTCCTCTCTTCTGAATTTTGCCGACTGCCATTTTTTAGGTGCTCCCATTGCAAGCAGCATAGGGAGTGAAAAGCCTGTAAGCACAGCTTTCAATAATTTGTTCATATATACCGTCCTTCCGTTACAGCCTGAGTCCGTATGCGATTTCCGTGTTTTCCTGACACAAAAACTCGAAACCGTATTTTTCGTAAAATCTGCAGGCATTTGTGTTTTTGCACCATACCGTCAGCATAACACCCGTAACACCTTTATTTTTAAGATGCTTGCAGAGAGTATTCATAAGAACTGTGCCGAGTCCCTTATGATGATATTCAGGTAACAAATCTATATGGAGATGTGCAGGGTAGCTGTCTTTGTATTTCTCCTGAATATTTACGGATTTCTTTGATTCGTTATAATGATATTCGCTGTGTGCAAGGCGCGAGGTATATTCAGACATAAAAATCTCTTTGAATTTTTGGAAATCTTCGGTACAAAGAATATATCCTATAGCATTGTCATTTTCGTCGGTTGCAACAAAGCAGTTTTCGGGTTCCTGCTCCGTAAAATAGTCGCAATATGTTGTGAGGAGAAATTTTCTTCCTATTTCGGAAAACTCATCAGGTCCGTCACTGTTAAGACAAATAAATTGCACATTTTTTTTGTCTTTTTCTTCATAAGGTCTTATCGGCATATTTGCTCTCCTTGGTCTGTTTTGATAAAGTTTATCATTAAGTTCAATAAAAATCAAGGCGCATTATCGTTTATTTTAATTATTGTAATGCTCTGTAAAATAATGTATGATATATAGGGTGACGGTAGCAATCCGAACCGTGCCCGAAATTGTGTACGGCGGATTTCTTTCAGCGGATAAGGCTTATAACGGTACGGAATATGGATATGAGCCGCTTGTAAGCCGTTTTTCGGACAGCGATGAGGTGCTTGTTTTCGGTCTTTGCAATGATGCCATAGGATATATCGTTCCCGATAACGATTATTCTGCTTCAAATGAAGACGGACACTATGAAGAAACTGTTTCAACGGGTAAAACAGCCGCAAGCTCTGTTTCAAAAGCATTCCACGGATTATTGGATATATGGGGGTAAAAAACAATGGATATTTTAACACTTCTCGGTCTTCCTAAAATGGTAAGAGGACTTATTTCGGGACTTTTGTCGCTTATAACAATTCTTATGCCTTCTTCAATGTTTACTTCGAGCGAAGAAACATCAAAGTATATGCTTAAGGGTGACGAAAGCTTTTCTTATGAAGAGGGAGCAAACTGGACTCTCGGCTTTGCACAGACTGTTCTCACACCCGATGATGTAAATTCCGATACATACTACATTGCGGGCTACAATACAAACAACCCTGCAACGGGTGTGCTTGATGATATGTATGCAAAGGCAGTTTATCTTGATGATAACACAGGCTCGGGCGGAGTTGTTCTTTGTGCGGTAGACTGTGTCGGAATAAGCCGCGCAGATATAAACGACATCAGACAGTTAGTAATTGAAAGCGGAAAGCTTGAAAATGTCAAATCAATCAATATCTGCTCAACGCATACTCATTCTGCGGTTGATACACAGGGGCTCTGGGGTAAGAATTTCTTATCTGACGGCAAAAATGATGAGTTTATGCGCTCCCTTAAACAGAAAACCGCTGAAGCTATAATAAAGGCTTATGAAGCAAGAGAAGACGGCAAGCTCTATTACGGCACTACCGAAGCTAAGGAGCTTCTTGTTGACACAAGGGAGCCTGTTGATTTTGATGCGACTGTCACTTCTGTTCGCTTTGAGCCCGCAAACGGCACAAGGGATACATATGTTATTAATTTTGCCTGCCATGCGGAAATGCTCGGCAGTAAAACTCAGGTTGTAAGTGCGGATTTCCCTGCATATATGACAAAGAAAATAAACGAACAGACCGGCGGTGCCAATGTTATGTTTGTAAACGGTGCTATAGGCGGTCTGATTTCGGGTGAAGCACTTGAGGATATATTACACACCGAGGGCTTTGACTGTCTTAAGTATACAATCGAATTCGGTGAAAAATTAGCTGATAAGGTGCTCGGAATAACAAACGAAAAAGAGCTTAATGCTATTCTTAACATAAAAACACAGAGTGTTGTTGTTCCCTGTGCCAATACTGCTCTTATACTTGCGCGTTTTATAGGTGTTCTTAATAACGATATGGAAAAATTATCCTGTACTGAAGTCGGAATTATAAGTGAGGTTTCGTATATGGAGCTGGGTGACAGACAGGTCGGAATATTTATGATTCCCGGTGAGCTTTATCCCGAGCTTGCAAGCGGTAACTTTCTTACAGCTGAAAATTCGGCAAACTCAACAGCAGCCGATTATAAGCCTCTGTATCAGATGACAGACTGTGAGCATTCCTTTGTTCTCGGACTTTGCAACGATGAATTGGGATATATTATTCCCGAAAATGATTTCTTCCTGCACGAATGGTTCCAATATTTCAATATAGCATATGATAAATCGGGCAGAAAGCATTATGAGGAAACAAACTCCGTAGGTCCCGCAGCAGCTGCTGCCTTACTTGATGCTATGGACTCTCTGATTGACTCTGCAAAATAAAATTTTGTATTTTGAAAGGTATTTGTTATGAAAAAATTGCTGTCGGCTTCTCTGATGTGTGCAGATTTGGGTGCCTTGAGAGAGAGTATAAAAGAGCTTGAAAAAGCAGGGATAGATTATCTGCATATCGATATTATGGACGGGCAGTTTGTGCCGAATATCACTCTCGGCTTTGACACGGTAAACACAATTAAAAATATCACGGATATGCCATTGGATGTACATATGATGGTAAATGAGCCTGTCCGTTTTATTGATAATATGAAGCTCGGCGAAAATGATATTCTCTGTGTACACTATGAGGCAGACATTCATCTGCAACGAACACTCGACAAAATCAAAGCTATGGGCATAAAAACGGGTGTTGCACTCAATCCCCAGACACCGCTTAACAGCATTGAATATCTTACAGAATATATGGATATGCTTCTCATTATGACGGTAAGTCCCGGCTTTGCGGGGCAGAAGATTTTTACGGGTGCGTTCAGAAAATGCGAAGACGCAAGAAAAATGCTCGGAAATGATATGTTAATCGGTGTTGACGGGAATATAAGTCTTGAAAACGGCAGTAAATTGAGTCGTTGCGGTGCGGATTTGTTTGTTCTGGGAACGAGCAGTCTGTTTATTAAGGATAAAACTCTTGAAGAAGCCGCACGGGATTTCAGAAAGGTATTGTAATATGTATAATAATATACGCACAACTGTTGTGGGCAGTATCAATGCCGATATGATTTTTCACGCTAAGCGTGTGCCTGAGTGCGGAGAAAATCTTTTAGGTACTCATTATTCATCGGCAAACGGCGGTAAAGGGGCTAATCAGGCGATTGCTCTGGCGAGAATGGGTGCCGCCGTAAAAATGGTAGGTAAGGTAGCTTCTGATGAAAACGGCAGAAGATTAATTGAAAATCTCAAGAAGAATAATGTTGATATCTCGGGTGTTTACCGTAACGGCACACAGACAGGACTTGCCGCGATTATTATTGACGGTGAGGGCAGAAACCGTATTATCGTTTATGAGGGTGCAAATGCCGAGCTTACGGGCGAAGAGGCGGTAAGCTGCATAAATAACGATACGGATATTCTGCTTGTGCAGTTTGAAATTCCCGAGCAGACTGTTATTTCTTCCGTAAAAACAGCTGTAAAAAAAGGAATTATGGCGATAATAGACTGCGGACCTGCAAAGGCATTTGAAATTGAAAAAATGCAGGGGGCAACCGTTATAACTCCCAATGAGAGTGAAACATATGCTCTTACGGGAATTTATCCCGAAAATACGGAAAATATCCGTAAGGCCTCCGAAATTCTTAAAAGCAGAAGCCTTGCAAGGTTTGTTGTGCTTAAATTAGGAGCAAACGGCTGTTCTGTTTTTGACGGCAAGGATTTGACTCTTTTACCGCCGTATCCGGCAAAAGTTCTTGACACAACAGCGGCAGGGGACAGCTTCACCGCTGCAATGGCTCTTGAATTCTACCGCACGGGAGATATTCTGAGTGCCTGCGATATGGGCAATAAGGCGGGCAGTATTGCAGTAAGCAGGGTAGGCGCAGAAAGCTCAATGCCGACTGCAGAAGAATTATTGAAGCTTAAATAAATCTAAGCCGAGGATAGCAAAAAACTATCTTCGGCTTTATCTGATATTTATTATCTGTTATCTATATATAATTATTTTACCTTATATACATCTCTCGCACATTCAACAAAGGCTTCCATTGCACGGCTGGGATATCTTTTCTTCTTATATCCTATACAAAGCTTTCTTCTTGTGTTTTCACCCGAAATTTTATAAAATGCGCAGGAGGTTGTTCCTCTTTCGGAAAGCAGCAGATTATCCGTAACAATAGTAATACCCAGTCCCGCTCTGGACATATTGTATGCGGTCAGCAGCTGGTCGGGATAAATACGCACCTTGGGAGTGAAGCCCGCATTCTCACAAAGCTGCAGGGTTCTTGTGTGCATATCGTTACCTTTTTTGAGCACAAGAAATTCCTGTGCGGAAAAATCCTTAAGGTCAACTGTAGGACAGCTTTTGTCGAGATAGCGTCTGCTTCTTATGTCTTCATCAGAAAGCCTGCAATGCTTGAAGCCGTTGTTTATTTCATAGTCCGTGGGGACGCTTAAGAGCAATGTTTCGTCAGACAGAGGATAGGAAACAAACAATTCCGGATCAAAGTCGTGCGCTACAAGTATGTCTACCTTTTCCTCCAGCAGCTGATTTTTAAGGTCATGTGAGTGAGATTCCACCAGCTCAACATTTATACCTGAATAGCTGTTGAGGAATTTGATTATAATATTAGGCAGAATGAATGAGGATATAAAATTTTCTCCGCTTACTATAACATTTCCGCTTTTCATATCCGATAAGTCATTGAGCTGATTTATCATATTATGCTGCAATGCGCGCATCTGTTCAATTGATTCAATACACACTCTGCCCGCCTGTGTCAGGGAAATGGGGTTTGTGCTTCTGTCAAATATGGTTATTCCAAGGCTTTTTTCAACCTTTTTTACCGAGGCTGATAATGCGGGCTGTGAAACAAACAGCTTTTTTGCTGCAGCCGAAAAGCTTTTTTCGAGATATACTTCATATACATAATCCATTGCATCAAGCATATTAACACCGCTTTCAATATTGAATTCTGTACTATATTACCATGACTGAGGTGTTTTCGCAATAGATTATTGCTTGATTTTATGACTTAAGGACTTGCTATAAATATTTTTTATAGGCGCTATATAATATTTGTATTTGATTTATAGGGTGCTGTGTGTTATACTCACGAGGTATTAAATAAAGATACAAAAAAGAAAATTCAAAGGAGACAAAAATCATGAAAAAGGTTCTCGCATTAATCCTTGCTCTTACTTTCTGTCTTACTTGCTTTGCTGCTTGCACAGGCAACACAGCAGACGAAACAACAACAGCTGCAGGTGAAGAAACAACTGTTGCTGATGCAGTTTACGGTGACACAAAGTTTGACACAATCAAAGTTGGTACAGGTGGCACAACAGGTACCTATTATGCATTCGCAACTGCTTCTCTTCAGGCTATCACAACAGATGCTTATGGCTTTGAAGTTGTTTCAACAGGCGGTTCACAGGCTAACATTGAAGGTATCGAAGACGGTGACTATCACTTCGCAACAGTTCAGAACGATGTTATGAACTATGCTTACAAGGGAATTAACGGCTTCACAGCTCCCATCACTTCCTTCTCTGCTGTTGCTTGCATCTATCCCGAAGTTGTTCAGCTCGTTGCTACTGCTGCTTCAGGTATCAAGACAGTTGCTGACCTTAAGGACAAGACTGTTGGTATCGGTGATGTAGGTTCAGGTACTTACTACAACGCTATCCAGATTCTTACAGCTGCAGGTCTTGATGTTGAAAAAGATATCAAAACAACTGCTGCTTCCTTCGGCGATTCCGCTGCAGGTCTTAAGGACGGTTCTATCGATGCTGCTTTCGTTACAGCAGGTACTCCCACAACAGCTATCACAGAGCTTGCTACATCAACAGATGTTGTTATCATCGACCTTGGTGAAGAAGTAATCAACTCTCTTGTTGAAGAATATCCCTTCTATACTCTTTATGAAGTAACAGACGCTGACTACACATTCGTTGAAGAAACAGTTAAGACAGTTGCTATCATGGCTACTTATGTTGTTACAAACGAAATGAGCGAAGATCAGGTTTATGAAATCACAAAGGCTCTTTGGGAAAACGAAGATGTTAAGACATGCCACGCTAAGGGTGCTCAGATGGATATAAACACAACTCTTAACGGTATCGGTGATGTTCCTCTTCATCCCGGTGCAGAAAAGTACTACATTGAAGCTGGTATCCTTGAAGCTGCTACAGAAGAAACAACAGCTGACGAAGCTGCTGAAGAAACAACTGTAGAAGAAGCTGCTGAAGAAACAACAGCTGAAGAAACAACTGTTGAAGAAACTACAGCTGAATAATTTACCGCAAACAAATCGGTAATAATTGTGCCGCAGTTTATATTAAATTGCGGCATTTATTATAAAATCAAGGAAAGGGGAAAGATTTATGGATGAATTAAACAAATCCGCTGTCGGTGAAGAAGTTATTGACGCGGATAAGATTATGCAAGAATTTGACCGTGAAAGCAACACCAGAGTTTTTACAGGCTGGCGTAAACATGTTATAACCGGACTTCTTGTTTCTTTCAGTGTATATATGATATCAATGGCATTGCTTTTCCCGAATGCTACAAAATACACTAAGCTTACTACCTTTATGGCATTTATCCTCTTTATCGGATATCTTATTTTCCCTGCATACAAAAAGCAGACAAAACGAATAAACTATGTTCCTTTTTATGATATAATATTAGCTGTGGCGAGTGCCGCCGCGTTCCTGTATTACACGGTAAGACAGGAAGACATCATTATGATGAGCCGCCGTATCGGTACACTTGAGATTATTGTTGCTCTGGTTGCAATAATTCTTCTGATAGAGCTTGTGCGAAGGGCAGTCGGTCTTCCCATTATATTTGTTGCCGGCTCGTTTATCGTATATGCCGTTATAAAAGCATATATGGAAAATCCCGATAAGGCTTTAAGAAACCTTATGTTCAGCCTGTACTATGATGTATCAAACGGCTTGTTCTCAACTCCCGTTTATGTTTGTACAACCTTTATTGTTCTGTTTATTATCCTTGGTGCTCTTCTTGAAAAAACAGGTATCGGCACATTCTTTGTTGACCTTGCAAACTCCGTTGCAGGCAGCTCTATCGGTGGTCCTGCAAAGGTTGCCGTTATTTCAAGTGCTCTTGAGGGTATGTATTCAGGCTCCTCTGTTGCAAACACAGTAGGCTCAGGCTCAATCACAATTCCTCTTATGAAAAAAACGGGTTATAAGCCCGAGTTTGCCGCTGCTGTTGAAGCTGCTGCCTCCACAGGCGGACAGATAATGCCTCCCATTATGGGTGCTGCTGCTTTCCTTATGGCAGAAATAACAGGTGTTTCATATGCTTCAATTGCCGTAACGGCAATTTTACCTGCTGCTCTTTATTTCACAGGTATCTTCCTTATGATACACTTTGAAGCAAAGAAGTTAGGGCTTAAAGGTCTTCCTAAGGATGCAATTCCCAATTTCTTCAAGCTTATAACCAGAAACGGTTATCTGCTTCTTCCCGTTGTTGTTCTTGTTATCTGCATGAACTATTTCAGCGCAGGTGTTTCTGCTTGCTTTGCAATTCTCACCTCACTTATAGTAAGCCTCTTCCCCAAGGAAATAAACAAGAATACATTGTGGCAGTTCGTTTACCCCGCAATTCCTACTGCTGTAACTCTTGTTATCTGGCTCGGCTTCGGCTCCAAGTATATGAGCAAGGCTATTTTCATCGGTATGGTTGTTTGTCTTGTTGTTTCCTTTATCTCCAAGAAGCACACAACTCTTTCTCCCGAGGTTATGATAGATTCCTTCCATAACGGTGCAAAGAACACAATAGGTGTTGCCGTTGCCTGCGGTATGGCAGGTATTATCTCAGGTGTTGTTACCATGACAGCTCTCGGTCAGCTTCTTCTTAACACACTTGTTCCGATTGCAGAAAGCAGTATGTTCCTTGCATTGTTCCTTACAATGATTTGCTGTATTGTTCTCGGTATGGGTGTTCCCACAACTGCTAACTATGTTATCATGGCAACCATCACAGCTCCCATTCTTGTTAAGATGGGTGTGCCGATGCTTGCAGCGCATATGTTCGTATTCTACTTCGGTATTGTTGCCGACATCACTCCTCCCGTTGCTCTTGCAGCATATGCAGGCTCGGCTATTGCGAAGTCAAATCCGCTGAAAACGGGTGTCACGGCAACACGACTTGCCATTGCGGCTTTCGTTATTCCTTATATGTTCGTATATAACCCCCAGATGCTCTTTATTGATGCAAAGTGGTATGATATCGTATTAATCGTAATCACTTCATTTATAGGCATTTATGCGGTTGCTTCCGGCTTGGAAGGACATATGCAGGTGAAGCTTCCCATATGGCAGAGATTGCTTGTTCTTGCAGGCGGACTTATGCTTATAATTCCCGAAACAAAAACAGACATTGTTGGTGTTGCAATAGTTGCTCTTATTATTGTTCTTCAGGTAATGGCAGAAAAAAAGCAAAAGAAGCTGGCTACACCGCTTAATAATTAAAGAATTTCCCGTACAGTTTGGGCTGTACGGGATTTTTTTGATTTTTTTAGAAATATGTGTAAGATTTCTTTCAGAAAATGTAGTATATGGTTGAGAGGTCGAAAGGATGTGATATTTTGGATGACAGCCAAATTGTAGAATTGTTTTTTGAGCGCTCGGAACAAGCATTCAGTGAACTGTCAAAAAAATATGAAAAAATTTGTATGAAAATAGCAATAAATATTCTCGGTAATACAGACGATGCTCTTGATTGTGTGAATGACTCATATTTAGCTTTGTGGAATCAGATACCGCCGTATCGTCCCGATAATCTGCAGTATTATTTTTATCGGATAGTGAGAAACAGTGCAATTAAGCGTTTTCACTACAACACCGCAACAAAAAGAAACAGCTATTATGATGTTGCTTTTGAAGAACTGGAGGACTGCTTACCCTCTGACAAGAAAATGCCTGAAAATGAGCTTTTAGAAAAAGAATTAATTGACCTCTTGAACAGTTTTCTTGAAAAACAGAAGGCTGTTGACAGAATAATTTTTGTCAGGCGATATTATTTTGGTGACAGTATAGCTTGTATTTCTGAACAAGTTAATTTGACAGAAAATAATATTTCCGTAAAACTCAACAGAATGAGAAAAAAGTTAAAGAGTTATTTGCAGAAAGAAGGTTATGAAATTTGAAGAAGGAGGATTTATCCGCTGCCATAAGTTATATTGATATTAAATTTATATGTGAAGCGGAAAAATGTGATATGAAAACAGTAAAAATACATAAAACCAAAATGTTGCGTTTTGTTATTGCAGCTATTGTTATTTGTCTGCTTTTAAGCATAACAGCATTTGCAGGAATAACTGTGACGGGCTGGAAGCCCTCAATAATCTTTGACGGGAATAACACTCAGGTAGATGTAAGTGAAGAGGGATTTTTCAAGGAATTACCTGATAATCTGCCTGTGATGAAGGAATGTGAGCCGGATATATCAATGACGAAATCAGAGCTTGAGGAATTGCTTGGATTTTCTATTCTCGGCAGTGAATTATCCGACGAAGATATTTCATATTCGTATAGTGCTTATCGTAATTTCAGTAATAGTTCTGTTGCAAAGGTAGATATATTGTGTCCGGAGTTTATAAGCGAAAGTGAGACAAAGTATATTTATATGTCGGTTGGTATACTTTCGGCAGATGCGGATCCGGAATTTATAGACCCGTTCAAAGTAGGTCCTGATGCTGCAGGCGGTAAAATATATCTTGAAAATTATTGTGCAGCACAATCAGGTTTTGATGCAGTAATATATACTTATGAAGATTTGCCGTCGTGGCTTGCTGCCGTATTTGTGTATGATGATATGTATTATTCTGTAGACTCCCGCAACTATAGCATTGAAGAGTTCAAAGCCGTACTTGATACGCTGAAATAAGTTTCATAAATTTTTGATTTCTTAGGTAAAAAAAGATGTAACACGGTAAAGTGCCGTATTACATCTTTTTACTTTTTTATTTTTTATTCAGCAAGCTGATAGATTCTTATATAGTCAATAACAAACTGACATTTTTCTGCCTTATCTCTGTTATCAAGCTTATCTGCTGTGGGAACACAGAGAGAAAGGATAACTTCTTCGGGATTGATGCATACACCGTCACCGAATGAGGAGCGGGTTGTTTCAACACCGTTTATGTAGAATATATATTCATTCTCAGTCCATAAAAGACCGTAGGTGTTATATTCATCATAAATGTTGTTGCCCTTGAAGGAACCGAGCATACAGCTCTGATAGCCCTCTTCCTCACTTGCACCGTTAACACCTGCACAGTGGATTGTTGAGGAAACGGAGTTGCCGCCGTCAAATGCTTCAAAAATATCGATTTCAACGCTTTCAATGCCACCCTTTGAGGTTGAAGCTTTATAAGGACTTGCGATGCCCTGAAGCCAGAAAGCAGACCAGAAAGCATCTGAGTCTGCACACTTGCAGCGGATTTCATAGTAGCCTTTGAGATAATTCTCCTTTAGAGAAACTGCGGAAGCATACCAGCCGGGACCGAATTCACCGTTTTCAAGATATTCGCCCGTCATAACAAGATTGCCGTCCTCGAGCTTTACCTGACTTGAAGAGAAGTAGCCGCCGCGTCTTACACCCATTCCTCTGTATTTCCATACATCAAGATTAAGCTCTTCGGCTTCAAACTGGTCTTCAAAAACGATTTCATAGTTTGTAAGGTCAACGGGCTCACCCCATGCTGAAACAGGAGCGCCTGTGAGGAGCATTGCGAGCATTTCAAAGCCCATAACAATAGCTGAAAAGAATGCCTTGAGATTTGTTGCGCTTAAAATTTCCTTAAAGCTGTTAACAAAATTTGTGAGTGCCCATTCTTCTCTGTAAACAAGACCGAGAATTTCTGCAATATTATGTATCATTTCAACATCTCCCGAAATTATTTTTTCTTTCTTAATTCAACAAGGTCGCGGTAGCTGATAAGGTGAATACCGTGTGTTTTGAATGCTGCGTGTGTTTCGGGATCCTTCATAACAAGATATTCCCAGTATCTTCTCTGCCAGGTACCTGTGATTGACTTCATTTCATCGGTGTCGAGTGCGGGATGGATATATGTTTCGCTTATTCCCTCCGGGATAGTTATGAGATATTCGATAAAGTTGTTTTTGAATTCCTCATATGTTTTACCGGTTTCGATTTTTTCGGGGAAAATAAGGTAGTCGGGCATAGGAACATTGTTTTTCTTGCCGAACATGCCCGAAAGAACACTTGCGACGGAGAAAAGCCATACGGGAGTGCCGTCGGGGCACTGCTCCTTAAGAGGCTTTGAGAACATTCTGAACGGATAGCCTTTCTTTCCGCATACTGCCAGAGTTTTTGGAAGCATCAAAAGCTTACCGTTCATTCCGTATAAGGCACCCATATGAGAGTCAACATGCGAGGGCTTCATACCTTTCTTTTCGGCATATTCAATCTGAGCAACAGTTTCTGCCACAGCCTCATCATATTCGCAATGCTCTTCAAAATCTTCGCTTTCGGGCCACATTCTGCCCTCTTCGTTTTCAAGGCTCTTTCCCTTTGTGAGTGAGCCCCAGGGGAAATTGCCCTCCCATTCGTTTGTGTGGGTGAGGTGAACACCTATTGCATATTGCGGATTTTTAATTGAGAACTCAATAGCCTCATCTGCACCGGGACAGGGAACCATAACGGTTGATGAAAGCAAGCTGCCGCTTTCAAACAAATCCATAACTGCGGCATTTGCGGAATGACACAAGCCGAAGTCATCTGCATTGATAATCAAATACTTTTTAGCCATTTTTCTTTTCCTCCTTTTTCTGTTTTAATATAACTTAATAATAGCAAAATATAACAGACAAGTCAAATATTTTAATTGTAATTGACAGCAACGGCAAAAATCATAATCAGAACCGCAACAATACCCTCAAGCACGAACAAGGGCCAGCTGAATTTAAGCCATTTACGGTAGGAAACACCCACAAGACCTATTGCGATTACCATAATGCCACTTGTGGGGTACAAGAGGTTTGTGAAGCCGTCTGCCATACAGAAGGAGAGAACAACTGTGTTTGAGCTTATGCCTATGAGATGTGCAAGGGGGATAAGAAGAGGCATAATGAGGAAAGCCTTTGCAGTACCTGAACCTATGAAAAATTCGAGCAGGGCAATGAAAGCAAAAATGAGAAGAATTGCGCTGTAGGAGCTCATAGAGCCGATGAGAGAATGTATATAATAGAGAATGGTGTGCATTATTTTGCCCTGATTTAATATATAGGCAATGGAGATAACAATAACAATCAAAGGAAGTGCGGGAGCAATTGATTTTATTCCCTCTAAAAAGCCCGAAAACAGCTTTTTACCCTTAAGACCGACCGTTCTTCCTGCTCTTATGCCGCCGATAACAAAGAACAGAGCCATACCTACCATACTCAGCGTGCCGCCGATATGGAACAGGAAGTCACAGAGTATGCATATCAAGGCACAGCCCAGACACACTGCAAATGCACCTGCCGCCTTTTTTACACATTCATCTGCTAAAACGGCATCAACATTATCAACGGTGTATTTTTCTCTTAAGGCTTTGTCTGATTCAAAAGACACACTTTTGTGCGGATTTTTTTCAATTTTCTTTGCATATGTATAAAGGAAGCCGAATAAAACAGCATAAACGAGAACAAAAACTATCATACGAAGCCAGAGGCCTGAGAAAACATCAATGTCGCCTGCGAGCTTCTGGACTGTCATAACATTGAACGGATTAAAGGTTGCTGCAGTAAAGCCGAATGCAACAGCAATAAGACTCATTCCGAGGCCTACCATAGAGTCCCAGCCGAGGGCAAGGGAAACCGCAACTGCAATGGGAACAAGCGTTACACTCTCTTCGAGTATACCCGCAGTGGAGGCTAAGAACATACAGAAAAATACAAGTATTGCCATAAGTATATATTTTCTGTTTGAGAATTTCTTGATTACCGCTGCAATAAGGTATTTAAGAACTCCGCTTCTGTCAAGCAGCAGGAAGGTGCCGCCCATAAGCACTATAAATGCAATTATGAGAAGTCCCGTTAATCCCGTTTCCCGTGTTTCTTCTTCAACAAAAACCATAACGGGGGCGGCAAGTATTTTCCATAATTCAAGTGAATACCCCTCTATAGGTGTATACACGCTTTCGGTTGTTATTGCAGCGTTACCTGTGCTTTCATCAATAAAGGTGTTGTATTCACCGCGGGGGACAACCTGAGTCAGCACACCTGCAAGAATATACACTGCAAGCAGAATTGCAATTATGCTGAATATCGTTTTTTTATCAATGCTTAAGCCGTCCTTCTTTTCGGGCGCAGTTTTTGTTTTATTCATATTTTTATCTCCGTTAAACTTTAATAGGAATAATTATACAGTAAAAATACAAAAAATCAATATATTATAAAAATTCTGTTCAAAATAATGTTTTATCTTGAAATTATTTCTTTTTTATGTAATTATAATAGTAGCAATAATTTTTGATAAAGAAAGGAAGATATTTATGTCAAAACAAATTGAAATCACTCAGAAAACTCCTCTTCTTGATAAGGACGGCAATCTTACCGCGCCCGGCTACTGCAAAAGAAACATTTTTGAATATAACAAAGAAAACATTTCCGCTTCGCTTTGGAGATTAAAGGAATGGGATTTCTATCAGGTTGCTGACGGCGAGCATATGATTCAGCTCAATTTCTTTAATATTTCATACGCTTCCTGTATCACAGCAAATTATGTGAACTTAAAAACGGGCGAAAAGTATTCGGATATGACTATTGAACTGCTCACAAAGGGTAAGAATCCTATGAGCGTAAATGGCGATCAACCCTATTACTTCAACTACAAGAGAAGCGGCAGAGAGGTTATTTTTGATGTAAAGGACTATTCAAGAAGACTTTATTTCAAGGGTAAATGTAAAGGTCAGGAATTTATTATTGATGTTATTGCCGAAAGAAATCCCGAGCACGAAAGCATCACTATTGCAACTCCCTTTGACAAGAAAGGTCATTTCTTCTATACGAACAAGCTTAACTGTATGCCCACAAAGGGAAGCGTTACAGTCAACGGCAAGGAAATTTTCTTTAATGAGAACGAAACCTTTATGGTGCTTGACTGGGGCAGAGGTGTTTGGCCGCACGACAATCATTGGTATTGGGGCAACGGCAGCACATATATAAACGGAAAGCTTTTCGGCTTTGAAATAACCTGGGGCTTCGGGGATGAGAGCAATGCAACCGAAACAGCACTTTTCTATGACGGAAAATGCCATAAGATAGGTGAAGTAAATGTTGAAGCAGACCCCGAAATCAATGACGGCTGGATGAATCCCTGGCACTTTACAAGCGAGGACGGCAGATTTGATCTTACAATGGTGCCTTACTATGATAATTACAGCTACACAAAAATCATTGAGGGAAAGCTGGGAATGAAAACACATCAGGTACACGGCCTGTGGTCAGGCAGAGTTGTCCTCGATGACGGTGAGGTTCTCGAAATCAAGGATATGTATGCATTCTGCGAAAAGGTTCATAACTTATGGTAAGCAACATTGTTCTTATAGGTATGCCTGCGGCGGGTAAAAGCACCGTAGGCGTGCTTCTCGCAAAATCTCTTCTCCGTGATTTTGTTGACACAGACTTAATAATACAGAAAAAATACCGTATGAGCTTATGCGATATCATCACCGAAAGAGGCTCAGATGCCTTTATACAGCTTGAAAACGATGTTATAAAAGCAGAGGACTTCACAAATTCGGTTATAGCAACGGGCGGCAGTGCGGTTTACGGCGAAGAAGCAATGGAAAAGCTTCGGGAAAATGCCAAGGTCGTTTTTCTTACTCTGCCGATAGAAGAAATCAAAAGACGGATAAACGACATTCACACCAGGGGAGTAGTTATAAAAAACGGCGCAACACTTGATGATTTATACGCCGAAAGACTGCCCTTATACAAAAAGTATGCCGATATAACAATAGACTGTGCTGAACTTACGGCAGAGGAATGTGTTGATAAGATTATTGAAAGTATAAATAATTAAAAAAGACCGTGATGTGTACAGTGTGGTACATATCATGGTCTTTTTCAGATGAAAGCAAAGGTTAATATTTGTAGGGAACGATGCCCACATCGTTCCGCTATGAGGGAAAAGTTACTTTTGTTTGTAGACATTTTTCATCAGATACAGATTAAAATACTTGTAAAAAAGTTAGAATTTGCTTTAGAGCGGAACGATGTGGGCATCGTTCCCTACTATTCGTAAGCAAAACTTACAGCGTTGTTGTTTAACCAAGTATAGGTGTGTCTGTGAACTTGACAACAGGTTCACCTTTTAATTTGTCGGATTCAAAAATTATAATTTCGTTTTCGCCCTTTTTAAGCAGATCGGCAGGGACATAAAGTGTTTGCTGGGGGCCTATCTCCCAGTATCTGCCGATGTTGAAGCCGTTTATAACAACAAAGCCTTTAGTGAAATTGTCAAGCTTTATAAATGTATCGGCAATATCGTCAAGCACAAAAGTACCTTTCAGGAAGATGCTGTTTTCTTCAATTTCCTTTTCGGTGTAAACTAATTTTTCGAGGTTGTTCATCGGCATCGGGTAAACAAACCAGTTGAAATGGATTTTATCATCCAGAAGCACTCTGCCTGCAATACCTTTTTTGCGCATCATCTTAGGACCGAAGTTTGCTCTGCCCATATTTTCGCAGATAACGGTGAGGACATCACCTTTCTTTGCGGAGATGTTGAGTTCAAGGCTGTCGTTTATGTAAACAATGCCCTGAAAAGCCTTGTTTATGTATATCTGCGCTCTGTCACCGAGGCTTTCAAAGGACAGCGTTACATTTTCATAGTCACGGTTGAGAGTTGTTGTGTATACCGTATAACCGTAGCCCTCGCCGTAGTATTCCATGGCCTTAGGAACATCTGCGTGAACGGGAGAGGAGAGAACGGAGAGGTTTTCAAAGAAAGATGCTTTTTCGGTGAGAGTTACATCGGGATATGAGGTTTTTCTTCTGTTCTCCGGCACTTCGGGAAGTGCTTCACCCGTATGACGCTGAATTACCTCTCTTACAGCCATATATTTCGGTGTGATGTCACCGCATTCGGTGAGCATTGCGTCGTAATCGTAGCTTGTTACATCGGGAAGGAATTTTTCATAGTGGTTCGCGCCACTCATAAAGCCGAAGTTTGTACCGCCTATAAACATATACATATTAAGACTGCCCTTGGTGAGCATATCATCAACAACCCTTGCATAGTCCTCGGCACTTGTTGTGTGATGCTTTTCATCGCCCCATGCATCGAACCATCCGTTCCACATTTCCATACACATTTTAGGGGAGTCCGGATATAGTCTGTCGTGCGCTTCAAAGTTTTCCTTAACTCTGCTGCCGAAGTTGAGAGTTGACAGACAGCCCTCTATTGCTCCGTCAAGAATATGGCTTTCCTCAGTTCCGTCCGAGGTGAACAGCGGAACATCCATTCCTCTTTTTATATATCCCTCTCTGAGGTACTTAAGGTATTCCTTGTCATCTCCATAGTAACCGTATTCGTTTTCGCACTGAAGCATTATTATGTTACCGCCGTTTGTGCAAAGCATAGGTCTTATTTCTGCAAGAAGTCTGTCGAGATATCTGTCAAAATACTTTATATATGCCTTGTTTGAACAGCGTATTTCAATGTCATCATCGGTCTGAATCCACCAGGGAAGTCCGCCGAATTCCCATTCAGCACAGATGTAAGGACCGGGACGGACTATCGCAAGAAGTCCTTCCTCGCCTGCGGTTTTTATAAACTCGGCAATGTTCAGTATGCCGCTGAAATCAAATTCACCCGGATGCTTTTCGTGCATATTCCAGGCACAATAGGTTTCAACACAGTTAAGTCCCATTGCACGCATTTTTCTGAATATATCTCTCCAGGTGCCGGGCAGATTTCTGAAGTAGTGCACCGCACCCGAAATAATTTTTATTTTTTCACCGTCTTTAAAAAAATGATTTCCCTTAATTTCAAAAGTCATAAGAAAAAACCTCCTTTTGGCTGATTATAGCATAAAAAAAAGCTCTGATCAATATTGACAATTCCCATATTTTTCAATATAATAAGAGTGTAAAAAAATGTAAAGGAGATATAACAATGGTAGGCTTAGTAAAATTTATCGTTTTTATCATCAAGGCTTTAGTTTTCCTTGAGAAAATGGGTATCCCCGTAGAAGATTTAATTGCTTCGCTTGAAGGTATGCTTCCTTCCGATGAAACAGAAAACACCACAGAAGCTCCCGTAGTTGAATAAGAGAAAAAGTCCTGTGTCGCTAAAACCGGCACAGGATTTTTTGATTTTGATTGTTTTTTTATAGCTTATTGACAATTTCCATATTTTTCAATATAATGAAATTACTAAAAAGATAAAGGAGATATAATTATGATAGGCTTAATCGAAATTCTTATTTCTGTTATCAAGGCTTTGATTTTCTTTGAAAAGCTCGGTATTCCCGTAGAGGATCTTATTTCTTATCTTGAAGGTCTTCTCGGTGTAGCTGAAGAAGAAAACACCACAGAAGCTCCTGTTGTTGAATAAGATTAAAAAATATCCCTGTATCACGGATACAGGGATATTTTTTTGCGTATTGTTTTAGCCCTAACTTCTGTAATAAGTATAACATAATCTTGCAGAAAAAACAAGTCTTGAATAAGTAAATAATAAATATATAATTATAGTAACAAACTTTTCACGGAGGAAACAGTATGGACAGCTTTGAGCGGAGCAATCTCTTGAAAATTCAATCGTTTATTGATAAAGAAATCAAGCTTCTTTCTGCCGAAGCGCTTGAAAGCAGAAGACTTATCCGTGAAAAGGGCAACGAATTTATGCGCGAAAATCCTTTCGGCTCAGTATACGGAGAGGCAGTTGAATTGGTCCGTGAAAATGAGGCAAGACTCGAAAAGGCTCATAAAATGAAAAGTCTTGTTGCCCGCCTTGAGGAAATGCGCCTTGCTCCCTTTTTCGGCAGAGTGGATTTTTTATATGACGGTGAAAAGCAGACACAAAATTTCTATATCGGTATGTGTACATTAACCGATGATGATACAAGAGAAATTCTTGTTTATGACTGGCGTTCCCCGGTAAGCTCTCTGTTTTATCAGGGTGAAACGGGAAGAGCCTCCTATAAAGCACCCTTGGGAGAAATTACGGGAGAAATAAAGCTTCTGCGCCAGTATACCTTCCAAAATGGTGAAATCAAAAGCTTCTGGGATACACAGCTTCATATAAATGATATAATCTTAAGAAATGCTCTCTCAGGTGCTTCAAGTGAAAAAATGAGGCCTATTGTATGCACTATTCAGAGAGAGCAGAATTCGGCAATCCGTTTTGACACAGACTCAAATCTTGCAGTTTTCGGTCCTGCCGGCTGCGGTAAAACATCTGTCGGTATGCACAGAGCGGCATGGCTTATGTATGATATGAGAACAGCCGGCTATACACCGTCCATTCTTATGTTTACATCGAATGAGGTTTTCAGCTCTTATGTTTCATCGGTTTTACCCGAATTGGGTGAAACTCAGCTTGATACCTGTGCGTTTTATGAGCTTTTTTCCCTTTATCTGCCTGATTTCTCGGTAGCGAGCGCAATGCAGCAATGTGAAGCCGTATTGCAGGGAAATGAAAAAAGAATACACAATATTGATTTACTTTATTCTCCGGAGTTTGTGCGCTTTGTTGAAGATAAAATCTGCAAAGCCGAGCCGCACTTCAGAAATGTGTCCTTCTTCGGGCAGACGGTTCTCTCTGCCGATGAAATTTCTCGCAGATTCAATGCTCTGCCCGATTATGTCAGTATAAAAAGCAGACTTGAAACAATAGCCGACTGGGTAAGGGAAAGCATAGACAGCTATATGCTCATAAACAGAAAGGAACTTCTTAATACCGTACTGCACACAACCGATACGGGAGATTCATATACTCAGAGATACAGAAATCTTAAAGAAAGCTTCCTTAACAAAACAATACAGATGGTGTTGAATTCGGTTGAAAAAAATCCCGTTGTTCTGTTAAGAGATGCGCTTCGGGAGTTTTACGGGGAAAATGAACAGGTACGGGCAGTTATAAGGCGAGTACATTCCAACACAGTGTACTTTGAAGAGGCTTTGATGCTTTTGTATATGCAGACGCTTACGGGAGGCTGTAAGATAAAGAAAATGCCTACGCACATTCTTATTGATGAAGCGCAGGATATGAGTGTATTGCAGCATAAAATTCTGAAAAGGCTGTATCCTAAATCGGTTTTTACCGTACTGGGGGACATAAATCAGGGTATTGCTCAGAATATAAACACAAGCAGTGAGGACAGTATTTGTGAGATTTATTCCTGTCACAGGATAAAGCTCAATAAGAGCTACCGTTCAACAAAGCAGATAAGCGAGTTTGCAAAACAATATCTGCCCGATTCTCTCTCGGCATACGAAACCTTTGACCGTGACGGGAAAGAGCCTGTTATTATAAAAACAAAAAATCAGATAAAGCAGACCGCAGACATAATTTCGGCAGTCCCCAAGGAATATAACAGCGTATGTGTGCTTGTTAAAACTGCCGAAGATGCATTATGCTTTAACAGAAAGCTGCAGAAATACATTCCCGAAAGTGTTGCAATAACCGATGAAACCAAGGCAATGCACGGCAGAATTTTCTGTATGCCCGCGTTTCTTGCAAAGGGACTTGAGTTTGACTGTGTTATAATACCCGATGCACAAAAATATTCCGGAAATGACAGACTTATGTATCTGTTTGCAACAAGAGCCTTACACGAGCTTAATATTCTGTATTCTCAATAAAAGAGAATACGGAATATTTTCTTTTTTTTACAAAATAAAGCAATAATAAAAAAACAATACGCCAAAAAAATATAAAATACCCGTAAAAGGTCTTGTATTTTTAAGAAAATGGGTATATATTTATTTTTATAATAAAAGGAGGCGGTTTTTTGATAGCTGTTTTATCGGGCTCATTTGTTATCGGTGTAGGGCAGTTTGTGTTGCTTTACCTTGCGGTGAAAACGCTTATCTGCAAGGATTATCTGAAAACTGCCGTTTGTGTTTTTGTAAAAGCTATGCTGTATCTTGCTGCTGCACTTGTTCTTATTTTTCTTTTTAAGGAATATATGCTTTATGCGGCTGTAGGATACGGTGCAGGGTATTTTCCCGCGCTCATTTTTTATTTTATAAAAACCTTGCTGAACAAAGATGTAAAGGAGGATAAAGAGGATTGAGTAAAACTGCAATAATTGAGCTGTGTATATCCGCAGTTGTTTTCAGTGCCTGTTTAGTCGGATATGTTGCAGCAAAAAAAGGCATCGGCGAAGTTGAGCCTTCCAAAAAGCAGAAAAGAAAAAAAACTCTTTTCTTTTCGGGTGTGCTTATAAGTGCCTGGTTTTTTGTCGGTGTGCTTATAACAGAATTTTCGGGAAAGGAAATGCATCTTGCCATTCATTTTGATATGTTCAGTGAAAGGGTAGATGTTTTCGGTATTTCAATAGCAAGCACAACGCTTATCGCTTTGGGAGTTTCCGCACTTCTTATATTGCTGTTGGTGCTGTTCAGAATTTTCATTCTGCCGAAATTCGATGCCGATAATCCTACCGGCATACAGAATGTTTTAGAGCTTTGTGTTGAGGCTGTTGAAAACTTTACTGCGGGTGCAGTCGGAAAAAAGGCAGGCGCATCACTGTCACCGTATATGTTCTCGCTTGCGATGTTTATGATAGGCTGTGCCTCAACGGAAATGCTGGGGCTCAGAGCACCTACATCGGATCTTACATGTACATTTGCAATGGGACTTATAACCTTTGCGCTTCTTAATATCTACGGTATCAGAAAGCACGGCTTTGCAGGAAGACTTAAAAGTATGGGCGGTGCAGTTCCCGCAATGCGACCTGTTATGATACCTCTTAAGGCAGTAAGTGACATTGCTGTTCCCGTTTCTCTGGCATGCCGACTTTTCGGTAATATGATGGGCGGTATGCTTGTTATGGAGCTTCTCAAGGGAGTTCTGGGCGGCTTTGCATCGGGACTTCCCGCAATAGCAGGCTTGTATTTCAATCTGTTCCATCCGCTGATACAGATTTATATTTTCATCACACTTTCGCTTACGTTTATTGACGAAGCTATGGAATAATTTTATTTTTCAGGAGGATATTTTTATGAATTTCTTAGCAGCAGGTATTATTATGCTCGGTGCCGCTCTCGGTGCAGGCTTCGGTATGTGTTATGCAACATCAAAGGCTGTTGATGCAGTTGCCCGTCAGCCCGAGGCAGCAAGTAAAATCCAGACAATTCTGCTTTTAGGCTGTGCGCTTGCAGAATCTACCGCTATTTACGCTTTCGTTGTTGCGCTTATTCTTTCAACGGCAGGCTGATAAAAGGAGATGTTTGAATGAACGGATTAATTTCTTCGGAAATGATTGCCGATCTTGTTATCAATATCATAAATATTGTGATATTGTTTTTAGTAACAAAAAAGCTTTTGTATAAGCCTGTAAAGCAGTTTCTTGATACAAGAAAAGAGAAAATAGCATCACAGTTTGAAGAAGCTGAAAACCGTGAAAAGGAAGCCGAAAAAGCAAAAGCTCAATACTGTGAGCTTGTTGAAAATGCAGAGGCTCTTTATGAAAGAACCGTGCTTGAGGCAAAGAATGAAGCGAGAAAGAGTGCAGAAAAAATTGTGCTTGATGCAAATAAGCAGGCACAGAAAATTATTGATGAAGCAAAGCTTTCTGCAAACGAAGAGCATCAGAAAATGATTGAAAATGCAAGAAACGATATAGCCGAGGTTGCTTTGCAGATTTCCAATAAGATTATACAGCGTGAGGTAACAGATACTGATAACCGCCGTATAATTGATTCTTTCTTTGCTAATTAATTAAACTAAGAGGCAGAAAATGAGAAAATGTATCATAACAGTTGCTTCGAATATGACCGAGGAGACCTACAATTATCTTGTTGACAAGGTAAAAAGACAATTCGGCTTTGATTTGGTTATAGGTAAGGCTGTTGATGACAGTATCATCGGCGGTTTTATTCTTAATGTTGACGGTCAGATATTCGATCTCAGTATAAAAACGCAGCTTGATGAAATGAAGCGCCACCTTACTGCATAAAGGAGGGAGCAGAAAAATGTCGGAAATGAACATCAGTGCATTTCTTAAAAACAAAATAGAACAGTTTAATGTTGCTCCCGTCAGTTACCGTCTGGGTACGGTAACAAAGGTGGGTGACGGTGTTGTCCGCGTTAAAGGACTTCCCGAAAGACTTTACGGCGAATTGCTTGAATTCGGCGGCGGTGTTTTCGGTATGGCTGTTGACCTTGAAGAAGACGGTGTCGGTGCCGTTTTGTTTGATAATGCCGACAAGGTTAGTGTCGGTGATCCCGTAAGAGGTACGGGAACCGTAACCGAGGCTCCCGTGGGTGAGGTTTTATTAGGCAGAGTTATTGACCCTATAGGCAGAGCACTTGACTCCAAGCCTCTCTCAGTTGAAAAATATATGCCCACAGAACGACCGGCTCCCTCTATAATAGAGAGGAGTCCCGTTAACCGTTCTCTTGAAACAGGCATACTTGCCATTGACAGTATGATACCCATAGGCAGGGGACAAAGAGAGCTTATTATCGGCGACAGACAGACCGGCAAAACTACTATTGCCGTTGACAGTATCATAAATCAGAAAAACAGCGGTGTGCTGTGTGTTTACTGCGCTATAGGACAGAAGGCCTCCAATGTTGCACAGATTATTGAAACTCTCACAAGGGCGGGTGCTATGAGCTATACGGTTGTTGTTGCGGCAACCGCATCACAGTCCCCCGCAATGCAGTATTTAGCCCCCTATTGTGCCTGTACTGTTGCAGAGGGCTTTGCCGCTCAGGGTAAGGATGTTCTTATTGTGTATGATGACTTGTCAAAGCACGCTGTTGCTTACAGAACAATGTCCTTGCTTTTACACAGACCGCCCGGAAGAGAAGCCTTCCCCGGAGATGTTTTCTATCTCCATTCGCGTCTTCTTGAAAGAAGTGCGTGTTTGTCCCAAGAGCTCGGCGGCGGCTCAATAACCGCTATGCCTATTATAGAAACAATGTCGGGAAACCTCTCGGCATATATTCCCACTAATGTTATATCTATTACCGACGGTCAGATTTTTCTTGAATCCGAGCTTTTCCATTCGGGTGTCAGACCTGCAGTAAATACGGGACTTTCCGTTTCCCGTGTTGGCAGAAGTGCCCAGAGAAACGCTATGAAGGCTGTTTCCGGCTCACTTCGTATTGAGCTTTCACAGTACAGAGAAATGGCTGTTTTTGCAAGATTCGGCAGTGATATAGATTCCGCAACAAGGCGTATGCTCGACAAGGGTGAGTGTCTTGTTAATATATTCAAGCAGGGTAAGGAGAGTCCTTATTCTCTGTTTGATGAGGTAGCCCTGTTGCTTGCTTATAAGTGCGATAAGCTTGTTGGAACAAAGCAGGCACAGTATCCGCTTGCAATAAAGTCACTTCTTTCCTTCCTGCACGAAAGATGCTCCGGAGTGATGAACGAAATGAATCTCAGCGGCGATATGTCATCAAGACAGCAGGAGGAAATCGAAAAAGCCATAGCTGAGTGGAGATACGAAAATGAGTAGTATCCGTGATATAAAGCAAAGGCTTTCGAGTATTGAACAGACACGGCAGATAACAAATGCTATGTATCTTTTGTCTACCTCTATGATGAGAAAATCAATGCTCAATGTGTCATATAACATTGAATATATGGATCTTCTGCGCGGTATGATGAAGGATATTCTTGAACACACAAAGGGCGCGGGACTTCACGACCATTATATTGATAAAAGCGAAAACGGCAATGCCTTATTTGTTGCCGTTGCCGGTGATAAAGGACTTTGCGGCGGCTTTAATTCAGGTGTAGCGCAGCTCACCAAGGAAAGAATGAGCCTTAAAGAACAGCCCATACTGTATTCTTTCGGTCTTATAGGTGCGGATTATTTTGAAAACCGTTCCCTTAAGGTTAAAAAGCAGCTGAACGGCTCTTCAATGCATCCGTCCATTCACACGGCAAGAGAAATTGCAAATGAAGTGCTTGAATTGTATAACAGCGGTGAAGTCAACGAAATATATTTTGTGTATAACCGTTATTTCGGCTCATCGGTGCATTTTCCCGTTTGTATAAGACTGCTTCCTTTGCTGAGGCACGATTTTACCGATGTAGGAGAATCTGCAGATGTACCCACCGACCTTTTGTTTGAACCGTCCCCCGAAGCGGTATTGAAGCATATTGTTCCTTTGTACTGTACGGGACTTATATATGATATTCTTATGCAGTCTTCAACGGCGGAAAACTCAGCGCGTCTTGAGGCTATGCAGGCGGCAACAAGAAATGCCGATGAAATGATAGGTAAGCTGCAGATGGATATGAATGCCGCAAGACAGCTTGCAATTACAAATGAAATCACTGAAATAGCTGCCGCAGGCGAAGCGCAGAACGGCAGCTGAAAGAGATGATACAATGAAAAAAATAGTTACGGGTGTTATTGTTAAAATTTCAGGTCCCGTTATTGATGTAAAATTCAATGAAAACGAAACTCCTCCGATAAACGCTTTGTTAAGTGTTGAGAACACCGGTAAGCATATGGAGGTTGCCGCACACGAAAGTGCAGGACTTGTAAGAGCTGTTGCTCTTGATGCTCCTGAGGGACTTTACTGCGGAATGAAGGTTTTTACGGACGGCAGCGGTATTAAAGTACCTGTAGGCGATGAGGTTGTCGGCAGAGTTGTGGATGTGCTCGGCAGACCCATTGACGGCAAGGGAGATATAAATGCAAAGCAGTATCTTCCCATTCACAGAAATGCTCCGTCATTAAGTCAGCAAAAGCCTGCAACCGAACAGCTTGTTACGGGCATCAAGGTTATCGATTTGCTTGTGCCTTATGCAAAGGGAAGTAAAATCGGTCTTTTCGGCGGTGCGGGTGTAGGTAAAACCGTACTTATTATGGAAATGATACACAGTATCGCAGTTAATCACGGCGGCTATTCTGTTTTTACGGGTGTTGGCGAGAGAAGCCGTGAGGGTAATGAGCTTATGACCGAAATGGCTGAAAGCGGTGTTATCAACAAGGCAATACTTGCGTTCGGTCAGATGAATGAGCCATCAGGCTCAAGAATGAGAGTTGCCATGACAGGACTTACCATGGCTGAATATCTCAGAGATGAGAAAAAGCAGGATGTTCTTCTGTTTATAGATAATATCTACCGCTTTGTTCAGGCAGGCAACGAGGTAAGCGCGTTGCTGGGCAGACTTCCCAGTGCAGTAGGCTATCAGCCTACATTAGCGCATGAATTGGGCGAAATCGAGGAGCGTATTGCTTCAACAAAGGACGGCTCAATTACCTCAGTTCAGGCAGTTTATGTGCCTGCAGACGACCTTCAGACCCTGCTCCCGCAACGGTATTTACCCATCTTGATGCAACAACTGTTCTTTCGAGAGCTATAGCAGAGCAGGGAATATATCCGGCTGTTGACCCGCTTGAGTCCTCTTCAAAAATGCTTCAGCCGGAAACCGTGGGCGAAACACACTACCGTGTTGCAAGAGGTGTTCAGGAATGCTTACAGAGATATGCAGACCTTAAGGATATTATTGCAATTCTCGGTATGGAGGAGCTTTCCGCAGAGGATAAGAAAACTGTTTACCGTGCAAGAAAAATACAGAAGTTCCTGTCCCAGCCCACGCATGTTGCCAAGGCATTCACCGGTCAGGACGGATGCTTCGTATCTCTTGAGGACACTATAGAGGGCTTCAGGAAAATAATTGACGGAGAAGCAGATTCTATTCCCGAAAATGCATTTTTTATGGTCGGAACATTTGAGGATGCCGTAAAAAAGGCTGAAACTATGGCGAAAGACTGATAGTTATGGATAATACATTCAGAATTGAAATTTATACTCCTGACCGAAATTTTATGAGTGAAGATATTGAGTCGGTTGTGTGTAACTGTGTTGACGGTGAGATATGTGTTCTCAAAGGTCATACGCCTATGATTATGGCGATAGACATCGGTTGCATAAAAGTAAAACAGAACGGCGAATGGAAAACAGCCGTCTGTGATGCCGGCTTCGGTGAGGTAAAAAACAATATAGTCCGCCTGTTTGTGGGCGAGGTTGAATGGATGCAGAATGTTGAGCAGGCAAAAGCGGAAATTCTGCGTCTGAGAGAGGAAGAAAAGGCACGCGAGAAAGAGAGTCTGAGAGTGCATATGGAAAACACCATCACACTTGTCCGTACTGTTTCAGGGCTCGGAAAGAAGAATTAAGTGAATATCTGTAAGAAAAAAGAGCTGCAAAACACAGCTCTTTTTCTTACCATATAAAATTATCGTATGAAAGGTGATTTATAACGGTTCCCGATGCTTCAATCATTGTTGTGTAGAAAACAATCAGGTCGAGATTGAGGTCTATTTCAATCTGCATTATGGTTTTCTGTGTCATACTCACGATACGGTTTGTTGCACATTCTATAAGACAGGTGATTTCATTGCCTGTGTAGTTTATATCGAACTGATACTGCTTCATATCAAGCACGGGAACATACTGTGCTATTGCATCGGCAACAGGCTTTCTCTCAATTGGAGTCATAATTTTTCCGAACTGGCTTGTTTTAGGCTCGGGATTCAATGTGTCTGCAACGGTAAGCACCAATTTATAATATGCACCGTTTGTGTAGCATGCGGCAGAGGTGATTATTGAATAATCGGTGATTTCACAGGCGTAATCCTCACCGAAAACAGGGAAGTATTCACGCACGCTGATATCGTCATAGGGCTGAACAGTTGTGTTGTAGTCAAGATTATCATTGTTCTTGATAACCTCGGATGCAACAAGATGCAATATTCTGTCGGCAAGCTGTAAGCCGCCGTTGCCTGCCTTTACATCACTTATCTCCTGATGCGAGGTGCAGGTAAAGCCCGGACAGCGCAGCTTTACATCGTTTACTGCCCTTGCATACATATCTGCAACCTCTTCCTTTGACATTGCAACGCTTCTGTAGTCTGAATTTACGGTAATGCCTGAAAAATCGGCAGGGTCTGTTGTTGTTTCTATAGGAAGTGTTGTTTCTTCGGGAACGGGATTTTGTGTATTGGCAGTGGTGCCGTTTTCAGCGGTTGTTGATTCGAGGTCCTCAACCTTTACAAGTCTATAGCCGCAGGAAGAAACACTAAGACATAAAACAAGGATCATACACAATGCAATAAAGCGTTTGAATTTCATCTTAAATCCCTCCATTAGTATAATATCAAAACAAGCCGCAGAATATGCGGCTTGTGATTTTACTGTCTTTTAGCCTTACCGCCGTCTCTGTAGTACTGAGTGTGGGTTATGGGATGCTTTGTGGTGTCCCAGATTTCCTGTGCGACGGGAGCCCATTCGTAGGCAAATTCATCACAACGGGAGCAGAGAGTTTCAACATCCTCTTCATTAATAAGGTTAGTGGACTTAGCACCTGTTTTCTTTACAATCTCACGAAGCTTTTCGGGATTTTCAAGCATAGGACAGGGTCTTAAATGGTTGTCATTGAAAGGCTGCCCCTTACGGTATTCCGTAAACAGGGGATTTTTAAGTGCCTCAAGAATTGTGTGAGTGCGGATATTTGAGTCTGAATAGTGGATGAAAACACAAGGCTCAATATCACCTGCGGAGTTTACATGGAAATAGTTTCTGCCTGCTGCAATACATCCGCCAACATATTCACCGTCATCCTGGAAGTCAATAACAAACAAAGGCTTGCCTGTTTTTGAGTTTCTCATCTTACGAAGCCAGAAATACATATATTTTCTCTGTGCGGGGGTGGGAATAAGCTCCTTGTCCGCACCGTGACCTACGGGCATATAATTGAAGTACCACGCATATTTAACGCCGCTTTCAATCATAAGGTCTATAAAGCTTTCACTTGTTACATAATCAACATTCTGTCTGGTATAGCACACGGAGATGCCGAAAAGGCATTTGTTTCTCTTAAGAGTTTCCATAGCCTCCATGGTTCTCTTGTATGCACCCTCACCGCGTCTGAAATCGTTGCTCTCTTCTGTGCCCTCAATGCTCAGAGCGAATGCAAGGTTGCCTGCTTGTTTTACTTCTTCACAGAATTTATCATCAATAAGTGTTCCGTTTGTGTATGCCATAAAAGCACAGTCGGAATGCTTTTTGCAAAGGCGGATAATATCGTTCTTTCTGATAAGAGGCTCACCGCCCGTGAACATATAGAAATGTGTGCCGAGTGCCTTTGCCTGAGATACAACAGAATCCATTTCCTCAAAGGAAAGATTCTGCTTGTGACCGTATTCGGCAGCCCAACAGCCCTTACATTTAAGGTTGCAGGCTGAAGTGGGGTCTATAAGAATCTGGAAAGGAATATTGCAATCATACTTTTCTCTGTTTGCTCTTACTTCTTTTGTGCCGAAGTAGCCGGCTTCAACACCGAGAGAGAGAAGCACACGCTTGATTATTGAACGGTCAACATCGTTTAAGATGCTTTTGCCGAGCTTGACATATATATTGTTGGGATCTGCGGCACCTGCTTTGAGCTTGGGAAAGTTTTCTGCAGGGAAGAGCTTGCCTGCAAAAAGCTTTTCAGCGTAATTAATCATATTGACAAATGCATCCTCGGGACGCTTGTCTATATATTTGAGTACCCCGTCTGTTGCAACAGATGCTAAGGATACCACAGCTTTCTTTTTCAATGACATCAAAAATTCTCCTATCGGGCAATAATACATTATATTATATTACCACAAAAAATATTTTTTGTAAATATAAAAATATAATAATCGCTTTTTTGAAAAATGGTAAATTGTTGTAAAAATTGTACGGATAATTGTAATATTATGTTATAAAAATAAATGTAATATTATGTTATAAAATTAACTTGTTAAAATTTGTCAAGTGTGATACTATATATAAGTATTATTATGTAAACAGGATGTATTTGTTATGAACTTGAAAAAAAAGCTTTTATCTGTTTTTATTCTGCTTATTTTGCTGATGTCTTTGATGATACCTGCAATGGCTTCCGAAATTGAAGAAGCCCCGGATGCAGCAGACGAAAATCAGCTCACCGAGATGCCCTTGTATGACCTTGTTATAAATAATCCTGACGGGCGTACTGTTGGTGTGTGCTTCAGAGGACTGTGGAGAGAATATCCCGAAAACTCTGTTGCGGGAATTGAAGCTGCCGCAAAAACGGGCATTGATTTTGTTTTTGCAGATGTAAATAAAACAGCAGACGGAGTGCTTATACTTTTTGCCGATGATTCCGCTCAGAGAATGTTGGGTGTCAGCAAAAATATCAGCGAAATGACCTTTGAGGAGATAAGCGAGTATTTTCTTTTAGAAAGCTCGGGCGGAATATCCGTAGATAAATCCGAATATAAGGTATCAACTCTTGAAGAAGCGCTTCTCAGTGCAAGGGAAAATTCCTTCTTTCTGATGCTCAGCTGCGAAGCTGACCTTCTTTCCGAAGTAACCGCACTTTTAGAGGAAACACGCACGCTTACTTCAACTGTTGTTTACTGTGAAGACAGCGTTAAGAATATAAACAATGCTCTTGACGGATGTGAGAATAAGCCCTTTATAATGGGGGCAAAGCAGGGAAATGTTATTTTTGCGATATATTCCTATATTTCAAAAGCTCACGACAGCTCTTTTACGGGTGTTAATCTTAAAACAACAAACAGATACGGAATTAATTTTTATAAATCCCTTTTAAGTCTTTTTAACGGAAAGCTCCGAGCAATGGCAAATCCTACAGACTCCGCAACCTGCGGTATCCGTGAAGACAGCGTAAAGTGGTGGGATGACCTTATTTCAAGAGGCTATTCGGTAATTATGACAAATTCCCCCGACCTCTTTGTTGAATATCTTGAGGACTGCAACGCAGCAAGAGAGAGATTAGAGGAGCTTTACAAAAAGTATACTGAAAACTGGTCGCTTCCCGATTTTGCAACAACAACACTCAATGACTATTTCAAGGCATATAACGATGCTATAGCCGAGAGTGATGCAATTTTTGCTGATGCTTCCTCCTCATTACAGGATATAAACGATGCCGCAGCACATCTTCAAAAGGCGGTTGATGATATAAATTTTCATTATGAGGCATTGGAAGACGGAACTGCAGGCACAACAATAACATTACCTAGAATTTTGCTTTGTGTTGCTGCTGCAGCTGTTGTTATTATTGTGCAGATTTATTTTTATAAAAAAAGAGAAAGATAAAAATTCATTTTATTGGTGGGGTATATTATGATGAAAGTTTTATTTGCGGCTATCTGTGTTGTTGTAATGGCGATAACGCCGTTTTATGTAAAAGCACAGAAAAACGGTCCTTGTATAACCTCTATGATTCTTAAAATGACCGCTGCAACGGGATATGTTGCCCTCGGGCTTTTAGGTGTCTATCTTTCGGGAACAGGCTTTTCAACATTTGACAAGATTATGTTAGGTGCCCTGATTGCCTCCTGGATAGGGGATTTGTTGTTGCACACAAAGTCAAAGGCTTGTGTTGTTCTCGGCTTCTTAGGCTTTTTGTCTGCGCATTTCTTCTTTATCTCGGCATACAGCACCGAGATTTCCGTTTTAATTCCCGAACAGGGGTTTTTCGTTCTCTGGCAGATTGCAGCTGTTCTTGCACTTGATGTCCTTTTTCTCTATTTTTCCTTCAAAAAAGGCTTTTCCTTCAAGGGTATAATAAAAGTGGGAATTCTTGTGTACGGTGCTGTTATAACAACAATGCTGTGCAAAGCAATTCAGCTTGGCTACACAAGTATTGCAGGCGGTGTTGAAAATGCAGTTGTAACGGCTGTGGTTGCAATATCCGGAGCACTGTTATTCTGTATGTCGGACTTTTCAATATCAATTCTTATGTTTGTTGAAAAGCATAAGAAGAACTATAACTTGAAAATGTTCAATATGCTTACATATTTTGCCGCAGAGCTTCTTTTAGCTTCTCTTATGTGGCTTGTATAAACAGAGGTAAATAATGAAATACGATTTTTCTTTTGTACCCGACAGAAGTAACACGGGTTCAATAAAATGGACAAATGACTATGAAAACTGCTTTCCCTTTTCTGTTGCCGATATGGAATGGCGCACTGCTCCCGAGATAAGAAAGGCTCTTGCAGATTTTGCCGAAAACGGTTTTTACTGTTATACGGCTCCCGATGAAAAATACCGGAGTGTTGTTTGTGACTTTATGCTTCGCCGCCATAACTGGGAAATTTCTCCCGAGTGGATAGTTTGCACCTACGGTATTGTCAGTGCGATACACACTGCAGTCAAGGCTTTTACAAGGGAGGGGGACGGAGTTATTATTCAGCCTCCCGTATACCACCATTTTGCACAGGCAGTAACGCTTAACAACAGAAGGCTTGTAAACAATCCGTTGCTTATAAAGGACGGCAGATATGAAATGAATTTCGAGCAGCTTGAGGAATTGTGCAAGGATGAAAACAACAAAATGCTTATTTTGTGTTCACCTCACAACCCCGTAGGCAGAGTATGGACTAAAGAAGAGCTTACAAGAGTTGCTCAGGTTTGCTATGAAAATTCCGTTTTGCTTGTATCTGATGAAATACATTTTGATATAACGAAAAATGAGCATACGGTCATAACAACAACCGATAAAAAATACAACGAAAACACAATAGTCTGCACCGCAGCATCAAAGAGCTTTAATATCGCAGGACTCGGTACATCAAATATAATCATTGCGGATGCCCGCTTAAGACAAATCTTTGAGCAGATGCTTGAGATTGACGGCTACGGATGTATAAACGCTTTTTCTTACCCTGCATTGCTTGCTGCATACACAAGGTGCGATGCGTGGCTCAACGAAATGAACAGTCACATTCAGCGAAATTATTCTGTGCTTGCAGATTTCGTAAAGGAATATATGCCGGAAGCGTTTTTAGCACCCTTGGAGGGTACTTACCTTGCATGGCTTGATGTTTCATTTCTCGGGATTGAAGATGATAAATTAGTTGAATTTTTTGCAGAAAAAACGGGTATTATTCCGAGCGCCGGCTTTGTTTTCGGTGAAGAGGGAAGAGGCTTTATAAGACTCGATATCGCCGTTCCCGAGAGCGTGCTTAAAGAAGCACTTGAAAGAATCAAGAATATTTTATAACAAAAAAATCACCGATAATGCTCAAAAGCGTTATCGGTGAAATCTTTTTTACTTGTTATATTTCGGGAATTAATCTTTTTTATAGCCGATGTTCTTTTCTTTCTCGGGATTAAATGTGAGATTGCAGATTGCCGCAACCAGACCGTAAATGCCGAAGGTTATAATTGTAAGGAAGATATATGCACCTGTTCTGCTGGTGTATCCTTCAGGCTTTAAATCTGTGTGGTTGATGATAATGCTGCCTATCCATCCGAGGAAGAAGGTTAATAAAAAGCGTGCCAGATTTTTATTGTCCATTTTCAAATCTCCTTTTATCAAAATGATAAGTATGCCGCTTGAGCTTGCGACAATTCTATTTTACGACAATATGATTTGTTTTTCAAGATTTTTTTTGATATTTCTTAACAGCTTATTTAAAACAAAACTGCCGTATGCCCATATGGACATACGGCAAGCTATTATGCTGTTATTACATATTAAAAAGCATTGAGAAGTAGGAAGCGAGCATTTCAAAAATTGCTGTGAAGAGGTTGAGCATATAGCTGAAAACAGATGCTGTCATTGATTCATCAAGATTTGAATCCTGTGCTTCGTTTGTTGTTGTCTTCTTTATAGCATAGGAGTCAATCTTTGAGATTTCCTGAGTTTCATCATCAACAACATATGCGTTGTAAACAAGGTAATCACCGTCGATTGTTGTTGTTGCGAAGCAGCCGCCCATATCTGATGTGGAAAGCTTTACATCTGCAACCTCAAGAATGGGATAAATAGCATCTTCGTTTACTGAATATCTCTTTGTGCCTGCTGTTGAGGGAAGTGCATGAACAGTTCCCTTGGGATTGAGAGCGAATGTTGTGGAAACGCCTCTGAAGCTTTCTGTTACGGTTTCAAATTCTGTTCTTTCTTCACCGTAAACAGGAGCTGTTCTGAGATACATATGGTCGTGACCTGCGTAAACAAAGTCAATATCAATTTCATCAAAAATGGGAAGAAGAGTGTTTCTGAGAATGATTGTATCGGGCTTGTTGATGTTCTTACCTGCAGCATAAAGAGCACGGTGCATGAAAACGAGCTTCCATTTAGCATCGGAGTTCTTCATATCGTTGATAAGCCAGTTTCTCTGAGCCTGTGACATAGGATACATATCGTTTGTGTTGAGAACTGCAATGTGAGCATTGCCGTAATCGAATGAATAGTAAACACCCTCAAGTGACTGATTGTCTGATTCATCAAGGCAGAATGTGTTCTGGAAAACATATGTATTGAATTTGTTTGTGATGTTACCGTCGTGGTTGCCTGCAACGGGAACAAGTGTTGTGTTGTTGTTTGCGAATGCAAAGTTCTTGAAATACCAGTCCCATTCTTCGTTGGTGTTGTCGTTTACGAAGTCACCGAGGTTAACAACGAATTCAGCATTGGGCTGAGTAGCAAGAGCCGCTTTCATAACCTTTGCTGCCTGAGCGAAGTTTTCATCACTGCTTGCCTGAACATCTGCAATTGTGATGAATGAGAAAGCATCGTCACCATTGTCTGTTCCGAATGTGCAGGTGTCACTCCACATATTCTTTGCTGCGTCACCAACACGGTAGCAGTAGAGTGTGCCGGGAGTGAGGTCATCAACAACAACCTTGTGTGAATACTGATCTCTGAATTTTGCAACTGTGCCTGTGTAGCTTTTTGCATTATTGAAGCCTGTTACCATATATTCTATTGCGGGAACAAGTTGAAGATCGGAAGCACCGTCTTCAAGTGTGTACCAGCAGAAGCCTCTTGCTGTTGCACCGTTATCATACATTGAACAGCTGATTCTTTTAACTTCATCGGCTGAAGCACCTACTGCCATACAGCTGAAAACCATAAGACAAGCAAGAAGAGTGCAAAGGGATTTTTTTAATAAAGTTTTCATAATACTTTTCCTTTCTTGGTTTATATAGCAAAAAGAGTATAACACGCTTTGGAGTTTTTTGTCAATATAATACTTTGTTTTTATATGACAGTTTTTGACTGTAATTTCATTTCCCGTGGTGTATTATATTTCAGCCGAAAAAATACAGCGAAAAACACTTTGTGCAATTTGTACAGTTTTTAGAAAAATTTTGTAATAGGGCTTCTAACAAAATACTCAAAACCCCTTGCAAAAATATTCCGGATTTGTTAAAATGGAAGGTGGAGGTGAATGCCTTTGAGAAAAGAAGTGTTTAACAGCGCAGATATTCCCGTCTATTTGTTCAAGGAGGGGAATAATGCAAAGTCCTATGAATTTTTCGGTGCGCACCCGACAGAAAACGGAGCTGTTTTCAGAGTATGGGCGCCAAAGGCAAAAAGTGTCAGCGTGACAGGGGAGTTTAACGGTTGGAATGAAAAAAGCCATCCGATGAACCTGATTGCAGACGGTATATTCGAGCTCGAAATTGACGGTATAAAGCAGTTTGATGCTTATAAGTATGCCGTAGAGGGAGCAGATAATGTTGTAAGACTGAAAAGCGATCCTTATGCTTTCCATTCTGAAACAAGACCTGCAAATGCTTCAAAGTTTTTTGATATCGAGGGCTTTAAGTGGAGTGACGGTCAATATTTTGAAAAGCTGAAGAGCAAAAATATTTATGCTTCTCCTATGAATATTTACGAGCTTCACGCGGGCAGCTGGAGAATGTATGAAAACGGTGAGCCTTATTCCTACCGCGCGCTTGCAGATGAGTTAGCGCCCTATCTCAAGGAGATGAACTACACTCATATTGAGCTGCTTCCCGTTATGGAACATCCGTTTGACGGCTCATGGGGGTATCAGGTAACCGGATATTTCAGTGTTACCTCCCGTTACGGCACACCGCACGATTTTATGTATTTTGTGGATAAGCTTCATAAGTACGGTATAGGTGTGATTCTCGACTGGGTTCCCGCACATTTCCCCCGGGATGCACACGGACTTTTTGAATTTGACGGCAGCTGCTGTTATGAATATTCCGATCCGCTTAAAATGGATCATAAGGACTGGGGAACCCGAATTTTTGATTTCGGCAAAAATGAGGTCAGAAGCTTTCTTGTGTCGAGTGCCGAGTTTTTCTTTGATAAATACCATGTAGACGGTTTGAGAGTTGATGCTGTTGCTTCAATGCTTTATCTTGACTACGGAAGACGCGACGGAGAATTCAGAGCCAATATATACGGCGGCAGAGAAAATCTTGAAGCTGTTGCATTCTTAAGGTGCCTTAATGAAAGTATATTCAGGGATTTCCCCTATGCCATTATGGCGGCAGAGGAAAGCACAGCCTGGCCTATGGTTTCAAGACCTGTATCAGACGGCGGATTAGGCTTTAATTTCAAGTGGAATATGGGCTGGATGAACGATATTCTGAGATATTGCTCGCTCGACGGACTTTCAAGAAAGTTCAATCACGATTTAATAACATTTTCGTTCTTCTATGCTTTTTCTGAGAACTTTGTTCTTCCCATTTCGCACGATGAGGTGGTTCACGGTAAATGCTCACTTCTCAATAAAATGCCCGGAGAATATGCTGATAAATTTGCCGGCGACAAGGCATTTTTAGGCTATATGTATTCTCACCCGGGAAAGAAGCTGCTCTTTATGGGGCAGGAGTTCGGGCAGTTTATTGAGTGGGATGAGAAAAAGCCGCTTGACTGGTTTTTGCTTGATTATGAAGCTCACAGGAATTTCCATAATTATGTAAAGGCACTTAACCGTGTTTATAAGGAAAATCCCCAGCTTTGGGAGATTGACTATTCATGGGAGGGCTTTGAGTGGCTTGTGAGTGATGATAACACCAACTCTGTTGTTGCCTTCCAGAGAAAAGACTCCCGGGGAAATATACTTATATCTATCTGTAATTTTACCCCCGTAACGAGAGAAGGCTACAAAATCGGTGTACCGCAGCGCGGAAGTCTTTCGGTGCTTCTCAATTCTGATGATACAAGCTTTGGCGGACAGGGACTGCTTAGTAATGCAAGGATTTACACTAAAAAAGAGCCTATGCACGGTAAGGACCATTCCTTTGAAATTACCTTGCCGGGACTTTCAAGTGTATATCTTAAGTACAAGCCCTATGCCGTACGCGGTGGAAATAAAAAGAAAACAAAATAAACCAACTTAAATGAAAGGACGATTATCTTGGCAAGAAAAACAGAATGTATAGCAATGCTGCTTGCAGGCGGTCAGGGCAGCAGACTCGGTATTCTCACAAAGAATATTGCAAAACCCGCAGTTCCCTATGGCGGTAAGTACAGAATTATTGACTTTCCCCTTTCAAACTGCGTAAATTCAGGTATTTCGACCGTAGGTGTTCTTACACAGTATCAGCCTCTTGAGCTCAATGACTATATCGGTAACGGTCAGCCATGGGACCTCGACAGAAACGAGGGTGGCGTTCATATCCTTTCACCCTATCAGCAGATAAGCGGCACACAGTGGTATAAGGGTACTGCAAATGCCATTTATCAGAATATCAATTTCATTGACAGATATAATCCCGAATATGTTGCCATTCTTTCAGGTGACCATATATACAAAATGGATTATAACGAAATGCTCAAATATCACAAGGAAAAGAATGCGGCATGCACAATAGCAATGCTTGAGGTTCCGTGGGAAGAGGCTTCCCGCTTCGGACTTATGTTTGTTGATGATGACGGCGCGATAACCGCATTTGAGGAGAAGCCCAAGAATCCCAAGAGCAATAAGGCTTCAATGGGTGTTTATATCTTCACCTGGAGCAAGCTTCGCGAGTATCTTATTGCAGATGAAGCAAAGGAAGGCTCTTCAAACGACTTCGGTAAGGATGTTATCCCCGCAATGTTCAATGCAGGTGAGGGAATGTATGCCTTCCGTTTTGACGGCTACTGGAAGGATGTAGGAACAATAGACAGCCTCTGGGAAGCAAACCTTGACCTCCTTAATCCCACGGTAAATATCGACCTTGATGATGATAACTGGAAAATCTACTGTAAGAACTCTGCTTTGCCTCCTCACTTTGTTTCTCCCAAGGCAGATGTACAGAACTCTCTTGTTGCAGGCGGCTGTATGGTTGAGGGCAAGGTTGATTATTCCGTGCTCTTCTCCAATGTTACCGTTGAAGAGGGCGCAAAGGTTGAATATTCAATAATTATGCCCGGCACAACTATCAAATCCGGTGCTACGGTAAGATACGCTATGATAGCAGAGAATGCTGTTATTGAAAGTGATGCCGTTGTGGGTGAGGATCCTCAGAAGATTGAAAATAAAGAGAACTGGGGCGTTACCGTTATAGGTGCCGAAGTAAATGTAGGTAAAAAAGCAGTTGTAAAGGCAAATAAAATGATTGCCGAAGATATAAAGGAGGGCGAAACCGTATGAGAGCAAATAATGTTTTAGGCTTGGTTTTTGCCAATGTCGATGATAATGTTTTAAGCGAGGTTACAGGTGTGCGTTCAATGGCTTCCGTTCCCTTCGGCGGCGGCTACAGACTTATTGACTTCGTTCTTTCAAATATGGTAAATGCAGGTATGACCAAGGTTGGTGTTATTACGAACAATAACTATCAGTCACTTATGGACCATATCGGCGGCGGAAAGCCCTGGGATCTTGCAAGAAAGAATGAGGGCTTGTATCTTCTGCCTCCCTTTAATGCACAGGCTATTGATAACTATAATGCCGGCAGAATAGGCGCACTCAAAAATATTATGCGCTTCCTTGAGCGTTCAACAGAGGAATATGTTCTGCTCACAGACTGTACCTATGTTGCAAATCTTGACCTTAACGAAATTTTCAATTATCATCTGACAAGCGAGGCTGACATAACCATTTTGTGCCGTAAAGGTAAGCTGCCCGTTCTTGACAGCGTTCTTGTTGTTGACAAGCGCGAGGGTGAAAGAATAACAAAGCTTCATATGGGAGATACCTCGGGCAAAAAGGCTGAATACTGCCTTAAATGTGCTGTTATGAAAAAATCTCTTCTTGAACGCCTTGTAAACGATGCTTTTGCAAAAGGACACTCTTCATTTGAAAAGGAAGTTTTCCTTAAAAATGTATCAAAGCTTAAAATCAACGGCTATACTGTTGACACATTCTGTCCTGTTATTGATTCACTTGAAAGCTATTTTGAAGCAAACTTCGCATTGCTTGATATTAAGAATTATAAACAGCTTTTCAATGCCGAAAGACCTGTTTACACAAAGGTTTATGAGGATATGCCTGTTGTTTACGGACTTGAAAGCTGTGTAAAGACATCTCTTGTTGCAGACGGTTCGGTTATTGACGGTACTGTTGAAAATTCTATCATTTTCAGAGATTGCCATATAGAAAAGGGTGCTGTTGTTAAAAATTCAATTCTTATGCCTCACAGCTTTGTCGGTGAAAATGCAAAGCTCAACTACTGTATAACAGATAAGGGGGTTTCCGTAAGAAACGGAAAAACTCTTTCAGGAGCAGATTCATTCCCCGTATATATCGGCAAAAATATTCATATTTAAGGAGTCAGTAAATGAAAGTACTTTATGCTATAAGCGAAGCTAAGCCTTTTATAGCAAGCGGCGGACTCGGTGATGTGGGCGGTTCTCTGCCCATAGCACTCAGAAAGCGCCTTATAGGCTGTAGGGTTGTTATGCCCTTGTATGATAAAATTCCGCAGGAATTCAAGGATAATATGAAGTTCATAACTCATATAACCGTTCCCGTTGCATGGAGAAGACAGTACTGCGGTATCTTTGAAGCAAAATATAACGGTGTTATATATTACTTCCTTGACAATCAGTATTATTTTAAGCGTGATGCCCTGTACGGCTATTATGACGATGCAGAGCGATTTGCTTTCTTCTCCCGCGCTGTTCTTGAAATCATCCCACATATTGATTTCAAGCCCGATGTCATAAGCTGTAATGACTGGCAGACTGCACTTGTACCTGTTTATTACTCTGCATATTATGCAAATTCACCCGGATTTGAAAACATTAAAACGGTGTTCACAATTCATAATATTCAGTATCAGGGCAAGTACGGCACAGAGATACTCGCCGATGTTGTGGGCCTTGGGGACGCACACGCTTCATTGCTCGAATATGACGGCTGTGTCAACTTTATGAAGGGTGCCATTGAATGTGCAAACTCCGTAACAACAGTAAGCCCCACATATGCAAACGAAATACTCGATCCGTATTATTCACACGGACTTGATCCCATTCTTAAGGCAAGAAGCTGGAAGCTCAAGGGTATTCTCAACGGTATAGATATGGTTTCAAATGATCCCGAAACCGACAAGGCTCTGCCTGCCAATTTCTCCGTCCAAAAGCCGGAAAACAAGGCTGTATGCAAAGCAGAGCTTCAGAAGGAAATGGGGCTTTCGGAAAATGCAGATGTGCCTGTTATAGGTATGGTAAGCCGTCTTGTTTCACATAAGGGCTTTGACCTTGTTAAATGTGTGCTTGATGAATTACTTGCAACCGAGGAGGTTCAGGTTGTTGTTTTAGGCTCCGGTGACTGGCAGTATGAAAGCTTTTTCCTTGAAATGGCTTCAAAGTATCCCGAAAAAATGGCTGTCAAGATTGGCTTTATTCCGGCACTTGCAAGCCGCATTTACGGCGGTGCGGATATCTTCCTTATGCCCTCACAGAGTGAGCCCTGCGGTCTTGCACAGATGTTCTCGCTTCGTTACGGCACAATTCCGATAGTCCGTGCAACAGGCGGTCTTCGCGACTCCGTTACTGACTCGGGTGATAATGAGGGTAACGGCTTTGTGTTTGAGGATTATAATGCTCATGATATGCTTCACACCATCCGCAGAGCTGTTCATGGCTTTGAGGATAGGGAAGGCTGGCAGATTTTAAGAAAGCGCGCAATGGAATGTGACTACAGCTGGGGCCGTTCCGCAAACGAATATATAAAGCTTTATAAGGCTTTGATTAAGGGATAAGAGAGGCATACAATGGCAGAATTTGTTTTATCCGCCTTTGCTGATGAAGCAGGCGGCGGACTGTTAAGTCAGATTGATGCTCTCAAGGCTAACGGACTTACTCATATTGAGCCCAGAGGACTTGATGAGGGAAATATTTCAACCTTTACAGCCGAACAGACAAAAAATGTGAAAAAGATACTCGATGAGCACGGCATAGGTGTTTCGGCAGTAGGTTCACATTTCGGTAAAATCAATATTAAGGATGATTTTGCTCCTCATTTTGAGTCCTTCAAGCAATGTGTTGAAAATGCCGCAATACTCGGCACCGAAAATATCCGTATGTTCAGCTTCTTTATTTCAGACGGAGAAAATCCCGATGTGTACAGAGATGAGGTTTTTGAGCGACTTGAAAAGATGTGCGATTATTCTGCATCCAACGGCATCTGGTGCTGTCACGAAAACGAAAAGGGTATTTACGGCGATAATGATGACAGATGCTTAGATATTCTCTCAACCTTGAAGGGTAAGATAAAGGGTGTTTTTGACCCGGCAAACTTTATTCAGTGTAAGGTTGAGATTCTTCCGGCATACGAAAAGCTCAAGGATTTTATCGAGTATATGCACATAAAGGATTGCCGCTTGTCTGACGGATTTGTTGTTCCTTGCGGCAGCGGTGACGGTAATTTAGAAGAACTTATAAGACGCTTCAAAGAAAAAGACGGTAAACGCTTCTTAACTCTTGAACCGCATCTCAAGGTTTTTGCAGGTCTTGAAAATCTCGAAGAGGACGGCGGCAAATCATCGGTAAGTGAGGAGTTTACCTATCCCACAAACCGCGATGCTTTCAATGCGGCGTGCGAAGCCTTCCGAAAGGTACTCAAAGCGGCAACTGAATAATTTTTACAGGGCTGTTTTTGCCGAGTGTCCGTAAGGACACTCGGCCGCTTTTTTCGCCTTGCGGCGAGTGTTATTGCTTTGCAGTGATATTTGCCTGCGGCAAGTGTTATTGTGCTTCGCACAGTTTTTTGGCGAATAAAATATCACTGAAGCCGAAGACTTCAATATCACTTTTGCCACAGGCAAAAATATCACTGCAAGCGAAGCTTGCAATATCACTGAACAGCTTCGACAGTAGAATAACACTCATCGATCTTGTCGGGTGAATCCTGATATTTTGAATAATTTACTACCTTTATCACCTGATATTTATTATACACCTTCCGCTTTATTTCTCCCGTTGCTTCTAAATGCTGAATTGCCGTGCGTACCTGTTTTTCACTTAATCGCAGTTTTTCAGCAATGCTTAAATATGATGTTACAAGCTCTCCGCGGTGTACGGTTATTTTGCCGAAAGGATGATCCTTTATGTTTGCTTTGAGGATTAAATAAGTGAAAACCCGGTAGGTATTCGGCTCCGTAAACCACCCCCAGTCAAGAATACTTCTGTTAAGCTTAGGGTGACGGTAGTAATCCGAACCGTGTTTTTTATCGGATGATTTCCGCCACTTCTTTGTTAAAATACTCGCCAATCCGCAAGGATTGGCTGCGTCTTTGCCTTGAATTGCCAAAAATCCTCTCGATAAAAAATCTTCGA
>JAZNOZ010000038.1:0-42337 GCA_045589395.1 Acutalibacteraceae bacterium | reverse complement strand
ACTGCTAACACGTTGGTATTTGTAAAGGGCAAAGGTATTGTTATAAGAGAGCCTTCCGTTGTTGCGGTGGATGAACGTACAAATCCGAAAACAGTAGTTGCAGTAGGTGCAGACGCAAAAAGAATGATAGGCAGAACTCCGGGCTCAATCACCGCCGTAAGACCTATAAAGGACGGCGTTATTGCAGACTTTGATATGACTGCAGATATGCTTAAGGAGTTTATAAAGCGAGCAATAAGCAGTTCACCATTTAACAGAGCAAGGGTTATGATATGTATCCCCTCAGGTGTTACAGAGGTTGAACGCCGTGCTGTGCACGATGCTGCAAAAAGCGCAGGTGCAAGATATGTAAGCCTTATTGAAGAACCAATGGCAGCTGCTATAGGTGCAGGCCTTCCCGTAGCAGAAGCTGTGGGAAGTATGATTGCAGATATAGGCGGCGGTACTGCCGAGGTTGCTGTTATTGCATTGGGCGATATTGTTACCGCAAACTCCGCAAAGGTTGCAGGTGACTCCTTTGATGATGCCATTGTGCAATACATAAAAAGGAAATACAATCTGCTCATAGGTGAAAGAACGGCAGAAGAAATAAAAATCAGCATAGGCTCTGCCGCTCCCTACGAGGGCGAGGGTGCTATGGACATCAAGGGCAGAAACCTTGTTGACGGTCTTCCCAAGAATGTTGAAATAACATCTGAGGACATACGCGAGGCTTTAGCTGACCCTGTCAATCAGATTGTTGAAACAATACGACTTACTCTCGAAAAAACTCCCCCCGAGCTTGCGTCTGATATTATGGATTCGGGGATTACTCTTACAGGCGGCGGCGCTCTTTTAAGAGGAATAGACAAGCTTATCGCAGAAGCTACGGGTATGCCCGTACATATAGCTGAAAATCCTCTTGACTGCGTTGTAACCGGCACTGCGATATGTCTTGAAAAAGATAATCTCAATATCGGCCGCAGATTAAAATAAATACTTATCAGGCAAACGGAGAAAGAAAATGCACAGATATTTTTCAGGCACAAAATTCAAAATCACCCTTTGCATAGCATTGAGTCTGCTTATGGGAATTTTTGTTGCTGCTGTTTCAGACAGCGGCTCTTCTCCGTTTTCCTCTGCTTTAAGCATTGTTATGACACCTTTACAGACCTTAGCATCCGAAATTGCCGAAAAACTCGATTCTTTTGAAGCAAAGTTTGTAAGCTCAGGTGTGTATGAACAGGAAATCGAATCACTCAGACAGGAGCTCGATGAATATAAAGCATTGCTTGTTGACTACGAAAAGCTGAAACAAAAAACTCAGGCTTATGAATCTTTCCTTGAGGTCAAAGAAGAAAACCCCGATTTTACTTTTGTTTCCGCAAGTGTAATTTTGCGCGATAATTCCGACATATACGGTTCATTCACGCTCAACAAGGGCTCAGCCGATTCGGTAGAAAAAAACAACCCCGTTATATACGGAAAATATCTTGTCGGCGTTGTTAAGGAAGTAACGGAAAACTCCTGCACCGTATACACGCTGTTCAATCCGTCAGTCAATGTAAGCTCCTATGAAATACGAACACGCGAAGACTGCATAATTGAAGCGCAGACTGATTTTTCAAAGCAAGGGCTTCTTAAGCTTACAGGGCTTTCCCGTTCGACCCCCATTGTTTCGGGTGGTATTGTCTGCACCTCGGGTATCGGCGGAATTTATCCCAGAGATCTGATTATCGGCACGGTACAGGAAATCATAGATGAAGAAACTAATATATCGGTTTATGCAACAATTCAGCCGTCTATTGATTACAGCGAGCTTTCAGATGTGTTTATTATCACCGATTTTGACGGTAAAGGCGAATAATCTGATGAAATCAAAAGAATCATTATACCACATATTAAGAAGAACATCGTTAATACCTATTGTCATATGCACCGCCCTGCTGCAGAACAACTCTGACAGCTCTTCGGGTATCGGTGTTTTTCTGCTTATCCCCTTAAGCGTAAGTATAGCAATGTTCGAGCATGAATTTTCAGGTATGCTGTACGGTCTTTTATGCGGTGCGCTGTGGGATTTATCTTCTGCAATTCCAGATGGAATATATGCTTTATATTTCACTGTTTTTGCCTGTATAGCAGGCTTACTTACACACTATATCTTAAGAAACACTCTTATATCGGCACTTGTGCTGAATATTTTCGGCACCATCGGTGTGTGCATACTTAATTTTATTTTCAACTGCCTGGCAAAGGATGCCGCAGATATATGGAACACCGTAAAATTTTTCTATATTCCCTCTTTTATTCTGACGGTTGCGGTAATTCCCTTTATATATTTTCCCATAAGATTTTTAGAAAGAAAAATAAGAACAAAAACAATAATCTGAAAGGCGTGAAACACTTTGAAAAACAAACTCAATAAAAAAGCATTATTTGTTTCGGGTTTGTTCTGTGCGGCATTTCTCGGATTTATTGTTTTACTTTTTAATATACAGATTCTGGATTCTTCAGATTCATCAGCTTCCTCTGCCCCTGTTTCAAGCCATAATGTAACAGTACAGGCTTCAAGAGGCGAAATGCTTGACACAAACGGAAATGCTCTTGTTTACAATGAGCAGATCAACACAATAATTTTTGATGCTCTGACCTTTCCTGCCGAAAACGAAGAGCGAAACACAGTAATTCTCAATCTTATAAATTACCTTGAAAAAAATGAAGAAATCTGGGTTGACACATTGCCGCTTGAACTCAATTCCGAAAACGGTGCAATTCAGTTCCGAGAAAACAGAGAAACCGACATAAAATGGCTGAAATCTACCGATATGCTGGGGCTCAATTCCTATGCAACCGCACAAAACTGCTTTGATGCACTGCTCGAAGAATTTGCTCTTGAAGGTTACTCAAAAACAAATGCATTAAAAATCGCATCTGTCAGATACTATATGCGCAGAATCGGTTTTTCTGCCTCAAATCCCTACACCTTCGCTCAGGATGTTTCCATACGAACCATTGCATATATAAAAGAAAACAGTGATATTTTCCCCGGGGTTGATGCACAGGTCACATCTGAGAGAACATATGTCGGTGACGGCACATTTGCCTCTCATATTCTGGGGGTTGTTTCGGCAATCAGCTCAGATGAATATGCAGAAAAGAAAGCAGCAACTCAAGCCTTGCTTGAAAACAATACACTCTCTCAGGATGAAGTTCTTGCAATAAAGGCAAAGGCCTATTCTCTCAATGACAAAATAGGCAAAAGCGGACTTGAGCTTGCAATGGAAGAATATCTCAGAGGTCAGAACGGCACAAAAAACATAATCATAGACTCTGACGGCAACAATACCGAGGAATTTTCGGTTGTTCCCCGTACAGGTAATACAATAGTTACAACCTTTAATAAAAATCTGCAGGAAATTGCAGAGGATTCCCTTGCAAAGCGAGTTAATGAAGTAACCGACAGCGAAGCTCTTGCAAGCGGTATGACACTTGCAGGTGCAGTTGTTGCCATTGATGTTAACACAGGAGCCGTTTTGGCGGCAGCTTCCTATCCCGACTATTCACTTTCAACATATAAGGAAGACTATTCAGAGCTTGTTTCCGATGCAGGAAGTCCTTTATGGAACAGAGCCTTTCAAAGTGCATACTCCCCCGGTTCAACAATGAAGCCTGTTATAGCAATAGCTGCTCTTGAAGAGGGCATTATCACGGGCGACAGCCGTATCACCTGCACAGGCTTATACGACTATCTTGACCAGACCTTTGCATGCTTTAACAAAAACGCGCACGGCACAATAAATGTAAAACGCGCATTGGGTGTTTCCTGCAACATATTCTTCTTTGACCTTGCAAGAAAGCTCGGTATTGAAAAAATGAACGAATACTCAAAGCTTTTCGGACTCGGTCAGAAAACAGGTGTTGAAATATATGAGGAAGCAGGTATTCTTGCAGGTATTGAATACCGAGATTCCATAGGTCAGGGCTGGAAAGCCGGTGAAACACTGCTTGCAGCAATAGGACAGTCAGATAACTCCTTTACTCCCCTGCAGCTTGCAAACTACTGTGCAACAATAGCAAACGGAGGCACAAGATATGTCCCCTACCTTGTAAGCAAGGTTCTGTCTTCTGATTTTTCAGAGGTTCTGTACGAGAAAGTACCGGAGGTGGCAGTTGAAACAAATGTTTCGCAAACAACCTTGGATGTTGTAAAGGAAGGTATGTATCTTGTTGCAAACGAAACATCGTGTAAACCCTACCTCGGCTCATTGAAATATAAGGTTGCCTGCAAAACAGGTACCGCTGAAAAAACCCGAATAATAAACGGGGTAACCTATGAGGGTACTGACGGTTTTCTTATCGCCTTCGGTCCCTATGAGGATGCCGAAATTGCAATAGCCGTTGTTATTGAAAACGCAGGCAGCGGTTCTTCTACTGCACAGGTTGCAGCAGATATTTTTGAATACTATTTTTCCACTATGGACACCGTAAAGGATGTTCAGTCTGAAAATACTCTCTTGTAAGTCATAAAAGAAAATTAGGGTGACACTTATGCCAAGAATAATTGTAATTGCTTCAGGAAAGGGCGGAGTCGGTAAATCCACTCTTTCTGCTCAGTTGGGAATGAACTTTTCGCAGCAGGGTACAAAAACATTACTTATAGATTGCGATGCGGGACTCTCCTCGCTTGATGTTATGCTCGGCTGCTGTGAAAGCTGTGTTTTCAGCTGGTATGATATTTCTATAGAGCAGTGCAGCTTCTCGGATGCTCTTGTTGAGATAAATGAAAATCTTTTTCTTCTTCCCTCACCGAAAGCAGCTGTTGAAGATGAAAACGAAAATATAATAAAAGACATTTTAAGCACCGAAAAGGATAACTTTGATATCATAATTATTGATGCTCCCGCAGGTCTTAATGAGGGGCTGTCGAGAGCGGCTGCGGCTGCAGAATTTTCAATAGTTGTTGCAACAGCTGATGAGATTTCGGTAAAGGGTGCGGCTGCTGTTGATAAAACCTTAAGAGATATGGGAATAAAGCAATCCAGACTTCTTATAAACAGATATGATATAAAAGCGGCAAAAAAGGGCAAACTGCTTACAGTTGATGATATAATAAACAAAACCTTCGTTCAGCTTTTAGGAATTGTTCCCGAAGACAAAAATGTGATGTACAGTACTGTTACGGGAGAAATCAACAAAAAAAGTAAATTTTCAAAGGCAATTTACAGAATATCCCAAAGAATTTCAGGAAAAAATGTTGAACTTTCTCTCTCTTTATTAAAATAATTATTGATAATCTGTTGATTTTGTGTTATTATAATTGAATAGGAACCAATATTTTCTAAAAAACTGTTTATCAGTCAAACAAAATAACAAACTATATATTAAGGGACGGTGGACTAATGCATATCGCACTTATCGCTCACGATTCAAAAAAAGAACTTATGACACAGTTTTGTATCGCTTACTGCGGAATATTGAGTCATCATTCAATATGTGCTACAGGCACAACAGGTAAACTTATTGAAGATGCAACAGGACTTCCCATAACAAAATTTTTAAGCGGCTCACAAGGCGGCGCACAGCAGATAGGCGCGCTTATTTCCTGCAATGAAATTGACCTTCTTTTAATGTTCAGAGATCCGCTTAATCCCAAACCATATGAGCCCAACGAACAAGACCTATTAAGACTTTGTGATGTTCACAACATTCCTGTTGCAACAAACATTGCAACGGCAGAATCACTTGTTATCGGTCTTGAAAGAGGCGACCTTGATTGGCGTGAGCTCACAAGATAATCAGGTAAACTAACAATAAGGGCGGTTATTAAATCGCCCTTGCATTATTAATTTCAGAGGAGATTTTTTATGCCCTTACTCACAAAGGCACCGAGAGGTACCGCAGATATCCTCCCATCGGAGAGCTACAAAATCCGTTATATCGAAAATACAGTATCTGAAATTGCTTCTCTTTTCGGATTCAAAGAAATCAGAACTCCCGTTTTTGAACATACCGAGCTTTTCAACCGCAGCGTGGGTGAAACAACAGATGTTGTTCAGAAAGAGATGTATACATTTGAGGATAACGGCAAGCGTTCAATAACACTTCGTCCGGAAGGCACAGCAGGCTGTGCAAGAGCATTCCTTGAACACGGTCTTTTCAATGAGCCTATGCCTCAGAAAATGTTTTATCTGACCTCCTGCTACCGCTACGAAAAGCCCCAGGCAGGAAGACTCAGAGAATTCCATCAGTTCGGTGTTGAGTGTCTGGGTGCGGCAACACCTGCTGCCGATGCCGAAATTATAGCTCTCGCTCAGAATGTGTTTGATTTTTTTGAGCTTGATGATATAAACCTTGAAATCAATTCTATCGGCTGTCCCGTTTGCAGAAAAGAATATCACAAGGCTTTACTCCGGTATTTTGAAAGCAAAAAAGAGGAGCTTTGCGAAACCTGTCTTTCAAGACTTGAGAAAAACCCGATGAGAATACTTGACTGTAAAAGTCCCGTATGCTCCTCGATTGCAAAGGATGCTCCCATTGTGCTCAATTTCCTTTGTGAGGAATGTGATAACCACTTCAAGGCTGTGCAGAAGCATCTTGATGCAATGCAGATTCCATATACAATCAATCCTCAGATAGTAAGAGGACTTGATTATTACACAAAAACAGTCTTTGAATTTGTTTCAACCTCTATCGGCGCACAGGGTACTGTATGCGGCGGCGGAAGATATGACGGTCTGATTGAACAGCTTGGCGGAAACAGTCTGCCTGCAAGCGGCTTCGGTATGGGTATAGAAAGACTCAATCTCCTGCTTGAAACTCAGCACACTTCTCTTCCTGAGGAGCCCCGCGTTCAGCTTTATATAGCACCTGCTTCAAAGGATTATTCATTTGAAGCATTAAGACTTGTAAACGACCTTCGCATGGAGGGTGTTTCAGCACTTACTGACCTTGAAGAGCGTTCAATCAAGGCACAGATGAAGTATGCTAACAAGAAAAATGTTATGTTCACTATGGTTTTAGGCTCCGATGAAATCGAAAGCCATAAGGCAACGGTGAAAAATATGGATAACGGTGAAACAAAAGAGATTTCTCTTGATAATTTCACCGAAGAATTTATGAGAATAACTCTCGACGCTGCCCTTGCAGATATAGGTCAGCCCGAAAACATTAATTTCGGTGATTTCACACTTCTCAACGGAGGAAAAATATAAATGGAATTTTTAACAGGATTAAAAAGAACCGACTATTGCGGTAATTTCAGACTTTCAGATGCAGGAAAAGAGGTTACTGTTTTCGGTTGGGTACAGCGCGCAAGAAACCTCGGAAGTCTTATTTTCATAGACCTTCGCGACAGAACAGGTATTATTCAGTTGGCTTTTGATGAAAACACAGCAAAGGATGTTTTTGAAAAGGCAGAGCTTGCAAAAAGCGAATATGTGCTTGCTGCAGTTGGTACCGTAAGAGAAAGAAGCGCAAAGAGCGACAAAATTCCCACAGGCGATATCGAAATTTTCGTAACTGAGCTGCGTATTCTTTCAAAGAGTGAAACAACTCCCTTTGAAATTATCCCTGATTGTCAGACAGCAGAAAACACAAGACTCAAATACCGTTATCTTGACCTTCGCCGTCCTGATTTACAGAGCAATCTTCTTTTAAGAAACAAGGTAACAAAAATCACAAGAGATTATTTCTATGACAACGGCTTTGTTGAAATAGAAACCCCCATTCTCTGCCGTTCAACTCCCGAGGGTGCAAGAGATTTCCTTGTTCCCAGCCGTATTCACAACGGTTCATTCTATGCTCTGCCTCAGTCACCTCAGCTTTACAAGCAGCTTTCAATGGTTGCAGGCTTTGACCGCTATATTCAGATTGCCCGTTGCTTCAGAGATGAGGACTTACGCGCAGACAGACAGCCCGAATTTACACAGATAGACCTTGAAATGTCATTCGTTGATGTTGAAGATGTACTGCAGATGATTGAAGGCTATATTGCAAAGGTATTCAAAGAGGCAATAGGTGTGGATATTCCCACTCCCCTGCCCAGACTTAAATATAAAGATGCTATGGAGCGTTACGGCTCAGACAAGCCTGACACTCGCTTCGGAATGGAGCTTTTTGACCTTACGGATATCGTTAAGGATTGTGGCTTCAGTGTATTTGAAAGCACAGTTGCCGGCAATGGCACAGTAAGAGCATTCACTGCAAAAAATGCCGCTTCTGTTCTCACGAGAAAAGAAATCGACAAGCTCACAGAGCACGCAAAAGGCATCGGTGCAAAGGGACTTGCATGGATAAGACTTACCGATGACGGTATGGCTTCCTCCTTCGGCAAGTTTGTTTCCGAAGAAAAGATGAAGGAAATCCTTACAGCTGCTGCAGCTGAAAAGGGTGATGTTGTTCTCATTATCGCAGACCCCAAAAAGACCTTTGCCCTCACAACTCTCGGAACACTGCGCAACGAGGTTGCAAAGAAGCTTGACATCATCGGTGACGGCTACAACTTCCTGTGGATTGTTGAATTCCCGTTCTTTGATTGGGATGAGGATACTGGGACTTGGGTTGCTATGCACCATCCCTTTACTTCTCCTCTCGATGAATGTCTTGACTATCTTGAAACAGACAAAGCAAATGTCCGCGCAAAGGCATATGACCTTGTTCTTAACGGCATTGAGCTTTCAAGCGGTTCAATCCGTATAACAAATCCCGAATTACAGGGCAGAATATTCAATCTGCTCGGTCTTTCTGATGAAGAAGCTTACGAAAAATTCGGCTATCTTCTTGATGCATTCAGATTCGGTCCTCCTCCTCACGCCCGTATGGGTATCGGTCTTGTCAGACTTGTTATGCAGATGCTCGGTGCTGAAAGCCTGCGCGATGTCATTGCATTCCCCAAGCTTAAGGATGCAACAGAAGCAATGACAGAATGTCCTGCTGAGGTTGACAGCGAACAGCTTAAGCTTCTCGGAATTGAAATCAGCAAATAATTCACGATAAAAGCGGCTGTAAAAAACTGGTTTTTTTACAGCCCTTTATTTAAGGAGTTTTTATTATGAGCAACAAAAAACTGACTTTTTCAAAAGACGGCAAATTCAAGATTATGCAGATTGCAGATGTACAGGAAAGTACAACTGTTTCTTCCGATACAATAAAGCTTATTTCTCTTGCTATACGAGAAGAAAAGCCCGATCTTGTTGTTTTTACGGGTGACCAGCTCTACGGTCTTTTGCCCTTCTTCAGAATGGGTAACCCTTATGTAAATGTAAAGCAGACCTTATCAGATATTATAAGCCCTCTCGAATACAACAATATTCCGTTTGCAGTTACCTTCGGCAACCACGACTGCCAGACGGGTGTGTCTAATAAGGAGCAGGCAGATATATACACATCATTTGCAAATTATGTGGGCGGAAATTTCAGAGATGAAAACGACAAGGGGACATATACGGTACCTATTTATTCCGAAGACGGAGAGGAAATTCTTTTCAACCTCTATCTCATAGATTCCAACGGTCAGAGCATTACGGGAGAATATCTCCCCGTAAGCGAGGAGCAGATTGAATGGTATAAAAAAGAAAGAGATGCCCTCTTTGAAAAAACAGGAAAATATGTTCCGTCTGTTGTTTTTCAGCATATTCCCGTACCCGAGTTCTTTGATGTTATCAAAAAGGTAGACAAAAAAACAAAAGGCGCAGTTGAAGCTTTCAGAACTCACAAAAATGAATTCTATACACTTCCCGAAGAGATTATTATAAACGGCGGATTTATGTATGAATCCCCTGCTATCCCTGACAAAAATTCAGGCGAATTCGAGGCTCTGAAAGAAAAAGGCGATATACTCGCGATTTTTGTCGGTCACGACCATATAAACTCTTTCACGGCAAATCTCGACGGTATAGACCTTGTTTACACTCAGGGGGCAGGCTTTAATGTGTACGGTCCCGGCAGAAACAGAGGCGTAAGAATAATTGAACTTGATAAAAATGACCTTACAAAGGTGTCTTCAAGAACAGTTACCTTCGGCAGTCTGACAAACGATAAAATCAGCGCACCTGTAAAGGAATTTGTGCTTACCCACATTCCGAGCAGTATGGAACAGGTAAAGCGTATTGCTGCTGTCGGTATGGGGGCTGTGTGTACACTCGCACTCGGTGCTGTTGTGCATAAAAAGCTTAAAAAATAATTCTGAGAGGCTGTAAAAATGAAGATATCTCAAATTTTGAACAATAACACATTCTCTCTTTCATTTGAGGTTTTTCCGCCGAAAACAGACACTGCCTTTAACAGCGTTAAAACTGCTGTTGAGGAAATTGCAAAGCTCAAGCCCTCTTTTATGAGTGTGACTTACGGGGCAGGCGGCGGCACAAGTAAATACACGCTCGATATTGCACAAAACATAAAACAGGCTTATGAGGTTCCCACGCTTGCACATCTGACCTGTGTTTCTTCTTCAAAGGAAACTGTAAAAGAAAAAATCAGAGAAATCGAAAAAGCAGGGATAAAAAACATTATGGCGTTAAGAGGTGATATTCCGCCCTCTATGGCAAACGACAACCCCGAAAAATGGGAATATAAGCACGCTATTGAGCTTATTTGTCAGTTAAAGGAATTCAACAAGGATTTTTGCATAGGCGGTGCGTGCTACCCCGAAATACATCCCGAAAGCCGTAATCAGAAAGAGGATATATTCTATCTTAAAGAAAAGGTAGAAGCAGGATGTGAATTTCTCACAACACAGATGTTCTTTGATAATAATCTGCTTTATAATTTCCTGTATAAAATCCGTGAAGCCGGCATAACCGTACCGATTATTCCCGGCATTATGCCAATAACAAACGCAAATCAGGTTGAAAGAGCTTTGAAGCTCTCAGGCTCATTTATGCCGCAGCGCTTCAAAAGTCTTGTTGACAAATTCGGCTCAAAGCCCGATGCAATGAAGCAGGCAGGTATAGCATATGCAACAGATCAGATAATCGACCTTTATGCCAACGGCATCACAAACATACATGTTTATTCAATGAATAAACCCGATATTGCTCAAAAGATTCAGTCAAATCTTTCATACATACTCGGGACCGAGAACATATAATATTTGTTAATTCAGCGGAAGTGAAAATATGTTACTTGATTTCTTAAAAAAGAATACCGTTTTTCTTGACGGCTCAATAGGCACCTTTCTGCAGTCGCAAGGTCTTAAGCCGGGAGAAAAAACGGAAAATTGGAATACAACTCACCCTGAAGCCGTTTACGGTATACATAAAGCATATTTTGATGCGGGAAGCAATATTGTAAACACAAATACCTTCGGAGCAAATTCTCTTCATTTCAACCAAGAGGAATTAGAAGAAACTATAGCTTCTGCGGTATCTCTTGCAAGAAAAGCAAAGGAAGAAAGCAAAGGTACACAGCAAAAATTTATTGCGCTAGATATAGGACCTACAGGAAAGCTTTTAAAACCCTACGGCGATCTTGACTTTGAGGATGCTGTGAGCATATTTGCAAAAACCGTTTCTATAGGTGTAAAATACGGAGTAGATTTAATTTTCATTGAAACAATGAATGACCTCTACGAAACAAAGGCGGCTTTGCTGGCAGCAAAAGAAAACTGCTCTCTGCCCGTGTTTGTGAGCAATGCATATTCCGAAGACGGCAAGCTTATAACCGGAGCTACCCCTGCAGCAGTAATCAGTATGCTTGAGGGAATGAATGCAGATGCAATAGGCGTGAACTGTTCTTTGGGACCCGATGCACTGCAAGGGGTAATCGACGAATATCTCGAACATTCCTCCCTGCCCGTAATATTCAAGCCTAATGCAGGACTTCCTGAAAATATTAACGGGGCAACAGTATACAGTATAAAAGAAGAAAGTTTTGCGGATGCAATTGCTGTCAGCGTAAAAAAAGGTGTACGCTGTGTGGGCGGATGCTGCGGAACAAATGATAAGTATATAAAAGCAGTTTACGATAAATGCAAGAATTTACCCGTTATCCCCGTAACACAGAAAAACAAAAGCGTTGTTTCCTCTTACACACATACAGTTGAATTCGGCAAAGGTGCCGTTCTTATCGGTGAAAGAATAAATCCTACAGGCAAAAAGCTTTTAAAGGAAGCGTTGAGAAACAACGATATGGATTATATTCTGAAAGAAGGCTTAGGTCAGGCAGAAAAACAGGTGCATATACTTGATGTAAATGTAGGCTTACCCGAAATTGATGAAAAAGATATGCTCACAAAGTCGGTTTGTAATCTGCAGAGTGTACTCGATTTGCCCTTGCAGATAGACACGGCAAATGTTTCTGCTCTCGAAAGCGCTCTCAGGCGTTACAACGGTAAGGCTATGATAAACTCCGTGAACGGAAAGGAAGAAAGCATGAAAGCCGTATTCCCTCTTGTGAAGAAATACGGCGGTCTGGTTGTTGCACTGACACTTGATGAAGACGGAATACCCGAAACTGCTGACGGCAGAGTCCGAATTGCGAAGAAAATAATTAAAACCGCAAAGCAGTACGGTATAGACAAAAAAGACCTTATTTTTGATACGCTCTGTCTTTCCGTAAGTGCAGATAAAAATGCAGCTTTAACAACACTTGAAGCAATGAGCATAATAAAAAATGAGCTCGGCTGCAACACAACACTCGGTGTTTCAAATATTTCTTTCGGACTTCCCCAACGCGATATAATAAACAGCACTTTCTTTACTATGGCATTACAAAAGGGACTTTCTGCCGCAATTATGAATCCGTATTCAGCTCAGATGATGTCTGCATACTATGCATTCAATGCCTTAAGCGGTTCAGATGAAAACTGTGCTTCATATATAGACTTTGCCGGCACACTTACATCATCCCCTGCCCTTAACACAAGTGAAGTCAAAAAAACACAAACAAGTGCAGCTTCTCCCCTGCAGAATGCCATTATAAAGGGGCTTAAGGACAATGCGGGAGAAATCACAAAAACACTCCTTGAAACAAAAGAGGCTTTAAGCATTGTTCAGGAAGAAATAATTCCCGCCCTCGATATCGTGGGCAAGGGGTTTGAAAACAAAACTGTTTATCTGCCTCAGCTTCTTATGAGTGCCGAGTCGGCAAAAACGGCTTTTGAGCAGATAAAGCTGAAAATGAAAAATCAAAAAAATGAAAACCAGACAAGTGTTAAATTTGTTCTTGCAACCGTAAAAGGCGATATACACGATATAGGTAAAAATATCGTAAAGCTACTGCTTGAAAATTACGGCTTCGAGGTTATTGACCTCGGCAAGGATGTTCCTCCCGAAGAGGTCATAAAAGCGGTAAAAGAGCATCATGCTCCCCTTGCAGGCTTGAGTGCATTGATGACAACAACACTTGATTCTATGGAAGAAACCATAAAACTCCTTAAGATGCAAGCCCCTTGGTGCAAAACGATTGTGGGCGGTGCGGTGCTCACTCAGGAATATGCAACAAGAATCGGCGCAGACAAATATGCAAAGGATGCAATGGAAACAGTGCGTTATGCGCAATCAATATGCATATAATATATAGGGGTGCATTTTTATGTCCAAAAAGAAAAAATTTATTGATACAATACTAAAATTCAAATGGCAAAATTTTGTCATACTTACTTTTGCAGGTATAATAAATGCTTTTGGTGTTACTGTTTTCCTTGCTCCGGTAAAATTATATGACAGCGGTATTTCGGGTACATCTATGCTTTTATCACAAATTACCCCCGAATATCTTACTTTATCGCTCTTCCTTATTGTTCTGAATATCCCGTTGTTTTTGTACGGTTTCAAAAAGCAAGGTATAATTTTTACTGTGTATTCTATTTATACTGTAGGAATATATTCTTTATTTGCATGGTTAATTACCGATGTTTTCCCTATTGATGTAAGCATAGCATCTCCTCTTGCAGGTAACGATTTACTGTTATGCGCCCTCTTCGGCGGACTTATCTCAGGTATCGGCAGCGGTATCACAATCCGCTACGGCGGAGCAATAGACGGAATTGAAGTTATGGCGGTTGTTTTTGCAAAGAAGCTTGGCATTACAGTAGGCACTTTCGTTATGGTATATAATGTAATACTTTATATTATATCAGGCTTTGTTACTTCAAGCTGGATTTTACCCCTTTACTCAATAGTAACCTATGCTGCAGCTTTGAAAACAGTAGACTTTATAGTTGAAGGCATTGACCGTGAAAAGGGTGTTATGATAATAACCGAAAAACCCGACGAAATAAATGAAGCCTTGATTGAAACATTTGAAAGCGGTACCACAATGATGCCCGCAAAAGGCGGTTATTCAAAAAAAGACAAAACGGTAATTTATTTTGTTGTAAACCGTTTCCAGATTTCAAATTTGAGAAGCATTGTGCATGCCATTGACCCCAAGGCTTATGTTACAATAAGCGAGGTTGCCGATGTTTTCAAAAATGAAGAAAAATAAGAAAAAAATCTTACGATTTATCAAGCCACTGCCCCCAATCTTGCGGGAAAGATGTTTTTTGATATAATCAAACGAGCCGTAAAACTATAAAAAAGTTCTACGGCTCATTTTATTAAACTTTTCCTTTTCTTATCAAACGGTAATTTCCGCTTTTCAGTATTCTCAATAAATCCTCATTTGTTTTTATAGGCTCATCGGTTTCTATTCCGCCAAAATCGGCATGGGACACAGAGTGAAAATCGCTTCCCGAAGTACATATTCTGAATTTGCTTTCCTTTGCCCATTTTTCAGCCTTTGCATTTTCCTTGTCTTTTGTGCCTTTGCCGTTATAAATTTCACAGCCGTGAATATATCTTATATCAGCACGGTGACGGAAAATTCTGCAGGGGTGTGCCTCAATAACAGGATAACCGCAGCTATCTGCAAGCTTAAAAAAGCTTTTGAGTGATTTTGCAAGAAGATTACCCGAATTTTTCAAAAAGTCCTCTGTTATACCGAAAACAAGGAAATCGTTTATTGTGGCATAGTAACGAAGTTCCATTCCTAAAAGCACCGTAAAATTTTCATCTGCATATTTTTTTGCTTCATTATATCCTTTAAGAAAAGTGTCAATACTCTTCTGCGGAGAAAAAAAGTGTTTGCCGAAAAAGGTGTGCGCAGAATAGTGATCGGTAATAACAACACCGTCATAGCCTTTTTCCTTATATATTTTTACAACATCCGCTGCTTTCGCACTTGCACATTTACTGGTTTCTGCCGTGTGACAATGCAGCTCATACTTATATTTTTTTACGCTCATACGCTCTCACTTCCTATAGACACATTATATATTAAATTAAGAGGATGAGTAAATACAAAATGTAAATTTTTTATTTTTTTTGAAAAAATTTCAACAAAACTATTGCATTTTTATTTTTTTAGTGTAAAATAGTTTTTAGCACTCAAACAACGAGAGTGCTAAAAAACAGCATATAATTCTCAGGAGGGATTTTTTATTATGGCACTTAAACCGCTTGGTGACAGAGTTGTCGTTAAATTCACACAGGCTGAAGAAACTTCAAAGGGTGGCATCATCCTTGCCGCTTCAGCACAGGAAAAGCCCCAGGTTGCCGAAATTGTTGCAGTAGGCCCCGGCGGAGTTGTTGACGGAAAAGAAATCGTTATGGAAGTTAAGCCCGGCGATAAGGTTATCCTCAGCAAATATGCAGGCACAGAAGTTAAAATTGACGGTGAAGAACTCATCATTGTTAAGCAGGGCGACATCCTTGCAATAGTTGACTAATTTTCAGGAGGCATTTTTATTATGGCTAAACAGTTGCTTTACGGTGAAGACGCAAGAAAAGCTCTTCAGGCAGGTATTGATAAGCTCAGCAATACAGTTAAAATCACACTCGGACCTAAGGGCAGAAATGTTGTACTTGATAAAAAGTACGGCGCTCCCCTTATCACAAATGACGGTGTTACAATAGCAAAAGAAATTGAACTTGAAGATGCATTTGAAAATATGGGTGCACAGCTCGTTAAAGAGGTTGCCACAAAAACAAATGACATCGCAGGCGACGGCACAACAACCGCAACTCTTCTTGCTCAGGCTCTCGTAAACGAGGGTATGAAGAATGTTGCAGCAGGTGCAAACCCAATGATTGTTAAAAAGGGCATCCAGAAGGCAGTCAATGCTGCTTGCGAAGCTCTTAAGGCTAATGCAAAGCCCGTTTCAAGCTCTTCCGATATAGCAAGAATTGCAACAGTTTCCGCTGCTGATGAAACAGTCGGCAAGCTTATTGCAGAAGCTATGGAAAAGGTTACTGCAGACGGTGTTATCACCGTTGAAGAATCCAAAACAGCAGAAACAAGCTGTGATGTTGTTGAGGGTATGCAGTTTGACAGAGGCTATATCTCCCCCTATATGGTAACAGACACAGATAAGATGGAAGCTGTTATTGATGATGCTTTCCTTCTTATCACAGATAAGAAAATCTCAAACATTCAGGAAATTCTCCCCTTGCTTGAGCAGATTCTTCAGGCAGGCAAAAAGCTCGTAATCGTTGCAGAGGATGTTGAGGGTGAAGCACTCGCAACTATCCTTGTAAACAGACTCCGCGGCACATTCACCTGTGTTTGCGTTAAGGCTCCCGGCTTTGGCGACAGAAGAAAAGAAATGCTTCGTGACATCGCTATCCTTACAGGCGGTGAGGTTATCACCTCTGACCTCGGTCTTGAGCTCAAGGATACACAGGTAGCACAGCTCGGCCGTGCAAAGCAGGTTAAGGTTACTAAGGAAAACACCATCATTGTTGACGGCGCAGGCGACAGCGATGAAATCAAGAGCAGAATTGCTCAGATAAAGAGTCAGATTGAAGTAACAACCTCAGAATTTGACAAAGAAAAGCTCCAGGAAAGACTTGCTAAGCTTTCAGGCGGTGTTGCAGTTATCCATGTAGGCGCAGCAACAGAGGTTGAAATGAAAGAAAAGAAGCTTCGCATTGAAGATGCTCTTGCAGCAACAAAGGCAGCTGTTGAAGAAGGCTATGTTGCAGGCGGCGGTGTTGCTCTCCTCAATGTTCTTCCCGCAGTTAAGGCTCTTATAGACGAAACAGAAAATGCAGACGAAAAGACAGGTGTTAAGATTGTTCTCAAGGCAATTGAAGCTCCCATCCGTCAGATTGCTGCAAACGCAGGTCTTGAAGGCTCAGTTATTATTGACACAATTCTCCGTTCAGGTAAGGTAGGCTACGGCTTCAACTTCGCAACAGAAGAATATGTTGATATGACTGAAGCAGGTATTCTTGACCCCACAAAGGTTACCCGTTCAGCTCTCCAGAACGCTTCATCCGTTGCAGCTATGGTTCTCACAACAGAATCTCTCGTAACAGATAAGCCCGATCCTCAGGCAGACGCTGCAGCAGCTGCTGCAATGGCTTCCCAGGGTGGCGGAATGTATTAATTCAAAAATCAATAAACATTAAAAAAATACAGATAGTACATATTTTGTACTGTCTGTATTTTCTTTATGATTGTTATATTATTTTATCTGCTATTCTTTTCATATCCTCAGGCATATCTGCCTTGAAAAACATCTTCTCCCCCGTCACGGGATGCACCAAAGTAACATTCTCACAATGCAAAGCGGCTCTTGTGATTTCGGTGTTTTCTGAGCCGTACATATCATCCCCTGCAAGTGGTGTTCCCATTGATGAAAAATGAACTCTTATCTGATGCGTTCTGCCCGTTTCAAGGGTTATTCTCACAAGGCTTAACTTTTCGGTTGCAATTTCCTCTTTCCAATGTGTAATCGCTTCGTCCCCCTCTTCGCCCACTGCGCGCAGAGTTTTCATAGGATCGGGACGGTATATTTTTTTGTTTATCGTGCCGTGTCCTTTATACTCACCCTCAACCAAAGCAACATACTCTTTTGTTATATTTTCGGCAAGCCTTGAAGCAGAATGCTTATTGAGTGCACACACAACAACTCCCGATGTGCTTTTATCAAGTCTGCCGACGGCTCTGAATACGGGGTATTTATTTTTTTGAGCAAGATAAGCCGCAACCTCGTTTGCAAGTGTATCCCCCTGATGATTGTGAGTGGGATGCATTGCAAGTCCTGCAGGCTTATTTATTACTAAAATATCCTCATCCTCATAAAGCACAGATATATCATCAAAATGTGTTGCCGGGATTTCATTTTTTTCTTCGGGAAAAGTTATTTCAAGAACATCTCCCGTTTTCAGTTTATCAACAGTCCTTGCGTGAACACCGTTGAGCTTTATTGCCTCGGAAGTGTGTCTTAATTTTACGACCATGCGGGCAGACATCTGCAGATTTTCTCTCAGACACTTTATTACTTTTTCATTATTAAGGTCTTCTTCAACCGTATATCTTAAAATTCTCGACACACTTTTCACCTCTTTGCAATTATTTTAATGCTTCTTTGCTTTTTAGTCAATAACAGGTTGCATTTTTTAATAAACTTATGCTATCATATACGAAAGTTTACAAAAGGGAGTGTTCTTATGCTAAGCTCACCGACATTATCCCATCAGGATACAAAATATCTTAAAAGAAAAGAATGGATATTATACCTGGTTGCTGTATTTTTCTATACAAATATGACAGGTATGATAAACGAATACCGCAGAGCGTATCTTGTTGATGTTCTTATGCTTTCGGAAGACCATTTGTCTTTCTTCAACACCTTTACAAGTATTGCAGGCTTTGCATTGAGCTTTGTTTATGCCATGATTCTCGACAACAAACGCCCGAAGAACGGACAAAAATTCAAGCACCTCGGCTTGCTTTCTGCTATCCCCTGCGGAATCGTGATGTTCTTTATTTTCTACACTCCCGATATTATAAAGAGTAATCCGTATCTGCTTCTTGCTTTCCTTTGCATTATAGCCCTTGTTCAGGGCTGCTGCTTCTATTTCGGAGGCACTATAAATATGGTTGCTGTCGTTATGACACCCAACAACAAGGAACGCGAACAGCTTTTGTCTTTCAGAGCAATTTCAAGTGCTGTCGGCAACTCCGCACCTTTGGTTGTTGTGCTTGTAATGGGTGAAATTCTCAAGGCTGTAAAGGGCGGCAATGATCCGTCACTCAACTATCTGTTATCCGCAATTCTTTGCGGTGTTGTAGGCACGGTAACAATGCTTCTCGGCTTCAATGCTATAAAAGAGCGTATCACATACAATGAAGAAAAGAAAAATCCATTAGAAGGTATCTCTTTCATACTCAGAAACAAGCACGCAAGAGTTGTTATTCTCAGTGAATTCTTAAAGTCCTTCAGAGGCGTTTGCACATATATGCAGCCCTTCATTGCCGCTGCAATGCTCGGAAGCTCCTCACAGACTCTCCTTTTCGCTCTTCCCATAGGCATCGGCACAATGGTGGGTATGCTTATAATCAACCAGCTGCTCAAGAAATTCAATTCGAGAGTGCTTTATATTGCATCGGGTATGTATTCCGTATGCATCAATATCATTGCTTTCTCCGTAGGTTATGTAAAGCTCACAAGACCGGGTATGGACTGGCTTGAAATTGTTTTCATTGTCTGTCTGTTCCTTACAGGTCTTCAGTTCGGTGCTTCAAATCTTCTGCCCAATATGTTCCAGGCAGATATTCTCGACGACCTTGAGCTTTCCACAAGACGCAGACTTGATGCAAGTCTTCCCTTTGTTATAGGTCTTGGTACTACAATCAGCGGTACAATAGCAAATGCTGCTGTTCCATATATTCTCTACGGTGACAACTCTATTATTCACTATCAGCAAGGACTTGCAGACGGTACTCAGCAAACACTTGAAACAAAGATTATGCTTCTGTTCTTCTATACCGTTCTTCACGGTATTATGATGCTTCTTGCAGGTGTTCCCTTCTTCTTCTACAAGCTTACGGGCCAAGAAAGAGAAAGAGTACACAATGCCGCTGTTGCACAAAGAGAACAGTTCAAAAAAGCTGAATAAAAATTAATTTTGCGGTATGCTTTTAACACGGCATACCGCATTTTTTACGCAAAGCAACAAACATTTGTTTGTTTATTTTTCAAAGAAGTGTTTACAATTAAAAATATTAGTGGTAAAATATCAATGAATTTTCATAAACAAACAGGGGATTTTTCTGTTCAAACATTCGTAGTACGAGATAATAATTTTTTTCAGAGGTGATATTATTTTGGATTTTTCTTTTAAATCTTTTATTAATGGAAATTTTGACTATGATTTTAACACAAAAACGCACACAGGCTTATATCTTCATGAAGAAAAAGCCGATATTACAGGCGGAAAAATTAAATTTTCAGATATTGATGTACTGAAAAACTATCCAGATATTGATACTGTCACCATTTCGGGGCTTAACCAAGATACCTTTGAATATTTTATTCTTAATTACGGTAAACAGTTAAAAGCAATTCGATTTTTCAAAAATAAGCGAATTGAGGATTTATCACTTTTAGGCACCCTGCCACAATTAGAATATCTTTATTTTTTCTCAAATCAAAAGGTAACTCAGCTTTGGGATATGTCGGATAACACTTCCCTTTCAGGACTTGGCATAAATGATTTTTCAAAGCTTAATACCATAGACAGAATAGAAACTGCCCCGAACCTGAAATATTTTGACATCGGAAATGCAATTTGGTCTACCATGGAAATCAATAGTTTTATGCCGCTTTCAAATACTAAAATTGAAAAATTATCTTTCAACGGCAAAAAAATTACTGACAACAATTTTTCATTTTTATTTGATATGCCGGAGTTAAAAGAGTTTGATTTCCCATTGAACTTTTTAACAACTGAACAAGTTGCATGGATTGTTGCCAATTTTCCTAATCTTAAAGGTTTTGCGTTAAAAGCAAAACACGATTGTGAGCTTTTCAAAAGCAACGAGGATTTAACAAATGTCCCAGCAACAATTATTGTTGGCAAAAGAAAGCCATCACTCAAAATTGAAGGCAACGAAGAACGAATTAAAAATTATGAGTTAAAATTTGAGTCGTTAGTAAAAATGTATAAAGGCAAAAAATATTCTGAAGTTTTTTAATGGATATTCGTATAAATATTTTACACGAATTTTTCGAACAAGATTAAAAAAACACAAAGTGAAATTTACAAAAAAACAATCCACATCAGAGAGGAGCAAGAATGTGGCTGACAAGTTTATTTTACACAGCGAATACACACCCACGGGCGATCAGCCGCAGGCTATAAAGGAGCTGGCTGACGGAATCAACAAGGGTTATAAGGAACAAACTCTTCTCGGCGTTACGGGGTCGGGAAAAACATTTACTATGGCAAATGTTATTGCTGAGCTTAACCGTCCCACACTTGTTCTTGCGCACAACAAAACTCTTGCCGCACAGCTTTGCACCGAATTCAAAGAATTTTTTCCCGAAAATGCCGTTGAATATTTCGTTTCATATTATGACTACTATCAGCCTGAGGCCTATATTGCTTCAACCGATACCTATATCGAAAAAGACTCTGCCGTAAACGATGAAATTGACCGTCTGCGCCATTCCGCAACATCAGCCTTGTCCGAAAGACGGGATGTTATCATAGTGGCAAGTGTTTCTTGCATATATTCTCTCGGCAACCCCATAGACTACCGCAATATGGTGATTTCCCTGAGAACGGGAATGGAAAAGAGCCGTGACGAGCTTATTCAGAAGCTTGTTGAAATACAATATGAAAGAAACGATCTTAATTTTATAAGAAACAAATTCCGTGTCAAGGGCGATGTTGTTGACATCTTCCCTGTTTACACAAGCGAATATGCAATAAGAATTGAATTTTTCGGTGATGAAATAGACCGTATATGTGAAATAAATCCTCTTACGGGAGAAATAAGAAACTCCCTTTCGCATGTTGCAATATATCCTGCCTCCCACTATGTTGTATCCCCCGAAAAGCTCGAAAAGGCCATTGCTGAAATTATGGCAGAAATGGAAGCCAGAGAAGCGGAATTTATTTCTCAGGGCAAGCTTATTGAAGCGCAGCGAATCCGTCAGCGCACCGAATACGATATGGAAATGCTCAGAGAAACGGGCTTTTGCAAGGGAATTGAAAACTATTCAAGAATAATGTCGGACAGAAAACCGGGCGAAGCACCGTTCACATTGCTGGACTTCTTTCCCGAGGATTTCGTTTTGTTTGTTGATGAATCGCATGTAACCTTACCACAGGTAAGAGGTATGTTCGGCGGTGACAGGTCGAGAAAGGACTCACTTGTTGAATTCGGCTTCCGTCTGCCGTCCGCTTATGACAACAGACCGCTTACATTCGATGAATTTTATGCAAAAACGGGGCAGAAAATATTTGTGAGTGCAACTCCGGGAGAAACAGAAAAGCGATTGAGCGTTCAGACAGCAGAACAGATAATCCGTCCCACAGGTCTTTTAGATCCCGAAATTGATGTACGCCCCGTTGAGGGACAAATTGACGACCTTATATCTGAAATCAACATCCGTACGGCAAACAAGGAAAGAGTGCTTATTACAACACTTACAAAAAAGATGGCGGAAAATCTTACCGATTATCTCATTGACTACGGCATTAAAGTCCGTTATATGCACTACGATATTGACACCATTGAACGAATGGAAATCATACGCGATTTAAGACTCGGAGAGTTTGATGTTCTTGTTGGTATAAATCTGCTAAGAGAGGGACTTGACATTCCCGAGGTTTCTTTAGTTGCAATTCTTGATGCCGACAAAGAGGGCTTTTTACGCTCTGAAACCTCTCTTATACAGACGGTGGGCAGAGCGGCAAGAAATGCAAACGGACGGGTTATTATGTATGCCGATACCGTTACGCCGTCAATGGAAAAGGCTATTAAGGAAACCTACAGAAGAAGAGAAAAACAGCAGAAATACAACGAGGAGAACTCTATTACTCCCAAGACTATTGTTAAGGGCGTGAGAGAAATTCTAGAAATATCCAATACTCATAAGCGTAAGGATGTTGACGGCAAGAAGCTTACAAGAAAAGAACGAGAAATGCTGATAGAACAGCTTACCCGTGAAATGAAAGCGGCTGCAAAGATACTCGAATTTGAACACGCCGCAACAATAAGAGATAAAATTGAAAAATTAAGGAAATTAAATTAAAGAGGTCAAAAAAAGTGGCACAGAAAAAAATCCGTATTGTGGGCGCAAAGGAACACAATCTTAAAAATGTAAATCTTGAAATTCCGCGTGATAAGTTAGTTGTTTTCACAGGTCTTTCAGGCTCGGGCAAGTCAACTCTTGCCTTTGATACAATTTATGCTGAAGGACAAAGACGCTATATTGAATCTCTCTCCTCTTATGCGCGTCAGTTCTTAGGACAGATGGAAAAGCCTAATGTGGAGCTCATTGAAGGTCTTTCACCTGCAATTTCAATAGATCAGAAAACAACATCAAAAAATCCCCGTTCTACCGTAGGTACGGTTACGGAGATATATGATTACCTGCGCTTGCTTTATGCAAGAGTGGGTGTCCCTCACTGTCCTGTGTGCGGAAAAGAAATCCGTCAGCAGACTGTTGACCAGATGGTTGATAAGATTTGTACCTTACCCGAAAGAACAAAGTTTATGATTATGGCTCCCGTGGTAAAAAACCGTAAGGGTGAGCATGTTAAGGTGCTCGAAAGCGCCAAGAAATCAGGCTTTGTGAGAGCGAGAATAGACGGCAGTATGTATGACCTCTCAGAAGAAATAAAGCTCAACAAAAACAACAAGCATATTATTGAAATCGTTGTTGACCGTCTTGTAATGAAAGACGACATAAAATCCCGTATTGCAGATTCTCTCGAAACTGCGCTGAAGCTCTCTGAGGGGCTTGTGCTTGTAAGCATTGTTGACGGTGAAGAAATGCTCTTTTCACAACAATTTTCCTGCCCCGAGCACGATGTCAGCATCGGAGAGCTTTCTCCGAGAATGTTCTCATTTAACAATCCTTTCGGCGCCTGTCCTAAATGTACGGGCTTGGGAATTTTCAAAAAAGTATCCCCTGACCTTATCATTCCGGACAAAAGAATTTCAATAAATAAGGGAGCTATTCACGGCTGCGGCTGGTCTAACGAAAAATACGGCACAATAGCAAGAATGTATATGGAGGGACTTGCCGACAAATACGGATTCACCCTTGATACTCCGATTAAAGATATTTCCGAAGAGGGTGTAAATGCAATTCTTTACGGCACGGGAGAAGAAAAATTAAAGCTTCACCGCACAACCTCAATAGGTTCAGGCACATATGAAGCACCCTTTGAGGGGATTGTAAACAATCTTGAAAGAAGATACAGAGAATCCACAAGTGAGTGGGCAAGATGGGAAATTGAGCTTTTTATGACAGACCACGCCTGTCCGGAATGTAAGGGAGCAAGACTTCGTCCGGAAATGCTCTCAGTTACCGTGGGCGGAATTAATATCAACGAATTTACCAATCTTTCCATAAGCGAAGAGCTGAAATTTATCGATAATTTAGTTTTTGATGAAAGAGAAAGCATAATTGCAAGCGGGATTATTAAGGAAATAAAAGCAAGACTTGAATTTTTAAGCAAGGTAGGTCTTGATTACCTCACCCTTTCCCGTTCCTCAGGAACATTATCGGGCGGAGAAAGTCAGAGAATCCGCCTTGCCACACAGATAGGCTCCGCACTTACGGGCGTATTATATGTTCTTGATGAGCCGAGCATCGGTCTTCACCAGAGAGATAACGAAAAGCTTATTTCCACGCTTAAGAATCTGCGAGATCTCGGCAACACACTTATTGTTGTTGAGCACGATGAGGACACAATGCGTGCTGCCGACTATGTTGTTGATATAGGACCGGGGGCAGGCATTCACGGCGGTGAAATTGTTTGTGCAGGTAAGCTGTCTGACATTGAAAAGTGCAAGCACTCAATCACGGGACAGTATCTCTCGGGCAAAAGAAAAATCCTTGTCCCCGAAAAAAGACGCGAGGGCAACGGCAAGTTCCTTTGCATCAAGGGCGCACAGCAGAACAACCTTAAAAATATAGATGTTTCGTTCCCCTTAGGCAAATTCATTGCCGTAACGGGTGTTTCAGGCTCGGGTAAATCCTCGCTTATAAATGAAATTTTATATAAGCAGCTCGCAAACGATCTCAACGGAGCAAAAAAACAGCCCGGACTTCACAGAGAAATCACGGGACTCGAATATGTTGATAAGGTTATAGATATAGATCAGTCACCCATCGGCAGAACACCCCGTTCAAATCCTGCAACCTATACGGGAGTATTCACAGATATAAGAAAGCTGTTTTCCGAAACAACGGATTCAAAAATCCGAGGCTATGCACCCGGAAGATTCTCTTTCAATGTTTCGGGAGGCAGATGCGAAGCGTGTCAGGGTGACGGTATTGTTAAAATAGAAATGCACTTCCTTGCCGATGTTTATGTGCCCTGTGAAGTCTGTAAGGGCGCAAGATATAACAGAGAAACTCTTGAAGTAAAATACAAGGGCAAAAATATAAGCGATGTCCTCAATATGACGGTTGAAGAGGGTGTTCATTTCTTTGAAAGTATTCCGCAGATAAAAAGAAAACTCCAGACCCTTTATGATGTAGGTCTGGGGTATATAAGCATCGGTCAGCCTGCCACACAGCTTTCGGGCGGTGAAGCACAGAGAGTAAAGCTTGCAACAGAGCTTTCAAAGCGCGCAAGCGGCAAGACCGTTTATATTCTTGATGAACCGACAACGGGACTTCATACAGCAGATGTTCATAAGCTTACGGACGTTCTGCAGACTCTTGTTGACGGCGGAAATACGGTTATTGTAATCGAACACAATCTCGATGTTATAAAGTGCGCTGACCACATAATCGATTTAGGTCCCGAGGGCGGCTCGGGCGGAGGTGAAATCGTGGCAGAGGGTACTCCCGAAGAAGTATGCAGAAATGAAAAAAGCTTTACGGGAATGTATCTGAAAAAACTGCTTTAATCGCTGAAAAATAAACGATAATCTCTGCTCTTTCTGCTTTTTGCAAAGCTGAAAACATCTTCCTTGCTGAAAATTATATGATCACATACAGGGATATCAAGATTTTCAAGAGTTTTGGCAATCTGCCTTGTTGTTTCTTCATCCTCTCTTGACGGTACTGCAAAGCCGTGAATATGATTATGAGCAAGCACTATCCCCTTTGCATCACAGTTGAGTGCATCTAACACAATTTTGCTGACATCAAGATTAATACTTGTTGAGGAGTTACTTGTGTATTCGGTAATGCGCTTGACATAGCTTTTACCGTCCAAGCACAGAAGAACGGCGGTTTCATTTTCAAGACCTATAAAGCGACTTCTGAGATATTCTATAGCATCGTTTGTGGACTCTATTGCCTGCTTTTCTTCAGCTCTGTCCACCATATATCTTCTCGCAACATCGGTTATAAGCTTTATATGTATCGCAGAATTAGGTCCTATTCCCTTTACTCTCTGTAAATCCTCATATGAAGCATCAAACACTCCGGAAAAAGAACCGAATTCCTTTAACAGCAGATGTGCAATGTCGTTTGTGTCTTCTCGCGGAATTGAAAAGAACAGCAACATCTCCAACAAGTTATGGTCTGGAAACGACTTCCCTCCTTCACTGAGGTATCTTTTTCTCACACGCTCTCTGTGATTTGCGTGGAGGTTGGCTTCTTGTTTTTTCTTTTCAGACATAGCTTTTCTCCCGGAACAAAGTATTGAAAAAAAGTAAATTTTATTGTAATATTAATAAAAAATGTTGTACAGGTAATTTAAATGAAATCTTTTATTATCGGTCCCAATGATGCAGATCAGCGTTTAGACAAGTTCATCACCAAAACGCTTCCCTCTCTTCCGAAATCTCTTATGTATAAATATCTGCGCACAAAGCGTATAAAGCTTAACGGCAAAAAGGCTGACATATCAACAAGGCTCACAAGGGGCGATGTGGTTGATATGTACATAAACGATGAGTTTTTTGCCGAAAAAGAGGAAAAATATTCGTTTTTAGGCGCAGGAAAAACTCTTGATATCATATACGAGGATGAAAACATAATGGTGCTCGACAAAAAAGTCGGTATCCTTTCCCACCCCGATGAGGGTGAGTATGTTGACACACTTATAACAAGAGTTCAGCGCTACCTTTATGAAAAAGGCGAATATGATCCGAAAAATGAATTTTCTTTCACCCCTGCCCTTGCGAACAGAATAGACAGAAACACGGGCGGTATTGTGCTTGCGGCAAAAAATGCCGAGGCACTGAGAATACTCAACGAAAAAATCAAATTAAGGGAAATCAAAAAATTATATCTCTGTATATGTATCGGTAAACCGCCCAAAAAAAGCGATTTACTTCAGGACTATATGATAAAGGACGAAAAGAAGAACAAGGTTTCCGTGCTGAAAAAACCGATTGACGGTGCAAAAACAATGCTTACAAAGTACCGCGTCATCGATTCAAAGGACGGCTTAAGCCTTGTTGAGGTCGATTTGCTGACAGGCAGAACACATCAGATAAGAGCACATTTGGCTTCTGTCGGCTGTCCGCTTCTCGGTGACGGTAAATACGGCACAAACGAGCTTAACAAAAAATTTGGCGGCTATAAAAAGCAATTTCTTTATTCATACAAAACCGTTTTCGATTTTGAAACGGATGCAGGTATTCTTTCCTATCTCAAGGGCAAGGGCTTTGAAGCCAAAAACATATGGTTTGTTGATGCCTTTAATGAGGGAACAATTTAAAGGTAATAGATAAAAAGTAAAAGTGAACAGGTAAGGAAGACGCATTCGCGTCTTGTTCCGCTTCGCTATATTTTTTTAATCGGGTGCAGGTGTCCCGCCATCACTTTTTCACTATCCACTATTACTTATTACATTAAAAACACGGTTCAGATTATTACCGTCACCCTAATCAGCTTATCATTTCCTTGAACTCGCTTTCGCTTATAACGCGGATTCCGAGTTCATTTGCTTTTCTCAGCTTACTGCCTGCATCTTCGCCTGCAAGAACAATACTTGTTTTCTTTGAAACAGAGGAAGATGTTTTCCCACCGAGCTTTTCTATAATCTCACTTGCTTCATCACGGGTAAATTCACTCAATGCACCCGTAAGAACAAATGTCATCCCTGCAAAACGGGTATCGGAAACCTCCCTGAGGCTCTTCATATTAAGACCTGCATTTTTAAGTCTTTCCAATAAATTACGGGATTGCTCAAGTGCAAAATACTGTGTAACGGAACGAGCCATAATTTCACCGAAGCCGTCTATTTCGAGTATATTTTCTTCGCTTGCATTCATAAGCGCATCCATTGAGCCGAAATGTATGGCGAGCTGCTTGGCAGCTTTTTCACCGATGTGATTTATACCCAAGGCGAATATAAGCTTTGAGAAATCATTGGTCTTTGAATTGTTTATTGCAGTTATGATATTAGCGGCAGACTTATCGCCGAGTCTTTCGAGTGCGGCTATTTTTTCTGCCTCAAGAGAATATATATCGGCAGCATCCTTTATAAGATTCTCATTGACAAAGGCTTCGAGAATGGAATCTCCCAGTCCCTCAATATCCATAGCATCTCTTGAACAGAAATGAATAAGATTTCTTAAAACCTGCGCAGGGCAATCGGGATTAAGGCAGCGGAAGGCTGCTGCGGACTCATCTCTGAATACCTTTGCAGAGCACGACGGACAAGTATCGGGGAAAGAATATACTTCTCCTCCCTTAATATGCTCTTCCACGCAAACAACCTCGGGAATAATATCTCCCGCTTTTCTTACTCTTATTTTATCGCCGATGCCTATTCCCTTTTCGCGGATATAATCTTCATTATGAAGAGAGGCACGGCTGACGGTTGAGCCGGCAAGCAAAACAGGCTCAAAAATTGCAGTAGGTGTAAGCACACCCGTTCTGCCTACGGATATTTCAATATCTTTAAGCACGGTTACTTTTTCTTCGGGGGGATATTTGAAAGCAACTGCCCAACGGGGGAATTTTGATGTACTGCCGAGCGTTTTTCTCTGATTAAAATCATTCACTTTAATAACGGCACCGTCAATATCAAAGGGCAATTCTCCCCTTTTATTGCCTATTCTTTCAAGCTCCTCTTTTGCCCCATCAATATTTTCACATTCGGTATAAAAAGGCACGGTAACAAAGCCTAACTCTTTGAGAAAATCAAGGCTCTGCTTATGTCCCGTAATAGAGGCACCCTCAATTCTCTGTACATTAAAAACAAAAATGCTTAAATTTCTCTCGGCTGTTATTGCAGGATTTTTCTGTCTTAAGCTTCCTGCTGCGGCATTTCTCGGATTTTTGAAAGGTGTTTCGCCTGCAAGTTCCTGCTTTGCAACTATTTTTTCAAAAACCGCCTTTGACATATATACCTCGCCCCTTACTTCTATATAAGGGATTTCTTTTCTCAGCTTCAGAGGTATGCTTTTAATTGTTCTCAGGTTTGCTGTAATGTCCTCACCCGTAACACCGTCGCCTCTGGTGGAGCCTCTGACAAAAATTCCGTTCTCATATTCAAGGGATACCGAAAGACCGTCTATTTTAGGCTCAACAACAAATCCCGCATTACCGACTGCAGCAGCTACCCGTCTGTCAAAATCATCAATTTCATCAAAGCTGAAAGCATCCTGCAGACTTTCCATTTTTACTGTATGCTCCACAGGTGTAAACAGATTTTCCGCAATACCTCCTACACGAATATTCGGAGAATCCGCACGCAGAAATTCAGGATGCTCACTTTCAAGCTCCTTTAATTCGCGCATAAGCATATCGTAGTCATAGTCGGAAATATCATTTTCATTTTCGACATAATAACGGTAGGAATAAAAATTGAGCTTCTCACACAGCTCATCTATTCTTGCTTTAATCTGTTGCTTGTCCATTTCAGTAAACCTTTCGCGTAGTTATTTATATATTATAATATTTTATATCAGATTTGTCTATAAAAAACAAAAGTTTTAACATTTTATTCTTGTTATATCCTTCCCCTTATGCTAAAATCAATTCGGGTGATATTATGACTATACTTTCCGCTTCTCAGATAAGAGCTATTGAACAAACGGCAAACGATGCAGGTCTTCCTTACAAGGATATGATGGAAAAGGCAGGCAGAGGCTGTGCCGAATATATTTTGAAAAACTGCGGCACATTCAATACCGTCTGTGTGCTTATAGGCAAGGGCAAAAACGGCGGTGACGGCTTTGTTTTATCCCGATATCTTGCAAATGCAGGCAAAAAGGTCTTTGCCGTTAAAATGTTTGACTGCGAAAGCGACTCTCTTTCGGAAAGTATGAAGGATATTCTTCCCGACGGTGTTGAGCTTTTTTATCTTTCAGACAACAAGGAAAAAATATTCTCTTTAATTGAAAAATGCGATATCATCACCGATGCTGTTTTCGGAATAGGATTTTCGGGAGATTTACCCGAAAATATCAAAGAGGTTTTCGGCATATGCAGACAAAGCAAGGCTATTAAAATTGCAATAGATATCCCAAGCGGTTTATCCTGCGAAAATGAAAATCTTTCAGACTGCTTCAAAGCAGACCGCACCCTTTCAATGCTCGCATATAAAAAAGAACACATATACAAGCCTTTCAGAACTCTTTGCGGAGAAACAGACATTATTCCCATCGGAATACAAATAAACTCAAAAAGCAGACTCAATGCAGTAACCGCAAAGGAAGCGGCAAAGGGCTTTCCTGCAAGAAAATATAATTCCCACAAGGGAAGCTTCGGACACGCTATGATTTTAGCCGGCAGCAAAAAATATCCCGGTGCCGCCGTTACGGCAACCAAAGGCGCACTTGGCACGGGCGCAGGACTTGTAACTCTCGCTTTTCCCGATTATTGCTACAATACGCTTACTTGCTCTCTTTCTGAATGTATATTTTCACCTCTTTTGAGTGATGAAGCAGGCTTCTTATCGGGTAAAAACACAGAGTGGCTCAAAAACAACTGCAACGGCTTCAGCGCAATAGCAGCAGGCTGCGGTCTTGGTTGTTCACAGGCAACAGCAAAATGTATAAGCACCCTCATAAAGCATTACAAAGGAACTCTCATTATAGATGCAGACGGCATAAATTCAATCTGCGGTAATATAAATATATTGAAGGATGCCGCCGGCACAGTTTGTTTAACTCCCCACCCCGGAGAAATGTCAAGACTTACAGGTCTTTCGGTGCAGACAATAAACGAGCACCGAGAGGATATTGCCGCTTCTTTTGCAAAGCAGTTCGGCTGTTTTGTTGTTCTTAAAGGTGCGAATACCGTTATTGCAACTCCCGAAGCAGATATTTACATAAACTCAACGGGCAATCCCGGTATGTCAAGAGGCGCCAGCGGAGATTTGCTGACAGGTATTGCCGTATCTCTTGCTGCTCAGGGAAATTCTCCCCTGCAGACATTAATCTCTGCCGTTTATCTTCACGGTCTTGCAGGTGATATTGCAAGCAGCAAATATACCCAATATGCTTCGACCGTTGAGCGCATAACAGACTGTATCCCCGAAGCTCTTTCACAAATTTGTGAAAAAGGCTTGTGATTTTTTTGAAGCAAACCCTTAAAATTTTATCAGCTGTCATTATTTTAAGCTTTCTGTGTGCCTGCACACATTTTCAACCGTTTTCAGCATTTTCTCCCCGTCAGGAATTTTCGTTGGAAATGGAAGCAAAAAAGGGCGAAACAGAATTTTCGGCAATACTTAAAGCCTCTCAGCCTTACGATATTTCTCTTTTGTTCCATTCTCCCTCACAGCTCGATTCATTTGAAATTACTCTCACTCCCGATGGGTATTCGGTTAATGCATTCGGAATAGAGGATGCTCTGCCGCAGGAATATATAGGTGAAGATTCTCTTCTCGGCATAATTTTTTCATCAGTACAAACTCTGATATATTCAGATTTCAAGGATTTCAGAAAAGATAAACAAAGCGGAAATTATACGGCTGAATTAACCGTACATAACACACCTGTAACTGCCGTTTTTTCTCCGGACGGTTATCTTTTGTCAATTTCGGCTCCCGACAAATCTTTTTTTGCAAGAATCGAAAACACTCAAACAGATATTGACAAACAACAATAAAAATAATATAATTATACAGATATTTAAGCGATATCATACAGTTATTCTGTAACAATGAGCTTTTCAGAGAGAAAAACATCGGTGTGAGTTTTTTAGGCTCGGTGCAGAAATGCCGCTGTATGTCGCCTTGGTGATGAATCAAGCGTATTTTCTGCGTTAAAGAATTTCAAGTTGGTGCTTGTGCACAATTCGGGTGGTACCGCGGTTTTAAGCCGTCCCGTATTTTGTGTACAGGTATATTTTTTTGTGCAAAACTAATGATATATATTTTTTATGAAAGGACAGTTTCAAAATGAAATGGACAGGACTTAACGAAATCAGAGAAAAATATCTTTCATTTTTCGAAAGCAAGGAGCATCTGCGCCTCGGAAGCTTTTCTCTTGTGCCTCAGGGCGACAAGAGTATTCTTCTCATTAATGCAGGTATGACTCCTATGAAAAAATACTTCACAGGCGAAGCAACTCCCCCCAGCAAAAGAGTTACAACCTGTCAGAAGTGTATCCGAACTCCCGATATTGAAAATGTAGGTAAAACTGCCCGTCACGGCACATATTTTGAAATGCTCGGTAACTTCTCCTTCGGTGATTATTTCAAAAGAGAAGCCACTGCCTGGGCTTGGGAATTCTTCACAAAGGTTATGGAAATTCCCGCAGAGCTTCTTTATGTCAGCGTTTATCTTGATGATGATGAAGCATACGACATCTGGACAAAGGAGGTTGGCGTTGACCCCTCACATATGGTTCGCTTCGGTAAGGAAGACAACTTCTGGGAGCATGGAGCAGGTCCATGCGGTCCCTGTTCTGAAATTTATTTCGACAGAGGTCCCTCAAAGGGCTGCGGCAAGCCTAACTGTAAGGTAGGCTGCGACTGTGACCGCTTTATTGAAGTATGGAACCTTGTTTTCACACAGTTTGAAAACGACGGAAACGGCAACTATACAAAACTTGCAAATCCCAATATTGACACCGGTATGGGACTTGAAAGACTTGCCTGCGTTATGCAGGAGGTTGACAATCTCTTCGAGGTTGACACAGTACGCAATATAATGAAGCACATTATGGATATTTCGGGTATAGAATATCACAAGGATGCAAAAAAGGATGTATCTCTCAGAGTTATCACAGACCACATCCGCAGCACAACATTTATGGTTGGTGACGGTGTTCTGCCCTCAAACAGCGGTAGAGGCTATGTACTCAGAAGACTTTTAAGAAGAGCTGCCCGTCACGGCAGACTTATCGGTATAGACCATCCCTTCCTCGCAGAGGTTTGCGAAACAGTTATTAAAGAAAATGCGAATGCATATCCCGAGCTTACCGAAAAGCAGGAATACATCAAAAAGATTATCGCAATGGAAGAACAAAGCTTCTACAAAACAATTGACAGCGGTTTAGGTCTTCTCAACGAAATGATGGCTTCAAGCGAAAACGGTATTCTTTCAGGGGAAGATGCATTCAAGCTTCAGGATACTTTCGGCTTCCCCATTGACCTCACAAAAGAAATCGTCAGCGAAAACAATATGACTGTTGATGAAGAAAAATTCAGACTTCTCGTTGAAGAAGCAAGAATGAAAGCAAAGAGCGTCAAGCGTGACGGTGCCGAAACAGACTGGAGAAATTCAGATGTTTCCTTCAACGACCTTGAAAAAACAGTATTCGAGGGCTACACAAAAAACAATACCGAGTCAAAGGTTCTTACAATTGTTGTTGACGGTGAAAGAAAAGAAGAAGCTTCTCAGGGTGATGAAGCAACACTTGTGCTTGACTCAACAGTTCTCTATGCAGAGGGCGGCGGTCAGGTCGGAGATACAGGCGTTATCTCGGCAGACAGCTTTGAATTTACGGTAACAAACACAACAAAAAACAATAACGGTATTTTCCTGCATAAGGGTGTTGTTTCAAAGGGAACAGCAGCTCTTAATGATTCCTGTATTTCAACAGTTGACTCTGCAAAAAGAGAAGCTATAAAAAGAAACCACACAGCCGCGCACCTTTTACAGGCAGCTTTAAGAAAGGTTCTCGGCAGCCATGTTGAGCAGGCAGGTCAGCTTGTAAATGACTCAATAGTAAGATTCGACTTCACTCATTTCTCTGCTCTCACAAAGGATGAGCTTACTGCTATTGAAAACGAAGTAAACACAGTTATATTCTCTGCTCTCCCCGTTTCCTCCGAGGAAAAAACTCTTGCCGAAGCAAAGGCTATGGGCGCTATGGCTCTCTTCGGAGAAAAATACGGCGAAACTGTAAGAGTTGTTGATGCCGGCGGATATTCACTTGAGCTTTGCGGCGGTACACATGCTCTCAACACAGGTAACCTCGGTATTTTCAAAATCACAGCCGAAAGCTCCGTTGCATCGGGCGTCAGAAGAATTGAAGCTGTTACAGGATTTAATGTTCTTAAAAATATTAACGATACAACTGCTCTTCTCTACGAAACAGCGGCTGCTCTCAAATGCGGCAATATTAATGCTCTCCCCGAAAAGGCTTCCGCTTTAAGTGCGGAGCTTAAAAACAAGGACAAGGAAATTGAAAAACTCAAGGCTGATGCTGCAAAAGCAAAAGCAGGTGAGCTTTTCAAGGAACAAGGTGCAGTAAAGGGCATTAAGGTTATAACTGCCGATATGGGCGAAGCAGATGCAAATGCATTGAGAACAATGCTTGACTCTGCTAAGAAAGACGATGCTGTTGTTATTGTTGCAGGCAAAAACAGCGAAAAGGGCACCTGCTCCTTTGCTTGCGCTTGCGGTAAGGATGCTATATCAAACGGTGCACACGCAGGAAATATTGTCAGAGAAACGGCAAAGATTGCAGGCGGTGCAGGCGGCGGCAAGCCCGACTCAGCAATGGCAGGTGGTAAGGATATAACAAAGATAAACGATGCTTTAGCAGCAGCTCTTGCAATCGTTACTGCTGTTATGGGTTAATGAAATAAGGAGGCTAACAAAATGGATTGTATTTTTTGTGCAATAGCAAACGGAGAAATCCCCTCAAACAAGGTATATGAAGATGATAAAATTTTAGCGTTTTATGACCTTGAGCCTCAGGCTCCCGTTCATATACTCATTATCCCCAAGGAGCATATTAAATGGGCATACGATATTAACGAAGAAAATGCTCAGGTTGTGGCTCACATATTTGCTAAAATCCCTGAAATCGCAGAAAAGCTCGGAATTAAAGACGGCTTCAGAATTGTAAACAACTGCGGAGAAAAAGCCGGTCAGAGCGTTCATCACATTCACTTCCACCTTATGGCAGGAAGAGAATTTACCTGGCCCGCAGGATAAATATACAACACACAAGCTTTAAAAGCTTTCACACTTTTTACCTCCTTTCATATGATGTAGTGTAAGACACAAAGAAAGGGGGTAAAAAAATGTTTTTTGGTAACTGTAACGGTGGTTGCAACTGGATCTACATCATAATCCTCATCCTTCTTCTTTCAAATGATTGCGGATGTCAGTCCAACAATTCTTCCTGCGGCGGCTGTGGCTGTGGTTGCGGCTGTAACTGATTAAACATTGAGCGTCTGTCGGATTTTTCCGACAGGCGTTCTTTTTTTCGTTGACAAAACAGAATACATTCTGTAATATATAAGTATATTGAAATGTCTGGAGATAAGAAAATGAATTACATCACAAAAAAAGAAAAAGTAAACTTTTACACAGGTCTTTTCGGTCAGAATCTTGTTTATTCTCTCGTTGGCGGCTCTTTTTTCACTTATTTTATGACCGATATTGCATTCTTCCCCGCGCTGGTTGTTTCCGCACTACTTATCGTTATGAAAATCTGGGACGGTGTAAATGATCCGATTGTTGGTTCATTCATTGATCAGCATACCTTCAAAAACGGAGAAAAGTTGCGTCCGTTTTTGAAATACACTCCCCTCCCCGTAGGTATTTCAACAATTCTTCTCTTCTTTGTCTTCTCAACAAAGGAAGATTTATTATGGTTAAGAATTTCATATTTCGTTATTATGTACATCTGCTGGGACTTAGCCTACACTCTTCAGGATGTTGCCTTATGGGGCATTACGGCATCTGTTTCCCCGAACACGGATGAAAGAGATGTTTTTGTTAAATGGGCAAGAATTATCGGCTCCTCCGTCTTCGGCATTTTCTCTATGGCTATTCCTATGGTTATGGAAATGGTTGCAAATGCCGTGGGCAGCTCAATGGCTCTTATGACACTTGTATGCGCTGTTATTTTCGGACTCGGCGGTGCTATGATAAGCCAGAGAGCATATATCACACAGGAGAGAATCCTTGTTGCCCCCGATAAGAAGCAGGCAAATCTCTGGGAAAGCTTCAAGCTTCTTTTCCAGAACAAAATTCTTCTTCTCACAACCTTAGCAAATCTTTTCGGTGCACTCGCATTCGGCAACAATCTTTTAACATATTTCTTCAAATACAAAATTCCCGAGGATTTCATCGGCGGCGGTCTTATCGGCGCACTCGGACTTACAACAATATGCTCTGCAATCACGGCAATTCCCAGCGTTTTCGGTATGCTGTTTGCTGACAAAATAAAGCATTTCTGCAAGGGTTATATAAATGCTATGATGGTTATGCAGGCTTGCAACCTTATTTCAAGAGTTATTGCATTCTTCATCGGCTTTGAAGGCAACAACATCTGGCTTTCAATGATTATAATCGGTATCGGTAACTTCCCGATGGGTGCTTCGTCTATTGCCCAGACCTCTGTTTTCTGCGACAGTATTGACTATATGGAATGGAAAACGGGCAAACGGACAGAGGGCATTACCTTTGCAATGCAGACCTCATTTACCAAGATTTCAAGCGGTATAACAGCAGGCCTTGCAACACTCGCACTTCATCTTCTTGACTACAAAGCTATTGAAGACACAGCAGAAACCTTTATCGGCACACAGTCCGCCGCATTTGAAGCATGGATTTGGCCCTTGGTTATTCTCACCCCTGCAATAGCAAGTCTTCTCTATATAATTCCTCTTATGTTCATCCGCTACACTCCCGAAAAGAGAAAGCAGGTTGAAACAGAGCTTAAGGAAAGACGCGCTGCACTTAATAATACAATTAAATAAATTCAAAAGGCTGCCTCAAAACATCTGTTTACAATGTTTTGAGGCAGCCCCTTCTTTTTAACTAACAATCCAGATGTAACGCATAATAAATATCATATGCATCACCAATCATTGACTCATATCCCGTCTGTATACAAATCTGTGAAGTTACATAACTAACAGCATTTGCACCCTGCAGGTTCTGATTGTTTTGGGTTAAAATTTTCTGCATATCCGCTGTGGTAAATTCACCTGCTCTATAATAAGCATATTCAATTTCTCCCACACCAACTAAAGCGGCAACATCAATCAGAATAAAATATGTATCACCATTTGATGTCTGCTCTGTTATAAAGCCTGCTTCATTTACCGTTACATCAACGCCCGGCGGTATTTCTCCGTATACGCTTAATTCATAAGATAAGCGGTATGTATCAATCGTGTGAATAAGTGCAACTAAACCTGTGGCAATTTGTTCAATCTCCGTAATAGTAGCTTCATATACCGTAACACCGGAAAGCGCCAATTCTTCAATTCTCTTTGTTACACAGTCTGCTGCATATTCAAACACGGCTTCAGAACGCTGTGATTGAACATTCTCTGCGATAGTGATAGGAATTGCAACCGCTTTATTGTTTGAATCAGAGAAAGTGAAGCCTACTGCCCAAATACACATAATCACAACAAAAGCAACAACACCGATAACGGTTTTTTTATGATTTACTAATCTTTTTATCCTTTGCTTTAACATAGCTTTACCGTAAAGTGCGGCGGCAGGTGCAAACAACAAGCCTTTATATCTTTCTTTTGAAGAAAGCGCAATTATCGTTCTGCCGTATTCACTTTTATTTTCTTCATCGAAAGAATTTACGGTGTTTTCATCACAGGCAAATTCCGCATCTGCTTTTGAGAGAATTACAGCTAACCACACAAGAGGATTATACCAATGCAATACAAGGCAAATGCAGCGCAAAAAAGACCACAGATTATCACGGTGTTTATAGTGAGTGTATTCGTGTGCAAGTATGTGAGCGCGCTTTTTTTCATCTTCAAAATCACACCTTGTCATATATACTTTAGGATTAACAACACCGTAAAGACAAGGGTTTGATGTAACCCCGCAAACAAATACGCTTAACGGATAATTTTCCACCGACACGCGCGCTCTTGACCTTCTGACTCGCATATAAAAATGCAGATTACTTATTAATAAGCAAAAGGCAAGCACAAGCATTCCTATGCCCCAAACAACAGCAAATGTGCTGTAATCTCCCGAAGTTTTTTTAAGTATATTGTTTGCAAAATCCGGAGCTGTTTGTTCGAAAGTGTCAGGCAGTATGTACAAAGGCAAATCATTTACAAAATAGTAGCTGTACTGTGTGCCTGAATCTAAAAGATTTTGCAGGCTAAAACTGCTGCTGAATAAATTAAACGGAACAAGCAGTCTTATCAACACAATAAGCCACAGCGTATACTGAAATTTTGCGCTGACTTTGTTTTTGAATATAAAGCGAAGAAAAACAAAAATAATTATAATAACAGAACAGGAAATTATCCAATCAAACATTTTTATTCATCTCCTTTTTTTGCATTATCTAAAATCTCATACAGCTCCTCTATTTCTTCACGGCTTAAATCCTGTTTTTGTGCAATTGCACTCATCATAACGCTGATACTGCCTTTATACACTCTTGAAAGAAAATTCTGTGTTTCCTTAACAACAGCCTCCTGCCTTTCAACAAGAGGCGAATACATTTTCAAATCATTTTTCTCCTCGCACTCAATAAGACCTTTTTCAGTCATTCGTCTGAGCATAGTAAGTGTGGTAGAACGGCTCCAGCCTGCACTTTTTTTCATAAATTCTACTGTCTCTCTGCCGTTTCTCGGAGAATTTTCCCACAAACATTCAAGCAATAACCACTCATTGGTTGTAAGTCCATCATAAAATTTAGACATTGATATCACTCCTGTTTACTTTGTAAACTTATTATATATCGCACATGTTTACATTGTCAACTATATTTTTTGACAAAAAAAACCATATGATATTCTACAAACTGAACAAAACACTTTTTACAGATAACGGTTGAAAACAGCAAGAAAAAACTGTATAATAAAAATGATATGTAAAAATTTGTATTTTACGGAGGCAAATATGAGAAACATAAAAGTATTGAATGCAAACTGGCTCTTTTCAAAAGAAGCTAAAAATGTTCCCTCAACACTCCCTGCAAACTGGACTGAGCTCAATCTCCCCTACACATGGAACGGTGAAGACGGTCAGGACGGCGGAAACGATTACTACAGAGGCGTTTGCTTCTTTGCAAAGAGCATCAAAGCAGACGAGCTTCCCGCAGGCGAAGTCAGATACATTCAGTTTGACGGTGTAAACTCTTCCTGCGAAGTATTTTTCAACGGCAAAAGCATCACTAAGCACGACGGCGGTTATTCAACATTCAGAGCCGAACTTAAAGATATAAAGGAAGAAAATCTTATAGTTGTTGCTGTTGACAACTCCTCAAATCAGAAAGTTTATCCTCAGAATGCGGACTTCACATTCTACGGCGGTATTTACCGTGATGTAACATTAATCGGTGTACCCGAAAAGCATTTTGACCTTGATTATTACGGCTCTCCCTCTATTATGGTTACTCCCGAAATCAAGGGTGCAGACGCTGAAATTGAAATTAAAACATATATAAATGATGATGACGATTGCAAAGTAAAATACGAAATTATTGCAGACGGTGAAGTTATTGCCGCAAAAGAAGAAGACGAGGATGATGCAGCAAAATTCACCATTAAGAATGTACATCTCTGGCACGGCATAAAGGACCCTTATCTTTACACCGCAAAGGCAACTCTTTTTTATAAAGGTGAAGCAGTTGATGAAATATCAACCCGTTTCGGCTGCCGCAGCTTTAAAATCGATCCCGAAAAAGGCTTTTTCTTAAACGGTGAAAGCTATCCCTTAAGAGGTGTTTCCCGTCATCAGGACAGACCCGGAATCGGTAACGCACTTCTTCCGGAACATCACAAGGAAGATATTGACCTTATAATGGAAGTTGGCGCAACAACAGTCCGTCTTGCACATTATCAGCACTCTCAGGTTTTCTATGACCTCTGCGATGAAAAGGGACTTATCCTTTGGGCAGAAATCCCCTATATTTCAAGACATATGCCCGACGGCTTTGATAATACCGTAAGCCAGATGACAGAGCTTGTTGTTCAGAATTATAACCATCCGTCAATTGTTGTATGGGGACTTTCAAACGAAATCACCATTGCAGGTGCAGCAGATCCTCACCTTATAAAGAATCATCACACACTTAATGATTTGTGTCATAAGCTGGATAAAACCCGTCTTACAACTCTTGCTTCCGTTACGATGTGCTCACCCGACAGCGAATATGTACATATAAGTGACATCGTTTCCTATAACCACTATTTCGGCTGGTACGGCGGAACAACCGATATGAACGGTCCCTGGTTTGATGACTTCCACAAGAAGTATCCCAAGAAGCCTATCGGTATCAGTGAATACGGCTGTGAAGCACTTGACTGGCACACTTCAAATCCCGTTCAGGGCGACTATACAGAAGAATATCAGGCTTACTATCACGAAGAGCTCATAAAGCAGATTGCAGACAGACCGTATCTGTGGGCAACTCATGTGTGGAATATGTTTGACTTTGCCGCAGATGCCCGTGCAGAGGGCGGAGAAAACGGTATGAACCACAAAGGTCTTGTAACCTTTGACAGAAAATATAAGAAAGACGCTTTCTATGCATACAAAGCATGGCTTAACCCTGAAAAAATGGTTCATCTGTGTGCAAAAAGATATGTTGACAGAGTTGAAGATGTAACAAAGGTAACTGTTTACTCAAACTGTGACGAGGTTGAACTCTTCGCAAACGGTGTAAGCGTGGGTAAGCAGACAAAGGGTAAATATCCTTTCTTCTACTTCAATGTTAAAAATGAGGGGGAAACCGTGCTTACCGTAAAAGCAGGCGAACTTGAAGACACCGCAACGATCCGCAAGGTTGACACTCCAAATGAAGCATACATTATGAAAGAAGAAGGCTCAGTTATCAACTGGTTTGAAATCAACACTCCCGACGGTCACTTCTCAATCAACGATACTATCGGCGATATTCTGAGCACCACGGGAGGAAAAATTGCCGCAGTTAAAATTGCGCTTAAAGTAAAAAATGCCCTCTCTTCCGGAAAAGACGGTAAAAAAGGCGGCGGAATGGAAGTTGCAGGCTTCAAAATCAGCGTGGGAATGCTTAAAAATCTTTACGGTATGGCAAAGGGCTTTACCATTAAACGAGTTTTCTCAATGCTCGGCGGTAAGTTCACAAAAGAACAGATACTTGAAATAAACGCTATTCTTAATAAGGTTAAAAAACCGAAAAAATAAAGCAAGCACATCCCGTTTGTATCACACAGCACAAACGGGATGATTTTTATTTTCTTATTGTTTTTGAAAAAATTTTAAGTTATAATAACATTGAAACACAAAAATATTTATCGTTGAGGTAGCTTTATGAAAAAAAGACCTATGAACAGAAAAACGCTCGAATATTTTGCCCGTATGGCAGCAGATGCATATATGAATGACCCCGTACACGCAAATGCAACAAAGAATGAAAAATTGAGAAGAAGATATATTTATCATTTTATGATTGAGCGCCTTTCCACCTCAAACCGCGAGGATATAATTTATTTTGACGAAGAAAACCGCGGTATATGCGTATGGCGCGAGGCTCACAATGAATACAATATGTTTGATTTCCTGTTATGTCCCAACTGGTTTTTTCTTGTTTTATATCTGCCCTCAACAATAAAAACTCTTATGGCATATTCTCACCTTGATGTAAAGGTATTCCCCGAAAACACCCTTATCATCTCCCCCGTTTTTGTTGCTCCTGAGCATCAGGGAAAAGGTATTGCAACAAAGCTCATAAAGCAAGGTATTGCAGACTTAGTACCCAAGGGTTATAAATTAGGACTTGAAGCACAGAACCCTGATAATGTTAAGCTCTACGAAAAATTAGGCTTCAAAACAATAAAATACGAATATTTTGAAAAAATAAATATGCACAGCTATTATATGCTGTATCAGCCGGAGAACGATTGAGTATATATACAAATTACCTTGATTTATCTTATTTCAAGGCTTAAGACAGGGGACGGTTAGGGTGACGGTAATAATCCGAACCGTGTTTTTTGTCGGATGATTTCTGTCACTTCTTTGTTAAAATACTCGCCAATCCGCAAGGATTGGCTGCGTTTTTGCCTTGAATTGCCAAAAATCCTCTCGATAAAAAATCTTCG
>JAZNOZ010000037.1:0-76180 GCA_045589395.1 Acutalibacteraceae bacterium | reverse complement strand
GAGCTTCTTGATGATATTGAAATGGGATATATCTCAGTTGTTATTGTTAAAGACCTTTCCCGATTAGGACGAGATTATGTTTCGGTTGGTCATTATACAGACAACTATTTCCCTGAGCATAATGTAAGGTTTATTGCTGTTAATGATATGGTTGACAGTGATGAGGGTGAAAATGAAATCGCACCGTTCAAGAATGTTATGAATGAAATGTATGCGAGAGATATTTCAAGAAAAGTACGCTCCGCACACAGAATCAGAGGTAATATGGGAGAGCCTTTATCTCAGCCACCATACGGGTATATGAAAAGTCCTGAAAACAAGAAAAAATGGATTATTGACCCCGAAGCTGCTGAGGTAGTCAGAGACATTTACAGAATGTGTCTTGAGGGTATGGGGAACGAATCAATCGCAAGAGAATTGCAGAATAGACAAGTGCTTATCCCTATGGCATATTGGCAAAGCAAAGGTCTTAACCGTGGCGGTAAGAAAACACAGCCGAATCCGTACAAGTGGTGTAAAACTACTGTTCAGAAAATACTCTGTCAACAGGAATACTGCGGTGATGTTATCAACTTCAAAACCTATTCCAAAAACTTCAAGAACAAAACTCGCATAGATAATCCCGTGGAGAATTGGAAAATCTTCAAGGATGTTCACGAGCCAATCATTGACCGAGATATTTGGGAAATGGTACAGAAGCTCACAGCAAGAACAAAACGCAGAGCACCTAAGAAAGAGAATGCAAGAAAGCATATCTTTAGTGGTCTTATCCGTTGTGCTGATTGCGGCAGTAATATGAGTTATCATACCAATACCGTAAACAAGGATATTCACTATTTCAGTTGCAGTAATTATGTTAAAGATACCCGTGGTACTTGCCCTGAACGACACTATATCCGTGCAGATGCACTTGAACAAATAGTAATCCTTGAACTGAAACGCCTTGCGATAATGTTACAAAAGGATGAAGCATTGCTTGCTGATATCCTTGAAAAGAAAACTAGCAAAGATTTCTATGATGAGAAGAAGTTCCTTGAAGGAGAACTGCAGAAAGCAATAGTCCGTCAACAGATGGTGGCAACGCTCTATGAAAACTTGTATGAGTACAATGCAACAGGCAAGGTTACGGATGAATGGTTTACCCACATGTCCCACAAATATGAGGTTGAACGAGTTGAACTGAAAGTCAAGATATTTAACCTGAGAGAACAGGTTGCAAATATGCAAACGGTTCAGCACAGCAAGGATATGTTTATCGGTGCAGTGAGAAAGTTCTTGGATATGGAAACTATCACAGCACCACTTATTCACGAGCTCATTGACCACATTGATGTTTATGAGGCAGAGGGCAAGGGTAAGAACAAGACACAAAGGGTTGTGATTCATTACAACTTTGTGGGTTATCTTGAAATACCTGAATCAGACGAACCTTGCTTCACAGCAGATACCCGTCAGGGAGTGGCAATAGGTTATATTGCAAAACCTACAGAAAAGTCAGCATAACAAAAAAGTCGCACTCCGAAAGGAATGCGACGATACATAAAAACTATTAAATTATATACAAAACTCTATTTTAAGCAAAAAAATTGAGTATTCACAGGTCAAATCCCTTATGAATACTCAATATGGTGCAGATGACGGGACTTGAACCCACATGAAATTGCTTTCATTAGAACCTGAATCTAACGCGTCTGCCAATTCCGCCACATCTGCATTTTATCAATTCCCTGTTTTTACACGGCGGGAACATCCGAGGCGGAGCTTACTTTTCAGATAAATCTTACTTTTCAGCTTAATCCACATTGCTGCACTTTTTTGTGCCTTAAAATATTAACACAATTCTGTGTTTTTGTCAACTGCATAAATACCTTTTTGTCCGTAAAACTTGCAGACAAAAAGGTATTTGTTTGTTTTTATTTAATTAATCGCCCAAAAGACCGTGATATCTGCCCATCCAGTAAGGAAGAAGATATATGTATGGCATCATTGCTCTCATACCGTTTGCGCCTGTGCCGGGAAGAGTTGAAGTACGGTTAACAACCTTTTTATTGATATTAACAAATTCTTCAGCACCTGAGTCACACACAAACTGATTGCCGTCATAGTGAACGAGAACTCTTGCTGAATATTCAACGGGATATTTAAGCTGTGCAGGAATACCCATAGCCTCCTGCTCATCATCCCATACAATGTCCTTTCTGTGGCTGTTGAATATAGGCCATCTTACAAGGTCAAGGTTCATTTCAGCAAGGGATTTTGCGGCATTTTCGATATCGCAGTAATTGCTTGTGAGTGCGCCGTATACGATATTGAAGAAGGGGGAACGCTCTACTCTTTCATATTCCCAATGGTGAGTGAGTCCCATTTTGAAGATTTCCTTCTGAGCTTCATTCTCTGTGTATACAATAAGGGGATAAATATTAACGAAGTCAAGCTGGTCATCAATGTGTGCAACATGACCGTCTTCACACTTATACTGCATACAGTTCATGGCATAATGGTGCTTTTTAATGAGCATATTGAAAACATCATTATACTTTTCTTCGCCTGTTACATGATATGTTGTTTTAAGGAAGGAGAGCATTTCAAGAGAGTTGGTTCCTCTTTCATAATACCATCTGTCATCATTATTGAGAAGCTCAGGCTCCCAGTTTGCCCATGTTGTGGGAACACCGTCAACATCGCAGAGGTGGAAGTTATTTTCGAGAATATGGTCTGTAATTGTTTTAACAACCTCGGCAATTTTCTTTTTTTCTGCTTCATCCGCAACAAGATCAAAATAAATACCGTAGGCAAAGTAATGTCCTGTCATTTCATCGCTTGATGTTTCACCGAGCCATTCGCAGTCAGGATTGTTTTCACAGATGTGCCATTCCTCACGGTTACCCGTACCAAAATTTTCTTCATGTGAATATCTTGTTGCTCTCGCAGTAAAGCCCTTCTTACCTGTAACCTCGGTGAGCTTTATCATAGCCTCAACTGCTCTTTTTGCATTTTCCTTTGCCTTTTCATCCCCCGTTACCTTGTAGCGGAAGCACTGACTTGCACAATAAACACCTGTGAAAAGTCCGTCGTTATCAGAGTTGGGAAGCCAGCCTGAATCCATATCTCCGTATTTACGAAGCTCTCTGGAAACCTGATAACCTTCATTTCTCACATAATATTTATCTGAAATTGCATCGAAGTGATTTGCCTTTTCCTCAAGAGTCATATACTGTGCTGTAATAACACTTATACCTCTGGGAGTTACTGCTGCAATTGTTCCCTTTTCGGATACGGCAATCTTTGTAACAGTGGGATGAAGAAGCCATACACCATATGAGAAATAAGAAATTTTACCTTCGATAAGAGTGATAATGCCTGTGTTTGTTGCAAAATACTTCTTTCCGTCAGATGCAAAGCACATATCATTTATCTGACCGTCGGGAACGGAATAAAAATCATTACCGTTGAACCAATAATTTTTACCGTCATAAATATTAAGTCCTTCATCGCTGCCAACCCACAGATGACCGAGGGAATCAATAGCCATACAGTTTATTTTCATGCTGAGTGCGCCTGTTATCAAAGGCACAAGCTCTGCCCAGTGGCGGCGCTTGCCTTTCATCGACATAAGACCTTCCTCAGCACAGCCTACATATACTGTTTCCTGATACTTAGCAAAATTATCGTATGCTGCAAGACAGATTATATCATCGGGCACACCAACAATATTTGTAAACTCATCACCGTCTTTGCGGTACAAAGATTTTTCCGTAACAAGCCAGAAGGAGCCGTCAAGAGCAATTGAAATGTCAACAACTGCAGAATCAAACTGAGCAATTTTCTTTAATTTGCCATTTTTAAGCTCATTGAGTGTGTTGTCTGCAGCAGCATAAAGTATGCCGTTTCTTGAAAAAAGCTTTGATACCTTAACTGAGCTTTTCTTTATTTTACCCTGATTATATTCAAGAAGTCCGTCAGGCTGCGCGATATAGAGTGTTTCTCCGTCAAAAGCAACAGATGAAACATTTTCAACATCAATACCCTGCTCAGCATTAAGGAAAACCTTATCATACTGCTTGAACTGACCGAAATTAAGTGTAGGTTTTTTCATAATCTTCTCCCGTAATTTAGTTTATTTATAGAATTATAGCATATTTTTCCGATTTTGTCGACAGTTGTTTTTAAGTCTATTGAAAAATTTAAGACTGATTGACTTTTGATTAAGTTGTAGTATAATTTATTGTGTGTATTATCATATAATTTGATATATTTGAAACATCAGGAGATTGATTATGAACGAATATTCAGGCAAAAAGGTGCTTGTTCTGGGTTATGCTAGAAGCGGCAAGGCTGCAATAAAGCTTTTATTGAAGCTCGGTGCCGTTATAACCCTTTCGGAATCAAAACCGAAAGAAGAAATAGAGGATTACAAGTGGCTTTGTGAAATGGGTGTCAGAGTAACAGGTCAGGAAAAAGAGATCTTTGAAGAAGATTATTATAAAGTTATCAAAAATCCCGGAATAAACGGCAGTCTGTGGTTTGTGCAGAGATTAAAAGAAAGAGGCATACCTGTTACAACAGAAATTGAGCTTGCATTTGAAACGGCAAAAAAGCAGCATTACATTGCAATAACAGGCTCAAACGGAAAAACAACCACAACCACTCTTATGTATGAGGTATTAAAAAAAGCATACCCCGAAAAAACACATCTTTCGGGTAATATCGGTATAGCACTTTGCGAAACTGTCCTTGAAAACAATCTGCTCCAAGAAGAGGGACATTATATTGTTCTTGAAATTTCAAACTTCCAGCTGCTTGACATAATAAATTTCCGTCCTGAAATCGCAGTAATAATAAATCTCTCCCCCGACCATATTGATTTTATGGGAAGTGAAGACGCATACTACCGTTCAAAAATGCGCGTTTATGAAAATATGAGAGAAAACGATGTTTTCCTTTATAATGCAGATGACAAAAAAATAAAGGAATACACTTCCCTTTTCCCCGTTCCCTGCAAGAAAGTCACCTATTCTCTCACAGACAGAAGTGCTGACTTTTTTGCAGATGACAGCTTTGTTTACGAAAACGGCAATTCCTTATTCCCCGTAAGTTCAATAAAGGTTGTCGGTAAGCACAATGTACAGAATGTACTGGTAGCAGTTTCTGCGGCAAAGCAGCTCGGACTTTCGGCTGCAGCAATTAAAGAAGCTGTTGAAGAATTCAGAGGAGTTGAGCACCGTATTGAATATGTCAGAGAAATAAACGGCATTAAATTCTATAACGATTCAAAGGGCACCAATATTGATGCAACAATTATTGCCCTTAAATCCTTTTCCTCTCCTACTGTTCTCCTTGCGGGCGGCTTTGAAAAAGGGCTTTCCTTTGAACCGCTTAAAGAACATCTCGGAAATGTAAAGCAGGTTATAGCATTCGGTGCCTGCGGTAATCGGCTTATAAAGGAACTTACTAACGGAACAGGGATGCTTGTAAGCACACTCGATGAAGCATTGAATGAAGCATTAAAAATTGCAGAAGCAGGAGATGTTATTCTGCTCTCACCCACAACAAGCTCATTTGATCAGTATTCCTGCTTTGAGGAGCGCGGAGAGCATTTCAAAAGATTAGTAAATGAGCTGTAAAAAAAGCATTAAATAAGACCGTGTTATCAGGTTTCACCTGTTAATACGGTCTTTTGATTTATTCGTTTATTAATGACAATGCTTCTGCTCTTGTTCTGGCATCGCTTCGCATTATTCCTCTTAAAGCAGAAGTCTTTGTTTTCGCACCTGCGGCTCTTATGCCCCGCATTGTCATACACAAATGCTCTGCTTCTATAACAACGGCAACACCCTTGGGATTGAGATGCTGTGAAAGAAAATCTGCAATCTGAGAAGTAAGCCTCTCCTGAATCTGCGGACGGCGTGCAAAATTATCAACTATTCTTGCAAGCTTTGAAAGTCCGATAACCTTTCCGTCACCGGGAATATACACTATATGTGCTTTACCTACAAAGGGCAACAGATGGTGCTCACACATAGAATACAAGGGAATATCTCTGACAACAACCATCTCGTCATTTTCATCTTCAGAAAAAATCTTAAGAAATTCCTCAGGATTTTTTTCAAGTCCGCCAAAGACCTCGGCATACATATTTGCAACTCTGTGAGGAGTTTCAAGTAAGCCCTCTCTGTCGGGATCCTCGCCTATTGCAATTAAAATTTCTCTGACTGCTTTTTCTATTCTTTCTTTATCCATTTTCTTCTCCGTCCTGAAGAGTATGTGCTGCTTTTTTGTCTGCAGACTTATTATCGACAGACTTCTTGTCCGAAGTTTTTTTATTGTTTTCTTCTTTTGTTGTTTCTTCCTTATCGGTTGCTTCTTCAACAGGTGTATACACAACGGTAAAACACGATGACCTGAGCTTCCCTGACATAACCCCCGAAACAAACTGTGAATATCCGTTCAGAGTCCTGTCACCGACCTTTATTGATGTAACATAGCCTCTGTTTTTATCAATACTCTTGTTTTGCTTAAGAATTTTCAACCATTCTTCGGGATTTTCGGATAAAACAATATTTTCATCATAAGCCAGAATAAGCTCTTTAAGCTCCTCGCTTGTAAATGTTACGGTTGAAATAAAATTACTGAGCTGCATTTCAAAGGGACTGTCAACCGCTGACAGATATGAAACATTACCGCCCCATATATCCTTTGAGGATGCACTCATACCTGCCGCCATTGCACTGTATGAAGCCTGAACAGGTTTTTTGTCCTTATCATCGGTCACGGCAATATACTGACCGACAACCTCTTTTACTGCTTTCTTCAGATGCTTACTGCACTTATCATAGCTTGAAACAGCGTAACCAACATCCCACGCCCGTGTTATATTGAAATTATGATATTTAAGAAGAGTGAATACTGCAACTGCCTGTGCTTTAAGGGCATTTGCATTTTTTGTTATACCGCCTATCTCCTGTGCAACAATTCTTGCAACAAGCTCCTGTGTGTTTACCTCTCCCGAAACATAATATGTATTTTCAGGATATTCTTCACCGAAGATAACACTTGTTCCGGTATAGTAGTAAGCCAGGATATCGGTATAGTTAAAGCCTCCCTCGGCTAAAGCCACTGCACCGTACTGACTTAAGCCCACACCGTGCCCGTAGCCGTACACCGTGAAAGTAAAGGTATCCTCCTCTGCTTCAATTTCAGGTGCTTCGGGAATAACCTTTTCAAAAATATCGGGGATCTCTTCAAACTGGTCATCAGCATCAAAATCCTCAGGCACATAATTATCAGCACCGCCGAGAACAACACTCTCTCCCGACAAATCATCAAGTCTGACGGCAACACGGAGAATAAGCCGTGCATCTGAGGATGTGAGCTTACCGTCCTTGTCTGCATCGGCAAGAAGCAGCTGTCCTTTATCATATTTATCAAGCCTTACGGCATATCTCAATGCCTGACGGGCATCGGCAGAGGATATTGTGCCGTCTGTGTCAACATCACCGAGCAGATAAACATTTTGGGCACCTGCTTCAAATGCAAAGAACATAAATGTTATAAGCACGGTAAATACAAGCATATATATTTTATAAAAAGGCGTTGATTTTTTTACACAATCTGTTGAATTCAATTATGTATTTTCCTCCTGTTCGGGAATGCTCTCTTCCTGATTTTCGGTTTCTTCGTATTCGGAAGAGAAGAACTGTCCGAAATATGTATTGAACCAATCATTCAGGGTATAACCGTTGACATGGAAATAATAACCGCAAAAGGAAGCAAGCAGAACAATGACACAAACCAAAGCTGCAATAAGTCCCTTGGCTTTCTTTGAGGATTTGTTTTCTATCTTTTCTTCGGGTACAAGTCCTGCATCTTTTTCAATTATGCCTGCAACAAACAGGCATAAATCTGCACAGCATCTTTCGAGAAATGTGGGAATATCCTCATTATTCAGGGAACGGATTTCTCTGACAACAGTCTGAGCATCGTTTGTTACCGCCATATAAACAACCTTTTCGCCCTCGGCACTGTCACCGTTATAAAAAGCGTTGGACATTGCAATTCCGTAAGGTGTGCCCATTAGCTCGGCTGCAGTTATTGAAAGATTGACAACATAATCAGACGGTGGCAATGAGCCTCTTTTTTCTGCTCTGGGAGAAAGCTTTATATATTGCTGCAAATCGGGCGAATAAGCAATATAATCCATAAGAAATGAAGCGGTATTTGTACAGGAAACGGCAATAGCCTTTTCAGTTTTCTGACATATATCCGCAAGATATTTTGTACGGAGTCTTTTCAGTCCGTCCATATCTGCATTTATGTGATATTTTGCATTAATAAAAGGAATAACCTGTGAAGAAAACAGAACCTGAGTCCTTTCACTTTCAGCAGGCAGGAATATAACTGTCTGCTCGCCGCTTACGGCAGCAAAGCCTGCATATAAGCCGTCATCAAGCACAAAGCTTCTTGCACCCTCAGGAATTCCCGCGTGTGTAACAGCAAAATCATCATCAGAAGTCTTCCTGTTACAGGTCCGCATTGCTTTGCTGAGAATATTCTCATTGACCTTCATATCAAAGCCAAAAGCTTTTGATATGGTAAGCTTTGTATAAGCAAAAACATCATCGGCAACAAGAAAAATTACTGCCTGAGATTCTGCAAAGGCTTTTGATATTGAAGTTATTGCATCCTTGACGGTTGCAAATTTTTCCACACCGTCTTTTTCGGCAAGGAACTTGCTGAAAATATATCGGACCTGATCTTCAAGTGAAAACACAGCTCCTGACGGCTCAGAACCGATAATAAATACTTTTAGTTTCATAATCATCCAACAACCTGTATATCTTCTTGTGTTTCCTGTGCGGAAGTGGTTTGCGTATCCGCTTTAAGCGTTTCCGTCTCTTTTTCAGATGTTTCTTCTTCCGCTGAACTGCTCTGAGCTTCCCCTGCTGCTACCTGAGTTGATTCATCTTCCTTGGTGGTCTTTTCATCCTCTGCAACGGTTGTTCCGACATCCGCAAGCGTTGTTTCCGTATCCGCAAGAGTTGTTTCGTTGTCTGCAAGAGTTGTTTCAATATCTTCAATTATCTGAGAAAGTGTTGTTTCTTCAGAAAGCGAAGATGATGAAGAGGATGAATAATAAGGATTGGTAAGCCCCTTTTTATCATAATATGCCTGAGGGAATCTTGCCGTAGTATCGTAATAAACCTTTGACAAATCAACTTCCTCAGATTCGCCTTCTCTTACCTGACGGGCAAAAACTGCAAGTCTGCCGCCTGAGAAAAGATTCTGATAGCAGGTATAGAGAGTTAAAATTTTATCTCCCCGCTGAACATCAACCCCTGTATGAATCATAGAACGAGCATAAATTTCATCTATTTTTGCCATAAATGCTGATTCTGAATTAAAATCAGTATAAAGATAACGGAAAACAAATCCGTTGTCAGCCTCGGGAGTTGAGTTTGTGAGCATAACGGCAAAAATCTTCCATTTTGTTGTTTCATAAAATGTTTCAAGTGTTACAACGGGAGCTTTTTTATATCCCTCTACGGTCATATAATTTGTCAACTGATGGAACATAAGACCGTCATGGGTATTGTGCCCGTAAATTATGGTGTTTTTACTGAAAGCATCCCTTCCCATTTTTGCTTTTATATCAACAAAGGGACTGCCGTAACGGCTGTATTGCTTATAGATATCCTTATACATATAGAACTCATCTATTTTACCCTGAAGCAATACTGTTGATATGTTGGTTTCGGGAATTGTAAGCCAACCGACAACATCCTGATTTATAGCATAGAGAGAAGCAAATTTAATATTCATCCCCTCCGGGAACTCAACATCGGGATAATTGACCTTTATATTCTCCCATGCATCCTCAAGCTGTTCCGGCTCAAGGGTTTCATATTCATCAACTATTGTCTGGAATTTGTCATTCTGTTTTATTTTTTCAAGATAATTACAGCCGTATATAACCAGATAAATTATACCGCATACAAGAGCAATAAAAGCAACGGCTCTTATTATCTTGCGGATTTTTTCACCGGCAGAATCATTCTTATTGGGGAAATTACCGTATACAAAGTTACCGAATCCCTCTTTTGAAAAACGGTTCTTTATAAAGAAACTCATTTTCTGAGAAAAGCTCTTTTTTATCTTACGGTCTTTTTTTTCTGCGGACCTTGTATAAACAGCATCTTTTTCCGTAAAGCTTTCCTGAACGGAAGCTTTATCTGCCGTAAAATCATCAAAAACATCTGTATCGGGAGCAAATTCAGAGCTGAAATCAGCAAAGCCGGAATCGGCAAGGCGGGCCAGGGCATCAATCTCATTCTGAGAAACCTTAACACCGTCAACATCATATGAAGGCTGATGTTTTCGCTCAACTCTTATTTCATCGGATTTTCTTCCGGGATGTTTACTAATCAATTTATCAGACTCTTCCTTCTGTGCATTCGTTGTGTTTTCATTTTCCATGTCATACCCGTTTTCGGTAGTCTGAGAAAAACGCTCACTGTAAGATACCTGTCCGCCTAAAGATGCGGTTAATGCATCAACAAGCTTATCATTTACATCTTTTGAATAAGTATTCTTACTTTCTTGAGTTTTATTGCCGCTGTTATTTGCTTCGGTTTTTCCGTCTGCGACATCATTTTTTACCTGAGTTGCGGAAAAACCCTCCTGAAAAAAAGATTTTTTTTCTTTCTTTTCCGTTTCTTCGGCTTTATGCTGTGCAAAGCTTATATCTCCTGAACCGTCATCAGACAGAGGATCAATATAAGCAGGATTGACAGCGGGGCGTTTAACCGCACTCGGCGCACGGCTTGCCATAGGAACGCCGCCAGAAACAAAGGAACGCGCCCATGCAGAATCGCCTCTGAGCATATTATCCTGACGGACTCTCTCAAGACGGGCAGCCTCTTTCTTTGCCTTTTCTTCCCAATCAGCATCATATACGACTCTTTCTTCGGCTTCGCCCACACCCATTACGGGGTATCTGACAGTTCCCTGCGCTGTAAATTCAGGCTTCTGTGCCTGAGAAGCAGTAGATGAGTAAACCTCTCGTACATCTGCGGGAAGCTTATCTTCAAAATCAGTATGCTTGCTCTTGTGCTGCGGTGAAACATATTCGGGAGCTTCATACTCTACTCTCTGCCCTGCCTGCTGTGAATAGTCAGCCTCCGTTTTTGAAGAACTCTGCACCGAAGAAGTGAAAACGGGAGGTGCAACAGGGGCAGATCCTACAGAATTAACTCCGAGATATCTTTCAAAAAGTCCGTTGAATTCACTGTTAAAAGTGCCGTCTGCACTTAATATTTCGGCAAGGATATCCTCGGCACTCTCGCCTGAGGCTTTTGAAAAATCCTCACCGCTTACAGGATTTTTTTCGTTATCAGCCATAATATTCTCTCCTTAGGTCTGAACCGTGTTTTTTTCGGATGATTTCCGCCACTTCATTGTTAAAATTATGCAAATGCATCCCAGAATGGACCGCCGGCATAATTGTTTGTGCCGCCGAACACATCAAACCATACCTGGGGAAGACGCTTATTAGTGTTCTCATAAACCTGAGAAACATCAACCTCTCCGCTCTCGCCTGCTCTCACAAGTCTTGCCACAAGCACACATCTCGCATCAATGAATCTTCCGCCCACATTCATCAGATATGTACAGGTAGAAAGAGTCAAGAACTTATCGGTCGGCTTGAAATCTATACTCGGATTTATAAACCAGCTACGGCTTAAGGTTTCGTTTGCAAAGTTCAGAGTGTTATCATCAGAGAAAAAAGGATACCAGTAATAGAAAAGATATCCGTTATCATCTTTTTCTTCGGCATTGGTGATATAGCAGGCAAACACCTTCCATTCATAGTCATCATACAATGTGTTCATGGTTATTACGGGATGCTGTGCATAATATTCGGGATCAAGATATTTTTCAACATCTGCAAAAACACATTCATCCTGAGTAAGATGATGACCGTAAAGTATTGTGTTTTTGGAAAGCTCACCACTTCCCTTTCCCACAGTATTTCTGTAGTCCATAAAAATTGAACCTCGGCGGTCAAATGCCCCGTAGAAATTCTTTCTTTCATAAAAAGCATTGTCTTCAGCCTGCAGAACAGGAAAATCTATGCTTGTTTCGGGAATCTTTATCCAGCCTACTGTATCTGTGTTTGCCGAATACAGGGGTTTGAAATAATTCTGTATATTTTCGGGAAATTCAACACCGTTAAGATACATCGCAAGCTCATCATCAAAAACACTGCTGACATTGTAATAATCCTTTTCAGGATCAAAGTGCATATTTTCCTTTATTGACTCATACTCATCTCCGCCACCGTTGGCTGCAAGATAAATACCTATTACTGCAACAACTATAATGTTGAGCACGGCAAGAATACTGATTACTTTTTTATCATTAGGTGTCATAGTCCTTGCTTTGATTTTATCCATATCCCTGACATCCTCTCCTGAATTTGTGAGAGAATCAAGGTAAACCTCTGCGCCGGGCTTGGGGGCAAAAACCTCACTGCCGTCTGCCATAGAGATTCCGAGCTTTTTATCCTGTTCGTTATTGTTATATGTTCCGTTCACTGTCTATCCCCCGGAAATCAAAAAATATATATAGTCAATTATATATTAACACATTTTTTTTTACAAAACAAGTGTTATTTATTTTCCACTTTACTAATATAAATATTTTTGTTATAATTACAAACGGTATGCGAGTAAAACTACACCCAAAAAGTAAAATTACACTTAAAAAGCATACCGCAAAATCAAAAAAAATACGGAGGAGATATTATGAGCCGAATAAAGCCCGGAGCTATATTAAAAGCAGTTGCAAAAGGCAGAGGCGGAGTTTTTGTTGATCATTACAAAATCACCGCTGAATCAGAAACAGTAAGAATGCCCATTCCCGAAAAGGTAACTCTTCCGATGCTTCAGCATATAGGTGTGCCCTGTACTCCTACGGTAAATGTCGGTGACAGAGTATTCGTAGGTCAGATAATCGGTGACAGCGATGCATTTTTAAGCGTACCCGTTCACGCATCCGTTTCGGGGACTGTAGTGTCTGTTTCAGACACTACTCTTGCGAACGGAAAAACTGTTCCTGCCGTAATAATTGAATCAGACGGAAAAATGACACCGTATTACGGACTGACTGCGCCTATTATTACGGATAAGGCCTCTTTTGTAAGTGCGTTACGCAGATCCGGTCTTGTGGGACTCGGAGGTGCAGGCTTTCCCTCTCACATCAAAATAAACACACCCGATGACAAGCCTATAGATACGCTTATTGTCAATGCAGCAGAGTGCGAACCTTTCATCACTGTTGACTACAGAGAATGCATAGAAAATTCATGGGATATTATGGGCGGTGTTTATACACTTGCCGATATTCTGGGGATTAAAAATGTCATCATTGCGGTTGAAGACAACAAGCCTCAGGCTATAAAAGCACTCAAAGCAATAGCAGACAGCGATAATGAGCACGGCGATGCAGTAAAGCTTATGACTCTTAAATCGAAATATCCGCAGGGAGCAGAAAAAATGATGGTGCTTTCCGCAACGGGCAGAAAGGTACCCGAGGGTAAGCTTCCTGCAGATGTTGGCTGTATTGTTATGAATGTGGGAAGCGTTGCATTCATTTCAAGATACCTTAAAACGGGTAAGCCGCTTACGAGCCGTTCCGTTACCGTCAGCGGTGACTGTGTAAAAAATCCTATGAATGTAAGAGTGCCAATCGGAACCTCAATAAAAGATATTATTGATTTCTGCGGCGGTTTTACGAATGAACCCTACAAAATTCTTTCGGGCGGTCCTATGATGGGTACGGCAATAGTAAATACCGATGTTCCGCTTCTTAAAAGCAACAATGCAGTATTGGCATTCGGTAAAAACAGTACTCTTATAAAACCCGAACGCGACTGCATACGCTGCGGAAGATGCCACGAGGCATGTCCGATGAGTCTTGTTCCCACTCAGATAGAAAAATACGCACTTTCAGAAGACTGTGAAGCATTGAAAAAGCTTGGCATTTCTGTTTGTATGGAATGCGGAAGCTGTGCATATTCCTGTCCGGCAGGAAAGCCGCTTGTTCAGTATATGCGTTTAGCTAAAGATGTTGTAAGGAAGGCAGGTGCAAAAAAATGAGCGAAGCAAACAAACTTACCGTAAGTGCTTCCCCGCATCTTAAAGGAACCTTAACAGTTACGGGAATTATGCTTGATGTTATTATAGCTCTTATCCCTGCTGCCTTTGCAGGCGTTGCTGTTTTCGGCTTCAAAGCGGCTCTGGTAATCGCAGTATGTATCGTGAGCTGTGTTGTATTTGAAGCACTTTCAAGAAAAATTATGAAAAGGCACAACACAATCGGGGACCTGAGCGCAGTTGTTACAGGTCTGCTCTTAGCTTTTAATCTGCCTGCAGATATTCCGCTTTGGATATGTGTTATCGGCAGTCTGGTTGCCATAGTTGTTGTGAAACAGTTCTTCGGAGGAATCGGTCAGAATTTTGCAAATCCTGCCATTACGGCAAGAATTGTTCTGCTTGTTTCCTTTGCAGGGGCAATGACAAGCTTCTCACAACCGACTTTCGCTCCAGTTGACACCGTAGCCGGGGCAACACCTCTGGCGCAGCTTTCGTCAATAAATCTTGATGCAAATGTAACATCACAGTTAAAACAGCTTATAAGTGACGGAGAATTGCCATCTCTTCTTCATATGCTCTTCGGTGTACGGCAGGGCTGTATCGGTGAAGTCTGCTCCGTAGCTTTAATTCTCGGAGCGATATATCTCCTTGCAAGAGGTGTTATAAAGCTCGCAATCCCCTTTACTTTTATAGGTACTGTTGCTGTTTTTATGTTCATTGCATCGGATTTCAACATCTATTATACAGCATATGAGCTTCTCGGCGGCGGTCTTCTTCTTGGTGCATTCTTTATGGCAACAGATTACACAACAAGTCCTATAAACAAAAAAGGCAAAATCGTTTTCGGTATAGGCTGCGGCTTACTCACCTGTATTATAAGACTTTACTGTTCTGTTCCCGAAGGTGTTTCGTATTCAATTCTTCTTATGAATATTGCCTGCCCTCTTATAGAAAAGCTCACAGCTGAAAAATACTTCGGCTTTACAAAAGAAAAGAAAGTAAAGGAGGTAAAAGCTGTATGAACGGCAAAGACATAAAAGAAATTATAAAAACTGCTCTCTCCCTCTTTCTTATATGTGCCGTTGCAGCAGGACTTTTAGCAGGAATAAACGGTGTAACCGCTCCTGCAATAGCAGAAAATAATCTGCAAAAAGCAAACGAATCCCGAAAAACTGTTATTCCCGAGGCCACTTCTTTTGAAGAAGCGGCTGCGGCAGACGGTACAATATATTATGTTGCTCTTAAAAATACAGAAAAAATAGGATATGTATTCACAACATCCGCCAACGGCTACGGCGGTGAAATCGAAGTTATGACAGGAATAAATATTGACGGTGCAATAACAAAGGTATCAATTCTTGCCATAAACGAAACTCCGGGGCTTGGTATGAAAGCTAAAAACGAAGGCTTCCTTAATCAGTACAACGGTAAATCAGGCAAGCTTTCCGTAACAAAAAACGGCAAAACTGAAGAAAACGAGATTGATGCAATAACAAGTGCAACTATTTCTTCAAATGCAGTAACAAGCGCTGTTAATCAGGCATTGGAAATGTATGATGAGATTATGTCGGGGAAGGAGGAATAATGCATGGCAAAAACAAAATATAATTACTGTAAAGAGCTCACGAAAGGACTTCTTAAAGAAAACCCTGTTTTAAGACTGGTACTCGGAACCTGTCCTGCACTGGCAACATCAACAAGCATTGTCAATGCAATCGGAATGGGAATTGCAACAACAATAGTTCTTATCTGCTCAAATGTTGTTATTTCCGCATTAAGAAAGCTTATCCCCTCAAAAGCACGGATACCGTCGTATATTGTTATAATAGCTTCTTTCGTAACAATAGTTCAGATGCTTGTCAAGGCCTTTGTTCCCGCTCTTGATGAATCCTTAGGGGTATTTCTTCCTCTTATTGTTGTAAACTGTATTATTCTCGGCAGAGCCGAAGCATTTGCAAGCAAAAATCCCGTTCTTGTTTCTGCTGTTGACGGTCTTGGAATGGGAATAGGCTTTACGGCTGCTTTATCGTGCATGGGATTAGTCAGAGAGCTTCTCGGCGGAGGCACTCTTCTTTCTGAAATAGACACTATGCTCGCAGCCTTTGTTGACCTAGGCTCTTTCAAGGGACTTGATTTCAATGCTGCATTGGAAAGCATAGGTCTTGCACCTATGACAATATTTATTCTTCCTGCAGGCGGCTTCTTTGTTTTCGGTATTCTTATGGCTGTTGCAAATAAAATATCCGAGAAAAAAGGCCTCAAAAAAGCTGTTCTTTCAGGCTGCGAAGGATGTCCGCTTGCCTCAAGCTGCAGTAAATTACAGGAGGGTGAAGCACAATGAAATTCTTTATTGCCTTACTTGTTATGGGGATACTCACCCAGAATTTCACCCTTTCAAAATTCCTCGGAATATGTCCTTTTTTAGGTGTTTCAAAAAAGCTCAACACGGCACTGGGAATGAGCGGCGCGGTCATTTTCGTTATGCTTATTGCAACTGCCGTTACCTATCCCGTAAATATTCTTTTAGAAAATTATGACCTTGAATTTCTGCAGACAATAGTTTTCATTCTGGTTATTGCCGCATTGGTTCAGGTGGTCGAAATCGTACTCAAAAAATATGTAAAGTCCCTTTATAATGCATTGGGAATTTATCTTCCTCTCATCACAACAAATTGTGCTGTTTTAGGTGTTGTTATCCTCAACATTGATAACATTTCCGTGTTTGCCGACTATAACTACGGCTTTTTACACTCTATGGTAAACTCCTTTGCGGCAGGTGTTGGCTTTATGCTCGCTATGGTTCTTTTCGCAGGAGTCCGTTCTCGCCTTGAAACTGCCGATATTCCCAGATTTTTGCAGGGACTTCCGATAACGCTTATTGCCGCTTCAATAGTATCCGTAAGCTTTTTGGGCTTTGCGGGACTGATTGAGGGTATGGGGCTTATGTAATAAAAGAAAGGAACTGATAATATGACTCAGATAGTTTTTGCAGTCATTATTGTTGCAGGTATAGGTATTCTTGCGGGCTTGCTTCTCTCGGTTCTTTCAAAGCTTATGGCTGTCAAGGTCGATGAGAAGGCTCTTCAGATAGAAGAAGTACTCCCAGGAGCAAACTGCGGTGCCTGCGGCTTTGCGGGATGCTCTGCATATGCATCTGCTCTCTCTCAGGGAGAAACAACAGACACTTCACTTTGCGCTCCCGGAGGAAATGAAGCTTCAAAAAAAATCGCAGGTATTATGGGACTTGCGGCAGGAAACATTATGCCTATGACAGCTGTTGTTTGCTGTAAGGGCACACGCGACAAAGCAGAAACAAAAATGATATATTCGGGGGTTCCGAGCTGCAAAATGGCTTCACAGCTTTTCGGCGGGGACAAAAACTGCACCTACGGCTGCTTAGGTCTCGGTGACTGTGCAAGAGCATGTCCTTATGACGCTATTCTGCTGTGTGACGGTGTGGCGGTTGTAAACCCTTCGCTGTGCAGAGCATGTCGGATGTGTGTAAACACCTGTCCGAAAAATCTCATTGAGCTTATGCCTAAAGGTCAGCTTACCGCTGCCGTGCTTTGTAAAAATCACAATAAAGGGGCTCAAACAAGAAAGGACTGCACAACCGGCTGTATCGGCTGTACAAAGTGCGTGAAAGCATGTCCTAACAATGCCGTAACAATGGATAATTTTGTTGCAAGGGTTGATAATTCCCTGTGTACCGCTTGCGGTGCCTGCAGTGAAGTGTGTCCGACAAAGGCTATTGATTTAATAAAGCTGTAAAAATCAGACAATAAAACAGAGGTGCATAATAATGAAAAAATTTATGGGGGAAGATTTTCTCCTTTCAACAGAAACTGCGCTCAAGCTTTTTGAAGCTTGTAAAGCTGAACCTATTTTTGACTGGCATTGCCATCTGCAGCCCAAGGAAATTTACGAAAACAAAACTCCCCGTGATTTAGCCGAGCTTTGGCTTTCTGCCGACCATTACAAGTGGCGCGGTATGCGCGGCTGCGGTGTAAATGAAGATTACATCACAGGAAGTAAAACAAGCTCCTATGAAAAATTCAGAATGTGGGCAAAATGTATGCCGAAGCTCATAGGCAATCCTCTTTATCATTGGACTCACCTTGAATTACAGAGATATTTCGGAATATATGAGCCTCTCAGCGAAAAAACCGCAGACGCTATCTGGGAAAAAGCAAATGCAATGATAGCTGAAGGCGGATTTACGCCCAGAGAGCTTATTGAAAAATCGAATGTTGCCTGTGTATGCACAACAGATGATGCTGCCGACACACTCGAATATCACAGACTTATTGCACAGGATAAATCATTCAAATGCAAGGTGCTTCCCGCATTCCGTCCCGACAAGGCATTAGCAATAGAAGCTCCTGCTTACCTTGACTGGCTTATATCACTCGAAAATGTTTACGGCCAAAAAGTAGCTTCTTATGCTGAGCTTAAAACAGCACTTCTGTCAAGAATAGAGGTTTTTGCCGAACTCGGCTGCCGTGCAACAGACCATGCATTCACTGCAGTTCCCTATCTTCGCGCAAATGAACAAGAGCTTGAAGCAATTTTTGAAAAAAAGCTTGCAGGAAAAGAGCTTCAAAGCAATGAAATTGAAGCATACAAAACCGAGCTGTTCAGATTTTTTGCAAAGGAATATGCAAAAAGAGGCTGGGCAACTGAAATACACATCGGCGCATTAAGAAACAACAACACAAAAATGTTCAAGAAACTCGGTCCCGACAGCGGCTACGATTCAATAGCAGACCACGAATGTGCAGTAAAGCTTTCCGCACTTCTCAATTCACTCGAATATGAAAATGCTTTACCGAAAACAATTCTTTTCACACTCAATCCCAAGGATAACTATGTTTTAGGCACAATGCTCGGAAACTTCCAGTCGGATGAAGCCGCATCAAAAATTCAGTTCGGCACAGCATGGTGGTTCAATGATAATATTGACGGAATGACACAGCAGATGCACGCTTTGGCAAACCTCGGGGTGCTTGCAAACTTTGTGGGAATGGTAACAGACTCCCGTTCCTTCCTCTCTTATCCGCGTCACGAGTATTTCAGAAGAATTCTTTGCGAATATATAGGCAATCTCGTTGAAAACGGCGAATATCCGGCTGATATGGAAGAGCTCGAAGCAATCGTAAAGAATATTTCCTTCGGCAATGCAAAGGCATATTTCGGAATTTAACAATATTTAACATTTTTTTAAGTTAGTATTCAGCAAAAAAATATATAATTGGCAGTAAAGAACAGAAAATTTACAAAAGGAGAATATAATGAATATTCTGCGTTTTCTTACACCGAAAAGCGATGTTGAATATCTGAATATAGACAGCTCTGTCAGACAGGGACTTAAAAAAATGAAGTATCACGGTTATGCCGCAATACCTGTTATTGATGATGAAGGACATTATCAGGGAACCGTTACAGAAGGTGACTTTTTATGGGCACTTTATAACAATAACAATCCCGATATAAAAAAGTTGGAAAAAACTCAGCTGAAAACAATTATAAGAAAAGTATATCAGCCCGTAAGCGCAAGTGCTTCCATTGATGAAATACTGAACAAAGCCTATTCCCAGAACTTTGTCCCCGTAGTGGATGACAGAGAGGTTTTCATAGGAATTATAAGAAGGAAAGATATTATAAAATATCTTGCAAGCATACAGGTTGAACTGTAATAAAGAATATAAATGCTGAAAAAAATCCCGTACACTTCAAAGGTGTACGGGACAAATTTTTATACTGTTTAACAATTATGAGATAACAATATTTGTGTCTGTGCTTATATTGTCAATATAATATACTGATGTATAAATAACATTACCTTCTTTATCATATTCGGCATACCATGCTGAGCTATAGGAAGCATCAAGATTTGTGGGATTCCATGTAACCTTTACATTTTCATCCGGAGAATCCTTTGTTACCTTAACAACAACACCCTGTCCGCTGGTTACTGTAAATTTGCCTTTTTCGGTATAATCTTCGCTTCCGAGATAAACCTCATATGCAACATTTTCATTGTTGTTAACAACTTCAACATTATAGTATGCAGTAAGATCATCGAGAATATCAAGCTCAATACCGAAGAAGTTGAGGATGAGTCTTAAAATTCTCATAAGAAGACCCATTATACCGTCATCCTCTGACTGTTCTTCAACTCCGTTTACAACAATTCTGCAGTCTGATGTGATATTTTCAATCTTATATAAACGATAACCCTCACTGTCAACACCGTAGGATGTGAGAGGTTCGGTTCTGTTAAGCACCTCAAGGAACAAATCGGCATCCTCTTCAAGATATTCTGTGAGAATATCAATTCCTCTTGTGATTCCTACCGTCATTCCTGCACCCGAATAACCTTCATCAAGCTTTACTCTGAAGTAGAAATCATCACCGTAAAGAACATATTTGTAGTTAGCGTTCTGCTGAGGCTTACATTTGAAGCCGTCACCTGAAGCTAACTGAATCTCATAATGGTTCTTCATAAGTGCATCGCTGCCGTTTTCATCTTTTTCAACAATTTTAATTACTGTGTTTGCAGTTGGTGTTACAGTATACACACCGTTTTCATCGGGAGTAAGCTTTTCACCGTTAGCTGTTACATATGCTGTTGCAAGATTATATTCCATTGACCACAACTGGAATTCAAATGCTTCACCCTCTGTTACAATAGCTGAAACAAGCACATCAGGACTGTGCCATTCGGGGTTTTCAGGCTTATTGTAATCAAAAAGATTATCCCATGTAGTGTATCTGCCGCCCTTTGCATAGTATACATAAATACCGTCTTCATCGGGAACATACTGAATTTTACCGTCAACGGAATTTACAAAGGCATATCCGTGATACCAGTCTGAACCGTCAACAGTATTCTCAAAATTGACCTGATAGCTTGTTATTTTTGCAGCAAATACCGGTGTGCAGGCTGCAAAAACCATAAATACTGCCAAAAAAACGCTTAATGCTTTTTTCATAATATTTTCAGCCTCCGAAAATAATTTATCACATATTGATTATACAAAAAATTTTACTAAAAGTCAACAAATCATTTAACAGTGTCGGTATAATCCTTATCAACAGTTATAACAGTAAACAGTTTGCTGTCAGTTTCCCTTATTTTTGAATTAACCCGATTTTTAAGCTCATCATCATTCAGATTAAATCCGAAAGGCACAACAACATCAAAAATAAGATTTGTGTGAGTATTTCCCTTTACCATTCTGAAATCGTGCATACCTATTTCTGCGGAAATTTCAGAGCACGCCTTTTTTGCAAGCTCCTTATATGATCTTATTTCTTCATCATCCGTAACAATAGGATCCATATGTATAACCGCTGAACAGTTAAGCTTATCTTCAAGAGTCTTTTCTATATTATCAATTTCATCGTGGATTGCAAGAATATCTCCCTTTGAATCAACCTCTGCGTGTAAGGATATCATAAGTCTGCCCGGACCGTAATCGTGAACAACAAGGTCGTGTATGCCGAGCACTATATCGAACCCAAGCACAATTTCGGATATTCTGTCAACAGTTTCCTTTTCGGGAGGCTGTCCCAGAAGAGGCTGTACGGTTTCGTAGGCGGATTTTGCACCTGCATACAGAATAAACAGAGCAACCGCACATCCGCAGTAAGCATCTATGTTCACATCGGTAAAACGGGTTATAAGCATTGATACAAGAACAACTGTTGTTGAAAGAGCATCCGAAAGGCAGTCCGTTGCTGTTGCAAGCATTGCGGAGGAGGAATAAAGCTTTCCGTACTTTTTATTGTACAGATACATATAACCTTTAACGGCAACCGAAACAATCAGAATTGCGATAACAACAACACTTACTTCTACCGGCTCAGGATTAAAAATCTTTTCAACAGAGCTTGACAGAAGCTCAAAGCCCATAAGCACTATCAGAACAGATACTGCTATACCTGACAGATATTCTATTCTGCCGTGCCCGAAGGGATGCGCAGGGTCAGGCTTCTTACGGCTTAGTCTGAAGCCCATAAGTGTGATAAGAGATGAGCCCGAGTCCGAAAGATTGTTGAATGCATCAGCTGTTACGGAAATTGCACCGCTTAACATACCTGCAAGAAATTTAATCGCAAACAGCAGTATATTAAGAGAGATTCCCATAACCGAGCAGAGCATTCCGTAGACTGAACGCAGATGTTCTTTTGAGCTGTTACCTTTTATAAAAAATTTAGAAAGAAATTTTATCATAATCAAGCATTGTATCCGTCAGGATTGTTTTTCTGCCAGTTCCAGGTATCTCTGCAGGCATCAAATGCGTTTCTTGTTGCTTTCCAGCCGAGTACCTTTTCGGCCTTTGAAGCATCTGAATATGAGGTTGCAATATCACCGGGGCGTCTGGGAGCAATTACATAGGGAACCTTTACGCCTGTTGCTTCTTCAAAAGCCTTTACAAGCTCAAGTACACTTACACCATTACCTGTACCGAGATTGAATACCTCACAGGCATTTATTTTCATAGCTCTTTCAAGTGCCACAACATGACCTAAAGCAAGGTCAACAACATGAATGTAATCTCTTACACCTGTACCGTCTTGAGTTTCGTAATCATCACCGAAAACGGAAAGCTTTTCACGCTTACCTACTGCAACCTGTGAAATATAGGGCATAAGGTTGTTAGGGATTCCGTTTGGAGATTCACCTATTCTGCCGCTTGAATGTGCACCTATGGGATTGAAATAACGGAGAATGCTTACGCTCCATTCATTATCGGATTTCCATAAATCCTGAAGAATTGTTTCAATATAAAGCTTTGTGGTGCCGTAGGGGTTGGTTGTGCCGCCAACTTCCATTTCTTCATGGAAGGGAGCCACATTCTTTTCACCGTAAACAGTTGCAGAAGAGCTGAAAACAATAGTCTTTACATTGTGCGCAGCCATAACCTTGAGAAGAGTTACCGTGCCGCCGATGTTGTTTTCATAATACTCGAGAGGCTTCTGACAGGACTCACCGACTGCCTTAAGACCTGCAAAATGAATAACGGAATTGATATCATACTTTGTGAAAACATCATGAAGTCCTTTTTCATCACGGATATCACATTCAACAACATCGAAATCCTTGCCTGTGATTTCCTTTACACGGGCATTTACTTCGGGAGAAGAGTTTGAATAGTTGTCAAGAACAACGATTTCCTTTCCTGCATTAAGAAGCTCAACGCAGGTGTGCGAGCCGATATATCCGGCACCGCCTGTGATTAAAATTGCCATAATTTATTACCCCTTTAATTAATTTACATTGTTTATCTGAAATATATTTCAAGTATATTTCTGTTTTCATCTGTTGAATAAGCAAGAGAATAGTCGGTTGCTTTTTTTCCTGTGTAGCGATATACACGGTTGAGTACCCTTGCAAGATAAGAGGAGCTGACAAACAGAGTGTCACACACCTCATCAAGAAGCTGACTGCTTTCAAACTCAAATGCCGCGCAGGCAGGGAGTTCAAAGACAACACTCTGAATAGTATGCTCAACAATATCATGCCAGTTTTCCTGTGTACAGAATAAGCCGTTTCGTATGTAATACTGTGCTTCATATGAAACACACTCAACATTCTCCGGAAGAGTGAAGTCAGAATGAGTTTTTGAGATTTCTTCGGTAGTCAGATTAAAATATCGGTAGCCGCATACGGAGTTTTCATCAGCACTTTCAGGATCATTCCAAGTGGGGTCAAAATGATACCACTGCCCGTCTATTTTAACAACAAGCCACATATGCCCCTCTTTTGTTCCGTCCTGCACAGCGTTACCTGATACAGTAAAGCTTTCTATTTTACACAGATCAAACAACAGCTTTGCAGCGAGTGAGTAACCCGTACAGACTGCCTTTTTATCAAAAAACACTCCCGATGCGAACGAAGAATTTTCCGTTTCACCGTAAGCACAATTCTGTGCAATTGTGTCATTGACAAAAACCTCTCTGACAAATTCATCATCTTCGTTTTCTTCCTCCAAAACACAAATGATATCCTTTGCGGCAGACACAAGCTTTTCGCTCTGCGGCTTACATTCCTCGGTGGTATGCATATATTTAGGAATAAAGCAAAGCATTGACCCTGATTCAAGGAAGCTGAAATCATCTGCAAGACATAAAAGATGCGGATTATCGTATTTCAGAGCCTCAAAAACCCCGAGCATTTCATCGGAAGAAATATTTTTTACATATATTTTATTCGGATGCGAAAATATTGAATTGTATATAAATTTATAAACTCTTTTCTGTGCTTCGTTAAGCTCTTCAAAGTGTTTGCGGTAAACGGTAAAATCAACAAAATCGGGCTCGGAAATATCTTCATCCCAGCTCGTTTTCATATATAATCCTCCGCCCTGGGTAAAATGACGGACAAAAATTTCCAGAAAACCGTCTCCCGAACAGGACACAAATCCGAAAACAGTTACAAAACAAAGCAAAAGAGCTACAGCTTTTTTGCAAATTTTCATTCTTTTTTCCGTTTCAATTATCAGTTTATAACACTGATTTCAGGTGAATTTTCAATAAAATTATAAATTGCAGTATAGGAATTGTTAAAATCAAAGGCATTGATATTTGTATCAACAAGATTAATCAGAGAAGAAAAAAATTTTTCGCCTTTTTCCAGATTTTCAACGGTAAAATGTGTTGAAATAACAGTTGCAACCGCCTGAGCCTGCAAAAGTGCCAGCTCATCGCCCTTTCCTGCATACTTAAGATAATTAAGCAGAGTTTCGCTTGTCATATTACGGGTACCTGCATTCAAAGTGTATGTTATGGAATCAACAACATACGACACATCCTTTTCAAGGAAAACAGCAACCTCCCCGAGGCTTTTCATCATTGTTTTGAAGGAATTCTCATCTATTACCACCCATCGGTCTATACGGGTATCACGGGTCTCAAAGGCTTCACATACCGCTTTGACGGAATAGCGTTCAAAAAGCTCCTGCAAAGACAATGTGCTGCCGCCGTATTCTAAAGAAATATCGGGTGACACGGGTTTTATTCTCAATGCATTTTCGGCAACCGAAACAGAAATCAGCTCACACAGAATAACATCCGTTTCATCAACACACAATGCAAGAAAATTCAGCGCATTTTCATCCGTATAGGCTTCAGCCGGCTGTGAAGTTTCCTCTTCACCGGGAGCAGTTGTTGTTTCGGTGTTTTCAGACTGCCTTGCTCCCAGAAGCTTTTCAACGCTGAAATCGTTTACTGCCAATAAAATAACAAAAGACATTATTCCGGCTAAAATCACCGCCGCAACAAGACTTATCCATATAAGCAAAGGGCGTTTCTGACCTGCCCTTGAATTAAAATCAAGATTTTTTCTCTTTCCCACTTTTTTATCCTACTTGAACACAAAATATACTACTCTAATTATAATAATATAATGCTAAAAAAACAAGGCTAAAAAGTTAAATATTTTATTAAGAAAATTTTATTTTTTTGGTTAAAATTTTACATATTGTTTTTTGTAAAATTTAGCCAAAAAAAGGCTGTCAGTTCGTGCATATTTTCTATGCCGTCGTTTAACTTATAAACCAAGAAAATAATTGACTTATATAATAATTTGTGATAATATACTTCTTGCCGCATGCAACAAGGGCGCACTATGTGCAAAAGAGGACTTATCCCGCCTTTGGCAGCGAGACTTATAAAGGAGAAAAATCATGTACGCAATTATTGAAACAGGCGGAAAGCAGTACAAGGTAGAAGCAGGCGACGTTGTTTTTATCGAGAAGCTTGACGTTGAAAGTGACAGCGAATACGTTTTTGACAAGGTTATTGCAGTTGCAGGTGACGACGGCATCAAAGTAGGTGCTCCCTATGTTGAAGGTGCAACAGTTGCTGCTAAGGTCGTAAAGAACGGCAAGGCAAAGAAGATTACTGTTATGACCTACAAGTCAAAGAAGAACGAGAAGAGAAAGCTCGGTCACAGACAGCCCTACACAAAGGTTGAAATCGCTGCTATCAACGCATAATGATTACAGCAACTTTCTTTATCCGTGAAAGCGCAATAACAGGCTTTGAAATTAAAGGCCATTCCGGTTCGGCTGAATACGGACAGGATATAATCTGCGCAGCAGTTTCTTCCGCGGCATATATGGCGGCAAACACCGTAACTGAGATTATGGGAATTGAAGCCGAAGCTCAGGCAGACGACGGATATATGTATTTTACTGTAACAGGCGGTAAATCCGCCGAGGATATCTTCAGAGGCTTAAAGCTTCATTTAGAAGGATTATCCGAACAGTATCCCGATTTTGTAAAAGTAACAACGGAGGTGTAAGCAATGCTTAAAATAAACATTCAGCTTTTCGCTCATAAAAAAGGTATGGGTTCAACCCGTAACGGCCGTGACTCCGAATCCAAAAGACTCGGCACAAAGAGAAGCGACGGACAGTTTGTTAACGCCGGCACCATCATCGTTCGTCAGCGTGGAACACACATCCACCCCGGCAACAATGTAGGCAAGGGTTCAGATGACACACTCTTCGCTCTTATCGACGGCAAAGTTAAGTTTGAGCGTTACGGCAAAGACCGCAAAAAGGTCAGCGTTTACGACAACTGATTTTTCCAAAAGTAAAAAGGCTATGCTCTCGGGCATAGCCTTTTTGTTTTGCATAAATTTTATTTGATTATCAAAGGCAATTCAAGAGAGAAATTGTAATCTTGGGCATTATCGCTTGCGGCAAAATGTCCGAATGCAACAACTATATATGTATCGGGTAGTAATTCACCGTCATCAAGTTCAAGAAAATCAACAAAATCTTCCCCTGTAAAATCAGTAATATTCGGTTCATTGCGCAGCAATGTGCCAGTGCGCAATAAATCCGGAATAACTCCGTTATAAACACTTTCACCTGCCGAATTTTTAACCGAAAATGCGCAAATGGACATACTGCTTCTGATTTCTATACTTTCGTCTTCCCCTACATATTCAACATTGACACTATAGTGTATATTTTCGACATCCCTTTTCATAAATTCATATTGCGGACACGATAATGTGATAAGAAATTCATTATTAATACAGACAGTTGCTTTTAGCGGTATAACATCACTGATTTCAGCAGAACAGGAAACAAAAAATACAATTAGTGATAACCACACTACACAATTAAATATAATTTTTTTCATTGTTTTACCCCGTTATACAAGAGACCTGTAATTCATTGACAATATTTCCATAAGGAGAAAAAATAGAAACAGAAGTTGTTGTATCACTTGCGGAATGAAGTCCAACTAATGAATATTTTGATTGACCACCATAATTCCCCTCATAATATAAAACTGGCGCTCCGCTATCCCCTCCTGTAGCACTATATGAAGCTCCATATTGACTTATCATTCTTATTCCATCCGGACCGCGTCCGGCTACATTAGTTGATGTTATAGTACCTGATTGCAATTTTGAAGTATTTCCATAGATATAAACAGTTGTGTTAACGGGCATACTATTTTGCGCTGCCCATATTGCCCCATTATTTTTCAATATATTCGTAGGAGTCACATTACTATTTGCTTGCACAAATGCCGCATCTGCTGTAGACCTATCCTTAAATGCTATTTTTGTAACAGTTCCTATTGAAACTCCGTTGTATGTAAATGTCTCACCAACAACATCTCCTGCATGACCAGCCACAACAAATCCTTGTACCCCATTTCGTCTTGCGGAAAAACATAGCGTACTAACATATCCTTCATTTTTAATACCATATCCTCCACCTATATTTGTATTGAATGTAATTTCTTCACAATTAAGCGGTTCATTATAACTACTTCCGACATTTACTAATAATAACAAACACAAAATTGTTGCTATAAATTTTACTCCTTTTCTCTTTTTCACTGTACCAATCCTTTAACTATATAATTTTTCATAAACATTTTTTAACCAAAAGTCTTTTTTCATATTTAACGCCACATCAGTATCACCTCTTTCTGTGCAGATGTCTTATTCTGATTTTTTTACTTCCTGAAGCTTTCTGTTCATAAAATCACAGAAAGAATCAATATGTTCCTGATTTTCAAAATACCGTAAAGGTATTACATATGCACTGTATGTGGTATCATAAACATATACTGCATTTTTATCAATATCTGTTTTCTTAACTATATCATACTTAAACTTTCTTTCAACGAAATCATCTTTTGCAAAAACAAAATCTTCAAAGAATTGCAATGTTATATATTGTGAACGGGGCTGTTTATCCTTTTGTTTTTCTTTTTCAATTTGTGCATTAAGAAAAACTGTAAATTTTCTGTCACATATTATAATCACAGCTACAAGCACAGAATAAAAAATTATACAAAGCAAAAAAACAATCGGATTTGCAAAAAGCTTATCTTTATTCGCAAATATCGTAATCAGCCCGATTGCTGCTGCAACAACAGCAGTGGACTTTTCATAATAGCTTCTTTTGTATTTTGATACGGCAGATTTATTTGAATGATTTTTATTGAATTGATAATAATCATTGTCATTCAGTTCAACAGTAAAATTATACAGCATATTATCCTCTCCCCTGCTTTTTTGAATGTATACTCTTCAATAATAAAGTAACATAAAACAGAAAAAGTAACACAAATTCTTTTGATATTTTCAATTTTTTGTAGAATTGCACATTTTCAATATTTTAATTTTGTATATTTCCACAGCTATATACTTATGCTAAAAAAACAAGCGACAGTGCAATGCTTTATAAAAAGCAGAAACACTGCCGCTTGAATGCGTTATTTAATTTTATAAGTAAAAGCTATGCGTTAAAAGTTTCTGATAATTTCTGTTGCTTCATTAACTGTTAAATCCCTGAAGCAAATTGAAAAACTAAAATTATCAACAAAATAATTTACATCAACATCACCGTCAACAGTAGAATAAATCAACATATCGATCCCGTTAACTGTCATCTTCTTTAACTGCTCAACCTCTGCATAAATATCTGCATATTTATATCCAAACTCAAACTCATCAGGAACATATCCAACAGCAATATACCCATCAGTATCCAAGTCTGTTAATTCAAATCCAAAACGATATGCATTATCTCCTGCAGGCCCAACATCAGTTATAATGCACTCCTCTTTGTAGAATTTACAGGGAATTAACTCATGCGGAATACCGTAAGTAGAAAATTCAACAGACAGATTATATTCCTTACCCCCTGTGAGATTAACACGGATGAAATTTTCCAGCACATTGACAATGCCGCCCTGTGATTCAATTGCCGGAATATCAGCTCCGACAGGTATAGCCAATGCAGCGACTATACCGATAATTGCTGCAATAAGCAATATCTTTTTTACACCTATATTTTTGTGTTTCTTTGTTTCTTTTTTGTCGGGAGCATTTTGCATATTCAAAACATCAATGCACAAATCAATGAGCTGAGTATCCATCTCTTCGGGAGATTTTTCAAGCTCCTCGTCCAGCATCTGCTGAATTTCCTCTGAAGAAAAGGAAACAGACTCTGTTTGCAATATTTCTTGTAATATTTCCTTATTCATAATAAGCACCTTCAACATATTAGTGTCATTTTTTCAAAAAGGTAACATAAAAAATTTAATAATTTTCTATGCTCTCTTTTATCAGCCGTCTGACCTTTAAGCAAAGCCTGTAATGTTTTTGTTTTACGGCACTTTCGCTTTTATTTATAATGTCAGCAATTTCTTTCATTGATTTGTTTTCATAATGAAAATATGTAAGAATCTGTTGTTCTTCCTGCGACAGCTGCGAAAAAATTTTGTCTGCCATAAGAGTTATATCTGCATCCGAAATCATCGCATCTGACAAATCGGGAAATACTGTCAGCTCCATTGCTTCAATGTCGTGTGACGATATGCTTATACTGAAATGATTCTGCTTATTAAGCTGTGAATATTTGTCTTTGATAATATTATTTGCAACAGAATAAAGCCATGCTTGGGGATTATCGGGGACTTTATTATTGTGTATCTCAATTACAAAAGCAAGGTACACATCGGATATGACATTATCGATTTCATCGGGACAGCTTCTGAGCTTATATTCACACAGTTTCTTTATACCTGCAAAACATTCTTTCCACATTTTATCATCAAAAATGCCTTCACTGTTAAGAATATCCACTCTTTCACCCTCTTTTCTTTTATAATTGACAAGTTAAAAAAACTAAGCAGAGCAAATTTTTCCTCTGCTTATAATAATTAAATCAAAATTCAACAAAACTGTATTTTTATCAAACAATTAAAACTGATATAACTTTAGGGTGACGGTAGTAATCTGAACCGTGTTTTTTATCGGATGATTTCAGGCTTGGTTCGGATTGCTACCGTCACCCTATCGTTTTTACTTATGATATTTTTCTCCTGCATTTATCTTGAAGCCTCTGTAAATCTGTTCTAAGAGCATAATTCTTGCAAGACGGTGCGGGAATGTCATTTTGGACATTGATAAGCGTACATCTGATCGCTTTTTAACATTTTCACTCAGTCCGTATGAGCCGCCTATTATAAACACCACTCTTGACACTCCCGAATTGCTGACATTGTTAAAAAGAGTACCCATATCCTCAGAGGAAAAGAGCTTACCCTCAATACAGAGAGCTACAACCGTTGCGGACGCGGGAATTTTTTTCAGTATCTCGCTCCCCTCTTTTTCCAATGCGGCATTTATCTGTGTGTCGTTAGGCTCATCGGGCAAGGCGGCTGCCTTGATTTCCGTAACAGTCATACGGCAATAGGCTTTAAGGCGTTTGAGGTATTCATCTGATGCATCCTCAAAAAATGCATCCTTTAATTTACCCACACAAATTATATCAACACTTAACATAAAAAACCTCAGAAAGTTATTATTTTATCCATTTTTCCGACGGGAGCAACCTTGAGTATGTAATCTCTGCCCTCAACAGCACCCATTCTTTTAAGTGCCGCATTCGTGCAGGAAAAGGCTCTTTCGGGTGTATTATTTTCACGGCTCAGATGCCCTAAAACAAAGCGCCTTACACCTCTTGCAAAAAGGTTACATACAGCTTCTGCGCAGTCGTGATTTGACAGATGCCCCGTTTTTGAGCGTATTCTTGCCTTGAGATACGGCGGATAGGGGCCGTAATCAAGCATATCTTCATCATAATTTGATTCTATCAGCACCATATCACAGTCCGAAAGAGTATCGAGCATCTCGTCGCTTACATATCCCGTATCGGTGGCTACTGCTATTTTTCGGTCAGGCAGGATAATTTTATATCCGCAGCTCTCCCTTGAGTCGTGCGAGGTTTTAAAGCTTGTTACCTGTATATCCTCCGCAATCTCAACACTCTCACCGAGAAGCTTATTATACGGAAATTTACCGTTTATAACACCGCAGTCAAGAAGTCCTGCAAGCGTGCCGCCCGTTGCATATACGGGTAGATTTCTGTTTGAAGCAAACACTCTTAAAGCACCCGTATGGTCTGTGTGCTCATGTGTCACAAAAACGGCTTTCACGCTTTCGGGGGAAATTCCTGCCGCAGACAAGGACAACAAAAGCTGCTTGTTATTCGTGCCTGCATCTATGAGAACACCGTGGGAGTGAGTGCCTATATATGTAGAGTTCCCCGAGCTTGAGGAACAAAGAGTAAAAAATCGTGCCATTATCAGTTTTCCTTAACTTCACTTTTATAGAACCATATTTCTCCTCTTCTTGCAGAAGAATAGAATGAAAGTCCCGTTTCAAGTCCTGCGCCGTCTGCGCGTTTTTCTTCGTTCGTGAGAGCATTTGTGAAAACATATTTTTCATCTGCTCTTATAAAGGGCTTTACATCAATTGCTGACTTTTTTGCAGCTGCATTTCTTATAACCTGTATAAAGCCTGCTTTTTCTTCGGGCACATCAAACTGCACGGCATACCATTCACCGTCGGGATTATAAAGCGGATAAAAATCCCCTTTAAGCTGCATTTCGGCGGCTTTTCTCCAAACGGGCTCCATCTTCCCGAAAAGTCTGAAATCCTTATCGGAATCATAGTATTCAAGCATTGATGTCATTGCAGGAGCAAATGCGGTGAGATACGCATATTCATCCTTCAGCAGCTTCCCGTTTTTACGGTCTTGTGCGTGTGAGCGGAAATACGGTATCCACCTGAACATTTCAAGATACTGCACCTGCTTGATTTCGGGTGTATCTAAGCCTACATCAGTATACTGTAAGGGAACAGCTCTGCGCAAGGTGTCAAGGTCATTTCTTGTGCCGCCCGATGCACAGCAGTCTATAACAAGTCCCGGATTTCTTGCTCTCAATTCATCAAAGAGCTTGAGTACTCCCTGCACATGCAGATTTTCGAGTGCACCCGTTCTGTCGGGAGCTTCATTCTGCACCCAGAAAGGTAAGGGATCAAAGTTAAAATCCTGACGGTAAATGTCTATCCCGGAAACCTTAATCATATTATCGAGCATATTTATTATATATTCAAGACAATCCTTGTCGGCGTAATTTACAAGACAGCATATATCCTCTTCCCCGTCTTCCTTTTTTCTTCTCAGAAGCCACTCGGGATGCTGATAAAAGAATTTTGAATTTTCGAGTATTCTTTCAGGCTCAAACCACACAAGAAGCTCTATATTATTTTCGTGCAGCTTATCGCTGATAGGTCTGAAGCCGTCGGGAAGCTGTTCGGGGTTGGGATGCCAGTCACCCGTTTTCCACCAATCAAAATCGCAGGAATACCAGCCTGCATCTATCCACCAGGCATCAGGCTTTGCTCCCCTTTTCAGATATTCGTCTATAGCATTTATCTGATTTTCTGTTGTAATTCCGCAAAATTCATTTTTTCCGTCAATGCCGAAGGTGTGTAAAAACATTCGGGATTTAAGTCTTTGTCCGTCTGCCTCACACGGTATTATGTGTTTAAGATAAAACTTACGCCAGAGGTTAGTGCCTCTGTTTTCGTCGCCCTTATAAGACAAAATTGTCAAAGAGGGGGTACGCATTGTTTCAAGAGGCTTTATTCTCATTGAACAGCGCTTCTGACCGAGTGCGATTTTTACACCGTTTTCAGTCGGAACAACAGCCATCATCCACGAGCCGGGCCAGCCGACAGCAAGAATTACGGAATATTCTTGGAAGCTTATTGTTATAAAGGGAGAAGCACCCTCACTTCCTCTGCCGCCTGACGGAGAAATAAACATAGGCTCGTCCAGTTTTTTTGATGCACGCTTAAAACCCTTTTCATCTCTTGTGTCACCGTTTCCGCAGGAAATTACGGGATTTGTACCCTTTATAAATCCGCCGACGGTTGCAGATGAAAAAATTTCGCTGTCGCTTCTTGCACGGTTGGTAGCAAAGGCAGTCCATTCAACAACGGGAAAATCAAGATACTGCTTCTTTCTTGCCCTTACCATAAAGCCGCTTTTATTTATACCTGTTATTTCATCAATAATACATTGCGAATCTGTGTGCACTATTTCAATACAGGGAGAAAATTCTTCCGTTATACCCTTATAGCTTTTTTCTCCGAGAGAAAAAGCAAAAGGCACCTGAGAGGCTGAAGAAAAAGGAAAAATATCCTTTATCAAGAGCATATCTTCTTTTGTGACAGTATTTATATTAAGCATAAAAAGCCTCCCTTTTGTTTATTATAACCTATTATAATTTTATATGTTAAGAAAGAATAAGTCAACAAAAAAAAACACGGCAGAACCGATTTTTCCTCGGTCTGCCGTGGTTTAATATGCATAAGGGAGTGTTATTAAGTGTCGATTGGACAAGTGAGATAAGATATAGAACCAGGCATCTGTCTTATCAAAGCTAAAGTTATGAATGGTAGGGAACGATGCCCACATCGTTCCGCTCCAAAACAAATTCTAACTTTTTTGCAATTTTTTTACCTTTGTTTGACCAAAATCTGCGTGCAAATTAAAGTAACTTTTCCCAAATGCGGAACGATGTGGGCATCGTTCCCTACAATATGAATACGGTAATTTGCAGAAAAATACTTAAGTTGCTTAGCGTACGGCAGCGTTCCATATTGTTTTCTTAAAATTTACCGCCGAATTTTCCGCCCATTTTGCCGCCTAATTTACCGTTTTTACCGCCTGAGCCGAATGAACGGTCAATAGAGAGAATGTTTGTGTCAAAGGAGAATACTATACTCTCCTCTTCTCTTCTGCGCTTTAAGGCAAGAGCAATCATTTTATCAAGAAGCTTTGTGTACGGTACACCTAAAGGCTCCCAGAGATAGAACGAAAGTGAGCCGGGGATGGTGTTGATTTCATTAAGATAGACCTTATCTGTATCCTCGTCTATCATAAAGTCGATTCTTGAAACACCGTTACAGCCAAGGCACCGGAATGCTTTAACTGCAAGAGAACGGATTTCCTCTCTTCTTTCGGGGGTTATATCTGCAGGAATCTTTCTTGCAAGGCTTGCCATACCCTTTGAGCCGCCGCCTTTTTTACCGCCGCCGCCCGAGGTATACTTATCTGCATAGCTTAAAATCTCGTCGCTCTTTGCAGGCTGTTCACATTCGGAAGCTTCTGCAAAATCAACATCGCCTAAAACAGAGCAGTTGATTTCCTTAAGATTTGTTATTGCTCTTTCAACAAGCACCTGAGAAGCAAACTTAAATGCATCGTCAAGAGAAACTGACAGCTCAGAGTCATTGTGAGCGACACTTATACCGACGCTTGAGCCTAAGTTTACGGGCTTTACAATAACGGGATAACCGATTTTTTCTCTGCAGGCATCAATTAATTTCTGAGGCTCTGAATACTGTGAAAGATTGAAGCGAAGACAATCAAGCACGGGCACATCGTTGTCTTTAAGTACGGTTTTCATAACATACTTATCCATACCAACGGCAGATGAGGTTACATCACAGCCGACAAAAGGAAGTCCTAAGGTTTTAAGATATCCCTGCAAGGTGCCGTCTTCAACATTTGTACCGTGAACTATAGGGAATGCAACATCTATTTCGGACAGCACATTATTGGAAAACTTTTTGAACGGATAACGGAGAAGCTTTACCTTGCCGTCCATATTCATAAGCACACAACGGGTACTCTTTTTGATAAGCGCAGGTATGTTTTTGTATTCTTCAATACAGCTGCATTCAAAGCTTGTGTAGAATTCGTTGTCCTTTGTTATATAAACGGGAATAATGTCATACTTTGATGTATCAAGGGAGGCTACTGCCTGTAAAGCAGAAATTACGGAAACTTCGTGTTCAACGCTTTTGCCGCCGAAGAGCACACATAATTTAATTCTCATACTCTGCCTCCTTAATAGTTATCGGGTAAATCGTTTTCGAGTAAAACGATTTTCTTTTTACTGCCTGAAAGTGCATATACCTTTGACATTGCTTCGGAAAAATCCTCAAATATCATAAGCTTTGCTTCGTTAAAGCCTGACTTTAACACACCGTCTTTAATTGCAGCGGTCTGCTTTGCACCGATAAGCACAATATAGTCACATACTGCCCCTGCCTGTTTACCGAACTCGCAGTTCAATTCGTATTCCTTTTCACCGAGCTCAATCATACCCGGAGTGACAAGAATTTTCATTCCGTCCATCTGAGAGAGTGTTTCAAGTGCCGCCTTACAGCCTGCAGGGTTTGAATTGAATGCATCGTCAATTATCGTGACTGAGCCCTTATCAATCAACTGCATACGGTGAGGTACGCTTTCTATTCTTCTTATATATAATTTCATCTGTGAAAGCTTCATTCCGAAGCCGTTTGCGGCAGCTATGGCACCGGTGATATTCACAACATTGTGGTTACCTAAAAGCTTTGTTTCAAAAACCTCGCTCTCACCGTCGGGAGAGGTTACTCTGAATGAGGTGCCCGAAGAGCTGACAGTAATATCACTTGCAACATAATCGCAGTCGGGAGAAGTGCCGTATTTTATGAATTTTCTTGAGGGAGGATTTTTTCTGATAACCTCGTTATCGTAATTTACATAAAGTCTGCCGTTTTCGGGCAAAGCATCAGCAAGCTCGTATTTTGTTTTGATTATGTTTTCTTTTGAGCCGAAGGATTCAAGATGCTGTTCACCAAGAGAGGTTATAATACCGTGCTTAGGATGAACAATATCGCAAAGCTCCTTTATGTCGCCTACCCATTTTGCGCCCATTTCACAAAGGAAAATCTTATGAACAGCCGAAAGGGAACCTCTGACGGTCTTTACAACTCCCATAGGAGTGTTGAAGCTCTCGGGGGTTACAAGAGTGTCAATCCACGCTCTTAAAATTGTATATAAATAAAACTTTACGCTTGTTTTTCCGTAGCTACCCGTAATACCTATTGTTTCAAGCTCAGGACATGCCTTTAACATTCTTTTTGCTTCGTTTGTATAATGACGGTTAACGCCTTTCTCAACGGGCTTATTGAGGAGATTAGCAAGAAGAATATAAAAAGGAGTGAATGCACACATAAGTCCGAGAACAAGAAAAGCAAGATTTTTGCTTGTACCAGAAAGGAAGTATACGCAAAGAGCAAATGAGAGCGCATACAGCACACCTGCTGTAAAATACATTCTTTTTACCCTGGGAGTATACACAAGAGGCTTTTTTGCTGCTGTGGGACGGTTTGAAAAAATAAGAGAGAAAACCGCAACAAACAAAGCTGCAGCACAAAAAGCCATTATTTTTTCATTCGTAATAAATCCCGTAAACGACAAAGCAAAAACTATCATTTCGGGGACATAATGCCCTATGTTCTTTTTTATCCATTTAAGCTGGGTATCTGTTCTGTAGCCGTTGAGCTGAAACATATGCATATTCAGCAGTAAGCCTCTGAAAACACCGTAGATACCTGCAAGACAGATAAGTCCGAATAGAATCTGTAAATAAGGTGCCATTAATATTCTCCTTCCGTCACCCTAACTTCAGATATGAAGCCATAATCGCATTGAAAAGCACAGGATTGTCAAGGAAAGAATAATGTCCTGCACCTTGTATTTCTGCAAGTCCTGCATTTGGAATAAGCTCCTCAAACTGATGAGCATCGCTTATGGGAGTGGCAGTATCAAGAGTACCCCATATGAGCAAGGCAGGCTGCTTTATGTTCGGCAGTAAGGGCTTCAGATCCTCATTTACAACACCGACAAGAATCTGCCGCATCAACGGAGTTGCCGCTCTGTAGTCCGCAGAGCCTGCCATTGACTGTACTTTGTGAAGAAGCTTGGGCGAAACAGACAAAAGCTTCTTGCCTATTTTGCTGACATTCTCCTTCATTTTCTGTTCAGCTGATTTTTCGGGGCGTATACCTGCGGCATCAACGAAAATAATGTTTGTTATCTCAAACGGCAAATTGCTTAAGTTTGCCATTTTTATGATAACTCTGCCGCCAAATGAATGACCGAGCAGAATAACCTTTTTTAGATTAAAATGTGCAATAAATTTTATTACAAAAGAGGTGTAGTCATCAACACTCCACACTCCGGGCGGCTCGGGTGTTTCTCCGAAGCCGGGCATATCCAAAGCCAACACACGGTATTTTGCAGATACGGGAAGTGCGGCATTTCTGAAAAGCTCGCAATTTGCTCCCCATCCGTGAAGCATTATCACGGTTTCTTCACTGCTTTCCCCGAGGTCAAAATAATTAACATCAATACCGTCAATGTTCACATTCATTATCATTGCCCCTTTCATAATCTCCTTAGGGTGACGGTAATAATCCGAACCGTATTTTTTATCGGAAGATTTCCGCCACTTCTTTGTTAAAAATCCTCTCGATAAAAAATCTTCGACCTGAAATCAAAGATTTTCCAGATGATTTTTGGATGTTGTGGGTGCCGAAAGGCTGACGCCTTTCAAAGCCGAAACGCCGAAAAGCGCTGAAAAGGCTTGATTTCAGGCATGGTTCGGATTGTTACCGTCACCCTATATTATACTCTCTTTGTCAAGTGTTGTTACTGAGTAAGTAAAGCGGAAATATCCACCTTTTCAGCATCAGCCCAGAGCTTTTCAAGATTATAATGCTCTCTCTGTTCACCTATAAACACATGAACAACAACATCATGATAGTCAAGTAATATCCAGCCTGTTGCTCTGCCCTCTATCTGACGGGGAGCAATACCCTCTTCGCTGAGCTTGAATTCAACCTCATCTGCAAGAGAGCGGACATGGGTATTTGAAGTACCTGCGGCAATAACAAAGTAGTCTGCAACAACTGTGAGAGCGCTTATTCTGAGCACTTCAATGTCAACAGCCTTTTTGCTGTCTAATGCCTTTACGATTGTTTCTATTTTTGCGTTCATTCTTTTTACCTTCTTCATATATTCATTAAAACGATTTCATTATAAGCACTTATTGTGTCGGGATGAATTGCAAGACATTTTTCACTCAGCTCATTAACAGTGAAACGAAGTCCCTCCTCCATTGCTTTTTCAAGAGAAATTTTTGCTCTCTCTCTCATATCCTCAACACCGTTATAGTCACGGTCAAGAGAAATAAAATCGGCAACAAATAAAATTTTCTCCAGCAAGGTCATATTTTCCTTGCCCGTTGTGTGATAACGGACAGCCGATAAAATATCCCCGTCGAAATCATATTTTTCTTTAAGATACTCTGCTCCTGCAATAGCATGCCACAGCTTCGGTGCGTTTTTTTCAAGAAGAGTAAGCTTTATATTATGCTCATCAAAAAAGCTTAACATTTCTTCCTTGGGAAGTTCTTTCAGCACATCGTGCATTATCCCTGCAAGATATGCTTTTTCGCTGTCTTCACCGTATTTTTCGGCAAGCTCAACACAAGACTTAGCTACCTCAAGAGAATGATTGTATCTGAAATCAGACAGATGCTCTCTTATGTCCTTTATAAGTATTTCCCTGTTTTTGTTCACAGATACAAGCCCTCTCTTATTGCATATTCGGCAACTTCCCTGCTTAAAGCATAGTCCGTATTTTCTCCGTTTTTTATAAGCTCTCTTATCTGAGTTGAGCTTATTTCAAGCGGACTGAATTCAAGAATTTTACATTCCCCGTGCTGTCTTAAATTTTCATCGGCATACTTTTCCATATCGGCAATATTATCTTTTTCGGCTCTCGCAACCGCACAGATGACTGCATTTCCCATTATCTTTTCAAAGCAGTACCATTTGTGAAACTGCATAAGCTGGTCAGAGCCGATTATAAGAAAAAGTGTACTTTCGGGATATCTTGCCTTTACCGTATTTACGGTATCTACGGTATAGCTTTTTCCGCCCCTTGAAATTTCAATATCACTTATTTCAAACTTATCCTCACAAAACTGCAGGCGGCACATATTCATTCTGTGCTCAGCCGATGAAGTAGTCCCTGTTTTGAACGGCGAACAAGCCGCAGGAATAACAAGCATTTTATCAAGCTCTAAGGCACTCAGAGCAAATTCGGCAAGACGCTTGTGTCCAAGATGTACAGGGTCAAAGCTGCCCCCGAATATTCCTATTTTTTTACTCATTTTGACTTATTTGCTGTCTTTTTGACTATTCTCTTATCTCTGCCCTTTTTATCTTCAAAGGGAGATTTCTTTTTAGGTGTTCTGTCAAGCTTTTTTGCAACCGGCTTTTTTGGCTTGTCCTTCGGCTTTTTTACATGTAATTCGGGGTTTTCCTTGTAAAGCACAATAACACCGCCGATAACCTGTACAACATCACTACCGGTTTTTGCTGCAATTTCATCTGCTGCTTCACGGGTTGAAACGGGTGAGGTTTCGGTGAGCACCTTAAGCTTTATAAGCTCTCTTGCCTTTAAGGCATCATTTGTCTGTTCAATAAGGGCTTCGGATATTCCGCCCTTGCCGACCTGAAAAAGCACATCAAGGGAATTTGCCTGTGCTCTTAAAGCGGCTCTTTCTTTACTTGTCATATTAATATTCCTTTTCTTTTATCATAAATAATCGGGTAAGGTTTTTGCAAGAAGTGAGAGTGATTTTCCTCTGTGGCTTACAGCATCCTTTTCTTCAGCTGTAAGCTGGGCAAACGATTTGTCACCAACCATAAATATAGGGTCAAAGCCGAAACCGTTTTCGCCTTTGGGTTCAAAACCGATAAAGCCCTCACATCTTCCCTCAACGGTAAATTCTCTGCCGTCCGGGAAAACACAGGCAGCAACGCTTACGAAATATGCAGTTCTTTTTTCCTCGGGAACACCCTTTAACTCTTCGAGCATATACTGTATTTTTTCGCTGTAGGGAGTTTCTTCTCCGTGATATCTTGCGGAGTATACACCCGGTCTGCCGTTCAGAGCATCAACACAAAGTCCCGAATCATCGGCAATACACGGCATACCGCTGTCTTCACAGCCTGCTCTTGCCTTGAGAAGTGCATTTTCCTTGAATGTTTCTCCCGTTTCTTCAACTTCTCTTAATTTGATTCCTTTTTCAAAATCAAGATATACTTGGATTGAGAGAGGCTGTAATATTCTGTGAAGCTCTTCACGCTTTTTTATATTATGAGTGGCGATTAAAAAGTCCAAAGAAACCTCTCCTTTCTTTCTTCTTGGGTTCTTCTGCCTGAGCCTTTTCGGCTTCAAGTCTTTCTTTTTCCGCCTTTTCCTTTGCAATTCTTTCAGCTTCAAGTCTTTCGGCTTCTGCTTTTTCTCTTGCAATTCTTTCAGCCTCAAGTCTTTCGGCTTCTGCTTTTTCCTTTGCAATTCTCTCGGCTTCGAGTCTTTCGGCTTCTGCTTTTTCCTTTGCAATTCTCTCAGCCTCGAGTCTTTCGGCTTGAGCCTTCTCTCTTGCAATTCTCTCAGCTTCAAGTCTTTCGGCTTCTGCTTTTTCTCTTGCAATTCTCTCGGCTTCAAGTCTTTCGGCTTCTTCTCTTATGCGCCTAATTTCCTCTTGTTTCTGGTCATCTGCTTGTACACTCTCTTTTTCAGGCTCTGCTTCGTGGGTGACTTTTTCTGCATTTTCATCATTTTCTTGTTCTGCTTCTTCAAAGCCTTCTTCTCTCTCTTCGTAAGCTGTGCCTGATGCTTGTTGCGGCTCACACTCGCTCTGAGATTCTGTGTTTCCGTTTTCAGCAATACTCTCCAGTATCTCTCCAAGAATTTCCTGAACGGCCTCCAAACCATTTTCGGTACTTTCCTGAGGCTTATAGTTAATATATTCTTCACTGTTAACAAGATGTGTAAGAGTGTTTTCATTTTCTTCTTCCTCCTTATCACTTGCTGTAACAAACAAGCTCTTTGCAAATGCGGCAGGATCAAAGGGCTGTAAATCATCCAAGCCCTCACCGACACCAATAAATTTTACGGGGAGCTTAAGGTCATTCTTTATTGAAAGAACAACACCGCCTCTCGCAGTACCGTCAAGCTTTGTAAGAACAATACCAGTAAGCTCTGCAACACCCATAAACTCTTTAGCCTGATTTACCGCATTCTGACCTGTTGTGGCATCAAGCACCAGAAGCACCTCGCGGTCGGCATAAGGAAGCTCCTTATCCATAACTCTGTATATCTTCGCAAGCTCATCCATAAGATTTTTCTTGTTATGAAGTCTGCCTGCCGTGTCACAGATAATTATATCGCAGTCACGCGCGATACCTGCCTGAATTGTATCATAAATTACTGCGGCAGGGTCTGCGCCCTCTTTGTGCTTTACAATGTCAACACCTGCTCTGTCTGCCCATACATCAAGCTGGTCAATAGCAGCGGCACGGAAGGTATCAGCAGCGCCTAAGATAACCTTTTTACCCTCTGCCTTATACATAGCAGCCATTTTACCTATAGTTGTGGTTTTACCGGCACCGTTTACACCTATAACAAGAATAACAGAGGGAATTGTTACAAGTCCCATATCCTCTCCGCCGTAAAGCAGGTCAGCAATTATGTTTTCGAGTTCCTTTTTTACTTCATCGGTGCGCTTGATTTTTTCACTCTTTACACGGGCTTTAAGCTCTTCAACAACCTGTACGGCTGTGGTAACACCGACATCGCCCATAACAAGAATTTCCTCAAGCTCTGTATAAAGATCCTCTTCAAAGGAATCAAAAGCATCAAGCATATCATCAATCGCGCCTGACATTTTGTTTCTTGTTTTAGACAGACCGAAATTTATTTTCTTAAATAATGCCATTATTTCACCTCATATTATTCTTCAAGCTTTAACTTTTCTACCATTTCTGCTGTTTTCAGCTCAAGCAGCTTTGAAACACCGTGCTCCTGCATTGTTACACCGTAAAGAATATCGGCTTCTTCCATTGTGCCGCGACGGTGTGTTATGAGAATAAACTGTGTTTCATCTGTCATCATTCTGACATACTGAGCGTAGCGCAGAACATTTACATCATCAAGTGCTGCTTCAACCTCATCGAAAATACAGAAGGGTGCGGGACGGACCTTAAGTATTGCAAACAGCAAGGATATTGCGGTAAGTCCTTTTTCACCGCCCGAAAGAAGAGAAAGGCTCTTGACATTCTTTCCGGGAGGCTGTGCCTTTATATCTATTGCACATTCGAGTATATCGTTTTCATCCTCGAGTATAAGCTCCGCAGTACCGCCCGAGAACAGCTGAGTGAAGGTTTCCTTGAAGCCCTTGTTTATTGCATCAAAGCGTTCACGGAAGCGTTCTGCCATCTGTGTGGTAAGCTCGTCTATCATTTTCAGAAGCTCTTTCTTTGCCTTTTCAACATCGCTTACCTGTCCTGATAAGAATTCATAACGGGAGGATACTTCCTTATATTCATCTATCGCGGAAACATTGACCGTTCCCAATGCCTTTATCTGTCCTTTAAGCTCAGAAAGTCTTTTCTGTGCTTTCGGAACAGATTCAATTTCGGGGGCAATTTCAAATGCCTCGCGCTTTGTGAGAGCATATTCATCATAAAGCTTTCTTTCGGTATCGTCCTGCTCTTTTTCGAGGAATTTCTTTCTCTCTTCAAGACGGACTAATTCCGTGCCGAGCTTTTCTCTTTCCTCAGTTTTTTCCTTTTCAAGCTGACGCGACTGAGTTACGGTTTTTTCAAATTCATCTCGTTCATTTATAAGCCGCTGTGTTTCTTCGTTCTTCTTCTCAATTTCGTGGCGTACAAGTGAGGCAGATTCTCTTGTTTTTTGCGCTAAAGAGAGAAGCTCAATGTTTTTGTTTTCTATTTCCTCTTTTTCGGCTTTAAGAGTGCTCTGTCTTAAGGCTATGCTTTCTTTTCTCCTTTCGAGAGAAGCTAAAACATCTTCCTTTGCCTGAGTTTCTTTCATAGCAGAAACAATACCGAGGTTTGCCTGAGAAATTTCCTCATTAAGCTTTTCGCGCTGGGAAAGAAGAGTATCTCTGCCACCCGTAAGCTTTATGAGCTGTTCTTCTTTTTCTGATTTCTCAGCTAAAAGGTTTTTCTTTTCCTTTTCGGCAATTTCAATGCTCTCTGAATAATAAAGCGCTCTTTTTTCGGCATTTTCCTTTTCACTTTCAAGGTCGCTTACTGCTTTTTTTGCTTCGTCGATTTTAGACAAGGTAAGAGCAAGAGCATTTTCTTTTACGATTTTTTCTTCATTTTCTCTTAATATATCAGCCTGAATACCGTCAAAGTCTGCTTTTTCCTTTGCAAGACTTTCAGTGGCAAGCTTATGGCTTCCCAGCAGCTCTTTTATTTTCTCTTCTGTTTTTTCACACAGAAGAGTTATTTTTTCGATTTCGGTTCTTCTTGCAAGGAAGCCCGAATTTGATACCTTTGAACCGCCTGTCATTGAACCGCCTGCGTTTATAACCTGACCGTCAAGAGTAACTATCTTGAATTTATAGTTATATTTCTTTGCGATAAACACAGCACAGTCAAGATCCTCGCAGACAACAATTCTGCCGAGAAGAGATCTTATTATTTCTCTGTATTCGCTGTCACACTCGACCAATTCCCATGCAAGAGAAACAAAGCCGAACATATTTTCAAGTCCCTTTTCCTCAAGCACCTTACCCTTTATTGCATTCACGGGAAGAAAAGTGGCTCTGCCGGCATTCGATTCCTTTAAGAATCTTATAGCTTTCTTTGCATCGTTTTCTGTATCTGTAACAATATCCTGAATTGCATTTCCCAAAGCTGTTTCAATAGCAGTCTGATACTGTTCCTTAACGCTTATAAGGTTAAACAATGTACCTCTTATGCCCGAAAGCGTACCTCTTGTTTTTTCGCGCATAACAGCCTTTACACTTCCCTGATAGCCTTCCATATTCTTTTCGGTGTCCTGCAGGAATTTAAGCTTTGACTGTGAGGACAGCAATTCTATTTTCTTGTTTTCGTATTCGTTTCTGGCATTTTCGGCTCTTTCTTCTGCTTTTTTAAGACGCATTGAATATCCGCTTGCCATATTGTTAAGCTCAAGCAATTTTTCCTTTGCCTGCTCACTTTCCTTTGACTGAGTTTTTTCGAGCTGACAAAGTTCTCCTAAAAGAGCCTCTTTTTCTTTTATGCTCTCTTCAACCGCTTCTTTTCTTGCAAGAATTTCATTCTTTGATGAGGAGGAAGCACTTATCATAATATCTGTCTGAGAAAGCTTCAATGTAAGCTCACCGACAACGAAATTTATCTGATTGTATTCATCGGAATACTCTTCATCTCGGCTTGTGAGATTCTTAAGTGCAAGAGATAACTCTTCAATCTGCTTTTTATATTCATCAATACCCGAAGAGAGATTCTTAAGCTGTTCCTTGACCTCGGCATATTCCTTATCTATATCAGCATCTGCTTCGTTCTGCAGCTCAAAATCCTTCATAATACGCATAGCGGTTTCGTTATTATGGTTTACTGTGTTTTCGTAAACCGCCGCCTGTGCATCAAGAGAAGACGCCTGCTCTTCGAGAGCGCTTACGGCATTTCTTATCTCTTCGACCTTTATGTTGATTTCTCTTGTACCCTCGGTTGCATTGTCGATATCTGCAGAGAGCTTTTCGAGGATATGTCCCGTAACATCATACTGACTTCTCGCAACGCTTAATTTGTTGCTCTGCTCTCTTATCTGCTGAGTGGAGCGTTCAAGAAGATTTACCCATAAGCCTATTTCAAGCTCTTTTCTTTCGGCAGCATAAACTAAAAACTGCTGTGCTTTACGGCTCTGCTTTTCGAGCGGACCTACTCTTGCTTCAAGCTCTGTTACAATATCACGCAGACGGACAAGGTTTTCCTCGCTCTGTTCAAGTCTTTTTATTGCATCTGCCCTGCGGTAGCGGTAATGGGAAATACCTGCCGCCTCTTCAAACATATCTCTGCGGTTTTCGGATTTAGCGGCAACCATCTCTTCAATTTTACCCTGACTGACCATTGAATAACCGTCACGGCCAAGCCCTGTATCCATAAACAGCTCATGAACATCCTTTAGCCTTACGGAATTTCCGTTGATAAGATATGCGCTCTCACCCGAGCGGTAGTATCTTCTTGTTACGCTGACTTCCTTTTCGGGATTTTTGAAGGCACCGTCCGAGTTATCAAGGCGCAGAGTTACTTCCGCAAAGCCCTGAGGACGGCGGTCTTTTGTACCGCTGAAAATAACATCTTCCATTTTCGCTCCGCGAAGCGACTTTGTTGACTGTTCGCCGAGCACCCAGCGAACAGCATCGGAAATATTACTTTTTCCTGAACCGTTAGGGCCTACAACTGCTGTAACACCCTTGCCGAATTCAAGCACGGTTTTATCAGGGAAAGATTTAAATCCCTGCATTTCCAACGCTTTTAAATACATCGTTTTTCCTTTCATACCGCAGATGCGGTAATTATACCGTAATTTTTATCTGATATTTTGTTAGTTTTTCATCGCTTTTTATTTTCAGGAAATATCCCTTTTCTCTGAAAAATTCAATATTACTCTTTTTCTGCCCCGTCATTTTTGATATTTCGCGGGGATTTACGCTTATAGTGTAATTGCCCTTTGGCTTCTCATTCAGCTGTCTTAAAGCAACATTCCTGTATATAGCCGCCTCGCACAGCTCTCCGAATGCAGGGTGAAACACTCCTGCAATAAAGCCTTCTTCAACATTACCGCCCGAATGTAGTCCCAGACGGATTACCTTAATGGAATTTTTATGGAATAATTCAAGCAGAAAACTGCACATTTCAACACTTTCCTCAAGTGTTTCGGGGGCATACATACCGTTTTTATAATACTCGGCAAGCTTTGTGCCCTCAAGCACTACCGTGGGATAAATCCTTACAGTATCAGGCTTTAGTTCAACAAACTGCCGTGCTGTGTATATATCCTTTTCTCGAGTGCTGCCGTACAGCCCCGTCATCATCTGAAGCCCTAAAGAGAAGCCGTGTTCCTTTATAAGCCGTGCGGCTTTTCTTGTATCGTCGGCACTGTGACCTCTTTCGTTAAGAGTCAGTACTTGGTCGCACATACTCTGCGCTCCGAGCTCAATGGAGGTCACACCGTATTTTTTTAATATTGAAAGTGTTTCTTCATTAATGGCATCAGGACGGGTTGATATTCTTATTCCGCCGAAATCTTCACCTATGTAAACTGATGCCGTTTCAAGATACGAGAGCATCTTTTCTCTTTCAATGGCTGTGAAGCTGCCTCCGAAAAAGGCTATCTCGCTGTTATGTATACTGTGCGGTGTTTTTTTCGCTGTTTCGACACTTGAGATTATTTCCTGAACTTTAAGCTCCTCGCATTTTCCCGAAATAGTTTTCTGATTACAGAAAATGCAGGTGTTCGGACAACCGAGATGCGGCACAAAAAGAGCAACATTTATATGCTTCATATCTTAATACCCATCAACTGTAAGGCTTCCTTTGCCGCAGCCTGTTCAGCTTTCTTCTTGCTGTGCCCCTCACCCACACCTATACAGTTTGAATTAAGCTTTACCTCAACCGTAAAGGTTTTCAGATGTGCCGGACCGCTTTGTGCAACAAGCTCATATTTAAGATTTTCTTCGGGATTCTTCTGTATTACCTCCTGAAGCATTGTTTTGTAGTCGGTAACCTCGTTTGCATCCTTTTCGGTGTTTGAAACAAAGCGCAGAACAAATTTCCTTGCTTCGTCAATACCGCCGTCAAGATATATCGCCGCAATTAATGCCTCAAAGGCATCGGATAAAACCGACGGTCTTTCTCTTCCGCCGGTAAGGATCTCGCCCTTACCGAGGAACAGATATTTACCCAATTCTATTTCGGCTGCAAACTTTGCAAGTGAGCGTTCACAAACAGCATTTGCACGGATTTTTGTAAGCTGCCCCTCGGGAGTTTCCTTTAGCTCTCCGAAAAGGTATTCAGCCGTGATAAAACCTAAAACCGAATCCCCCAAAAATTCAAGCCGTTCATTGTTTTTCTGAGCGCCCTTTTCATTCGAATATGACGAATGGGTAAGAGCTAATCTTAACAGCTGTGTATCCTTAAAGCTGTATCCTATCGTATTTTCTAATTCTTTCATAGTATTCTCCGTATTTACATCGGAAAAAATGCCTCACTGATTTTTTCCGGTACATTCATCTGAACATATTGCACAACGGTTTTTATTGCATTTTCAATAGCCTTTTCATTGCTCGAGCCGTGTGCCTTGAAAACAGGCTTTCTTAAGCCTAAAATCGGGGCAGCACCGACAGATGATGAACTCATAGTGCCTGCAAATTCGCTGAAGTGTTTTTTAACGGGTAAGACACTCAGCTTCGTGAGTGTGTTCGTATTATAAATATCCTTAACTGACCTGAGAAGCATTTTTGCGGCACCCTCATAGGTTTTAAGAAAAATATTGCCGCAAAAACCGTCACACACCACAATATCAGCACCGTCAACAGGTATACTTGAACCCTCGCGGTTGCCTCCGAAATTTATTGAAGTGTTCTTTTTAAGAGCATCAAAAGCCTGCTTATAAAGAGCTGTTCCCTTGTTTTCCTCGCTGCCGTTATTGAGAAGAAATACATCCGGCTCTTTTTTATTATAAAATGCTGCCAAAAATGCTGTGCCGATTTTTGCAAAATTTACAAAATCATCGGGAGTGCATGATATATTCGCCCCCGAATCAAGCACAAAGGCTTGTCCTTTCAGAGTGGGCACAAAGGTTCCTATTGCGGCTTTTGTAACTCCGCTTATTCTGCGTGCATAGAAAGCACCGCCGAGAAACAAAGCCCCCGTATTGCCTGCGCTTAAAAAAGCATCCGCAGCAGAGTCTTTAAGAAGACTGAAGCCCATTCCCATAGATGTCCCTGTTCCCTCATCTATCACTTTTTCGGGAGAATCCGAAAACTTAAGTGCAAAAGGACAGTGGACAATCTCAAACACGCTTAAATCAATAGAGTTTTCTTTTGCACATTCACATAAAAGCTGTTTATTGCCTGTGAGAATGATATGGACATCAATTTTCTTTTTTGCCGCAGCGGCTCCCAGCAAAACCGATTTCGGAGCAAAATCTCCGCCGAATGCATCTATTACTATTGTCAATTATATCTCCGTGCCTTTTTAGTTATTCACAGCAGATATTAAAGATTTTCGGCAATATACTTTTTCATATCCTCCATTGCCCTGTTGGCAACAGCCGAATATCTTAAGCGCTTATCTCTGATTTTTTCCTGTACGGGCGGCAGAAGGCCTATTGCCGCCCCCATCGGCTGAAAATCTCTTATGCTTTCATCTGCTATGTATCTTGAAAGAGCACCGAGCATTGTTGTTTCGGGGAATAAAACTGCATCTTTCCCCTCAAGAAGTCTTGCGGCATTTATACCGGCAATAATACCCGAAGCCGCAGATTCCATATATCCTTCGACACCCGTTATCTGCCCTGCAAAAAAGATGTCGGGATTTTCTTTCATATTAAAGGCACTTGTGAGTACCTTTGGAGAATTAAGAAATGAGTTTCTATGCATAACACCGTAACGGACAAAGTCTGCAGAATGTAATGCGGGAATCATTGAAAAAACTCTTTTCTGTTCAGGAAATTTGAGATTTGTCTGAAAACCTACAAGGTTATACATACTTCCCTCTTTGTTTTCTTTTCTCAGCTGTAACACTGCCCAAGGTCGGTGTCCCGTTGCGGGGTTTACAAGTCCCACAGGCTTCATCGGTCCGAAGCGGATGGTGTTTTCACCTCTTGAAGCCATTATCTCAATGGGCATACAGCCCTCATATATACCTTTTTTCTTCTCGAAGTCGTGTAAGGTCACGACCTCGGCATTGATAAGCTCTCTGTAGAAATTTTCATATTCCTCTTTATTCATCGGACAGTTTATATAGTCATCACTTCCCGTACCGTATCTGTCCTGAATAAATGCCTTTGACATATCAATGCTTTCGGCAGTAACAATAGGTGCTGCGGCATCAAAAAAGCTTAATGCCTTACCGCACAAAGCGGAGATATCCTCACTCAACGCTTCGCTTGCCAAAGGTCCTGCAGCAACAATAACCACACCCTCTCGGGGAATTTCGGTTACCTCTTCACGGATTATTTCAATAAGGGGATCGTTTTCAATTTCCTTTGTAACCGCTTCAGAAAAATCATCACGGTTTACAGCCAATGCTCCGCCTGCGGGAACAGAATGTTTTTTTGCCTGCTGAACGCAAACAGAACCTAAAAGCTCCATTTCGCTTTTCAGAAGTCCTGCTGCCGAATCAAGACGCGCTGCCTTGAAGGAGTTTGAGCAGACAAGCTCACATAAATTTTCACTCTTATGAGCAGGTGAAAATCTGACGGGCTTCATTTCGTAAAGCCGAACCCTTATGCCTCTTTTGGTGAGCTGTTTTGCGGCTTCAACACCTGCAAAACCGCCGCCTATAACTGTTACGGTTTCATTCATCATCTTTTGCCGCTTTCTTTTTTCCTTTTGCCTCATATGAGCAAGCCTCATTAAGACACTTATATACATTGCCTCTTGCCTTAAAAAGTGTTTTTCCGCAATCGGGGCAGATTTCGTTTGTGGGAGTGTCCCATGTCATAAAGGTACATTCGGGATAAGATGAGCAACCGAAGAAGGTGTGTCCCTTCTTTGATTTTTTGCTTATAATCTTATTGCCGCAAACGGGACAATTTCCCTGTGTTTCCTGGATAAAGGGTTTTGTTGACTTACAGTCGGGATATTTTGGACATGCAAGGAATTTGCCGTATCTGCCCACCTTCACGACCATAAGCGCACCGCATTTTTCACAAGGAATGTCTGTTTTGTCTTCTTCAAGACTTATCTTAACCCCGTCCATTGCTGCCTTTGCCTTTTTGAGAGTGTCTTCGAACTCATCATAGAAGCCGTGAAGCATTCTTATATAGTCATATCCGCCTGCTTCAATTTTATCGAGGTCAGCTTCCATGCCTGCGGTAAATTTAGTATTTACAATTTTAGGGAATTTATCCTTAAGAAGATTGGTTATTGCAGTACCCAGCTCCGTGGGCGCCAAAAGCTTTTTTGACTCTCTTACAACATATCCCTTATCGAGTATAGTTGAAAGAATAGACGCATAGGTACTCGGTCTTCCCACGCCCGTTTCTTCAAGCATCTTGATGAGTGAAGCTTCTGAAAAACGCATGGGAGGCTGAGTGAAATGCTGTTCATCCTTTATCTCTCTTGTTTTGAGTGCCTTACCCTCGGTAAGCTCGGGAAGAGAGGTTGATTCGTTTTCATCATCTTCGCTGTTATTATCATAAAGCACGCTGTAACCGTCAAAACGGGTGGTGTAGCCGCTTGCTGAAAATACGCAGTATTCTTCACTGCCCTCTTCCTTTGAAGCAATGATTTCGCTCTTTACCGTATCCTGCAGACAGTTTGCCATAAGGCTTGCCATAAATCTTCTCCAGATAAGAGAATACAGCTTCTGCTGTTCACCTGTAAGCGAAGATTTTGTCTGTTCGGGAGTGAGTGTTACTATAGCAGGTCTTATAGCCTCATGACCGTCCTGTGCCCCCTCCCGGGTTTTGAAATAACGGGGCTTTTCGGGAAGATACTTTTCTCCGTAATTTTCGGATATAAAGCGGTTACCCTCTGCTCTTGCTTCTTCAGATATACGAAGTGAGTCTGTTCTCATATAGGTTATAAGACCGACAGTGCCTACACCGTCAACATCAACACCCTCATAAAGCTCCTGAGCAATTTTCATTGTTCTCTTTGCAGTGAAGCCTAAACGCTTTGAGGCCTCCTGCTGAAGGGTGGAGGTGCTGAAGGGCGGAGAGGGCTGTTTCTTTCTGACACCCTTTTTTACTTTTCCTACGGTAAATACCGCATCCTCAAGACGGGAAAGAATTTCCTTTGTCTGTTCTTCATTTGTAAGCTTGATTTTACCGTTCTGATCTCCTACAAAAGAAGCCTTGAACTGTCTTTTTGAGGGAGGCGCACTCAGAAAAGCTTCAATACTCCAATATTCCTCGGGAACAAATTTTGAAATTTCTTCTTCCCTGTCAACAATAAGTCTTAACGCAACACTCTGAACTCTGCCTGCGGAAAGGCCTCTGCGGATTTTCTGAGAAACAAAAGGAGAAAGGCGGTAGCCAACAAGTCTGTCGAGTATTCTTCTTGCCTGCTGTGCATTAACAAGGTCAATATCTATACTTTCGGGATTCTTTATTCCGTTAACTACACTTGTTTTTGTGATTTCATTGAATTTAACTCTGTTCTTATCCTTGAGATCAAGCCCGAGCAGGGTTGCAAGATGCCAGGAAATAGCTTCACCCTCACGGTCAGGGTCGGTTGCGAGAATAACCTGATCGCTCTTTCTTGCAATAGAAGAAAGCTCGTCGATCAGCTTTTCCTTTCCTTTTATTACGGTATAGTTTGTTTCAAAATCGTTTTTTACATCAACGCTCAATTTGTTGGCATATAAATCTCTTACATGTCCCATTGAAGCCTTTACTTCATAATCGGGACCGAGATATTTTTTTATGGTTTTTGCCTTTGCAGGCGACTCCACAATAACTAATACGGACATATTATTACTCCTGTCTGCGGATAAAAAATCCGGAATATATTATACTTTTGCGACCTTGTTGCCTGTAAGGAGCACTGCAAGGTCACTCAGCTCAAGCTCGGTTATTGCCGCAAGTATACGGGGCAAACCGAGATTTGTTTTCAACTGAATTTCATCGGGGTATATACCCTCTTGCGTAAGAACAGAAAAAACTGTAACGGCATCAGGTGATAAATCATCGGGAAGAGGTACTTGTGTCTTTTCGGTTTTCTGCTCCTGCAATTTTGTTTCTTTTATTTTCTCCTGTTTTTCCCTCACAACGGGATTACTTTTTTGTTTATCGTTTTTTTTCTGCCTTTCGGGGATTTCTTCTTTTATAGGCAAGGAAAATTCCTTGCGGTAGCTTGTATCGTTCATATAACGGACTCTTGTTATATAACTGTCTTGGGGATTACCCTCAGCTAAGGGGGTATCTGTATACCTGTTTTCAAACGCCTGCCGAGAAAGCAGAGGCTTATAATGCTTAAGTACATCTGCAGCAGTTTCAACCTCAAAGGCTTGCTTATCTGCAATCAGCTGGCTGCAGCCTGTGCTCGGCACAATCTTCTGTGAAAGCACAAAAACATCTCGCTTCTGGGCATGGGCGTGAGATGCCGTTATCAGAGAACCGCTTTTTTTATCAGCCTCAACAACAATAACACCGTCACTCATACCGGATATTATACGGTTTCTTCTCGGGAAACTATACCTAGTGGGAGCTTCAAACGGCAGCATTTCAGTTATAAGCACACCGTTGTTTTTTATTCTCTCTCTCATACTTTTAAGCGAAGACAGATACTCACTTCCAAGACCGCTGCCGAGAACTGCTACAGTGTTACATCCGGCTTCAAGTGCCCCCTCATGGGCACATCTGTCAATTCCCAATGCACCGCCGCTTACAACGGTTACATCCGAGCGGGATAAAAACATACTTAATCTGTATGCCGCAACACAGGCTTTATCACTTGCATCTCTCGTTCCTACTATTGAAACAACAGGTCTTGATTTCAGAGTTTCTTTTTTTCCGTCTGCAAAAAGAACTATAGGTGCATCCTTTATCTCACGAAGCACGGTCGGGTAATATTCGCTGTCAAATGGAATTATATGCCAGAAGTTTTTCTCGCACAACTTAAGCACATCATAAGACTGTGACGGACTGTATTTTGCAAGCTTTTTCGCCTCGCATTCCGACAGCAAGCCGCTTGCAAGCCAGTCTGCCTTGCCGGCAAGATACAGATTCTGTGCATTACCGTAATGCTTTATAAGAATATTGGCTTTAACCGTTGCCCCTAATGTTCTCAGAAGCCATATCCAATATTCCTCCGCCGCCATATTCCCACCGCCCTTCGAATAAAGATAAAATCAGCGATTTTTCATAAATTCATAAATAATTATTGCTGCTGCAGAAGCAGCATTAAGCGATTCTGCCTTTCCTTTCATCGGAATGGTTACCGCTTCACTGCACGCATTTTTTACTTCATCACTTACTCCGTTACCCTCATTGCCGATAACGGCAACACAGCCGCCGTTGTATTGCAAACCGGCAATATCTTTAGCAGATGCATCGGGAACGGTCGCATAGGTTTTCATTGAACGGGAATTACATTCTTTTATAAATTCTTCTGCATTATTTACCGTAAAAACAGGGAATCTCAGCAATGCTCCCATCGAAGCGCGAAGTGCTTTCGGTGAATAAATATCACAGCCCGAAAAAACTGCAAGACCGTCTGCACCGAGAGCCTCTGCACTTCTGACTATTGCTCCCAGATTGTCTGGAGTCTGCACATTTTCGGTCATAATATAAAATTTGTTATCCTCTATAAATTCCGTACTTTTTCTTCTCTGCCGGCACACGCAGAAAATTTCCTGTGAATTTTTAGTGTCACTCAGCTTTTCGGCAACACTCCCGTTTATATATGCAACATACTTTGCATTTTCCTTTATTGCCTGTATTTTCTCGGCATATTTGTTTTCTGCCGGAGGAGTGAAATAGGCTTCTTCAATTTCAATTCCGTTTACTGCCGCATCAAAGCACAGGCGCGCACCCTCTATAAGAAAAAGACCTGTTTTTGCTCTCTCAGAGGAATTCATAAGAAGTGCAGCCTTTTTTATTTTCGGGTTATTTCTGCTGCTTATAAGTTCCATATACTCTCCTATTAAACTACAATATCTTTAAGAGTAATAAGTGCCAGAAGAAGAACGGCAATAAACATTGTGGGGTTGAGGAAATATGCCGCCGTACGCCCTTTAAGACGGGGATATTCACCGCCCCTGAGATTAAAGCCCGAGGGATTTTTCGACACATACACAAAAACAGCAACTGCACCTACTGCTACAGAACCGTAGGTTATGCCTGATGAGAAAATCCATGCATATCCCTCATAGGGTGAAGCCAATAAAACGGAATACACTACAGAAGCAAGATTATTAAGAAAATGTATACATATACTTGTCCACAGCGAGCCTGTTACAACCGTTGCAAAGCCTAAAGCAATACCTGCAATAATTGCAAAGGGAACCTGCGTCATATTCGCGTGCATTAATCCGAAAAGCACGGCACTTACTATAATTGCAAACCAATCGCCCCACGCTCTCAGCGGCTGCATAAGTATTCCTCTGAAAGCAAACTCCTCAACGAATGCGGGCATAAGCGCGGAATGTACAATCATCAGGAATACCGCTAAAAGTGAATCGGGAGTGGTAACACCCTCAAGGATTTCATTCCTAGAATAGAATTCAAAGCCTGCCGATTCAAAGAAAACTGCAATATAGCTTGAAATCAGACTGCCCAGATAACATAATCCAAGACCGCCGATAATAATAAGCACGGTATTTTTATTCCTGTACGGCTTACCGAAGGGCAAGCCTTTTTTATAAACACCGGTAAAGCGCAGGAAAATTCCCGCAACAAAAAACGGCAGACCTACACAGAAAACAGTGTACAGAATTTCACACAGCATCTTGAAGGTGTGATTTTCCGTGTACATACCGTAAATACTGTCGCTTGAAAGGATAAGTGCCGAAAATATGTCACCCATAAAGGGATATATCAGCAATGCCGCACCGCATATAAAGGCGGTCAGACACAGCTTTCTTAAAGCAGGGGCATCCTTTCCTCTTTTCAGACGGGCAAAGCCCGTAGGCTCGGGTTCGTTATTCCCGTTATAGCCATACGGGTAGCTACTGCCGTTATTATAGTTATTATTGTTGTTATAATCCAAAGCTTTTCACTCACTGACACAAAATTTTATCTGCCGCAGCACTGCTTGTATTTCTTACCGCTTCCACAGGGACAGGGATCATTTCTGCCTATTTTCTCACCTTTTCTTACAGGCTGCTTTTTAACGGTATTGTCACCGCCTGCCGAAGCTGCCGTAACCTTAACAGTCTGCTGTCTTTTTACATCCTCCTCGGAACGGATAACTGCGGTAAGAATTGCTCTTGTTGTTCCCTCACGGATAGAGTCAGACATTTCCTCGAACATATCGTAGCTTTCCTGACGGAAGGCAACAACGGGATCCTTCTGTGCATAAGCACGAAGACCTATACTTCTCTTGAGCTGATCCATCGTGTCTATATGCTCCATCCAGCGCATATCAACATTCGCAATAAGTATCTTATGCTCAAGCTTGAGCATCATATCTCTGCCGTATTCCTCGGTTTTACTGTCAAGTATAGCAAAGGCTCTGTTGAGCATATAATCGGCAATATTATCTGATTTATCAGTTTCGGGAATACCGTCCTCACCGAGCAGCCAGCTGTATTTACTCAATAAGCCTGCTCTGTTCCAGTCCTTTGAGGAATTGGAGGAGGGACAGTAGAAATCAACCGCCTCGGTTATGGTATCCTTAATCATTTTACGGATTGTTGCGTCCATATCAACACCGTCAAGCACCTGATTACGCTGTGAATAGATAAGCTCTCTCTGCTGATTCATAACATCATCAAACTGCAGAACATTCTTACGGACGGAGAAGTTGTTTGACTCAACTCTCTTCTGAGCCATTTCAACGGAGCTTGTGAACATTTTGGCTTCAACAGCCATATCCTCACCTGCATTAAACATATCAAGTGTGCGGTAGAACTTATCGCCTGCGAACAAACGGAGAAGATCATCCTCTGCGGAAAGATAGAAGCGGCTCTCACCCGGGTCGCCCTGACGGCCTGCACGGCCTCTTAACTGATTATCAATACGGCGGGACTCGTGACGGACAGTACCTATAATGAACAATCCGCCTGCTTCTCTGACCTTCTGAGCTTCATCCTTAAGAGCTTCCTTATACTTTGCTTCAAGCTCGGTAAAGACCTTTCTTGCTTCAATGATTTCCTCATTGTCGGTTTCAGAGAAGCCTGTAGCCTCGGAAATAAGCTCATCCGTGTACTGCATTCTGCGCATTTCGGCCTTTGCCATATATTCGGCATTACCGCCGAGAATAATATCGGTTCCTCGTCCTGCCATATTCGTAGCGATTGTAACAGCACCGTATTTACCTGCCTGAGCTACGATTTCGGCTTCTCTTTCGTGGTGCTTTGCATTGAGCACCTCGTGCTTTATACCGCTTCTTTTAAGTGCAGAGCTTAACTGCTCGGATTTTTCAATGCTGACAGTACCAACAAGCACGGGCTGACCTTTTTCGTGACATTCTCTTATCTGAGAAATAATTGCATTGAACTTTGCCTTCTCAGTCTTGTACATTACATCATCGTAATCTTTTCTTGCCATAGGCTTGTTGGTGGGGATTTCAACAACATCCAATGAATAAATTTCGTTGAATTCCTCGGTTTCGGTCATAGCAGTACCTGTCATACCCGAAAGCTTCTTATAAAGGCGGAAATAGTTCTGGAATGTGATGGTCGCAAGAGTTTTTGATTCCTGACGGACATTTACGCCTTCCTTTGCCTCAATAGCCTGATGAAGTCCCTCGTTATAGCGTCTGCCCATCATGATACGGCCCGTAAATTCGTCTACAATAAGAACCTCGCCGTCTTTGACAACATAGTCGGTGTCACGCTTCATAACACCTCTTGCCTTTATAGCCTGATTGATATGGTGCTGTAAAGCAAGGTTTTCACTGTCCATAAGGTTTTCAACATTGAAATAGCTTTCTGCTGCTGCAATACCTTTTTTTGTAAGTGTTGCAGTCTTTGCTTTTTCATCGATAACATAGTCGGTATCATCACTTACAATATCCTCAATGTCCTTTTTAGCTTCAAGCTCTGTGATACGGAAAGCCTTGAGTCTTTTTGCGAAGTCATCTGCAAGCTTATAAAGCTCTGATGACTTGTCGCCTCTGCCCGAAATGATAAGAGGTGTTCTTGCTTCATCTATAAGAATGGAGTCAACCTCATCCACAACGGCAAAGTTATGACCGCGCTGAACCTTCTGTTCCTTGTAAATTACCATGTTGTCACGAAGATAGTCAAAGCCCATCTCGTTGTTTGTACCGTAGGTTATATCTGCATTATAAGCTTCTTTTCTCTCTTCATTACTCTTTTCGTGAATAATAAGACCGACAGAAAGCCCCATAAAACGGAAGATTTTACCCATCCATTCGGAGTCACGCTTTGCAAGGTAATCGTTAACCGTAACAATGTGAACACCGTTTCCTGTGAGGGCATTAAGATATGCAGGCAATGTTGCAACAAGAGTTTTACCTTCACCTGTTTTCATTTCCGCAATTCTGCCCTGATGCAGAATTATACCACCTGCAATCTGCACGGGGAAATGCTTCATATTAAGCACACGCCATGATGCTTCTCTGCAGGCGGCAAAGGCTTCGGGAAGAATATCATCAAGGGTTTCGCCTTTTGAAAGTCTGCCCTTGAATTCTTCTGTTTTTGCCTTTAACTGCTCATCTGTCAATGCAGAATACTCGCTTTCAAACTTTAATACCGCATCAACAAGATGGTTGTTTCTTTTTATTTCTTTCTTTGAATAGTCACCGAAAAGCTTTTTTAAAAATGACATTTTCTGAAATCAATCCTTTCTTTATATGAACTGTATCATTGAGATATTTTTTCTTTACCGAAAACGCAGAATGTGTTCATCGCACAGTTTACGCAATCGGGTTTTCTTGCATCACACAAGGCTCTGCCGTGAAGCACCGCTCTGTGACAGAAATCATTGCTGTCCTCGGGCGGGAGCAGCTTTTTCATTTCAAGCTCAACCCTTTTCGGGTCCTTTGTTGCAACAAGCCCCAGACGGTTTGAAATTCTTATAAGATGCGTATCCGCAACAACGGCAGGCTTCAAGTAAACATCGCCAACAATAAGATTTGCCGTTTTTCTTCCCACACCGGGCAAAGATGTGAGATCTTCAATGTTATCGGGAACAACAGAATCAAATTTTTCAATTATCATCTGTGCCGCACCTATTATATCCCTTGCCTTCTGTCGAAAAAAGCCGCATGAGTGAATAATTTTCTCAACATCCTCAACCTGGGCCGCCGCAAAAGCTTCAATATCGGGATATTTTTCAAAAAGAGCGGGTGTTACAAGATTTACTCTTGCATCCGTACACTGAGCGGAAAGACGGGTAGCAACAAGCAGCTGAAAGGGATTTTCTGCGTTGAGCGAGCATACAGCATCGGGATACATCTCTTTCAATTTTTCGTTTGCATTCAATGCGATTTCCTTTTTCGTCATACAATAAACTGTTTTCCTTAAATTAGTATTAATTACAAATAAAACATTATATGCATAATTTCCTGCGTACAATAGTATATACAAACATTTTACACATTTCAAGTGGTAGAATAAATATTTATTACATATATACGATATTTTTCGTTTTTGAATAAAAAAGTATCGACAGAGCATATCAGGCTCTGTCGATAATAAACTGCTCATAACTGAGCTTTTTAAATCCGTGTCTTCTATAAAGCTCCTTTGCTCTTTCGTTTTCGGGCTCGGTTTCAAGACGGTAACGCGAGGCGGGAATTTCATTTTTCACAAATTCGATAAATGCGCTTCCCAGTCCTTTCCCTCTGAATTCGGGCAGAATATAAATTTCCTCTATCCAAACGGCAAGTCCGCCTGCTTCCTGAGAAAATGTTTTGGCAAGAAGTGCATAGCCAGCCGTTTTTTCTTCGGATTCAATAATGTATCCTACAGCATAATCCTCGCTCCTCATCATTTCATCAAAGGTTTTCTCAAAACAGGAAACGGGAACGCAGTGCAGTACTGCAGGCGAAGAATAAAAAGCCTTTGCCATTTCAATATATTTTTCACGGTCCGCTGAAATTATTTTTCTGAACATATTTCCCCCATAGTGTTGCAAAAATATAATATTTGTATTAGAATAAAGACTATCACAAAAACTAAGGAAAAACAAGACAAAATGAAAATTCTTATTGATGCGGATGCCTGTCCAGTTGTAGATGAAACTGTAGAATTAGCGCATAAATATTCATTAGAGTGCATAATTATGTGTGATACCTCACACATAATCGAAAGAGCAGGCTGCCGCACAATCGTAGCCGATAAGGGAGCAGACAGCGTTGATTTCCGTCTTGTAAATTTGATAGAAAGCGGCGATATTGCCGTCACGCAGGACTACGGACTCGCTGCGATGTGTATGTCTAAAAAAGCAAGAGTTATCAACCAGAACGGACTTATTTATACAAACAAGAATATTGAATCGCTGCTGTATACACGCTTTGTAAACAAGAAAATCCGTATGGCGGGGCAAAGAACAAAGGGACCGTCAAAACGCACAAAAGAGCAGGATGAAGCATTTATAAAAAATCTTACTTTAATATTGGAGGAAGCAAAAAATGAAGGGCATATCAAATGAATATAAATTCACTTCGGCACTCCCCGTATGGGAAGAAAATAAGCTTGACACAATGAACTATTCTATCCTTTTAAGAGGTATTGTGAGCAAGAGCGCTCAGGCAAAGCTGAGAATAACAGCACAAAGCCGTTATCAGGTATATGTAAACGGATTTTTCGTATCTGCAGGTCCTGCAAGAGCCGCACACGGCTTCTACAGAGTAAGCGAATATAATTTATCTGCACATCTGACGGAAAACGAAAATGTTGTTGCAATTATTGCGGCTGGCTATAATGTAAACAGCTTCTATCTCACCGAGGACAAGCCCTTTATTTGTGCCGAGCTGGAAGCAGACTCGGAAATTCTTTATGCAACGGGTACTGACAAGGAATTTGAAGCTGTATGCTATCACAACAGAATACAGAAGGTACAGCGCTTTTCTTTCCAGCGCCCCTTTACCGAAAGCTATATTTTTGACTCCTACTATGATGCATTTCTTACTCATCCCGAGGAAAAATTCAGAAGTATAAAACTTGTAAAGACAGAAAACAAGCGTTTTATTGAAAGAAATGTCCCCTACTGCGAATATAAGCAGATAAAGGCAAAAACCGTTGTTTCAAAGGGTATTCTTATCCCGAACAAGGATGCAAAAAAATGGGAGGACAGAAGTCTTGACGGCATAAACGAAGAGCTTAAGGGCTTTAAAGAAAAAGAGCTTGAAAGCAGCGTTGTAAATGAAATTTACAGCTATAAAACTCAAATTATGGAGCCCGAAAGCTTCCCTATGGAGCCTGTCAAGCTCGGAATAAACTGCTGTGCCGTATACGATATGGGCCTCAACACAACAGGTCTTATAAGGCTGTCACTCACAGCAGAGCACGACACCGTGATTTATGCTATCTTCAATGAAGTTTTACCCGAAGAGGGTTATCCGGATGCCGGCAGAAACGGCTGTGCAAATGTTGTGCGCTATGCATTGCAGGGAGGCAGAGCATATGACCTTGTTTCCTTTGAGCCTTATACATACAGATATATACAGATTGTATCAATGTATGCACCCTGCCTTATCACTAATGTTTCTCAGCTCAGAGAAGTATACAATGAAAGCCTCCTCACAAATCTCAGAAAAATGCCCGATGAAGATTTACAGAAAATCTATGATGCGGCAGTTGAGAGCTTTGTGCAGAACAGCACTGATATTTTTATGGACTGTCCCTCAAGAGAAAGAGCAGGCTGGCTTTGCGACAGTTATTTCACTTCAAAGGTTGAAAAAGAGCTCACCGGCGAAAGTCCGGTAGAGCATAATTTCCTCGAAAACTTCCTGCTCCCCGAAAGCTTTAATTATATACCAGACGGTATGCTTCCGATGTGCTACCCTGCCGACCACAATGACCATGTTTATATTCACAATTGGGCAATGTGGTATGTTATAGAATTAAAGGAATACCTTGAAAGAAGCGGCGACAGTGAGCTTATAGAAAAGGCAAAGGACAGAGTGTATAAGCTTCTCAAATTTACCGAAAAATACGAAAATGCAGACGGGCTTCTCCAAAATCTTGAAAGCTGGGTATTTGTTGAATGGTCTGAAGCCAATGACTTTGTTCAGGACATAAACTATCCCACCAATATGCTCTATTGCCTCTTCCTTGATTGCATTGCCGAGCTTTATTCCGATAACAGCCTAAAGGAAAAGGCTGAAAAATTAAGGCAGACCATACGAAAAAAATCCTTTGACGGTGAATTTTTCTGCGACAATGCCGTGCTTAATGAAAATTCGGTTGCGATCAGAACAAACAATCGCAGCGAAACCTGTCAATACTACGCTTTCTTTACAAAAACTGCAACAAAGGAAAGCTTCCCCGAGCTTTATAATAAGCTGATAAACGATTTCGGTCCTAACAGAAATGACAACAATAAATATCCCGATATTCCGTTTTCAAATGCATTCATAGGCAACTATCTTCGCCTTATAATACTTCTTGAAAATAGCGAAAAGGAAAAGCTTTTACAGGAAATCCGAGATTTCTTCCTCGTAATGGCAAAAGCAACAGGTACACTCTGGGAAAATATGACGGATTATGCAAGCTGCTGTCACGGTTTCGCAAGTTTTGTAGCATATGTACTCAATAAAATAGTATAAAAGGCAATTTTTTCATTATTATTTTAGATTGACTTTTCTTTTTATTTATTATATTATTGTATGAGTGTAAATATATAATCAAAGGTGATACATAGTATGAAAAAAACTACTAAAATTTTAGCTGTTGTTCTTGCTGCAATGATGCTTCTGATTCCTCTTTCAACGACTGTTTTTGCAACAGAAATATTCAACATTGCAGGTGTTGATCTTGACGGTATCCTCGGAGCATTAGGCGGGGCTCTTTCAGGCAACAATAACGGCAACACAGCAACCGATGAAACAAACGGCGGAGGAGTTGATCTGAATGACTTTATTTCAAACCCCTCATCAATATTAAATGCATTCAGCGGTATGCTCGGCGATGTTTCACTTGAAACTCTTATTTCCGCAATAACAACCGTTCTCGGCGGAGGCGGCGGTGCTATGAATATGGATCAGCTTATTGAAAGCGTGTTGGTTCTTCTCGGCACATTTGAAAGCACAACAGCTCCCATTGAAACCACAACTGAGGAGCCCACAACCGAAGAACCCACAACTGAGGAGCCCACAACCGAAGAACCCACAACCGAAGAACCCACAACAGCTCCTCCCACAACAGTTGCTCCTCCCACTTACACACCTCCGACATATACTCCCCCCACATATACTCCCACAACTCAAGCACCCGAAACCACAACATACACATATATCCCCCCCGAAATTATAACAATGGAGCCTCTTACCGGTGAAACATATGCACCCGTTATTTATGATGATAATGCAGGCTCTTCCGATGGCGTTACGGCAAAAATGATTATCGGTATCGTAATTCTTGTTATCTCAGGTGCAGCAGTTGTTGCAGTTGCCGTTGTTCTTAAAAAGAGCAGAGTATAATAATGCAGTTATCCGATAAAGAACATATCGAATATATAGACAGCAGCCTTCAGCTTATTGTGTCTGATGCCCACACCTTCGGCACGGACGCTCTGCTTTTGGCTGCTTTTGCTTCACCAAAGAGAAAACAAAAAGTATGCGATTTCGGTACAGGCTGCGGCATTATCCCCTTTTATTGGTTAAGTCGCGGTGTTGAGAATGTAAATGCCGTTGAAATACAGGAGAAAGCCTGTAACCAGCTGAAGCGCTCCGTTCAGATTAATTCGCTCGAAAACCGATTTAATCTCATTCACGGGGACTTAAAAGACCTTAAAGGCAAGCTCCCGTTCGGTGAATTTGATATTGTAACTATGAATCCGCCTTATACTGCAATAGGTAAAGGTATAATAAGCGAATCTCAAGCAGATAAAACTGCCCGTCACGAAACGGACTTAACTCTTAACGAGCTGTGTGAGGCTGCCGCAAAGCTTCTTAAATTCGGCGGTAAATTCTGCATATGCCTGCGCCCTGAAAGACTTACCGAAGCTTTTGATTCTATGAAAAATGCAAAAATTGAACCGAAGCGACTGCGCTTTGTATCACAGAGAACGGGCAAAGCTCCCTGGCTGTTCCTTTTAGAGGGAAAAAGAGGTCGTAACAGCGGAATTATTGTTGAAAAAGAGCTTCTTATTGAAAAGGAAGACGGCACACCGTCTGATGAAATGATTGAAATTTTAGGCAATTACCGAAAGTAAGGGTGAATTCAGTTTGCCATATACAAATTCTTTAATTTTTTTTGCTCTTCTTATTGTAATCATCAGTCAGTTAAGGGCACAACAACATTTTATCATACGAAAAATTCAGCAAAAAAGAAAGGGGAACATAATTTTGAATTACAGAATACTTGAAACTTATAAACATAAAGAATGTATAATTATGACATCAGGTGCAGCTATGTCAACAAACGGCACCATTACAGATATAGAAGACGGCTGGCTCATTATCGTTGATAAAAAAGGCAAGTCAACCGCATTAAACTGTGACTATATTTGTTCAATAAAAGAAAAATAAACGGAGAAAAAATATGAGCGGAGATCTTTTTGTAGTAGGCACTCCCATAGGCAATTTAGGTGACTTCTCACCTAGAGCCGTTGAAACACTCTCGAATGTAGATTTCATTGCAGCAGAGGATACCAGAGTTACTATAAAGCTTCTTAATCATTTTAATATAAAAAAACAGCTTGTGAGCTATCACGAGCATAACCGTGCACAAAAAGGTCCGTCAATAATCGAAAGACTTCTGAACGGAGAAAGCTGTGCGCTTGTTTCAGATGCGGGTATGCCCGTAATTTCAGACCCCGGGCAGGATTTAGTAAAGCTTTGCAGAGAAAACGGCATAAATGTTGTATCTGTTCCCGGCCCGAGTGCGATTATAACGGCACTCGCCATAAGCGGACTTGATGTTGCAAGATTTACCTTTGAGGGCTTCTTAACGGGCAACAAGCCGAAAAGAAGAGAGCATCTGCAGGAAATTGTTTCAGAAAAGAAAACAATGGTATTTTATGAAGCTCCGCACAAGCTTGCAGCCACATTAAAGGATTTGTATGACACCTTAGGCGACAGAAAAATTGCTATCATCAAGGAGCTTACAAAAATTCACGAAAATGCAGAATTCACAACACTCAAAGAGGTTTACGGAAAGTATGATGATGTAAAGCTTAAAGGTGAATATGTTATTATAATTGAGGCAAAGAGTGAAGAAGAAGCAAATGAGGAGAGTGAAATCTCACCCGTCGAGCTTGCAAAATACTATGTTTCCTTGGGTGACTCAATAAACGAAGCGGCTAAAAAAGCGGCAAAGGAAACAAGTGCAAAAAAAAGCGATATTTACAAAGCGCTGATAAGTGAAATAGGATAAAAAAATGACCTGTATGAGCAGATTGTTCATACAGGTCTTCTGATTAAAACTTATCTTTTATAGATTTCAGCTGTTCAATTATTTTTATGTTCTGCGGACACATTTTTTCACATTTTCCGCATTTTACACATTTTGAAATCCTGTCCTCAATATCGGGCATAATTTCTTTTACAAGTCTTCTGCCACCATCGGTGATTTTATTGTAGGCTGCAAAAATTTCGGGAATCTCAACACCTGCAGGACAAGGCTGGCAATACATACATTTTGTGCAGGGCACAAGTGAGAGCTTGTCGTTTTCTGCCTTAGCATCGGTAAACCTCATTAATTCTTCATCCGAGAAAATTCCGACCTTTGAATTATCTGCAAGTGCGATATTTTCTGTAAGCTGTTCCATCGTACCCATACCGCTGAGCAGCAAACTTACTTCGGGAGAATTCCATATAAAATTCAATGCATTGTCAACACAGCTTCTGTTTTCGGGAAGCTGTGATTTTATGCTTTCTGCGGGAGAAACAAGACTGCCGCCTCTCAGAGGCTCCATAACAACAAGACCTAAGCCCATTTCGGCAGCTCTTTTGAGTCCCTCTGTGCCTGCCTGATAATCGGTGTCAACATAGTTATACTGTATCTGGCAGAACTCACAGCCGTCATATTCATCCAGAATCTGATTGAAAACTTCGAGGTCATCATGGAAAGAAAAGCCCATATGACGGATTTTTCCCGCAGCCTTTGCCTGCTTCATTTTATCAATAAGACCAAAATCAATAACTTTTTTCCAGTGGTCACGGTTCAACGCATGGAAAAGATAAAAATCAACATAATCCATATCAAGTCTTTCGAGCTGAGTGTTGAGAAGTGCGTCAAAATCCTCTGTGCAGTTAACATGCCCCATAGGAAGCTTGGTTGCGACATAGGTTTTTTCTCTGTAGCCATCCTTTAATGCCTTACCTACAAGTGTTTCACTGCAGCCGCCGTGATAAAAATAAGCTGTGTCAACATAATTCACACCGCAGTCAATAGCATGGCGGATAAGCTCAATAGCTTTTTCTTCGTTGATATCCTTCTGCTCCTCGGGATTGTTAAGAGGCATACGCATAGCACCAAAGCCTAAAACAGATACCTTACAGCCTGTTTTACCGAAATCTCTGTACTGCATAAAAAGTCTCCTTTGATAATTTTCTCTTTCCGATATTGCTATATATACTAAAAAAACCCTATTCAAAAGAATAGGGTTTCAAGTGTCGGCGACGACCTATTTTCCCAGGCAGCTTCCCGCCAAGTATCTTCGGCACAGTTGAGCTTAACTACCGTGTTCGGGATGGGAACGGGTGGGACCTCAATGTTATAGACACCGACTTCACTTAAGCTATGTCACTCAAGCAAGGCGTATTATATCACAGCAAGAATGCTTTGTCAAGCATTTTTTTATTTTATTTTAAAATTTTCTGTTTGCTTAAATGCTGTGAATAATACAGTATTTTTTTGTCGTAAATTCAAGCCTTTTGTAAAAATCGTTTATTTTACATATAAATGGTCATATGCTTTTTATATACCGCAGAAGTTCAGAAAGTTACCGTGAGGTGATTTGTCAGGATAAAAAAAATGAAAAAATACTTGGTATTATCTTAGAGATAATAAATATTCCCTCTTTTGTTTTGTTTTTGATTTTTGGTGCAATCGAAGTGGCATCTGATTTATTCGGATATCCAGCTCATATAAAAATATTTGATAATATTAATATCACATGAAGTTTTGAGCATATTTGTTTTTTTGCATATGGCTGCGTAATAGTTTTTAAGACAAAAATCTTCAATATCTTTTAAGCAGTTCACAAGATATAACAATAAATCGAGCAATAAGACATAAAATATGGGATAGTTAGCGTGAAGCTTCTTATCTAAAAATCGAAATAATTAACGAAAAACAAAAAACGAAAATCCAAACGAACAGAACAGCCTCCCCTGATTTCTCAAAAAATTTCTGCATAAAAGTGTAAAAGAAAAAAAGTTACTAAAATATTTGTTACTTTTTGCGATTTTTGTAACTATAAACCATGAAAGGATTTATTAAAAACACTTTCACATTTATAAAAAAGAAAGGAAAATATGAAATGAAAACTTTAAAGAAATGTTTAGCAATTTTTTTAGTACTTCTCACACTTTTCAGTATTTTCTCTGCAGCAACCACAGCATTTGCAGAAGAGTATGCTGAACAAAAAGCAAGGGGGAAATACTTTGATTCAGTTCTTTCAGGTTATCTAAAAAATATTATAGATACGAAAGATGCAGTCAAAATTTTCGAAAAAGAACAAACAGCTGAAACTGTAGAAGAGGCGAACAGTTCTGTTACAAGAAGATCAAACACATTTTCACTTCGTGCTACTTCTTTTCAGTCAACAGAAACTGCTAAAGAAAAGGAAGAAGAGTTAGATATAGACCATACTCGTCTTACCCTTGAACTTGAAGACGGTGAAAATGTTGCATATCTTTTCTCTGAACCTATTAGTTTTATTGATAATACAGGGAATCTTGTATATAAAGATACAAACATCAAAGCAGTTACAGACAGTGTAATTATAAACAGAGGATATTTATATGAAAATGGCAATAATGATTACAAAGCATACTTCTCTGAAGATTCAACAAAAGGTTTGCTTCTTGTTGATAAAAACGATAAAGAAGTAAGATTAGTTCCTAACGGAAAAAAGGTTGTCGGAGCTGTCAACCAGGTTGAAAGTGATATGAATCTTGTTGACAGCTTTGAGTACGACGGTATTTACGGAACAGATACAGTTCTGCGTTTTTTACCTCAGCTGAACGGTTGTAAGGAAGAAATTGTGCTTTCAAGTTATCAGGGTATTTCAGATTTCTCTTTCACCCTTTACACACAGGAAGGAACTATTGCCGCTATTAATTCAAACGGAGAAGTTGAAATTATCGACTCTGTAACGAAAGATATAATAACTACCTTTGTTGCGCCTTTTGCCAATGATTCATCAGGAGGTCTGGATATTACAAGTGAACATTACACGGATTGCACCTATGAGCTTGAAATGATTACACAGGGGGAGTATCTTCTTACCATAAGTGTCCCCAAAGAGTACCTCGAAAGCGAAAATACTGTATATCCCGTTATCATTGACCCGACAACAGATAACATTTCAATGTATCTTGACACATCCGTTTATTCGGCATTAAGTGACAATCCGCAAGGCTCTAATCCGACTGCTTGTTTTGGTAAAACATCTTCAAGTGAATACGGTAAAGGCCGAGCTATGTTTCATTTCAAATTACCTGAAGATATTAAAAACTATGCTCAAATTTCCTCTGCTAAGTTATGGCTTCGTGAAACAACCGGCAGAACTGCGGAAATGCATGTAAGACCTTATCTTATAAGCGAAAGTTGGACAAATCAAGCAACCTGGGATACACAGCCCAAATACTACAATGGTACAGCAGACTATCCGGGAAAATCTAATTTTTCTCTTCCCCGAAGAAATATAAACAGCACATCTACGGATAATCCTAACAGTCCGTACTGGTATGCTTTTGATATAGTTTATGCAGTAAGAGCATGGACAACCGGAACAACAAATTCGGGGCTAAAGTTTATCGCAGAATGTGAAGCGGCTGACGGTGATTATTCGTGGCGAGCCTTTGCAACAAAGGAGCATACAACATCTTCATATCGTCCATATGTTGTTATCTCATATACTAATGATACAACAAAGCCGACAATTAGTTCGGTGAGTGGAAATCCAACAGCGTGGACTAAAGACGATGTAACTCTTACAGTTACAGCTACCGACAATGTCTATGGCGTTAACGGTATAGCCGGATATAGTTTTGATAACGGTGAAACATGGCAAACAGGCAAGAGCAAAACATTCAGCAAAAACCAAACCGTATACATCAAAGTTAAAGATAAAGCAGGTAATGTTTCTGCGGCTACAACTATAAAAATAAGCAAAATAGATAAAAGCAAACCTACGGTTACAGTTACTTTATCACCGACATCGTGGACTAACTCAAGCGTTACAGCAACCATAACAATTGCAGATAATGCGGCGATTGCCAAATATACCATAAATGATACAACTACTACGCTTGATGCGGATGGCTCAGAAGGCATAACATCAAAAACCATAACTAAAACATATTCTTCAAATACTACAGTTTCCGTTTCGGTTGTAGATGCAGCCGGGAATACTTCTTCGACTGTAAGCAAAAGTTTTACAAATATTGATAAAACAAAACCGTCTGCAACAATTTCGCTTTCAACGACATCTGTTACAAACTCAAGTGTCACCGCTACTATTAAGATGACTGACAATGCAGCTCTTGCAAGTTATACCCTTGACGGCGCATCTGCCGTTACGATCAGCGGTACATCAAAAACTATAACGAAAACTTATTCGAAAAATCAAACAATTAGTCTGACAGTTAAAGATGCAGCAGGTAATTCTTACACAGCAACTAAAGATATAACTAATATCGACAAAACTAAACCGTCAGCTACAATAACATTATCTCCGACTTCTTGGACAAACTCAAGTGTTACGGCAACTATTAAAATGACTGATAATGTCGGTTTAAAAAGTTATTCACTTGACGGTGCATCTGCCGTTACAATCAGCGGCACATCTAAAACCATAACAAAAACTTATTCTGCAAATGACACAATTGATATAACAGTAACAGATACTGCCGGCAACTCTGCTACTGTTTCAAAGTCATTTACAAACATTGATAAAACCAAACCGTCAGCTACAATAACATTATCTCCGACTTCTTGGACGAACGGCAGTGTTACGGCAACTATCAAAATGACTGATAATGCTGCTCTTGCAAGTTATACCCTTGACGATGCATCTGCCGTTACAATCAGCGGCACATCTAAAACCGTAACAAAAACTTATTCTGCGAACGACACAATCAGCTTGACGGTCAAAGATGCTGCAGGTAACACTTATACAACCTCTAAATCAATAACAAACATTGATAAAACCAAACCGTCAGCTACAATAACGATATCTTCAACATCTTGGACGAACGGCAGTGTTACGGCAACTATCAAAATGACTGATAATGCTGCTCTTGCAAGTTATACCCTTGACGGTGCATCTGCCGTTACAATCAGCGGCACATCTAAAACCGTAACAAAAACTTATTCTTCGAACGACACAATCAGCTTGACGGTCAAAGATGCTGCAGGTAACACTTATACAACATCTAAATCAATAACAAACATTGATAAAACAAAACCCTCAGCCACAATCACATTATCTCCGACTTCTTGGACAAACGACAGTGTTACGGCAACTATCAAAATGACTGATAATGCTGCTCTTGCAAGTTATACCCTTGACGGCGCATCTGCCGTTACAATCAGCGGTACATCTAAAACCGTAACAAAAACTTATTCTGCGAACGACACAATCAGCTTGACGATCAAAGATGCTGCAGGTAACACTTATACAACATCTAAATCAATAACAAACATTGATAAAACCAAACCCTCAGCCACAATAACGATATCTTCAACATCTTGGACGAACGGCAGTGTTACGGCAACTATCAAAATGACTGATAATGCTGCTCTTGCAAGTTATACCCTTGACGGTGCATCTGCCGTTACAATCAGCGGTACATCTAAAACCGTAACAAAAACTTATTCTGCGAACGACACAATTAGCTTAACGGTTAAAGATGCTGCAGGTAACACTTATACAACCTCTAAATCAATAACAAACATTGATAAAACCAAACCGTCAGCCACAATAACGATATCTTCAACATCTTGGACAAACGGCAGTGTTACGGCAACTATCAAAATGACTGATAATGCTGCTCTTGCAAGTTATACCCTTGACGGTGCATCTGCCGTTACAATCAGCGGCACATCTAAAACCGTAACAAAAACTTATTCCGCGAACGACACAATTAGCTTGACGGTTAAAGATGCTGCAGGCAACACTTATACAACCTCTAAATCAATAACAAACATTGATAAAAGTGCTCCTGTGGTATCTGTTTCAAGCGAAACAACATCCGTATCGTCAAAAATTACAGTTAATGCTTCTGATGCCGGCGCAGGATTACATGAAACGGCTTATTGCTATAACACCGGTAATTGGACAAACGACAATTTTTTATATGTAACCGATAGCTCTGAAGTAACAATCAAAGTCAGAGATATTGCAGGAAACATATATACAACAACCTATACTCCCGAAGAAAAGCCTGAAATAAATGTAGCTGTTGAGCCTCAGGGTTGGACTTGCGGAGATGTAACTGTTACGGTTAACGGAACAGGATTAACGAAGTATTCTTTTGACAACGGTGAAAGCTGGCAGAACGGAAATGTTTTATCTGTATCTGAAAATGGAAATATAATTATTAATGTTACAGATGCTTTTGGTAACACAGTGAATGTTGGTAATTATGAAATAGATGTTATTGATAAGGTTTCTCCCGGAATTACAGATGTTAATGTTTCAGAAATTACATGGACATACAAGCCTGTGACTGTTGAGATTACGGCAAATGACGAAATTTCCGGCATTTCCGAATACAGTTTTGACGGCGGCGAAAGCTGGCAAGCTGAAAATGTGAAAATTTTTGATAAAAATGAAGATGAAGTATATCCTGAATATATTTTCGTAATGGTTAAAGATAACGCAGGCAATACTGCACAGTGGGATAAAATAAGCCTTGTTCCAAAAGATACAATAGTTCCCGCTTCACCCGACCTTTACGAAGAAAACGGTCTTGTTTACATTTCCTCGCGCTCGTTTAATTTCAACGAAGATACAGACAGTGTCGAACACATAGAATACAAGCTCGGCAACGGTGAATGGACAGCTTATAATGACGAGCCTCTCAATATAGTTCGCACTTGCGAAACAGCGGTTTATGCAAGAGTTGTTGATGAAGCAGGCAACATAAGTGCGATTGCTTCTTACACACTCGAAAACACTCTCGGTAAATACACTGCATCTTATACCGACATTGCTCTCGGTGAAGGCCTGTTCCCTGTAGAATTTGGTCGTACATACACAAGCACAAATGGTTGGTTTTTTACCTTTGACGCTAATATTCAGCCTTTTACAAACGGCTATGTTTTCACGGATTTCTACGGCGAAAAGCAATATTTTATAAAGAACGGCGAAGATAAATATATTTCTGTTGAAGAGGAAGAACTGACAATTAATGGCGATTCTTTTGTGCTTACCTACGGTGATATGACTTGCACCTTCGGTCTTGACGGCAAGATAACCCGCATTGTTACCGATTATCTTGATACACAGTATACTTGGAATAATGATGGCACACTCACCGTAACAGGCGGTGCTGCTGTCACATTCACAGACGGCAAGCCGACAAAAATCAGCATTACCCGTGCAGGACAAATCAAAGAGGTTGAATATGTCTGGACAGATGGAAATCTAACAAAGTTTATTGATGCGGCAGATGCTGAACATAACTACGCTTACACTAACGGACTGCTCACAACCAACGAAACCGAAACAATAACCTACTCCGCTGAGGGCAGAGTTAAGCTGATTTCGCAGCCTAACGGAGCATTTGTTAAGTATACCTATAACGATAATGCAGAAAATACACAAATACCAAATAATGTCGGTACGGTAACTGTCAGCGACAGTAAAGGTGTGACAGATACTCTCTGTTATGCTGACGGTGTGTATATTTCAAACACACTTGACGGTTACAGCGAAAATGCCGTTTACGCTCCCGAAAGCATTTCAACTTCTTTGGCACAGGATAATATTACAGATGTTTTCTATGTTGTTGAAGTGCCGGAAGAGGATGAATCCACAGACGGTACGGATGTTCAGTCTGATGAAGCAGAATCGGAAGAACCCAAGGACAATGAAACAACGGAAGAAAATGGCGAAGAAACTGCTGATGAAACTCCTCTTTATACGGAAATCGATGAGAATACTTATGCTTTCTATATCTACGACGAGCAAAATAGAGTAACGGCGGAACTTGAAGCACTCAAAGTAAATATTGCGATTGATGAAAACACCGCTTTTGAAAATGCAGAGGCTGTTGCTGAAAGCAAGATTACTTATACTTATTTAAGCGATGAAGACGACAGTATTATTGAGCAAACTTCATATATTAAATCTCAAAATGGTCTTGTGATTGATGAAAAAGAGTGTTATACTTATGAAAACGGCGATGTTAAGTCTCATTCAAAATATAAGTATATTGACGGTGCTGCAATAATACTTTACAATGAAAGCTATGAATATAATGATTACGGTAATGTAGAAACTCACACCGAAACTCAATATGCAACTGATATTGATGCATTTGATATAACCTATATCACAAGCTATTCTTATGATATTTGGGGTATGTGTACCGGAATAACCGTCACCTGCGGCGATGATGTTGATACCACACTTACCGAGTACGACCTTAACGGTGTAATTTTATCCGTAACATATAATGACGAAAAGATTATTTACACTTACACCGATTTTGGTACCGTAGATAAAGAAACGGTTATTAAGCTTAACGGTGAAACAGAAACAGTCAGACAGGAAACCGACTATACTTATGATACTGCAGGAAACTTAATATCTTGCCTTAATCCCGACGGTGACACATCATATTATTACTATGATGCTTACGGTAACCTGACAAATCATAACTTTAACGGTTATTTCTTCACCTATAACACGCTCGGAAGTATTTTAACCGCAAGTGTGCATAACGATGTTCTTGTAACTTATACCTATAATGGAGCGGAGCAGGAGCTTTCATCCGTTCAGTATGCTAACGGACAAACGATAAATTATACCTACAACGAAGCAACGGGCGAGCTTTTGGCAGTCAGCCAGGGTGAAGAAACAAAGTTCAGCTATTCGTATTCCGATGATTCAGAAATTACCACTCTTACGGATAACATCAATAATATTATCAAGGTTATAGAAAGTGACAAAGTAACCGTAAAAGCAAATGCAGATACGATTCTTTATTCCGTTGAAAATCTTTATGAAGACGAAGAAAAAGAGGGTAGCTTTAACGGTAAAAAGATAACTGTCGGAACTGATGTTTACACTCTTAAATCAGAGGAAAACAAAGATTCATTCTTTACGGGTGAAACACAAGATTTCATTAAAACCTATGAGTATGACTATGCAGGCAATCTTTGGAAAGTAAATACCGCAAATGCCGTTTCAACTCAGTACGGCTACAACGAAGATAAGAATGTTTCAACTCTGAAAAACTCTCTTAACGGTCTTGTTCAGACCTTCGGTTACGGTTATGACAACGAGGGTAATATTACAACCGAAACTCTTAACATAGTGACAAGTGACGAGGTCGGTGCAACAGTTGAAACCAACGAAGCCGTAAATTATATTTATGATGAAGATAATCAGTTGCTTTCAGCTGAAACTGCCGATACTAAATGGGTTTATACCTATGACGGCAGAGGAAACATGACCTCAAAAACTCAATATTCAGTAACAATCAATGAAAACAATGATAAAGTATATACACAAGTAGATTCTAAAGAATATGTGTATGGAGATGCTGTTTGGGCTGATAAGCTTACTGAATATGATAATGTAGTTATAGAGTATGATGCCCTCGGAAATCCCGTTAACTATTTAGGCAACACGCTCACTTGGACAATGGGCAGACAGCTTGCAACATTTGGTGACATCAGTTATACCTATAATGAAGACGGTATCAGAACATCAAAAACTGTTAATAATGTAACAACAACCTATTACCTCGACGGTACAAATATAATCGAGCAAAGTGACGGTACAAACACACTGCATTTCTATTATGACGGTAATGATGAAATAATAGGCTTTACTTATAACGAAGCGGATTATTTCTATGTCAAAAATGCTATGAGTGATATTATCGGCATTGTTGACGATAGCGGTAATTTAATCACAAGTTATACCTATGATGCATGGGGTAAGGAGTTATCCGTAACAGGTTCAAATACCGAACTCGGCAATCTCAATCCGTTTAGATACAGGTCATATTACTACGATAGTGATATTGAAATGTATTATCTCCAGAGCCGTTATTATGCCCCGGAAATTTGCAGATTTATTAATTCTGATGATGTAACCTTTATCGGTGTTACGGGCACAGTGAATTCTTATAATTCCTTTGCGTATTGTGAGAATAATCCGGTAAATAATAGTGATCCGACAGGTAATTTTATTGTAAGACGATGGATGATATCTTTATTTTTAGATTTGGTATTTACCGCGATTCCTGTTATCGGAGGAATATTTGCACCAATAAAGTATGCTGCAAAAAAAATGGGGCTCGCATTAGTCAAGTCGCAGTTTACAGGTAATATTTTCAAAAGTGTAAAATGGATTATAAGCAATGTTGTTAAAGTAGCAAACAAAATAATTAATGTAGTAAAAAAGGTGCCTATTTTGAAGAAAGCTAAATTTATACAAAATCTTTCAGCAAATAAAATTGCCGGTAGTTTATTAGGTGTTGCATTCTTCAAAACCCCAACATATAAATTATTAGATTTGGTTATAAAGAATGTAGATATTGTTTTATCTCTTGGAGGATTTATTTCCGGATTATTGGATTACGCTTTTGATAAAAAAGTCAATAATAAAATATGGGAGTTTTAATTTATGAACATTTCGATTGCAAATGAAACAGCAAATGATCTGATAATATATATCCCTCATACTACGGATGAGGTTATAATATTATCGGGGACAAAAAAAGAGATTTCTTGTGACACAAAATTAGTGTCGTTTTCCGTCAAAGAGCAAGAAGCTAAATTTAGTAATATACAAAAAATTTTTTCTTATGTTGCAGGAGCAATTATAGGAGTATTTCTTTGTTTAATATATTACTCACAAATCGAAATGCTTAAAAACAGCATTAAATTTCCCGTGACTTTTTTTATGCCGGACATAGACTGTAAAGAGAATATTATTGTTATATTGCGTGACACATCTACAATGGAATTATGTTCAGCGGAAATAGATTATACTTTTTTAGAATCTGAATTGTTAATTTCCGAGCAGGTATTGAAAGAAGAAAGAAAAAAGTATTACGAATCTAATATAACCATATTTTTTGTGCCGTTTGCTGCAATATTGGTATTGTCAATTATAGTTGTTGCTTATTTTAAAACAATTACCGTACTGACAATCGCTGTTATAGTGAATCTGTTAGTGTATATACCCTTATTAATAATTTTTATAAAAAATCATATTTTTTACAAGAAAATATATCGCGAAATTAAGACAGATAAGACAGGCAGATGAAACAGGGGTCGGTTCTATGTCTTATTACTCTTAACAACAACGACACTTAACAACTCTCCACTGTCCCTTGAAAAACACGGTAAACCGAGAAAAATTGGTTCTGCCGTGTTTTTTATTGACTTATTTTCTCTTAAGATATAAAATTATAAGAAGTCAGGGGATTGTTGAAAAAAAATCAACATAAGACACAAAACCGTCCCCCGTCCTACATTACTCCTGGCTCATACATAAAAAAAG
>JAZNOZ010000036.1:0-117421 GCA_045589395.1 Acutalibacteraceae bacterium | reverse complement strand
AAAAAAATCAAGGCGAAGCCTTGTATATCATCAATTGCGAAGAAATTGCATATCATCAAGACGAAGTCTTGTATATCATCATTACGAAAGTAAAATACAGCCTGCGGCTGATGATATACACGCTGACGCGTGATGATATACCATTGCTTTCGCAATGGATAAAAAAATCGACTTGTTTTCACAAGTCGATTTTTTGGCAGGGGCAGAAGGGCTCGAACCCTCGGCACGCGGTTTTGGAGACCGCTGCTCTACCAACTGAGCTATACCCCTATATTTGTTTATATTGCAGAAAACTTGGTGGGCCATCAGGGACTCGAACCCCGGACCAACCGGTTATGAGCCGGTTGCTCTAACCAACTGAGCTAATGGCCCGTTGTTAAACTGCTTGACTATTATATAAGGATTTTTCCTAATTGTCAAGTCCTTTTTTTAGTATAAATCAGTATTTATTTATGTTTGTTTTATGTAATCCTTTTAAATGTACGGATTATAAAGTTTTATTGACAGCTTATTTGTTCTTATGTTAAAATTATATTGCAGAAAATTTATGTGTCAGGAGGTTTATATGCCTGAAAGTAAAGTAAGGAAATATAAAATTTCCAACCCGTATGAAAAAGTGGCACATCTTCTCGCAAATGAAGAAAATCACTACAAAGCAAATTTACATACCCATTCAACCTACAGTGATGCTGATGCGGATATGGTTGAAATGATAGATGGCTTTTATGATAACAATTTTGATATTTTAGCATTTACCGACCACGGTGTTCTCGGGAAAGCATGGGACAAGGAGCCGAGAAAAGTTCCGTTGTTTTATTATCAGATACTGCTTGGCAAAAAACGCCGCTGCCTTACATCCGAGCAGTATAGGAAAGTGCTTGACGGTACATATAAAACAAAGGAAAATAAACGCACCAAAAAACGCGGTATGCAATGTGTTCCTGATTGTATTGAGGCGAATATGCTTGTATATATGCTCAATCATGCTAACGGATTTTTTACGGACACATCTTGTGAAAATGTTTGCGGTAAAGAAAATGATTATGATGAGGCACTAAGCAAAATAGAAGCAAGCGGCGGTATTTCGCATATAAATCATCCAACGGATTTGTTTCAGGCAAGAAATAATCCCGATTGCTGCGAAAAAAACGAGAATGTTGAATTTTTTGCAAGGCTTTTCAGGAAATATAAATCCTGTGTGGGAATGGAAATTCTGAACACCTGTGATGTTTTCAGCCCCTGTGACCGTGTTTTATGGGATAAGCTTTTGCAGATTTTGTTGCCTGAAAGCAGGAGAATGGTGTGGGGCTTTTCAAACAGTGATGCACACAAGCTGTGTGAAATTGATGCTTCATTTATGGATTTTGTTTTGCCTGAATATTCCCTTCAGAATCTGCGTTCAGCAATGGAAAACGGAACATTTTTTTCAATATCCCGTTATGCTAAGCGTGAACTTGGAAAAGATTTTGTCGGACAAGGAGAGTATCCCACAGTTAAATTTCTTGCTGTTGACAATGAAAACGGAACAATTACAATAAAAGGCATAAACTGTGATTCAATTGATTGGATTTCAAATGGTGAAATTATACAGACGGATACAAAAAAAGAAAATTCAGAATTAATTTCAACAATATCAGTCAATAACTATAGTGGTAAAATCACATGTTATGTCCGTGCTCAACTCAAAGGCAGGGGTGGTATATGCTTTACACAGCCTTTCGTGTGCGATGACGGCAATATGGAGAGCTACAGACAGCTTACATTTACTCCGGAGAGATTGGCAAAAAAAGAAAAATTCCGCAAAGACTTTTACAATACAAGAATAGGTGCGGTTATTTATAAAAGGAGGGCAAATAAGGTATGAAAGTAAGATTTAATGAAAATGAAGAAGTAGTAAAATTGATAAAAGAAGGTCTTGAAAAGTCCGGAGGCTACTGTCCGTGCAGAAGAGAGCGGACCGATGAAAATAAATGCATCTGTAAGGAATTCAGAGAGCAGATAAAGGATCCCGATTTTGAGGGATACTGTCATTGTATGTTATATTATAAGGAGAGATAAAAATGGCTGAATTTGTAATTACTAAAGAAAATTTTAACAGGGAAGTGCTTGAATCAGACATTCCCGTTCTTATTGATTTCTGGGCAACCTGGTGCGGTCCCTGCAGAATGATTGCCCCCTTTATTGAAGAAATTGCAAAAGAATATGAGGGGAAAGTCAAGGTAGGCAAAATTAATGTTGATGATGAGGGTGAACTTGCCGTTAAGTTCGGAATAATGAGTATTCCTACTGTTATGGTGATAAAAGACGGTAAGGTTGTAAATACGGCTGTCGGTTACCGTTCAAAGGAACAGCTTATTGATTTGCTTAAATAAAATATGCTAAAGAGGATGCAGAAAACAAAAAGTTTTTTACATCCTCTTTTTTTTATACATTAAGAGCACTGATTTTTTCGATAGCCTTTTCCATGATGAAATCGGAAATAATATCTGTAAAGTGTACTGGCGATATGTATTCTGCCGACATACGGCTGACTAATTCTTCAGCATCCTCTTTGTTTTCGGCAATGTTTTTATAGCTGTATGTTTTACCGCTTGTGTCGCTTATCTGCAAGCCGTAAAGCATACGGTTATTTTTCTTTGTTTCAATAATTTTGAATTCTTGTTGTTCCATTGTTAAGACTCCTTTTACTTTTGTTTGTCTACAATATATCCCATTATTTGTAATAAGTCAATAGTAAATGAGAAAAAAATATACAAAAAACAAATAAAATTTGCAATAAAGTAAAAATAATGCCTAGTTAAAATGTCAAAATATAAAACAAATAGCCAAATTGAAAGGTAAAATATGGTATTTATGTCTTTGCTGTAAAAAAATAAATGAGCTGCAAAAAACGAAAGTTTTTTTGCAGCTCATTTATAGGGCATTTTATGTTACTTGTTGAGTGTTGCTGTAATATCCTGTTTTATCAGCATTGAAGTGTGCTGCTTCAATGTGTTTATGCAAAGAGGCGGGATAGAGAGCTCCTTATTATCCCCATCGTTTTCTTTCGGGGTAAGGTTGTCCTTTTTTCTTTTGAATGCTATATTCATACTGATGTCGCATAAAGCGGAAAGGCTTTGCTCATTATTGGTCATTGCCATATATTTTTCTATGCTTAATGAAAAGAAGTCATCAAAAAATAGCTGCTGTTCTTCTCCCATTGCTTCAGCGAGTGCAGACAAATGCAGCATACATCTTAATAATGTTTTAGATGATATTTTGTTATCAGTTAATAGATCTGTGTTTTCAAAAATTTCATTAAAGCCCTGCTTTGTGTCACTTAATCCTAATAGGTAATCTGTTGTAACAGAATAGTAGGCTGCTATTTTTTTTACAAAATCAAGATTGCATTCTCTGATGCCTTTTTCGTAGTGGGAAAGTAATGCCTGTGAAATTTCCAGATCTTCTGCCGCTTTTTTCTGAGAAATTCCTTTTTCTCTTCTTAATGCTGAAATTTTTGTTGCAAAATCAAAATTCATATTTTACCTCTTAAAATTATATTGTGCTATTGATTGTTTTGATAAAACAGTATATAATTATAAAACAACAGTTCTTGAGAAATGCAAGAAATATATACTCTCTGTATATTATATATCAAATTTTTTGCTTTGTAAATTAAGAAAGGTAAAATTATGAAAACTTTTAAGATACATCTTATCCGACACGCACTCTCAGAGGGCAGTAATGAGGGGCAGTATATAGGACATACCGATGTTTCGTTAACCGCAGAAGGAAAAAAACAGCTGCGCGATATGATGGAGCAATACGAATATCCTGTTGTAAGCGCGGTGATGACCAGTCCTTTGAACCGCTGTCTTGAAACGGCAAAGATTCTTTATCCTAATTTACAACCGATGATTTTCGATAATCTTATTGAGTATGATTTCGGTGAATTTGAGGGAATGACTGCGGATGAACTGAAAAACGAAAAAGAATTTGCCGAATGGCTTGCAGGCGGACCTGATGCCGAAGCACCTTTCGGAGAGAGCAATGCAAGATTTGCAAAGCGAGTGTGTATGTGCTTTAACGATATTGTTGACGGAATAATAAAAGCCGGTGTAGATAATGTCGCAATAATAACCCACGGCGGTGTCATTATGACAATAATGCAATATTTTGCTTTGCCGGAAGCGAGTATGCACGAATGGTTAACTCCTAACGGCTGCGGTTATACATTGAATGTTATGCCGTCAATATGGGCACAGATGAAAAAAGCAGAGGCAATAGCACAGATTCCTCTTAAACCCTTTGAGGAAGAAAATGATGATGACAATATAAACTGGGATGAGCCCTTGAATCCTGATGATTTTATCGGTTTTTATGATCCCGAAAATGCAAATTGAGGTAATGAAATGATAACACAGGAAAAGATAGACAGAATAAACGCGCTTGCCAAAAAATCAAAAACAACGGGACTTACTCCTGCAGAGGTTGAGGAACAGCAGACCTTAAGAAAAGAATATATTGAAGCGTACAGAGCCTCTTTGAGAAGTGCGCTTGAACACACAACTGTTGTCCGTCCCGATGGCTCAAAGGAAAAGCTTTCCGATATGAAGAAGAAAAGAAACTGAATATAAAAGCAAAAAATCCCTTTAAGCTCTGTTTTCGTATGAGCCGGAAGGGATTTTTTAGTCTGTTGATGTATCAATATCCTTTAATTTCAGTAATGCATTTTTGAATGAAGCAATTTTTCTTGATGAGGCATAAATAACATATTTTTTATTTTCGTTTTTCATTGTAATACAATTTTTTATCACATTATCAACATAATTAAGGTTAACAATGTAGCTGTAGTGGGGTTGCATAAAAAATTTTTCATCAAGAACACTTTTCCAGAAATTTATAGGATACGGTGTATGTATTTCATTCTCTGTCAAATGCAAAACCGTATTTCTTTTATCAATTGAAATATAAAGAATTTCGTGCGGATAAATTTTGCAGACATCCTTATCAACGGTTAATACTGTTATTGCTGAGTCAACACAGGGTTCATCTTCGGTATTCTGATTGAATGTGATGCAGATGCTGTCACGCCCGTAACAGCTTGTTTCACAATATTGTATATTGTGTTTCTTTAATAATTCAATGACTTCCGCCTTTGTTGCTGTGCTTTCAGTTGTTCGGTTCACCGCATTTTTATTATCTGATAAATCTGAATTATGTATACAGTATTTTGTATCTCTGTCAATTTTTACTGAAGATTTATGAGAAGACATAATAAAATCCTCTTTTCTGCTTTGCTTATACTTATTATATAACGGTAAATATTAAAAATCAACTCTTTTGAGTTAAGTTTTTCTCTTAAGAATTCATATAATATCCATATAGATTGTAAAAAGGAGAAAAACAATGACGATAGGTAATGCCGTGCGTTATCGCTTGCTTGAATTGTGTGGAGAACGAAATATCACGATAAACAAACTTTCCACTATGTGTGGGATTACACAATCTACGCTGAATAATATTGTTTCGGGTCGTAACAACAGCACAACGGTATCGACTGTTCAGAAAATATGTGACGGCTTGGAAATATCAATTACCGATTTTTTCTCTTCGCCGATTTTTCTTAATCTTGAACAAGAAATAAATTAAACAAAAATCAGTCTCCTGTAGCAAGAGATTGATTTTTTTTGCTTAATTTGTATGCTTTTAATCTCTGTCCCTTTCAGGAGGTTGCGTATTGCTGATATTCTTCTATAATATAAGTCTTGTTTTTTTTGAAAAGTAACATTAAAAAATTATAAATTTACTAAAAACAGCACAATTGACAAATAAAAGTATGAGAATTTGTGCAAGTATTATATTCTTTTTAATAACTTTCTCAGCCTTGGTTAAATACTTCGAAGTTCCGGGCTCATTAACAGGGGTGGTGAGAGCAGACAGACTTTTTTTGTTGAACTGCACGCACAGTGGTGTGAGATTTTTGAGTTTTTATAATGGGAATTCTATCAGATGGTTTTTTATAATAAAAATAACAGAAAAAATCAATTTTGATAAAGTTTTCTTGACTTGATTAACATAGAAAGTATATAATTAAATAAAATAAACAGGAAGGAATAATATTATGAACAAGAAAAAAACATTTAAAGCAACCATCTCTTTTCTGTTGACAATGCTTATGGTGTTAACCGTGTTTTCACCTGTCACATCGTTTGCAGTTTCAGTTGATGGCTCAAAACTCATTGAAGGTACTTATTTTACCTCAAAAACAGAGTATGCTGTTGCTCCCGGTATAACCGAAGCACACATCACAACCAATGACAGCACAGGTGTCAATCAGGTTGCAGCTTATGTGGTTGAAGTAGACCTGAGCAATCCCACAACATCCATTATTGCAGGTTATAAGGATTACAAAGGCAGCAATGTCGGTTTCCAGAAAGTCCGTGACCAGGCATATGCCGCAGAAGCAAAAAGAGGTGTCAATGTTGTTGCCGGTATCAATGCAGACTTCTTTAATATGCAGACCGGTAAAACAGCAGGTGCTCTTGTTATGAACGGCACAACATACCATTCTGCTTCCGGTAAGCCTTATTTCGGTATTACTGCATCCGGTGAAGCAGTTATCCGTACCGGTAAGCTCAAGGACGATATTGTGGAGGCCGTTGGTGGTCTTTGTCTGCTTGTTCAGAACGGCGAAATCACACAGGATGCACTCACCGCTGACCTTGGTTTCGAGCTTGCTCCCAGAACTGCAGTCGGTATTAAGGCAGACGGCAAGGTTCTTCTTTATGTTTGTGACGGCAGACAGGCACCCTATTCCAAAGGACAGTATTTTGATGAGTTGGCATACGAACTGATTGCCCTCGGTTGTGAAACTGCGCTGTGTCTTGACGGCGGCGGATCCACGACATTTATTTCTCAGCACGAAGGCTCTGCAGACCTTGTTTGCAGAAACTCTCCCTCGGACGGCACCGAAAGAACTGTTGCGTCCACACTTCTTGTTTGTTCTTCTGCAAAGCCCTCCGGAATTTTTGACCATGCAACACTTTCTCCCAATAACAATATTTACACCCCCGAATCAACCGTAACATTCTCTGCAGTAGGTGTTGACTCTGCCGGTTACGAAGTTGCTTTGCCTGCAGACGGTATGTTTGTCCTTGCAGACAGCTCCTTCGGTACCATTACTGCTGACGGTGTATTTACATCCAGCGGCAAAACAGGTACTGTAACAGTAAATTATGTTTCCGACGGCGCTGTTTGCGGCAGTGTTTCCGTAGAAGTACAGATTCCCGATGAGCTGTATGTTGCAAATACCGAACAGGCTGTAGGTCCCGGTGTTAACACTGACTTCGGTATTATTGCAAAATATAAAGACAGAGAAGTCATTATGAAAGATGATGACATTGACTGGTCAATTGTTCAGCAGCCTGATGAAAACATCTGTTATGTATATTGTGAGCGTGAGCAATTTGCTTCTAAATATCTCAAGGCAACTACTTACGGAAAATATAATTCAAATACATATAATAAAGTAAGTGTTGAAGAGTGGAATTCGACAGATGACCTTGTGGTTCTGAAAATCACAGCGCTGAATCCGGGCTATAACAGTAAGACAAAACTTACTTATGTTATTAAAAATGTAATAAATAAAATGCCCGGACTCGTTGAGGTTACATATGAGCCAAACCTTGACGGAATTGCAGGTAATTTTTCCGGACTTACCTTTACCGGTACTGAAGATGATGCATACAATGCATTCATCACAGCAACACTCAAGTGTAATACTGAACTTTCACAGAAGCTGACTGTTTTCATCGGTTCAAAGCAGATAAGTCTTTATGACTTTGAATATGTTACCGGTGAAGAAAATAAAGATGCTTCAAATTACATTCCGTCCTATTCAATACCTGTTAACGGAGCAAACTGGCTTACTGCAAACGGCTACTCCGGATACAGAACCAGAGCCGAAGAGCTTTATAATGAAGGCTATCCGTTCTTTATGTGGCCGAATGCTTCGGTTGCAGATAATGATTCTGTTTCTGCTGATATCGTTTCAGCTGAAGACGGTGCACCTGTTCGTTTCGGTGACAAATCTCTGCGAATTTCTTTTGACTATTCTTCTTATGACTTTTCCAAAAACTCAAACTTCTATATCCGTGCAACCTGCCCGTCTTATGCTTTTGAGGGTTCACCCACTTCAATGGGTGTATGGGTGTATGCTCCGGAAGGCACGGCAAACTATCACCTGTATCTGTGCTGTGCAAACGGAATGACAGTACAAGCCATTGAAAAAGGCATTTCACATACAAATCAGTCTTATCAGCGCCTTACAGTTGAAGAGGGAGCGGATATAGGTATAAACTGGACCGGTTGGAAATATCTTGAATTTGACCTTACAGGTGAAAAGGGTTACCAGGGAACTTCCAATGTCGGCAAATCGTATATCCCTTACGGTCTTAATCCCGGTGCCAATCTTTTTTATATTTCTTATCAGCCCTCTGTTATGAATGAAACCACGGCAGATACAATTTATATTGATGATATTGTCCTTGTTTACGGTGCAAATACAGATGATACATTGAATCCCGTAGTAAATTACATCGGTGATCTGACCACCGCAATCACGGATGGCGAAACTATTTTTACATCCAATACCAATACCTTCAAAGCAACTTATGCAGACACAGAAGATAAATATATGACCGATATTGATGATGCCGCAACAAAGATGTACATTGACGGTGTTGATGTGACGGACAAGTGCTACATCAATGAAGGTGACAATGAAATTTACTTCTATGATGCTGTTCTTGCAGACGGTGTTCATAATATCGAAATTGAAGTTGCTGACCTGTTCGGCAATAAAACGACCGATATGCGTTACTTCACTATTGACAGTGATTCCGAAGATACGGAAGTTGCATTTACGGCAGTGGATGCTGCCCCCGTTCTCGGTCAGGACTACACTCTTGCAATTACAACAAACAATGCTGCAGATGTTTTAGCGGCTGACATTACCGTTAAGATTCTTTCCGACTACAGATATTATTGGCATGATATAGCTGTTGAGCCTGCTGAAAACTATGAGCTTGACGGGGAAGCAGTTTTTGATGCTGTCAATCATGCTCTTTCATTCAAGGTTATCAGAAAGGCAGATGCTGCTGCTGAAAATGACACCGGTGTTATTGCCAATATTATAACAGCTGTTCCCACAAATGTTCCCGATTCTCTTGCTGTAACACACAGAATTGCCAAGGGTGCGCTTACACTTGCAAGTGCGGCAGAAGCAAATTCTACATCTGCATTTTCCGGTAAGATCACAGCAACCACAATTTCTCCTTTTGTGCTGAGCTCTGATGTTATGATTGTCGGTTCCGCCGGCGGTAATATCTATGTCAAGGATATCCAAGGCAATGCTGTTGCAGGTGCCAATATTTACACTTCTGACGGAGCTTTGCTCGGTATTACCGATGAAGACGGCAAGGTTTATACTGCAGATTATATTGCTGAACCTGTAAGCTTTTCTGTATATGCAGAAAAAGAAGGAGTACTGTCCTTTATTTATAAGTCACAGAGCTTCCTTACAGGTGCAGATGAAACAGGTACTCCTACGAATGTAATTCTCAATGCTTCACAGGATGCTGCTACACAGCAGAATATTTCCTGGATGTCAAATCCGCTTACAAGTGCAGATAAGGCTATTGTAAAATATGCAACCAAGGCTGATTATGATGCAAACGGCGATGCAGCTTTGGTGGAATTTATCGGCAACAGCTATCTCGATACTGCTGCAGCTTCCGGTAACACAGCAACCAACTATGCAGTAAGATTCAATTCTGCATTACTTACAGACCTTGAAGAAGCTACTGAATATGTTTATATTGTAGGTGACGGTACAAACTGGTCAGAGCTTAAGACTTTTGCAACCGAAAGAGCAGGTGCAGATACCAACTTTATTGTTTTCGGTGATATGCAGAGTGAAGATACAACTAACACAAAGGCTGTTTTTGAACAGCTCGCAGCAAGCGGTGTTGATTACAGCTTCGGCATTCAGACAGGTGATGCTGTGGATAATGCAGGCTCTTATGCTTACTGGAAAGCTATAGGTAATGCATTCGCTGATGAATATGTAAACACAATTGATTTTGTTCATGTTTTAGGTAACCATGAATATACAGGTAATGACACGGGCATCAATGCAGCGCATTACTTCAATCTTCCCGGCACAGCAGATGAAGCACCTCTTGCTTATTCCGTAGAATACGGCAATGTTTATGTTGCAGTTCTTGACTACCTGGGAGCTGCTGATATGCAGGCAGCTGCTCAGTGGCTTGTTGAAGATGCTGCAGCTTCCAACGCAAACTGGAAGGTTCTCACCCTGCATCAGCCTCCGTATTTTACCAATGTCGGCGGCGGATCCACAAGAGCTCAGATGGATATTCTTGTAAATGCCATTGATACGGCAGGTATAGATGTTGTTTTCTCCGGTCACGACCACGCATATGCAAGATCTTACCCTGTAACAGCAGGTGAACAGGCTGACGGTGGTACAGTTTACTTTATCTGTGCGGCTACCTCACCTGAAAAAGACTATACTGTAACAACAAATCATAATATTCATCAGATTGCAACAAATGACTATAATTCTGTTTATCTTACTGTCAGCACCACTGACACAAGCTTTGATGTGAATGTATGGAATTACGACGGCGAAAATCATAATCTCTTCGATACCTGCACAATTACAAGAGAGGTTTCATGTTCCGAACTCGGCCATGACAATATGTATCAAAACGGTTATCTGACATGTAAGGTTTGCGGTTATACTCAGCCTGTCGGTACCTTCTCAGGTTTCGTAAGCAGTGCAACAAGCGGTAAGAATATGTATCTTATCGGTGGCACTGTACAGACCGGTTGGGTTGCTCTCGGTGAAGATAACTACATCTTTGATGAAAACGGCGAAGCTATGACAGGTTCCGTTGAATATGAAGGCTATACCTATGAATGTGATGAAAACGGTAAACTCACAATGGGTGCACTTGTTAAGAATTCAGACGGTTCACAGTCATACTACATCAACGGTGTTGCACAGCGAGGCTGGTTCTATCTGAATGACGGCTGGTATTATTTCAGCAGAACAAACGGATATAAGACACACAGAGGTGAAGTTACAATCAATAAAATGAAATATACTTTTGCTTCTGACGGCAGACTGACAAGAGGTGCACTTTATAAAGCAGGCAGCGGCACATCCTATTATTGGGGACCCCAGCCGGTAACCGGTCTGTTTGAAGTTGACGGTAATCTGTACTATTTCAATCCTGAAAATACTTATATGGTAAAAAATACTGAAGTTGAAATTGACGGTGTTGTTTATGCATTCGACCGTGACGGTATTTTCAGACACTATGATGCGCATTATGACGGCGACGGCAACGGATACTGTGACAATTGTCCTGATCAGGATTCATGGACTCGTTTCATCAGAATGATCAGAGATTTCTTCCAGCGTATCATTGATACTTTCAAAAATTTATTCGGTATTGACTGATAGAATCTTCTGAAAAGTAAAATTGATTACATAATCAAAGGGATGCTGCACATCATTTCCGATGTGCAACATCCCTTTTTTGTGTCTTCATTTGTGCCTAATCTTACTAAGGGGGAAGATAAAGTGTGCAAAAATTATACAAGCATTCTGCTTAGACTTTAATAACTTTCCAAGCATCAACTAATCTTTCAAAGCTCCAACCTGCATTAGCCGGGGAGGTTGATGGCAGACATATAGCCTTTATGTCTACACAATCACATATATATTTGTTAAAATACTTTTCGGCAGTTTTGCCGTTGACAAATATATACTTTATATCTGAATTTTTAATAATTTCGCTGATGTCATTCGGGGCAACATTTTTGATTGAACTGTCAGAGCTTCCTGTTATTTCGCAGGAGGCAATAACATCCCATAATGCGATGTGTTTATTGTGCAATAATTCTTTTTTTTCTTCGATTGTTACGGGAAGCTTGCTTTCGGTAACTGCGGCTATGACCTTCCAGAATCTGTTCTGCGGATGTCCGTAGAAAAACATCTGCTCACGGGATTTAACGGACGGAAAGCTGCCTAAAATAAGTACTTTTGAATCTTTGTCAAAGAATGGCGGGAAAGGGTGGGAAAGCATAGATTTCCTCCTTTAATATTCGGTATAAAAAGTTAAAGGGAAACAACAGCCAAAGTCGGTGTGTTTCCCTTTTTTTGTTTTGTTACGGCTTTTTTGTTCCCTTGAAATCGGGGATAAAATCATATACCTCGTTAAGACTGTTAAAATATACATCTTCATTTCCGATAGGTGTGGGAACAAATTCTGCACTGTTTGCCGATTCGGTACCTGCGAGTGCAGGGTCGGGCTTGTCTGTTATATTTCGTTTAATGCCGGGCTTTCTTAATCTCATATATATCACCGATATATATTATGTGAAAAAGAAAATTTAATATTCAAAAAATTAATTTGAAATTGAAAATAATTTTTTTGCATTACTGTTTGTTATGTCAATAAGCTGCTGAACATCAATATCTTTTACCTGTGCAATGGTCTGTGCTGTGTAGGGTATTAATGTTGAGTCGTTTCTTTTGCCTCTGAACGGAACGGGGGACATATACGGACAGTCTGTTTCAAGCAACAGCATATCAGTTGGTACAAAGGCGGCAACCTCAAGCGGTTTTTTCGCATTCTTGAATGTTACAGCTCCTCCGAGTCCTATATACATTCCTAAAGCAACAACCTCTTTGGCAGTTTCAACGCTTCCCGAGAAACAATGTACCACTCCTTTGGGCTTGTATTTTTTTAATAAATCCATTGTATCTGCATGTGCTTCTCTGTCGTGTACAATAACGGGAAGATTATTTTTATTTGCTAAAATGAGCTGTTTTTCAAAAAATTCAAGCTGAAGCTCTCTTGGTGAAAAATCATAGTGATAATCAAGCCCTATTTCACCGACAGCAACGCATTTTTTGTGAGAAAGTAGTTTTTCTATCTGCTCCAACTCATCATTTTGTGCATCTGAACACTCGTGCGGATGCACACCGAGGGCTGTGTAAATAAAGGGATATTTTTCACTCAGTTCAATACATTTTTTTGCGGAGGAAAGATTTGTTGCACAGTTTACAATATGGCTGACACCACAGTTTGACATATCTGAAAGAAGTGTGTGTAAATCCTCTGAGAATCTTTCATCATCGTAATGAGCGTGAGAATCGAAAATGTTAGTGTACATATTATCTGACCTTTGAGCCTTCGGGCATACCGTCAACAAATATTACTCTTACATCCTCTTCACCGCAATCGGCAGCAAGAATCATTCCCTGACTTTCAACACCGCAAAGAACGGCAGGCTTTAAGTTGGAAACAAGTATAACGCTCTTGCCGATAAGCTCTTCGGGCTTATACCATTTAGCAATACCTGAAGCTACGGTTCTCATTCCGGCCCCGTCATTAAGTGTGAGCTTGAGAAGCTTTTTAGCTTTTTTTACGGGTTCACATTCAACTATTTTTGCAACTCTCAAATCAACCTTTGCAAAATCTTCTATACCGATTTTGGCAATGCCTTCAATTTCAGCTTTTTTTGCTTCATCAAAAGCCTGAGCTTTTCTTTCAGCTTCAATTTCTTCAAGCATAGCCTTTGCATCAATTCTGTTGAAGAGGGGAGTTGCGGCATTTACCTTTGTGCCTACCTTATAAGCACCGAAGGTGAGAAGGCTGTCATATGCTTTTTCCTGGCAGTTAATCTGACCCAGAATAGCTTCTGCGGTTTCGGGCATAAAGGGAACAAGCTCAGCTGCAATAATACGGATAGCTTCAAGAAGATTATATAAAACAGTTGAAAGTCTGTCTTTTTTATCTTCATCCTTTGCAAGAGCCCATGGAGCTGTTTCATCAATATATTTATTGCTTCGTTTAGCTGAATTTATAACTGCTTCAACTGCATCTGCAATACGGAAATCGTCAAAAGCCTTTTCCATTGCGGGGAGTGCAGAGAGAATATCTGCCTTGAAAGAAGCATCAATTTCATCTTCGACAGTGTTACAGGGTAAAACGCCGTCAAAGTATTTATTTACCATTGCAACAGTTCTGTTTACGAGGTTGCCGAGAGTGTTTGCAAGGTCTGAATTGAAGCGTTCTATCATTGTTTCATAGGAAATAGAACCGTCTGTTGCGTGAGGCATTTCGGAAAGAAGGTAATATCTTACTGCATCAACACCGAAACGCTTTGTAAGCTCATCAGCATAAATAACATTGCCCTTTGATTTTGACATCTTATCTGTTCCGAATAAAAGCCAGGGATGACCGTATACCTGCTCGGGAAGAGGCTCGCCGAGTGCCATAAGCATAATGGGCCAGTAGATGGTATGGAAACGGATAATATCCTTGCCGATTATATGAACATTTGCAGGCCAGTATTTCTTATACTGCTCTGAGCTTCCGTCGGGATCATAACCGAGAGCTGTGATGTAGTTTGAAAGAGCGTCTATCCATACATAGATAACATGTCTGTCATCAAATGTTACGGGGACACCCCATTTGAAAGCTGTTCTTGAAACGCAAAGGTCCTGAAGACCGGGTCTTATGAAGTTGTTGAGCATTTCATTTTTACGGCTTTCGGGGTAAATGAAATCGGGATGCTCTTCAATGTGCTTTTCAAGCTGCTTCTGATATTTTGAAAGCTTTAAGAAATATGCTTCTTCCTTTGCAAGACGGACCTCTCTGCCGCAGTCGGGACATTTTCCGTCAACTAACTGTGCATCCGTAAAGAAGCTTTCGCAGGGGACACAGTAATGACCTTCATAAGAGCCCTTGTAGATATCGCCTTGGTCATAAAGCTTTTTGAAGATTTTCTGAACAGTTTTTTCGTGATAAGCATCAGTTGTTCTTATAAAGTGGTCATAGGTTGTGTTGAGTAAATCACAGATATCCTTGATTTCTCCCGCAACCTTGTCAACATGCTCCTTGGGGGTGATTCCTGCAGCTTTTGCAAGCTCTTCAATTTTCTGACCGTGCTCATCTGTGCCGGTGCAGAAGAAAACATCATAACCCTGCATTCTCTTGAAACGGGCAATCGCATCAGTAAGCACTATTTCATAAGAGTTACCGATGTGAGGCTTCTTTGATGTATAGGCAATGGCTGTGGTAATGTAATATTTTCCCTTATCCATATTTAACCTCCGTATGTTTTAAATTATATCCATTATATTATACACTATTTTCCTTTTTTTTCAAGATATTGTTTTCAGCAAAAAAACATTCTTTACTTTTGCTCTTTAATGTGTTAATATAAAACAGACATAACCATAAAAGGAAGGTTTAATTATGGAAAGCAGAATTAAGGATGAAAATACCGATTTTTTGTTTGACGCTATTCTTAAACTCAAAAACAAGGAAGAATGTTATCAGTTTTTTGAGGATCTGTGCACAATTCCAGAAATCAAAGCGATGGCACAGAGAATAGTTGTCGCAAAGCTGTTATCTGAAAAAGTAGTTTATAATGATATAGTTGCAAAAACAGGTGCATCAACGGCAACAATAAGCCGTGTAAACCGTTCACTTGCATACGGCACGGGCGGTTATGCAACAGTATTCAACAGGGAAGAGGACTGATGGCTTATTTTGAAGCATTTGCCGGTGTTTATGATATTTTTACCGAGGGTGTAGATTATAAATCAAGGGCAGATTATATTTTATCGTTGCTCAGAAACAACGGAATAGAAAACGGAACTTTGCTGGATCTTGCCTGCGGTACGGGAAGTCTTACTGTTGAATTCTGCAAGAAAGGCTTTGAAACGATAGCGGTTGATTTGTCGGAGGATATGCTTCTCTCTGCAAGAGAAAAGCTTGAGTCTTTTGGCGACAAAGCACTTATTTTATGTCAGGATATGCGTCAGCTTGATTTGTTCGGCACGGTAAATGCCGCGGTCTGTTCGCTTGACAGCATAAATCACCTTGATAATATAGATGATGTAAGAACAGTTTTTCAAAAAGTTTCTCTTTTTACTGAACCCGGCGGAGTATTTGTTTTTGATGTGAACACATTATATAAGCATAACTGCATTCTTGCAGACAATACCTTTGTGTATGAATCCGAGGATGCATTTCTTGTATGGCAGAACTCTTTGCAGGAAGACGGCAGAAGTGTTGATATAATGCTCGATATTTTCACAGAGAATGAAAACGGCTTGTATGAACGGGAAAGTGAAGATTTTACCGAAACGGCATACAGTGAAGACGAAATAAAAGAAGCTCTTTTGCAGGCAGGCTTTACGGACATTGAAGTGTTTGATGATTTGTCTTTTGATAAGCCTTCGGAAGATTCTCAACGAGTATATTTTACAGCAAAGAAAAAATAACAGAGGTATATTATGGCACATATAACAAGATGTATTTCAGATGACGGCTGTGTTGTTGTTTTAGCTGCAGACACAACCGATATTGTTGAATATGCAAGACAGATAAATAATTCTTCAAAGGTTTGCACTGCGGCTCTCGGCAGACTTCTTACGGGGGCTTCTCTGATGGGGGTTATGCTTAAAACAGAGGAAAGCTCCGTAACACTGCGTGTAAACGGCGGCGGCGAAACAGGCTCCGTTATAGCTGTTTCGGATTCGCACGGCAATGTAAGAGGATATATGATGAATTCTTCCGTTGAGCTTCCCTTAAATGATAAAGGCAAGCTTGATGTCGGAGGAGCAGTAGGTAAGGACGGATTTTTGAATGTTGTCAAGGATTTCGGTCTGAAAGAGCCCACTATAGGTCAGGTTCCCCTTGTTTCGGGGGAAATTGCTGAGGATATTACATCATATTTTGCAGCAAGTGAACAGATTCCCTCTGTTTGTGCATTGGGTGTGCTTGTCAACCCCGATAAAACAGTTGCCGTTGCAGGCGGATTTTTAATTCAGCTTCTTCCTACTTCGGATGATGAAATCATAACAAGAGTTGAGAACGGTCTCAGAAATATACCATCCGTAACAACTATGCTGGCTCAGGGCAAAACACCCTTTGAAATCTGCAAAACAGTTTTGCCTGAATTCAATGTTGAAATACTTGATGAATCAGACTGTGAATATAAGTGCAACTGTTCCAGACAAAGAGTTGAAGCCGCACTCATAAGTACGGGTGCAGACAGCCTCAATGAAATGGCAAATGACAGTGTTACACAGGTGAAATGTCATTTTTGTCCTGCAGTATATGAATTCACTTCAGCAGATATCAAAAAGCTTATAAAATCAGCAAAAGAAAATTAAAGGAAAAAAGGCCTTTCCCTTTGTTATGAGGGGAAAGTCTTTTTTTATTTTGAAAATTTTTATATTTTTTGATAAAAAAGGCTTGACATTTTAATTTGGTAGTGCTATAATCCCATTTGTTCCGATACGGAATACATATTTGCGAGAGTGGCGGAATCGGCAGACGCGCACGTTTGAGGGGCGTGTGGTAATCCCGTATGGGTTCAAGTCCCATCTCTCGCACCAACAAAAAAAAAGACTTGCAACAGCAAGTCTTTTTTTTGTTGGTGCAGCTGAATCCGTCTTCGACGGAATAAATCCCACTATCGTGGGATGAAATCACTTCGTGATGAAATCCGACTTCGTCGGGAGAAAAGACGGATTTAATTTCATCTGCGAAGCAGATTTTATTAAAGAAACAAAATCTGTATTGCAGCATACAAAATCCCACTTTTGTGTGATAATATCACTTTGATAAATTTTGTAACTGTTTTTTAGTATGTGCAACATAAAAACCGTGTTCTCCTTAGTTGAGAAACACGGTTTTTGTGCGCGGAAAGAAAATTGATAATTCGTATAATACTACACACATCATTTTTGCAAGTTGATGCAATTAATTTTTTTTGAATCAGAACATGAACATAAATCTTCCGCCGGGGGCAACATCGCCGCTAAGGTAGAAGTCAAGAATATCACCGTCTGTCTGCATATTATCAGATAGTTTGAAATTGAAGATGACCTCATTTTGTAATCCGAGTGCTTGTCTGGGAATTTGTAAATACATTACATTTTTATTTATATTATATTCGCCTGTGCCGGTTTCTTCGAAATTCCAACCGCCTGAACTTTTTTCGATAATAACCTGATTTTCTGTTGCATTTTCTCTGTTGATAACATATTCAAAGCCTTCCCAATTATCGCTTTTTCCTGTAGTGTCGGTGTCAATAAACAATCGCATCCAGGCGTTATCCTTGTAAGAGGTTATATCGTTTACGGTTTCAATACGGAAATACACATTTTCTGTATCGTATGTAACCTTTACCGTCTTAAAATCGTTTCGCATAGTGTCGCTTTCATAGTGAACATCTTGCCAGGAGTCAGCATTTCTGGCTCTTGTGCTGTTTATGTAATGCTTATATTCATTTGTTACACTGTTCCATTGGGAATCATTGCCGAAAATATCAATAGTTGTGTTTACTGTTTCAATATTTTCAGCACTGCTCATACCTTTAAATCTTCTTATATTTGCAACAAGCTGATAATAATAGTGGTCTTTGAGTATTCCTTTTGCAGGTTCAATATCGCGGGAGTATTCGTCGCTAAACTGATCGGGGAATGCATTTTCCGTGCCGCCCCATTCGCTCCATCTGCCGGCAAGCCATTCATTCCAACCTGTTACAAATATAAATTCAGGATCACATTCAATAGCGTAGTCCCATTGCTGCTGGAAATTAAGACCGTAAAGAAGTGAAGCTTCTGTTGTAGAATCAACTGTTACGAGCTCGTCACCTTTTTTGTAGGTATATGAATATTCACCCTCGGTATAGCTTCTGCCCTGAACATTTCCACCGGAATTCATTGCAACCAGTTGACCGTCTGCCGCATTCTGTGCAACAGAAACGCACATCTGCTCTACACCGTCAAAAAGAGTTTTTCCGAATTTTGTCTGAGGATTAGCACTGCACCAACCCCATGTTTCTTCGCTTAAGTATGAATCACTTGCAAAATATGTAGGTTCATTTCTGCGGAATGTAAAGAAATCAAGAATTTCTTTTTCGTCTTCTTTTTCGCTGTCAAGAGCATCGGAATGTGCCATAATTAAAGGTTTACCGTCCCAGAGAAACCACAAATCCACATATCTGCCCTTTGAGTATATATTGTTATAAAGGTTATGAAGTGATATGTTTGCATCTTCACTTGAAGAAAAAGGTAACATAAAAGCAATCTGAGGAACATTTACGCCCTCAGAGCGAGCTTCCTCAAAAATTTTGAAAAGAACCTCGTAGCCCTCTTCCCATATTTGTGTACCGTTTGTGCAGTCAAAAATTATAACATCAACGCCTGCATCGGCTATTAATTCCGCGTGTTTTCTCACAACATATTCGTCAAGATTTGTGTAATAACCGAAAAGAGGTTCATTCCAATAGTGGGGGCAGCCGTCTTCGGTATCTGTCCAGACGGGATTGTCAAAATCTCTCACCGCATCCGGATCTTTAAGAAGCATCTGGGTAATATTTCTTGCAGGACGGTTTTGTGAATGGTGATAGTGCCATGTCCAATAAAATAACCCTACAAATTTTTCCTGATTCTTTTCACCTGCTTCTTCATAAGTCGGGAGTGTTCTTCCCAGACCGTCAACAGCAGTCCATGTGTCAGGATTTATTTCGCCGTAAGTATTATCATTTAAATTGTCAATACCGTTTCCGAAAATATCTTCTCGGAAATATGCCACAAGGGATATTGCGGTAAGCACGAATACTGCGCAAAAAACAGGAACTGCAATTTTTATAATTCTTTTCATAAAAACACCTCATTTTATCTAAAGTATATGATAAATAATTAAAAAAACAAATTATATACTTTTAAATTTTCAAAGCAGAGTTTTACTGTTTTTTTAGTTTTTTAATTGTAATTTCATTGAAGAAAAGCACACCGAAACATATTGATAGAAGCACAAAGGGAGTTATAGAAAAGGTTGTAGCAGAGGCTGTGTAGCCGTAGATTAGCTGGATGAAAAATCCTATGCCGTATGCACCGCCCATATGATAGCCTGTAAGGTCCGCTGAGTATTTTGTTCCGAATCGTTCCGGTACAGAGTGTAAGATACTTGGGAAAATTGGTCCGAATCCGATACCTATAAGCAGGAATCCTAAAAGAGAGAATTTTCCTACCGGCAGAGAGAAGATTATAATACCGAGCAAAGAGGTTACTATACCGCCGCGAATAAGTGCTTTGTCGTTACACTTGATTGAAACAAAGCCTGCAATTATTCTTCCTGCCATAATTCCGCCGTAATAGAGCGATACCCATTTTGCGGCTTCATCAGGTGCAATAAGAAAGGTATTTACTGCATATGTAGCTCCCCATGTGCCGAGCAGAAATTCCATTCCGCAGTAAAATCCCATTGAAAGAATACTTGTTATAACACCTTTGATTTTAAGCAAGTCAAACAGCTTTGCACTCTTAATGTTGTCTTCCTCTGCGCAGGCAACGCTTTTTTCAGCTTTTTCCCATTTTTTAAGAGAAAGAAGAATAACAAGCGCAATTATAAGCTGCAGAACTGCAATAACTCTGTAGCCGCCTCTCCACGAGCCTGCTTCATCTGAAAGAAAACGACTCATTATAAGCGGACTTATTGTAACTCCCAGACCCCAGCAGCAATGAAGCCAATTCATGTGTCTTGCTTTATAGTGAAGTGAAACGAAGTTATTAAGTCCCGTATCAATCGCACCTGCACCGTATCCGAGTATGACGGTGAAAATCATCATAACAATTATATTTGGTGAAAAGCTGATTCCTGTAATAGCTACTATTGTTAATAAGGTTGAAAACAGAGTGACCTTTGCCGTGCCGAAACGGCGAAGCAGTTTGCCTGCAACAAAGCTTACACCACCGGTACAAAAGGCAGTTATTATGCTGTAGACAGATGCGAAGCTTTCGGGTACATTAAAATCAATATGAACAACAGGCCAGCTTACACCGAAAATGGAATCGGGAAGACCTAAGGATACAAAAACAATATATATAACAATAATTAATGCAGCCATAATTATCTCCTTTTTTTGTGACTGCTATCATTTTAAGTGTTCTGCAATGTTTTTGCAATAAAATTTTTCTTGAAATTTGACTTGAATACAAATATGTTATATATTACATTTAATAAATCGTAGTGAGGTAACACAAATGCGTGTTGTTGTGGCAGTTGATTCTTTTAAGGGTAGCTTATCATCTCTGAAGGCAGGAGAAGCCGTAGCCCAAGCTGTTTTAAAGGCAAATAATGAAAATGAGGTTATAGTCCGTCCTCTGGCAGACGGGGGAGAGGGGACTGTTGAGGCTCTTTCAACAGGGCTTAACGGTGATATTATTGAAATTAAAGTTACAGGTCCTCTTTTTAGGTCTGTGACGGCAAAATACAGTATTATTGAAAATAATACTGCCGTTATAGAAATGGCTGCCGCTGCGGGACTTACTCTGCTGTCGGAAGAAGAAAGAAATCCTATAAATACAACTACCTACGGGGTTGGAGAAATAATTAAGGATGCTATAACACGCGGCTGTCGGCATTTTATTGTCGGAATAGGTGGCAGCGCAACAAATGACGGCGGAATAGGTATGCTCGGTGCATTGGGTTTTGATTTTCTTGATATTGACGGAAATAAAGTCCCCTTGTGTGCAAAAGGCCTGGAGCATTTACATACTATCTCAGCTGAAAATGTTTTGCCCGAGCTTAAAGATTGTACATTTCGTATTGCCTGTGATGTTGATAACCCTCTTTGCGGGGAATTCGGATGCTCGAAGATTTTTGGACTGCAGAAAGGCGCAAATGATGAAGATATAATAAAAATGGACAGGTGGCTTGAAAAATATGCTTTGTCGGTGAAGGCAGTTTCAGCAAAAGCTGATATGAATTTTCCCGGCGCAGGTGCGGCAGGCGGCCTCGGTTTCGCATTTTTAAGCTTTCTTGATGCATCTTTGGAATCGGGTATAAAGATAATAACCGATGAAACAAGGCTTGAAGACTATATAAAAACAGCGGATATTGTTGTAACGGGAGAGGGCAGACTTGATTCTCAGACTGTTATGGGAAAAGCTCCTGTCGGTGTTGCAAGACTTGCGAAAAAATACGGTAAAAAGGTTATTGCTTTTGCAGGCTGTGTTACGGATGAAGCAGAAATATGTAACGAATTCGGTATTGATGCTTTCTTCCCGATTTTAAGACAGGTCGGAACAATTGAAGAAGCCCTGAATGAAGAAAATGCTTATAATAATCTTAAAGCTGTCGCTTATCAGGTTTTCAGGCTTGTTGATAAACAAAATCAATAAATATTTTTTTGTGTTGTTTTTTTATAAATTGTATGTTAGAATTAATCATTATTTTTTTGGAGTGAAAAAGAAATGGGCAGAAGAGGTACGCTTTTAAGCGTCCGTAATGATATAAAGGTTGTGGATGTTACCATCCGTGACGGTGGACTTTGTAATAATTTTGAATTTACCGATGAATTTGTAAGAGAGCTTTATAAGACAAATATAAACAGCGGTGTTGACTATATGGAGTTCGGTTATAAAGCCAGCACAAAAATGTTCAACGAAGCTGACTTCGGAAAATGGAAGTTCTGCAAGGAAGAAGATATCCGTGCTATAGTAGGAGAAAATAAAACTGAGCTCAAAATAGCTGTAATGGCAGATGTCGGCAGATGTGATTACAGGACCGACTTTTTACCGAAGTCTGAGAGTGTAATAGATATGGTGCGTGTTGCATGCTATATACATCAGATTCCCGCTGCTATTGAAATGATTGAATATTTCCATACTCTGGGATATGAAACAAGCTGCAATATTATGGCTATTTCACAGGTTCCCAATGAGCAGATTCTTCAAGGACTTGAAATGCTTTCTCATTGCAATGTTGATGTTATTTATCTTGTGGATTCTTTCGGCTCACTTTATCCTGAGAATGCAGGAGTGTTTGCTCAGCAGTATATGGAAATTGCGGATAAGTATAACAAAATAATCGGTTTTCATGCACATAACAATCAGAACCTTGCATTTGCAAATACCATTGAAACCCTTTCATACGGTATCTCATATCTTGATGCATCTGTTCTCGGTATGGGCAGGGGAGCCGGCAACTGCTCAATGGAACTGCTTTTAGGCTTCTTGAAAAACCCGAAATACAGCGTTTATAATCTTCTCGGCTTTATTGAAAAATATATGCTTGAATTAAAAGCACAGGGTGTTGTCTGGGGGTACGATATTCCTTATATGCTTACCGGTCAGTTTAACCGCCATCCCCGTTCAGCAATAGAATTTACAGCTGATAAAAAAACAGATTATTCCGATTTCTATAAATCTCTGATAGAACATGATTAAATAACAAACACCCCTGTTCTTCTTAATTGAGCAGGGGTGTTGTTATTATCTGGCGTTGTTCTGGTTCCGGAAATTTTCTTTATTCTGCGAGTTGTTCATATTATTGTTTGAGTTCTGTGCATTTGAGTTGTTTTCATTGTTCTGATTCTGCTGGGTATTTTTAGCGTTCTTCTGTTTTTTCATTTCTTTTTTAGCCATTGTTCTCACCTCATTTTCAGTATTGACCGAAAAACAGAAATTATTAATGTTTTAAATTGCCGTTAGCGGGATTATCCAGAACTTTTCCGTTTTCATCAAATCTTGAGCCGTGGCACGGACAATCCCACGAATGTTCATCCTTATTCCATTTGAGAGCACATCCTAAATGCGGACATCTTTTTGAGGATAAATTTAATAAGTTTTTAATACTTTCAAAACCGTTGATAAACAGCTGCGGTGTTAAAATGCTTCTTGAAGGATTAAAAATATCGGAATATATATTTTTTCTGTCAAGTACAAAGTCAGTCAGTAGCATTGCAGAAAGCATTGAAGAGGTCATGCCCCATTTGTTAAAGCCGCTTGCAACATACAAATTTGGGGTATTTTTTGAATATTGACCTATATACGGTATACTGTCAAGGCTCATACAGTCCTGTGTTGCCCAGCAAAGAACTTCTTTTGCTTCAGGATAATTTAACGCTGCAAATTTTCTCAGCTCTTGCCAATTACCACCGTTATGCCCTGTTCTGTGTGCGCCGCCACCCAGCAAAAGTAAATTTTTATAATTTCTGAAAGATAAGCCTGTTTGGTTTGCATCAAGAAACATACCGTCAATTTCGGGCGCATTTTCAAGTGCTGTTACATAAGAGCGGTCCTGATAAAGCTTCAGAGAGAAAAGTCCGTGCTTATTTATGAAGGGAAAGTGAGTGGTAACAATCACTTTTTGTGCTGAAATTTTTCCCTTATCCGTAACTGCCGTGTTGCCGAGCATTTCTTTTACAAAAGTATTTTCGTATATATTAAGGTTTGGTGTTATTGAAGAAATAAACTTCAGCGGATGAAATTGCGCCTGATTAGGAAAGCATACTGCTCCATTAGTTCTTATAGGTAAAGGTAAATTTTCTTTGAAAATTGCCGAAAAACCGATTTTGTCTAAAGCGCTTAGTTCATCTTCAAGTTCTTTTTTGCTTTTTGTGCTGTATATAAAGTTATCCTTTATTTCAAAATCGCAGTCCGCAGTATTGCAGATTTCACAGAGGGTATCAAAGGCAAGCATATTTGCTTTGAGATATCCTTGAGTAATATCCGTGCCTTTGCTTTTTATCAGTTTGTTAAAGATAAGTCCGTGCTGATATGTGATTTTTGCGGTAGTATTTTGTGTTGTTCCCTGACATATTCTGTTTTTTTCAACAAGCACATAATCAACATTGTTTTTTGAGAGTAAAAAAGCTGTGAGAATTCCCGCTATACCTCCGCCTATGATAAGAACATCTGTTTTTATATCTTTTGAGAGTTGCGGAAAATTTTTTATATTTATTTTTTCAGTCCATACAGATTTCATATTTTTTCACCTTTTCATATTTTGTGTGAGAAAAACAGAAAAAATCCGTGAAACTAATGTTAATATAGTGTAAACAAAATGTGAATAAAAGATTAATGTATTTTTAACAAATTTTGTACAAATATTTATTTTTTTGCACAAATGGGGCATTGTTTGTATCTTGAAATAATACTTCCGTTGTGTTAAAATAGATTTATAAATGATGTAAAGAAGGTAAAAAGATGGGTAATACCTATGAGCTTATTCCCTCACAGCAAACAATGTATCTTATGGTTAAGTACAGCTTGCACAAGCAGATAACGCAGATTCCGACTTCTATTTCGGTGGATACAGATATCGATTTTAATCTGCTTACAAAGGCTCTTAATATTGAATTCGAAAGAAATGATGCCTTGCGTATTCGTTTTTTCAAAGAAGGCAAAACAGTAAAACAGAAATTTCTTGATGAATACAAGGTTGATTCTGTTCCTGTTATGACTTTTAAAACAAAAGAAGAGCAGGATGCTTTTTTCGGCAAGGATGCACAGAAGCCTGTTAAATTTCTTAAGGGGGAATGCTACAGAATTATTTTCTTTAATGCGTATAACGGACAAAAGGGTATTTATCTGAATGTAAGCCACCTTAATCTTGATGCAATAGGAATTCTTGTTTTTTATGTGGATCTTATGAGAGTATATAAGGCTCTTGTGTCAGGTGAAGAAATGCCTGCACCTCTTAATAAGTATGAGGATTATCTTATTAAGGAATTTGCAAATCTTGCAAATGAGAAAAAACAGCAGAAGGCTGAAAAGTTCTATAACGAATATTTCAGAAGAGGTGGTGAACCTATTTATGCCGGTGTTCATGGACCTGCTTTCCTTGAGGCTGAAAGAAAGAAAAAGAAGAATCCCTCTTTGCGTGTTCCCTCTGCATATAATCCCTTGTATGATAAAGCAGACTATATAACTAAGAAAATCCCCACAGAGGAAGCAAAGAAGATTCTTGAATTCTGTCAGGCAAATAACACAGCTCCCGAGTCACTTCTGCTTATGGGCTACAGAACATACGCATCAAAGATCAACTACAGGACACCTGATGTGTTTATGCAGCTTCTTTGCAGTAAGAGAATTACCTATAAGGATATGCAGACAGGCGGCTGTATGGCACAGCCCTTACAGGTGCGCACAATTATAGAGGAGGACAAAACCTTTAAGGAAGCACTTGATGAATTTCTTACAGTAAGAACTCAGCTTTACAGACATCTGTCTTACCCCTACATTGCAGCAAGAGACCTTTCAAGAGATATTTTCGGATACGGTATGATTCAGGGACCTGCCTGTATGATGCTCTCATGGCTTCCCATTCCTGTAGATGTGTTCAGAGAGATGAATCTTAAGTTTGATTATAAATTCTATAATCTCGGCAGATACTTTACTCCTTTGTACACAATCTGTCATCCTGATGCCGAGGATCTTGCACTGACCTGTAATTATATGTACAGAACAAAGCTTGTCAGCGCAGATGATATTGAAGCTTTACATGCAAATGCCGTTAAGGTAATTCTCAAGGGTATAGAAAATCCCGAGATTACAGTAGGCGAATTGCTTGATATTGTAGAATAACAAAAAAAGTTGGTATGAGGTTTTTTTATGGATAAAAAAGAGAAAAAAATAGTTGATGATTTGCGTGCAAAGGTTCATCAGTTAGGTGAGCTTCAGACGCTCAGAATGCTTCTTGAGAGAATGGAAAACTACGGTGAGCGTCTTTGTATGGTTGAAAAACACAAGAGTGAAATTCTTGAACACACTGTAAAGGATTTCAGAGAAGATGTTTATGCTTTAGGCACGGCACTTCTTTCAATGGGCTATAAAGGCAAGCATATTGCAATCTGCAGTGAAAATTCATACTATTGGGTTGTTTCATTTTTTGCTGTTGCCTGCGGTGTTGGTGTTATTGTTCCTGTTGATAAAGAGCTTACCGATGAAGAAATCAGTTCTTTATTTACAAAAGCAGATGTTGAAGCAGCATTTTTCAGCAGAACATATTATAAGACAGTGAAAAAGCATATGGAAAACGATGAAAGATGCAAAATCGCTTTCTGCTTCAACAAAGAATATGAAGACAAAAATATTGTAACAATTGAAGATCTTATAACAAAAGGAAAGCAGCTTATAAAGAACGGTGACAGAGCATATCTCGACACAACCGTAGATAAGGATGACCTTGCCGCTATTGTTTTTACATCAGGCACAACGGGAGCAAACAAGGGTGTAATGCTTTCTCACTATAATTTCTCTGTTACAGCAGACGGTGTTCTTGAAACTATTGATCCCGATCAGTACAGCTCAATTTCACTTCTTCCTATGAACCATGTTTATGAGTTCAGCTGTAATATTCTGACAGCTCTCTATATGAACTGTGTTGTTTATGTAAACGATTCATTAAAGAACTTTATGAACAATGTTCAGCTTTTCAAGCCTGATGCATTTGCTATAGTTCCTCTTGTAATTGATACTATATATACAACAATATGGAATACTGCAGAAAAAAGCGGTAAGGCACCTATTCTCAGAAAGCTTCTTAAATTCAGTAACTTCCTTATGGATCACGGTATAGATATCCGTCATGTTTTATTCAAAACAATAAGTGACAAATTCGGCGGCAAATTCCCCACAATGTCCTGTGGCGGTGCTCCGTCAAGAACAGAATATGTAAAGTGTCTTTGTGATATGGGCTTTAATATTTACAACGGATACGGTCTTACAGAATCCTCTCCCGTTGTTACACTTAATATGGACCTGAGAAACAAGCCTGACTGTGCCGGAAAGGCATTCCCTAAGGCGCAGTTTAAGATTGATTCTCCTGATGCAGACGGTGTTGGTGAAATCTGGCTTAAGGGTGACAATATTACCAGAGGTTATTATAAAGACGAAGCAGCAACTGCCGCTTCATTTGAAGACGGATGGTTCAAAACGGGCGACTACGGCAGAGTTGATGATGAAGGCTTGCTTTATATCGTAGGAAGAAAGAAAAACCTTATTATCCTTGATAACGGTAAAAATATATTCCCCGAAGATATAGAAGCTTTCTTTATGGAGCATATTGACTATATTACCGAGGTTGTTGTTTTTGAAGCAGAAAAACAGATAAACGGCAGACCTCAGAAATTAATAGCTTCAGCATTTTATGTAAATCCCGAAAATGTTGATAATAAAACTGAAACAGAAATTTCTGAAATGCTGAATAAGGATGTTGAAAGAGTAAATAAAATGCTTCCTGCTTATAAGCGAACACAGGATGTAATGCTTTCAACAACGGAGTTTGAAATAAATTCAACAAGAAAAGTTATAAGAAGCAAGGTTGTTGAAAGATATTATAAAAATTTAGAAAAAGCTTAATTCAGGAGGGTATTTTATATGCTTGATAAAATCAGAAACATTATTTGTGAATTCGTTGATATCAATCCCGATGACATTACACTTGAAACAAACATCAGAACAGATCTCGGTCTAAATTCTCTCGAGCTTGTAAATCTTGCGGTTGAGATTGAGGAAGAATTTGATGTTGAAATTCCCGACAGAGAAGCAATGGGATTGGAAACAGTTGCCGATGCAATCAAAATAATTGAAGAATATATGGATTAAATTAAGCCGCAACATATCAACAGAACCCGTATCTCCGACGGGTTCTGTTTTTTTTGCTTGAATTATATTTATGTTCAGTTTATAATAACTTATAATATGATACAGGAGCAAGCAGATGGAATGTATTTTTACTGATGAAATAATGCAGATATATAAACTTAATATTGCAGAATTATCAGCGCAAGAATATGAAACAGCCTTTTATGAGATGTCCCGAGAGCGGCAACAGAGATGTCTTGATTACCGTTTCGATGAAGACAAAAAAAGGTGTATCGCTGCAGATTTTCTTATAAGAAAACTTCTTGGTGACAGTTTTGGAAAAAAAACAGCAGAAATTAAAATATATACGGATGAAAACAGGAAGCCTTATGTGAATGAAAATATATATTTTAATCTGAGTCATTCTGACAAATATGTTGTTGCTGCTGTTTCAGAAAGACGAGTCGGCATTGATATTGAAAAGATAAAATCCGTTAAAAAAAATATGCTTGATTATTTTTGCTCTGATAAAGACAAAAAATATATTCTCGGTGAAGAAAAAAGTGTAAACGAAAATATTCCCGAAAATGCCCTTGTGCGTTTTTTTGAAGTGTGGACTTTCAAGGAAGCAATACTTAAATGTATGGGAGAGGGAATATCAAAAAAAGCCGCTCTGATAAACTTTGCAGATTACGATAAATATCTGAAAATTTTTGACGGCTTTGTACTTTGTGCTTATGTTAAAAATAATTAAAATTATTGTTGTTTAAAACACATAAAAAATAATTGACAAAATGTCAAAAAAATGTATAATAACTGTAAATGCTTGGTTTGTTTTTATAAAAATCACGCTTTTGAAAAAACTTTTGAAATTTGCGGAGGAGTTTTTATGAATTTAAAGAAAAATGCGAAAGACAATATGTCGTATATGCTTGAGGGTATCAGGTATGTTTGTGACCATTTCAAAGAGCGTGGTCCCGGTTCGCAGGCTGAAAGAGATGCTCAGGAATTTTTCAAGAATGAACTCGGAAAATATTCCGATGAAGTTATAATGGAGGATTTTGAGTTACATCCAAAGGCATTTATGGGCTTTATCCCTTTAGCAGCAATTCTTGTTATTTTGTCTGCTGCAGGCTACTGGTTAGCTCCTGTTATAGGTGCTTGGGTTGTTATTTTAGGTGTTATTTTTACCTTGTTTGCTGTACTTATGTTTATTTTTGAATTTATGTTTTACGGTGAGTTTGTTGATTTTCTTTTTCCGAAAAAGGTTTCAAGAAATGTTTATGCATCAAGAAAGCCTACCGGTGAAGTAAAAAGACGAATAATCTTCGGCGGACATGCCGATGTTTCTCCCGAGTGGACATATTCTTATCTCGGTGAAATAAAAGCATTGGCACCTGTTATGGCTGGTGGTATTCTCGGAATGTTTGTTGTATTTTTTGTAAATCTTGCTTATCTGATTAAATCTCTCAGCGTAGGTATGCAGACGGTTGAAATTGTTGGTGTATGGAAGATTCTCGGTATTGTTATGCTGGTGTTTATTCCGTTTGTTTTTGCAATAATTTTCTTTATCAACTGGAAAGTATATGTTGACGGCGCAAACGATAACCTTTCCGCTTGTTATATTGCTGCTGCTGTGCTTAAAACAATGGCGGATAATGATATCCGTTTTGAAAACACAGAGGTCGGTTGCTTTATTTCAGGTTCGGAAGAGGCTGGCATCAGAGGTGCAAGAGCTTTTGCAAGAAAGCACAAAAAGGAATTATTGGAAACAGAATCAGTTCTTATTGCAATGGATACAATGCGAGAAATTGACCAGCTGCAGATTTATAATATCGGCTGCACAGGTACTGTACATAGCAGTAAAGCTGTTGGTGACCTTATTCACGAAGCAGGTATAAACTGCGGTATTGATATGCCCAGAGCACAGCTTTATCCCGGTGCTATAGATTCTGATGCATGGGCACAGGAAGGTCTTACTGCAGCAGGCTTCTGCGGTGTAAATCATGACCCCAAAAGATATTATCATACCCGTCAAGACACAGCCGATAACATCTCTCCTGAATGTATTGAGTTATCACTTGAAATCTGTCTTGAGATTGCTGAGCTTTATGATAAAAAAGGCGGCATAAAATCTTATGAAGAAGCAAGAAAGAATAAAAAATAAGGCATAAAAAATTCCCCGATTTAGCGGAGTGTTCGTAAGGACACTCCGCAGTTTTATTCGCCTTTCGGCGAGTTTTATTGCTTCGCAGTGATATTTGTCTTGCGACAAGTGATATTGCCTTTGGCAGTTTTCGGCGAATAAAATAACACTGAAGCCGCAAGGCTTCAATATCACTTTTGATTTATCAAAAATATAACTGCAAATTTTAATTTGCAATATCACTTAATACTCACCGAAGAAAATATTTTCACTTTGGCGTAATTGCCTTTAGAGTATATAACCCACTATGACACTTTCAAGCCGAAAGTGTCACTTTTTATATAAAAAATTGGGAGCACTTCATCACAAAGTGTCTCCCAATAATTTTATCTGTCCTTAGCAACCTTGCCCATTGCAATCGGGGGATTTTTTTATGCCTGTCGGGTGGTTTTCTCATCGCCTGAAAATTTAAGCAGTTCAATCATTGTCATATAGATAAAGAAGCATGCTATAAAACCGCAAATCATACCTGCCGTATTGGATATGTAATCAGTTGAGAAAATGCTTATGCTGAAAATTGATGACAGTAAAGCTAAAATAACGCTTGTAAGAGTAAGTGCAACACAGAAAAATCTTAAAACGATATCGCTTATTTTTTTCAGCTTCCCCGTTGCAGCTGAGATGCAGAACATTGCATAAGGGATAAGCTCCAGAAGAATTATGAAAGGATATGTATCCTCAGCACCGACCTCAACGCGGATAAGTTGATTTATCAGCAGAGAAGTAAAATAAACAGTCGGCGGACACACAAGAATTATAGGGCGGTCCAGAGCCATAGTTATCGCATAACAGGCAAAAACAACAGCTCCCGAAAACGGAATAATTATATCAAAAAGTATATTCAACGGACTTTTATTCATAAACAGCAGCTGTATGAACAGAAAGACGCAAGTTGCAGATGAGAATAACACGGCATTTCGCGCATTTTTATGTGTTGCAAGAAATTCCGGCATATCTTTAATTGGCATAAAAAACTTCCTTTAAAGTGATACTGAATAAATTATACATACTGAGTGAAAATAATTCAAGTTACAATATATTAATTTTTATGTTTTGTCAATAATACAAACGGTGATATGTATGAAAAAATATAAATATATGAAACGGACAGTAACCTTATTTTGCTGTGTTTGTGTTTTGTTTGTTGTTCTTCTCGGACGGATAGCATATCTGCAGAACAGCACATTAAGCTTAGTTGCCGAGGCAGTAGGGAAAAGAACTGTTGAAATCTCAGAAAGCAGAGGATATATATATGACAGAAATTATATTCCGCTTGTAAACACTAAAAAGCAAAACTGTGCAGTTGTTGTTTCAGGAGTTGAAACAGCAGATATTATCCGTGAATTGCTGAGTGAAAATTCAATAAACGGAATTTCGGATGGTTTTTTTGTTGTTGCCGAAACCAATGCTCCTGTCAGAGAAACAATATGGTCAAAAAATGTGGAAATAAGTCAAAGATATTCCGATGATATTTTGTGTTCACATATTGTAGGTTATCTTGATTATGAGGGTAACGGTGTGTGCGGTATAGAAAAATCTTTTAACAAAATTCTTAATTCACACTCGGGCAAATTGAAAATATCGTATACCGTAGATGCAAGACAGCAGGCTGTTGCAGGTGACGGAGTGGAAATTATCGATGATAACTATGATTCTCCCGGCGGAATAGTGCTTACCGTAGACAGCCAAATACAGAAAATTACCGAAAAAGCATTGATTGAAGGTGGTATTGCAACCGGTTGTGCTATAGTGCTGGATGTTGAAACATCTCAGATTCTTGCACTTGCAAGTGTCCCTGAGTATGACATAAACAATCTTTCACAGGCATTGAATGACAGTAAAAAGCCTTTTATGAACAGAGCATTGAACGCTTATCCTGCAGGCTCTGTTTTTAAACCGATTATTGCAGCTGCAGCGCTGGAAAATGGCATAATGACCAAAAGCGACTTTTCCTGCTCAGGGAGTATGAATATTAACGGACAGATATTCAGCTGCTATGATAAAACGGCACACGGACATGAAAATTTTTGTGATGCGGTATGTAATTCCTGTAACACATATTTTATTGAATTAGGGCTTCGGACAGGTAAAGAAAAAATATATGAAATCTGCAAAAAATTCGGTTTCGGTTCAGAAGCGCAGCTGACAAATGACATTGTTGCCGGTGCAGGCAATATTTCACCTCCCGAAGAAATTACAAGTGATGCACAGCTTGCAAATCTTTGTTTCGGTCAGGGGGAACTGCTTGTAACTCCTTTACAGATTGCGGCAGCTTATTGTGTTTTTGCAAATCACGGAGTTTATACACAGCCCTACATTCTTAAGGGCTTGGTGAATGATTCGGGAGAGCAATATGCATATTATAAGTCTGAAATACAGTATCAGGCGGTAGCGGATGATATTTGCTCAATTATAAATGAGTGCTTATATGAAAATATGCTTGACGGTATAAGCAGTGACGGAAATCCTGTTTTTACAACGGCTGCAGGAAAAACAGGAACGGCACAGACGGGAGATTTCAGTAATAACGGAAAAGAACGCCTGTGCACATGGTTTGCGGGATTTTTTCCTTATGAAAATCCCCGGTATGTTGTTGTGGTATTTAATGAAAACGGAAGCACAGGCTCAAAAGACTGCGCTCCCGTATTTCGTAATATTGCTGATATGATTATAAAACTCCGAGATGCTCAAGAAGAATTTTTAATCCCAAAAGAATAAGTATAACACCGCCGGCAATCTCTGCCTTTGATTTGTATTTAGCACCGAAAATATTGCCGATTTTTATTCCTGCGGCAGAAAGAATAAAGGTTATAAGGCCGATACAAGTAACGGATAGCCATATGTTTGTGTTAGTATCCATTGCAAGTGCTATTCCAACTGCAAGAGCATCAATGCTTGTAGCTATTGCCATAATGAGCATTGTTTTTACTCCGAAAGAAGCATCAGCAGGTTTTTCATCTTCCTTTGAAAAAGCTTCTCGGAGCATATTTGCACCGATTAATGCCAGTAGTATAAAAGCAATCCAATGATCAAATTTTTCTATGTATGTGTAAAATGTTGATCCGAGGAAGTATCCGATTAATGGCATTAATGCCTGAAATCCGCCAAACCAAGCTCCGGTAAGCAACATTTGTGAAATTTCAGCTTTTTTTACGGCAAGTCCTTTGCATACGGCAACTGCAAAAGCATCCATTGAAAGTCCCAGTCCGAGAAGAACAGCAGAAGTAATGTTCACTTTTCAGCACATCCTTTTTTAGTGTTTGTATATATTAATATATACTTATGCCAAAGTCAATGTTTTTTGCTTTTTTTATGTTTTCTATTGCGTTATATTTATGCTTTTGTTAAAATATAGAAAAGAATTTTCGGAGGGAAATTATGCATTACGGTGTTTGTATAGGTCTTGATGATTCGGAGAAAATAAGAATTGCCGCTGAGAGCAATTTTGATTATGTTGAATGTGGATTTGGCACACTTGCAAAGTGCTCCGATGAAGAATTTGAGCTTTATAAAAATGTGTTGCAGGAAAATAATATAAAGGCAGAGGCGGCAAACGGTTTTTTGCCGGGTGAGCTTAAGGTCTGCGGAGAAAATGTGGATTGTGCTGCACTTTCTGCCTACATAGAAAAGGGTATGCTCAGGGGCTCACAGATAGGACTTGAAACTGTTGTGTTCGGTTCAGGCGGTGCACGCAGCCTTCCCGACGGATGGGATTATGCAAAAGGATTTTTACAGATTGCCGAATTTTTAAGAAATATTGCAGGACCGATTGCCGAAAAATACGGTGTCCGTATAGTAATGGAGCCGTTGAGAAGGAAAGAATGCAATATAATAAACACGGTTAAAGAGGGCGTAATGTTAGCCGCGTGTTCGGGCAGAGAAAATGTCGGCGGACTTGCAGATTTATTCCATATGGTAGAGGAAGGGGACACAAACGAAGATATTAAGGATTTGAAGGGCTCCTTGTGGCATGCTCATATATCAAATCCTGTAAGCCGTGCTAAGTGTAACCGTATTTATCCGTTAGGTGAAAATGAATTTGATTATAAATCCTTTATCGAAGCACTGGAATATGCTGGCTGTATGAGATGCTCAGTAGAAGCAGGCTGCTTTGATTTTGAAAAAGAAGCACCTGTTGCAGCTCAGCTTCTTAAAAATTTACTATGATAAAAACACTTCTGATTTTAAATAAGTCAGAAGTGTTTTTTATTGATTATCAGTTGCAGATTAACGGTTGCAGCTGATGACCTGCAAGAGCCTGATACATAGCTTCTTTTGTTTTTGAGAAGTCTGCAACAAGGGAAGTAGGCTTGCCTTCATAGTCATCCTGTCGGTAGGGGATAAAATAGAAGTTTTTGTAGTTAAGTAAATGTCCTATGTTTTTTGAGGCACCTGCCAGTGCATCATTTGTTGAAACGGCAATAAGCACGGGGCGGGAATTTCGCAGATGTGATTTGGCGGCAAGTGTTACGGGGGTATCTGCAATAGAATTTGCAAGCTTTGCAAGAGTGTTTCCCGTACACGGCTCAATAATAAGAATATCAAGCAGCTTTTTTGGACCTATGGGTTCGGCTTCAGCTATTGATGATATGATTCTGTTTGCGCATATTTTTTCTATTTTATCTTTATGCTCATGTGCTTTCCCGAAGCGGGTGTCTGTTGAATAGGCATTGTAGCTCATTATCGGGATTATATTATGTCCGTCTTTTGCTAAGGCTTCAATTTGTTCGATCGCTTTTTTGAATGTGCAGAAAGAACCGCACAGAGCAAAGCCTATATTTAACTTATCCATTTTTACACCTCCTCCAACATCTGTTCTATTGTCTGTGCAATAATTATCCCTGCTGTTTTCGGGGCAGTTTTTCCGGGAAGCGAAAATGCTTTGTGTACACTTCTTTCGAGCTGCTCTGCCGCAATAAAATCTATGCCGAACGGAGCACTTGCTGTTTCCACAAGTAATACATCCTTTTTTGTCTGACTTATGATTTTATTGCCTATTATCAATGACGGAACAGTATTTATAATACAATCAAAAGTGTTTGCATATGAAATAAGCTCATTTAACTTATATGCTGTAAGACCGGTGTTTTCCGCTTTAGTAAGTGCAACGGAGTTTCGTGCAAAAATACTCACATTTGCTCCCAACAGTTTCAGCTTCTGTGCTGTGTATTCTGCAATTCTGCCGTAGCCTGTTATTGCAATATCCATCCCGAAAATTGTTGACGGAATTTTTTCAAGAAGAACAGAAATGACTCCCTCAGAGGTTAAAAGCGCATTTTTTAATATAAACTCTTCTTTTTCAAAATAGTCTTCACACATAGCCCCTTTGCCCTGAAATTCACGCAAAATGTTTTTCGGTGTCATTCCGAGAAAAATTTTATGGCTTTCGGTTGTAAGCTTTATGAGGTCTTCGAGTAAGATATTATTTTTTGCAAAGGCAGTATTTAACACTTTTTTATTTTTTGTAACAGGCAAGGGGAGAATTATTATTTCATTTTTCATGGCTTCCTCTAAAGAGTTACATGCTTTTAATTCTTTTACCTTTGTTGAATGTTCAAAACCTAAAATACTGACATTATATTTTTTTTCGGATAAATATAATGCTGTATAAATCTGACGAGTATCACCGCCGATAACTGATATATTTTTTGCTGTTGACATTTTTCTTACCTCCTCGCTTTATATTATGTTTATTTTTTTTGTGAGTGCAAAAGATTTGTCTTAAATATAGGTAAATCACTTGACAAATTTTTGATTTTATTTTAATATGTTATGTGATAAAGACAATGAAAAAGACAGTATGTATCCGAATAAAGTCAAAGAGAGCGAAGTAACGGTGAGAGCTTCGCACGAGTAGCGGATATTGAAGATCACTTTGGAGTTGCTGTTCTGAAATCAGTAAGGGCAGACGGAGGTCCACCGTTATTCGGACGGCATATGTACGTATGTTTATAGGTGGTATAACGAATGAAATTCCGGCTTTCGTCCTATTGATGCGACGGGGGTCTTTTTATTTTTTAGGAGGTAATGTTGATGTACGAAAAAGTATCAACAAATCTTAATTTCGTTGAAAGAGAAAAGAAGGTTGAACAGTATTGGCGGGAAAATCTAATCTTTGAGAAAAGTATGAAATCCCGTGAGGACGGTCCCTCTTATGTTTTTTATGACGGTCCGCCCACTGCAAACGGTAAGCCTCATATCGGTCATGTGCTTACACGAGTAATCAAGGATATGATTCCCCGTTACCGCACAATGAAGGGATGTATGGTGCCCAGAAAAGCAGGCTGGGATACACACGGTCTTCCTGTTGAAATCGAGGTTGAAAAGCTTTTAGGGCTTGACGGTAAAGAGCAGATCGAAAAATATGGACTTGCTCCCTTTATTGATAAATGTAAGGAAAGTGTCTGGAAGTACAAAGGAATGTGGGAGGATTTCTCCAACACAGTCGGCTTCTGGGCTGATATGGACGATCCTTATGTAACATATGATAACAACTTTATCGAATCAGAGTGGTGGGCACTCAAAACAATATGGGAAAAGGATTTGCTTTATAAGGGCTTCAAAATAGTTCCTTATTGCCCCCGATGCGGAACCCCCTTATCTTCTCACGAGGTTGCTCAGGGCTATAAATGTGTAAAGGAGCGCTCTGCAGTTGTCCGCTTCAAGGTTATAGGTGAGGATGCATACTTCCTTGCATGGACAACAACTCCCTGGACTCTTCCTTCAAATGTTGCTCTTTGTGTAAATCCCGAAAACGAATATTGTAAGGTTAAGGCTTGTGACGGCTACACATATTATATGGCAACAGCTTTGCTTGATAAGGTCCTTGCTCCTTTGGCAAAAGACGGTGAGAAGCCTTATGAAATTCTTGAAACCTTCCCCGGTACAGCACTTGAAAGAAAAGAATATGAGCCTTTGTTTGAATGCACGGGTAAGGCTGTTGAAAAGCAGAAGATTAAAGGCCATTATGTTACATGCGACAATTATGTAACTCTTTCTGACGGTACCGGCATAGTTCATATTGCTCCCGCATTCGGTGAGGATGACGCAAATGTAGGCAGAAAATACGGACTTCCTTTTGTTCAGTTTGTTGATTCAAAGGGTGAAATGACACAGGAAACTCCTTATGCAGGTCTTTTTGTAAAGGATGCCGATAAGCCTATCCTTATCGATCTCGAAAAGAACGGTCTTCTTTTTGATGCTCCTAAGTTTGAACATGATTATCCTCATTGCTGGAGATGCGATACTCCTCTTATTTACTATGCAAGAGAATCCTGGTTTATCAAAATGACAGCTGTCAAGGATGATCTTGTAAGAAACAACAACACAATTAACTGGATGCCTGAAAGCATAGGTAAGGGCAGATTCGGAAACTTTATAGAAAATGTACAGGATTGGGGACTTTCCCGTAACCGTTACTGGGGTACTCCTCTTAATATCTGGGAATGCGAATGCGGTCACAGACATTGTATCGGTTCTATTGCAGAGCTTAAAGAAATGTCCGATAACTGTCCTGATGACATAGAGCTTCACCGTCCTTATATTGATGCCGTAACAATCAAGTGTCCTCATTGCTCTCAGCAGATGAAGCGTGTTCCTGAGGTTATTGACTGTTGGTTTGACTCAGGCTCAATGCCATTTGCTCAGCATCATTATCCCTTTGAAAATAAAGAGCTTTTTGAGAGCCAGTTCCCCGCAGATTTCATTTCCGAAGCTGTTGACCAGACAAGAGGCTGGTTCTATTCACTTCTTGCTATTTCCACACTTATCTTTAATAAAGCACCTTATAAGAATGTTATCGTTTTAGGACATGTTCAGGACGAAAACGGACAGAAGATGTCAAAGTCAAAGGGCAATGCGGTAGATCCCTTTGAGGCTCTTGAAACCTACGGTGCAGATGCAATCCGCTGGTATTTCTATACCAACTCTGCTCCCTGGCTTCCCAACCGATTCTACGGTAAGGCTGTTCAGGAAGGTCAGCGTAAGTTTATGGGCACCCTCTGGAACACATATGCGTTCTTCGTGCTTTATGCAAATATAGACAAGTTTGATGCAACCAAGTATGAGCTTGACTATGATAAGCTTTCCGTAATGGATAAATGGCTTCTTTCAAAGCTTAATTCAACCGTTAAGGCTGTTGATGACCATCTCGAAAATTACAGAATTCCCGAAGCTGCAAAAACACTTGACAGCTTTGTTGATGAGCTTTCAAACTGGTATGTGCGTCGCGGCAGAGAGCGTTATTGGGTACAGGGCTTACCTCAGGACAAAATTAACGCTTATATGACTCTTTATACCGCCCTTGTAACTCTTGCAAAGATTTCTGCACCTATGATTCCTTTTATGGCTGAAGATATATACAGAAACCTTGTTTGTTCACTTGACAAGGCTGCTCCCGAAAGCGTACATCTTTGCGATTTCCCTGCCGTTAAGGAGGAGTGGATAAATGCAGAGCTTGAAAGCTCAATGGATGAGGTTCTTAAAATAGTTGTTCTCGGCAGAGCCGCAAGAAACGGAGCAAACATCAAAAACCGTCAGCCTCTCGGTGAAATTACTGTTGTTGCCGAAAAGAAGCTCGGTGAAATGTATGCCGAAATTATCCGTGATGAGCTTAACATAAAGAATGTTGTTTTTGCAGATAATGTTGACGGTCTTGTATCATATACCTTCAAGCCTCAGCTTAAAACACTCGGTCCTAAGTACGGTAAGCAGTTAGGTGAAATCCGCACACTTCTTTCCGAGCTTGACGGTGTTGCTGCAAAGAAGGAGCTTGACAGCAACGGTTATATCACCTTGAGTATATCAATCGGCGATATTAAGCTTGCTGCCGATGATCTTCTTATTTCTGCAGAGCAGATTAAGAATTCTTATTCACTTTCCGATAATGGTGTTACCGTTGCTCTTGACACAACCCTCACAGATGAACTTATCGCAGAAGGATTTGTAAGAGAGCTTATATCCAAAATTCAGACTATGAGAAAAGATTCCGACTTTAATGTGACAGACCATATTATGGTTGGTATCAGCGGTAGTGAAAAGATTGTAAAGGTAGTTTGTGAATATGCAGATGATATCGCAGGAGATGTTCTTGCAGATAAAGTAAGCACAGATGAAAGCTTTGCAATTTCAAAAGAATGGGATATTAACGGTGAAAAAGCTGTTATTAGTGTTCAGGTCGTAAAAAATTCCTGAAATATGTCGATTGATACTTGAAAAAGACTGAAAAAAGTGTAAAATATATTTATATGAAATCACAGTACGATTATCTGTGATTTCATTGTTAAAATCAAAATGCTGCAAGGAGAAAAGTTATGCCGATTTATACTGATGACTTCTCAACCGTTCCCTACGGAACTCTCGGAATTCTTGCTCTGCCCGGATGTGAAGAGCTTGGTCGCAAGATTGATTCGTATCTTGTAAAATGGAGAGATAAAAGGGAAAGTGAACACAAATCCACTATTGCTTTTGCAGGATATGAAAGAGATTCATATCTTCTCAATGCAACATTTCCGAGATTCGGAACAGGCGAAGCAAAGTGTATGCTTAAAGAATCCGTAAGAGGATATGATGTGTTTATTCTTTGCGACTGCTTTAATTACGGTATCACCCATGAAATTTACGGTCGCACGGTTCCTTACAGTCCCGATGAGCATTATGCAAACCTCAAGAGAGCTATTGCTGCAATGGCAGGAAAAGCCCGCAGAATAACAGTAATTATGCCTATGCTTTATGAAGGCAGACAGCACAAGAGAGGCGCAAGAGAATCTCTTGACTGTGCATTGGCATTACAGGAGCTTTGCGAATTTATGGGGGTTGATAATATTATCACATTCGATGCTCATGACCCCAGAGTTATGAATGCAATCCCTCTTAAAGGCTTTGAAAATGTATACACAACTTATCAGATGATCAAAGCAATGGTGCTTAATATTCCCGACCTTAAAATAGATAAGGAAAATCTTATGATAATTTCACCCGATGAAGGCGGTGTGAACAGAGGCGTGTATTACTCCTCTATTCTCGGTCTTGATCTCGGTATGTTCTATAAGCGTCGTGATTATTCCCGTGTTGTTAAGGGCAGAAATCCCATTATTGCTCACGAATTCCTCGGCTCAAATGTTGAAAACAAAGATGTTATTGTTGTTGACGATATGATTTCTTCAGGCGAATCAATGCTTGATGTTGCAAAGCGTCTTAAGTCCATGAAGGCGCGTAATATCTATGTATGCAGTGCATTCGGTCTTTTCTGCAACGGTCTTGAGGATTTCGATAAGGCATACGAAGAAGGCTACATAAGCAAGGTGTTTACAACAAATCTTATTTACCGTATGCCTGAACTAAAAACAAGAGAATGGTATTGTGAGGTTGACCTTTCAAAATACATTTCTCTTCTCATTGATGCTCTTAACCATGATATGTCCATAAGCACACTTCTTAATCACGCACAGCGCATTAAGCCCTTCCTTGAGGAGCACGGCTTTAATATCAACATTAAGAGTGATAACTAAAACAAACAAAAAGTCCGGCGCAAACCGGACTTTTTTTCAAAGAGGTAATAATATGAATTATGCACAATATGTAAATATCAAGCAGGGAAGTGCTTCCGTACACCGTTTTTCAAACGGAAACACTCTTCCTTTGATTCAGCGCCCCTTTGCTATGACAGCATTTGCCCCCCAGACCTCAAGCGAATCAAGCTGGTTTTTTCATCCTCAGTCAAGATCTCTTGAAGGAGTAAGAATAACACATCAGCCGAGTCCCTGGATTGCTGATTACGGCACTGTTGTTTTTATGCCGCAGAAATTTAATCCTGCATTTAAGGCAGGTGCAAGATGGTCGGGCTACAGACCTGAAGAGGCTGTGCTTACTCCCTCATATATGAAGCTTCGTTTTCTGAAAAGCAGAGCAGATTTTGAACTTACACCTACCGAAAGAGGCGGTGCAATAAGAGTAAGATACAGCGATGAAAAAAATAACTGGTTTTCAGTGCTTCCTTTCAGAGATGATGCATGGTACGAATATAAGCCTCATGAAAACACCCTTTACGGTTATGTTACAAATTGCTGTGATGATGATGCCGTCAACTTCAAAATGTATTTTGTTGTAAGCTTCAAAGACGGACAGGTTTCGGCTGATGAAAATATTGTCGGTGGAGATGAGGTCTATAGCATTGCAAATAATATTTCTGGTGAAATGGCAGGTATACATCTTAAGGTTCTCGGGGATAAGGTGGATGCCTTTGTTGCTACTTCATATATAAGCTTTGAACAGGCAAAGCTTAATCTCAAACAGGATACTGCAGGGAAAGATTTTGATACAATAAAGATTGAGGCTGAAAGCTTATGGGAAGAATATCTCTCCCGTATAGAAATAGAAACAGACTGCGAAAAGCAGATGAAAACTTTCTATTCCTGTATGTACAGAGCTTTCCTTTATCCGCATAAATGCTATGAAATAAACGAAAACGGAGAAGCAATACATTATACTCCCTATGACGGAAAAATCCGCAATGGTGTCCGTTATACAGACAACGGCTTCTGGGATACATACAGAACCTGCTATCCGTTTTATTCTCTTGTTGCAAAAGATGAATACAAGGAAATGTGCCGTGCGTTTGTTAATGATTATCTTGAATGCGGCTGGCTGCCCCGTTGGCCCTCAATAGGTGAGAGAGGCTGTATGCCTAGTACCTTACTTGATGCAGTTCTTTGTGATGCTGCCGTCAAGGGAATTATGGATGAATGTACTATGGAACAGGCTCTTGAGGGGATGATAAAGCATGCAACCACAAATTCCTCAAACGATGATTACGGCAGAAGCGGTGCTGAAAGCTACTGTAAATTCGGTTTTGTTCCTATTGAAGTACATAAGGAGAGTGTAAATCTCACTCTTGATGCCGCATACGGTGATTGGTGTATAGCACAGATTGCAAAGCTTCTCGGCAAGGAAGATGTTGTAAAAGAGTTTTCTCGCAGAGCAGATAACTATAAAAATCTTTTTGATGCCGAAACCGGCTTTATGAGAGCTAAATATATGAACGGTGAGTTCCGTCCCGATTTTTCACCCACTTCATGGGGCAGGGATTATACGGAGGGAAGTGCATGGCAGAACAGTTTTGCAGTGCCTCACGATATGGAAGGTCTTGCAGAGCTTTACGGCGGTAAGGAAAAATTAATCGAAAAGATTGATGAGCTTTTTGCAACTGAACCCGTTTATGAGGTAACAGGCTACGGCTGTGAAATTCACGAAATGACGGAAATGGCTGCTGCAGACTTCGGACAGTGCGCAATTTCAAATCAGCCGAGCTTCCATATCCCTTATATATATTCCGAACTCGGTGAAGTAGAAAAAACTTCTTATTGGGTAGAAAAGATGTGCAAAGAAGCTTTTTCCTATGAAGATGACGGCTTCCCCGGTGATGAAGACAACGGCTCAATGGCTTTATGGTATGTTTTCTCAAATATCGGTATTTATCCTTTCTGCCCGGGTAAAAAAGAATTTGTCCGCACAAAGAAATTAGTCAAAAATGTTAAAATTTTAGGCAAAGATTTTGATGCAGATAAATTTACGGGAAATAAGATAGCATACGAAGATATTGTTAAATAAGTAAAATTAAAAAATGTACATTCGGTAAGTTTTTTACCTGATGTACATTTTTTTGATATTATTATATTTTATTTTACACTTTTTGCAATTTCAACAGCTTTTTTGCACTTTTCTGCAATTTCTTCGGGAGAGCCTTTCATCATCCAGCTTCCGCCTACTGCAAAAATCTTTTCCCATGAAAGATATTCGGCGAGATTCTCGTCTGAAATACCGCCTGTGGGTAAGAATTTAACTGCAGGGAATGCAGCAGCAAGAGCTTTCATTGTGGAAAGACCGCCGTAATTTGAGCAAGGGAAGAATTTGATTATTTTAAGTCCGTAGCTCAGTGCTTTCATAACCTCTGTGGGAGTTACGCAGCCACCGAGATAGGGAACACCTCTTTCAACGCAAACCTTTGCAACCTCATCGGAAAAGCCGGGAGATACAATGAATTTTGCACCGTAGGAAAGAGCTTCTTCACACTGTTCCTTGTTGATAACAGTACCTGCCCCCACGAGCATTTCGGGGAATTCTTCAACTGCTGTTTTTATAGCTTCACCGGCACAAGCTGTACGGTAGGTGATTTCTGCTATCGGAAGACCGCCCTTTACCATTGCGGTAAGCTTGGGACGGACTTCATCCATTGAGTTGAAAACAACAACGGGAACAACCTTGTATTGAGAGATAAATTCATTAACCTGCATATTCCGGTCCTCCTTAAACACCGCTGTAGGCATTGAAGCCGCCGTCTACGGGGATAACCACACCGGTAATAAATCCGCTTGCATTATCGTCTGCAAGGAAAAGAAGTGTGCCTATAAGCTCGTGAGCTTCGCCAAAACGGTTCATAGGTGTGGCAGCAAGAATTTTGTGCGTTCTGGGTGTGGGATTGCCGTCCTTATCAAACAGAAGACCTCTGTTCTGATTACCAACAAAGAAGCCGGGTGCGATAGCATTGCAACGGATACCCACAGGTGCAAAATGAACAGCAAGCCATTCTGTGAAGTTGGATATACCTGCCTTTGCTGCGGAATATGCAGGTATTTTTGTAAGCGGATGATAAGCATTCATTGAGGAAATATTGATTATATTTCCGCCTGTTTCAAGCATATCCTGTGCGAAAACCTGAGTAACAAGAAATGCCGAAGTAATATTGATATCGAAAACAAACTTCAATCCTGCTTCATCAAGGTCAAAGAAGGTTTTTATTTCACTCTTCGTATCGGGAGTCATATATTCATTGTCGGTAGTAGCTTTTGGATTGTTTCCGCCTGCCCCGTTTACAAGGAAATTTACCTTGCCGAACTTTTCATTAATCTGAGCTTTTGCAGCTGTGATTGATGCTTTGTCAAGTGCATTTGTTTCGATAGCAAGAGCATTTTCGCCGATTTCATCAGCTACGGCTTTTGCGGCAGCATAGTTTATATCAAGAAGTGCTACCTTTGCACCGCACTGTGCGAGAGCCTTTGCGAATTCGCTTATAAGTACGCCGCCGGCTCCTGTGAGTGCAACAACTTTATTTGATAAATCAACATTAAAGGGAAGTTTCATTTGTTTTAGCTCCTTTTTCTATAGCTTCAAAAAGACCGTTGAGATAGCAAGCGCCCAAAGCTCTGTCAAAAAGACCGTAGCCGGGCTTTGCATCCTCTCCCCAGATATTTCTTCCGTGGTCAGGACGGACATATCCTGTAAATCCGCCGTCACACAATGCCTTTGTAATACCGTAAATATCAAGGCTTCCGGCTTCGGTAAGGTGTGCAACCTCCCTGAAATCACATTCGCCCGAATATGCAATGTTTCTTATGTGGGCAAAGTGAATTTTACCTCTCTTTGAGTATTCATAAGCCATTTTTACAAGGTCATTGCTTCTGCCTGCTCCCAGAGAGCCTGTGCAGAATGTTATTCCGTTACAATTGCTAGGAACTGCGGCAAAGAGCTTTTCATAATCTGCCTCAGAGCATATGATTCTCGGCAGACCGAAAACATCCCACGGCGGATCATCGGGATGAATAGCCATATTGATGCCGACCTCTTCGCAAACGGGAATGATTTTGTTGAGGAAGTATACAAGATTTTCAAAGAGCTGTTCTCTTGAAACATCCTTGTAGCTTTCGAGTAATGCATTAAGCTCATCAGAAGAATAGCTTTCATCCCATCCGGGAAGAGATAATTTTTTCGGATCAAGTGCAAGTATTTCTTCGTGATTATATGACAGACTGTTTGAACCGTCTGCTGCAACAGTGTGCAGATTTGTTCTCAGCCAGTCAAAAACAGGCATAAAGTTGTAGCAGATGCATTTAACACCGACTTCGGCGAGTCTTCTGATGTTTTCGCAGTAGTTTTCTATATATTCATCTCTGTTACCTCTGCCGAGTTTTATATCCTCGTGAACGGGAACACTTTCAATAACTTCCATTTCAAGTGCATTCTTGTCACATTCCGCTTTAAGTGTTGCAATAGTTTCTCTGCTCCATACACTTCCTACAGGTGTGTCGTAAACCGCAGTTACAACGCCTGTCATTCCGGGTATCTGCTTAATTGTTTGCAGGGAAATACAGTCATTAAGACCGTACCATCTGAAAGTCATTTTCATTTGCTTTACCTCCGTCTTTTCTTATCTGTTTACTCTTGCTCCTGCACCGCCGATTATATTTTCAACTTCCTTGAGAACGGCAGTTGAAGTGTCGCCGGGAGTAGTCATAGCCAATGCACCGTGAGCAATACCGTAATTTACTGCTTTATTTGCATCATCATAAGTCATAAGACCGTAAATAAGTCCTGATGCAAAAGAATCGCCGCCGCCGACACGGTCATAGATTTCAAGGGCATTGAGCTCCATTCCCTTATAAACCTCACCGTTAGCATATACCATTGCGCTCCAGTCATTTACTGTTGCGGTACGAACTGTACGAAGAGTTGTTGCTATAACCTTGAAGTTGGGATATACCTTAACAACCTCACCGAGCATTTTTACATATCCGTCAAGATTAAGCTCTTTGAGATTTTCATCATTGCCCTCAATTTCAAAGCCGAGGCAGGCTGTGAAATCCTCTTCGTTACCTATCATAACATCAATATAAGGAGCAATCTTTTTATTTATTTCCTGTGCTTTTGCTTTGCCGCCTATTGCTTTCCAGAGAGAGGGACGGTAGTTAAGGTCATAGGAAACTATTGTGCCGTATTTTTTAGCTGTTTTTACAGCTTCAATAACAACCTCTGCCGTGCTTTCGGAGAGAGCAGCAAAAATACCGCCTGTGTGCAGCCATCTGACACCGAGAGTACCGAAAATGTATTCCCAGTCAATGTCACCGGGCTTTAATTGGGAAACGGCAGTGTTGCCTCTGTCGGAAACGCTGCTTGCGCCTCTTATGCCGTAGCCTCTTTCAACAAAGTTAAGACCGTTTCTTACAGTTCTGCCCACTCCGTCAAAGGGGAACCATTTTATAAGAGAGGTGTCAACACCGCCCTGCATAATGAAGTCCTCAACAAGTCTGCCGACATCATTATCTGCAAAAGCAGTTACAACGGATGTTTTCATCCCGAAGCATCTTTTAAGACCTCTTGCAACATTATATTCTCCGCCGCCTTCCCAGACACGGAAATTTCTTGCATTACGGACTCTCATATCGCCCGGATCAAGGCGAAGCATAACTTCACCTAAAGCTATCATATCAAATGTGCAATCTTCCTTTTTTCTTAATTCAATAAGCATATATTTAGTCCTTTCTTTAATTGTCTGTCATATCACGAAGGCGGCATACCGCCTTATATGCTTTGTCTGTAAACTGTTCTAAGGATAAATCCGAATATTTTTCGCTTCCCTCATGCGGTTCATCTATTTCGAGCATCAATGTGCCTTTGTATTCATACTTTTTTAACAGCTCGGCAGTACGATTATAATCTATTGAACCGTCAAAGGGGAGTAAATGTTCATCCTGTTCAAATTTTAAGTTGTTATCGTGTATATGGGTAAACACAAGTCTGTCACCGAATAAGGGCATATATTCCATTGAGTTTGCAAAGCATTTTTCGTGGCCTACATCCCAACAAAAGCCGACATTTGTGTCTTTACCGTATAACTCGAACATCATTGCCAGATTTGCAAGTTTTCTTTGATTTTCGAATGCTATTGTTATATTTTTCTTTGCAGCTTCATTTATCAGTATATCAAAATGTTTAAGCCCTGCGTCCTTTACCGGAATAGGTTTTTTGCCTGAACTTAAATGGCATACTACGATGGGAATATTATATTCATGTGCAAGATTTACGCTGAAAAGAAATTCCCCGAGCATTTTTTTGCCGTCAGCAGTATCCTGCCAGATGTCATTTATATTGCTGAACGGGGCATGCAGACTTTCGTATAAAAGCCCTGTCTGCTGACATTTTCTGCTTGTCAGATCAATAAGCTTTGTATCGTTACCGAATGTGAAAGTGCTGTTAAATCCTTTTTCGGCAATGCAGTCAATAAAATCCTCGGTTCCGTAGATAATATTTGAACGGACATTTATGCCGATATTTCTCATAGGATCATCTCCAATATAAAAATATACTATATTTTAGTTTAAAAGTCTATAATTATATTTAATATTATAACCTGTTTTATAAAAAAAATTGCAAAAAAAATAACTTCATAATACACCAACTGGGATATACCTGAAGTTATCTTTTTTGTTAAATATTGTGACAGCTTACTGAGCTTTCTGGGCATTTGCTCTTTCAAGCCATATTGTTGCAATGTCCATTGCAGCGTAAAGCCCTTTTTTTTCGCTCTTTTTAACAATTTTATCTCTGGGTCTTACATCGGGATCTGTGTTGATGAGCTGAACGAGAACCTTATCTGCGATCTCCATTTCGCCGACTTTTTTTGTTGTTGCAATCTGAATCATTATGATGAACGGATCGTAACTGTTGCCGTAATAAATTGTTTTGTCTGAACGCACAAGGGGATAACCCTTGTATGTGAGAAATTCTTTTTTTGCCATTGGTCTGAAACCCTTTCTTTTCTCTTCTTAATTTTCAGAATTGTTGATATACTCTTTAAGCAGAATCTGCAGAAGCTCAAAGCGGTCTATGCGTCTTATGAGGCTTCTAGCATTGTTATGAGTTGTAATATAAGTGGGATCTTCTGAAAGAATATATCCGACAATCTGACTGATGGGATTATAGCCTTTTTCAAGCAGAGAGTTATATATTGTTAATATAACTTTTCTGATTTCCTCTTCGTTCTGATTGCCTATGTTAAACTGCCGTGTTTTATCACTCATATAAACACCTCCGAATAGTTATACTACCACATTTATTAATTTATTATATACAATGTAAAACAAAAAAACAAGTGTTATTTAAAAATATTTATAATTTATATCAAAAAAAATCAGGCACAGTAAGTTTTCTGTGCCTGATAAAACGGTCGATTAACTTATTTTAGCTTCTTAATACCGCACCTATTGCAGCGAGTGCCTTGATGGATTTCTTTACTGCTGAGTCTGCTTCTTCATCGGTAAGAGTTCTGTCTGCTGCACGAAGCTTAAGGCTGAAAGCAACACTCTTTTTGTCTGCAGCTATCTGTTCGCCCTGATATACATCGAACAGCTCAATGCTTTCAAGATTCTTGCCTATAGCACCTGAAATCAGCTTTTCGAGCTTGAGAACGGGAACATCTCTGTCGCATACAAAAGCAAGGTCACGGGTAAGAGCAGGATACTTGGGAAGCTGCTTATAAAGTCTTACAGTATTCTTGATTTCATAGAGAGTATCAAAATCAATGAGAGCAACATAAACCTTTGTTCCAAGTGAATAGTTTTCTGCAACATCGGGATGAATTTCGCCGAGAAGAGCGAATTCCTTGCCTTCAAGTGATATGCTTGCAGTTCTTCCGGGATGGAAAGAAGGATTGTCTTTTACTGCATCAATATCAACATTGCTTATACCTGCAATATCAAAGATTTCTTCAAGCTTTCCTTTAAGAGTGAAGTAATCGCAGCCATCGCCGTACATAGCTAATGTAAGGTAGCGTTTTTCATCAGGAAGAGTGTTCGCATCCTTGGGAATAAAAACCTTTGCAAGCTCGAAGAATGATGCTGTAAGGTTACGGTTGTTATAGTTTCTTGAAACAACCTCGAGCATTGATGGAAGTGAGGTTGTTCTCATAACGCTTGTATCTTCACCGAGAGGATTTGTGATAACAATGCTGTTTCTTAGTGGGCTGTTTTCGGGAAGACAGATTTTGTCGTAAGCCTTGGGGCTCATAAATGAATATGTGTATATTTCAGAGAAGCCCAAAGAAACAACTGTTGATGTCATAAGATTTTCGAACTTCTGAGCTGCTGATAAGCCGCCTTCTGCAACACCTGAAAGAGGCTTTGTTTCAATTTTGTCAAAGCCGTAGAATCTTGCTACTTCTTCTGAAAGGTCTGCCTTGTGTTCAACATCGCTTCTGAATGTAGGAACATAAACCTTGCCGTTTTCAATCTTGAAATCAAGCTTTTCAAATATTTTGGTCTGTTCTTCAGCAGGAACATTTATTCCGATAAAATTGTTTATCCAGTCCGGACAGAAATCAAGAACTGTCTGTTCAACGGGATTGGGATATTCATCAATAACACCGTCAACAATGTCACCTGCATCAAGCATTTCAACAAGCTGCAATGCACGGGTAAGAGAATCCATACAGCCGTCAGGAGAAAGACCTTTTTCAAATCTTGCAGAAGCTTCTGTTCTCATACCGAGCTTTTTTGCCGTAATTCTTATAGAGGGACCGTTGAAACAAGCGGATTCAAAAACGATAGTTGTTGTGTCATCCATAATTCCGGAGAATTCTCCGCCCATAACACCTGCAACTGCAACGGGCTTATTTGCGTCTGCGATAACAAGCATATCGGAGGAAAGTGCACGCTCGGAGCCGTCAAGAGTTGTTATTGTTTCATTTTCTTTTGCATTTCTTACAATAACCTTACCGCCGTCAAGGTATCTTAAATCGAAAGCGTGCATAGGCTGACCGTATTCAAGCATAACAAAGTTTGTTATGTCAACAATGTTGTTTATAGGACGCACACCTGAAGCACGAAGTCTTTCTCTGAGCCAGCGAGGAGAGGTTTTTATTTTTACATTTTTAACAACCGCACCTGCATATCTGTAGCATTTATCGGGTGCTTCAATAGTAACGGAGTGAAGTAAATCTGTTACATTGCCGCCGCAGGTTTTGTATTCGTTAGAGGGGAGAGTAAGCTCTCTGTCAAATGTAACGGCAGCTTCTCTGGCAAGACCTGTAACTGAAAGACAGTCAGGTCTGTTGGGGGTGATTTCAAATTCGGTTACCGTGTCGTTAAGTCCTATTGCTTCTTTTATGTCCATACCGGGAGTAAGCTCACAATCATCACCGAGTACAAAAATGCCGTCTTCTATAGCATAGGGGAAATCGTGGAGAGTGAGACCCAATTCACCCAATGAGCAAAGCATACCGCAGCTAAGCACACCTCTTAATTTGCCTGCCTTGATTTTTTTGCCGCCTGCAACAACGGAGTTATCCAATGCCGCGGGAACAAAGTCACCCTCCTTAAGATTCTGGGCACCTGTAACAATCTGTATGGGTTCATCCTTGCCAACACAAACCTGACAAATCCACATATGGTCAGAGTCGGGGTGTCTTTCAAGGGAAAGAATTTTACCTACTACTATATTGCTCAGTTCAGCTGCTTCCTTTTCATAACACTCAACCTTTGAGCCTGAAAGTGTCATGGCATCTGCAAATTCTTTATCTGAAATACCGTTAATATCAACATAGTCAAGCAGCCATCTTCTTGATAAATTCATTTTTTCGCTCCTCCTTAAAACTGTTCGAGAAATCTTTTGTCGTTGTCATAGAACAAACGCAAGTCATCAACGGAGAAACGGAACATAACAAGTCTTTCAAGTCCCATTCCGAATGCAAAGCCGCTGTATTCTTCGGGATCAATACCGCCTCTTTCGAGTACCTTGGGATGCACCATGCCAGCACCGAGGATTTCAATCCAACCCTCACCCTTGCACATAGGACAGCCCTTTCCGCCGCAACGGAAGCAGGAAACATCTATTTCGCAGGAGGGCTCTGTAAAGGGGAAGTGGTGGGGACGAAGACGGATTTTGGTGTCTTCACCGTAAAGCTTTTTAGCAAGAGCAAGGAGATTACCCTTAAGATCTGCCATTGTGATGTTTTTGTCAACAACAAGACCTTCAATCTGATGGAAAACGGGGGAGTGAGTTGCGTCAACAGGGTCTGAACGGTAAACTCTGCCGGGAGCGATAACTCTGATGGGGGGCTTCCGGTTTTCCATAACTCTTATCTGTACGGGAGAGGTCTGTGTACGGAGAAGCATTTTTTCTGTGATGTAGAAGGTGTCCTGAGTATCTCTTGCAGGATGGCCTTCAGGAATGTTAAGAGCTTCAAAGTTGTAGTAATCCCATTCAACCTCGGGACCTGTTGCAATTTGGAAGCCCATACCTATAAAAATATCTTTTACTTCGTCAAGAACGATTGAAAGAGGGTGCTTATGACCTAATTCATTTTTCTTTCCGGGCATAGTAACATCAATCGTTTCATTGAGAAGCTGTTTTGCTTTCTCTTCTGCCTTGAGCTTTGCTTCAACTGAAGCGATTTCTTCTTCAATGGTTGCTCTGACTTCATTTGCAAGCTGGCCCATAACAGGTCTTTCTTCGGGAGTGAGCTTACCCATCTGCTTCAAAATAGCTGTAACTTCACCTTTTTTGCCAAGATACTTTACTCTGAGTGCATCAAGAGAAGAAAGTGAATCTACAGCTTTAATCTCTTCAAGAGCCGCTTTGCGTATTGTTTCAAGCTGTTCTCTCATAAAATTTATCATCCTTTCAATAATATATAAAAAGTCCTCCGTCCGAAAAAGGGACGAAGGACTGAACTTCCGCGGTACCACCCTAATTTTTACCAAAATACAATATCTCGGCAAACTCTCTGAAATCCTTTAACGGTGATTAACCGATACCGCCTACTGCTTTATTTCAGCGGACCGCTCCCAAGTGAACTTCTGATAACTGTTAATAAGCGTGTTTCAGCACATGCACGCTCTCTCTGAAAAAACAGGAATATCATACTCTCTTGTTCTTTGCGTTTAGCATATACTATCACAACTATAGAAATAAATCAAGAAGAAAAATAAAATTTTTATATGCAAAATATCAAAATCTATTGCAATTTTTTGAAATCTGTCTTATCATTAAAAAGACATATTATTTTGAAATGAGGTTTGTTATGAGTCCGGCAGATGTGTTATCCGATATAAAATGCTTTATTGTTGATATGGACGGAACATTTTATCTCGGTGATGAGCTTATTGAGGGCGCTCTTGATTTTGCGAAAGCTGTAGAAGAAAAGGGAAAAAGATTTTTTTTCTTTACAAACAATTCTTCGCACGATGAAGCTGAATGTCTTGAAAAGCTTCACCGTATAGGTTATCCTGCAAAAGAAGGAAATGTTATAATTTCTTCCCATGTAACAATAGATTTTCTAAAAAGAAACCGAGCAGGAAAAAGTGTTTATCTTTTAGGCAATGAAAGACTTACTGCTGATTTTGTAAAAGCGGGAATCCCTATGACAGACGAAAACCCCGACATCGTTGTGCTTGGCTTTGACACAACTCTTAACTATGAAAAAATCAACAAAGCGGCTAACTTTTTGGCTGCAGGTGCGGAGTACATAGCAACGCATCCCGATAAGAACTGTCCTTTGGCAAACGGCTTTATGCCTGATACCGGCTCTATGATAGCTCTCTTTGAAGCATCCACAGGGCGTACTCCCGACCTGATCATGGGTAAGCCCTACGGCTTCACGGTTGATTATGTTACAAATAAAATCGGTTGCAAGCGTGAAGAAATTGCATTTGTCGGAGACAGACTTGAAACAGATATCGCAATAGGGGTAAAAAACGGCTTGAAGGCTGTTCTTGTGTATTCGGGCGTAACCACTCCCGAAATGTATGCAGCTTCCGAAATCAAGGCAACGGTTGCATATAAAAATCTTGGTGAATTAAGTAAAAATATATAATTTTTCGGAGGTAATAAAATGGCAACAGAAATCAAAAAATCCTGGTATAAAGAAATGAGCGTATATCAGATCTGGCCCCGTAGCTTCTGCGACGGTGACGGTGACGGTATAGGCGACCTTAAAGGTGTTCTTTCAAAGCTTGATTATATAAAAAGTCTTGGAGTAGATGCAATATGGTTTTCACCGCTTTATAAATCTCCTCAGAAGGACTACGGTTATGATATTGCAGATTACCGCAGTATCAATCCCGAATACGGTACTCTTGAAGAATTTAAACTTGTTCTTGATGAGGCACATAAAAGAGGTCTGAGAGTTATTATGGACCTTGTTGTAAACCACACCTCCAACGAACACGAATGGTTCCTTGAGAGTAAAAAAGGTCACGATAATCCTTATCACGATTACTATTACTGGAAAAAAGGCCGTTTCGGCGGTAAGCGTCCTCCCAATAACTGGATGTCAACCTTTGCAGGCAGAGCATGGGAGTATGACAAGGATCTTGATGAATACTATCTTCACCTTTTTGCTGTTGAGCAGCCTGACCTTAATATGGATAACCCCAAGGTTCGTCAGGAAGTAAAAGATATTATGAAATTCTGGCTTGATATGGGTGTTGACGGCTTCAGAGAAGATGTTATCACATTCATATCCAAAAGAGAAGGACTTCCCTCAAGTCCCTATTGGATTCCCGTTGCAACAGGTATTGAAAACTATATGCACGGTCCTCATCTTGATGAATATCTTATGGAATTCAAGAATGATGTCCTTTCAAAGTATGACTGTATGACAGTCGGTGAAGCTCCTATGATGACCACCAAGCGTGCATTGAAGCACATTAAAGAGGGCGAAAATCAGCAGCTTAATATGATGTTCCATTTTGAACATATGGGTGCAGACTGTATTTTTTACAGCTGGTTTAAAACAGGCTTCCAGCTTAAAAGACTTAAAAAGGTATACACAAGATGGCAGAAAGACCTTTACGGTAAGGCATGGAACGCTCTTTATATAGAAAACCACGACCAGCCCCGTATTATCAACCGTTACGGCTCTGTTGAATACAGAGTTGAAAGCGCAAAGATGCTTGCAACAATGTATATCTGCCAGAGCGGTACACCTTTCATTTATCAGGGACAGGAAATCGGTATGCTTAACTATCCCTTTGAAAGCATAGATCAGTTTACCGATGTTTCCACTATTAATAACTACGGAGTTGCAAAGTCGATTCTCGGTGAAAAAACAGCAATGAACCTTGCTAACTATGCTTCAAGAGATAATGCAAGAACTCCCGTTCAGTGGAATGACTCTAAGAATGCAGGCTTTACAACCGCAGATGAGCCTTGGTTCTATGTTAACCCCAATTATAAGGAAATCAATGTTGAGGCATCCGAAAAGGATCCCAACTCTATACTTAACTACTACAGAAAGCTGCTTAAGTTCAGAAAAGAAAACGAAATTGTTATCTACGGTTCATATGAAGAACATTATGCAAGCAGCAAGAATATGTTTGTCTATTCAAGACATCTTGACGGTAAAAAGATGCTTGTCATAAACTCTTTCACTGATAAGGCAGTTGCATTCAAGGCTCCTGAAGGCTTTGATCTTACTCAGGGTAAGCTTATGCTTTCAAACTATGATGTCTGCGGTGTTGTCAACAACGGATTTACTTTAAGACCTTATGAAACCAGAGTATATCTTTGGGATTAATAGGAGGAAACAAAGTGGCTATTGAAAAAAGGGAAGCGTATTTTACTTCCTCTAACGGTATCAATAAAGTCAGAACTCTTATATGGGAGGAAAAAGACAGGGAGCCTGTAGGCATTGTTCAGATAGCTCACGGCATTTCGGAGCATATCGGCAGATACGATGAGTTTGCTCGTTTTCTTGCTTCAAAAGGTTTTGTTGTGTGCGGAAACGATCATTTAGGCCACGGAAAAACCGCTGTCGGCTTCTCACCCTTGGGATATGTTGAACGCGGTGACCATGTAAATATGGTGCGTGATATGAACACACTTCATAATATAATGGTAAAGCGTCACCCCGACTTGCCGTATTTTATGTTCGGTCATTCAATGGGTTCTTTACTTGCAAGAATATACTGCTCCGCTTTCGGCGATACTCTTGCGGGGGCTGTTTTCTGTGCAACCTTACAGCTTCCCGAAGCTCTGCTTCTGTTCGAAGATCCCGTTGAAAAAGTACTTTCATTTTTGCCTGAAGAGGATACATCGGTCAATACTTTGAATGAGCTTTTCGGTAAAATCACAAGATGGTACTATAAGGGCATCAGTGACTATTCCTGGCTTTCTGAAAATGAAGAGAATATTGCAAGCTTTGTAAGTGACCCCTTGTGCGGTGCGCCTATAAGCAGTGCACTTGCAAGAGAGCTTGTTGCAATGGCTGTTAAGGTAAGCTCCCCTGATTGGGCGAGAAAAATACCTGCAGAGCTTCCCGTGCTTCTGATTTCGGGTGCAAAGGATGCTGTAGGCTTCTTCGGCAGAGGTGTTGTTGCCGTTGAAGATGCACTTGAAGATGCAGGTGTTGATGTTGAAATGTATCTCTATCCCGCAAGCAGACACGAAATTCTGAATGAAGACTGCAGGGAAACAGTTTTCAGGGATGTATACGATTTTCTTGAGGATATAGTTGATGATTGAAAATCCCGTTGAAAGAAAACGCTATTATTTGCTTGACTCTGTAAGAGGCTTGTGCATTCTGGGTATGATTTTATATCATACCCTTTTTGATGTTGTAATGATGTTCGGGTTTGATTACGAATCACAGTTTATGCAGATTGTTAATGTTATAAGAGATTTCGGTGCGTGCTGTTTTATTTTTCTTTCGGGAATGTGCTTCCATTTCGGTAAGCATCATCTGAAACGCTCTCTTATAATTTTTGCAGGCGGTTTGATTGTGACAGGTGTAACTTGTATTGTGATGCCTGAAACCCCGATTCTGTTCGGCATTCTCACATTTATGGGTACGGCAGGACTGCTTATGATTCCTTTGTCAAAAATTCTCAGCAAAATACCGCCCATCATAGGTGTAACAGTATCTTTTATTGCATTTATGCTGTTTTTCGGAGTGAACTATGCATATATAGGATACTACAATGTTATTATCTGTACCTTGCCTCACGCAATGTATAAAAATATGTTTACAGCCTTTTTAGGCTTTCCCTATGAAGGCTTTTCTTCATCAGATTACTATTCTCTTCTGCCTTGGATATTTATGTATTTCTGCGGTTATTTTTCGTGGAAGCTTTTTTCAAAAAGTGAAAAAATACTTAAGTTGCTTGATTTCCGAATACCTTTTCTTGAGAAAACAGGGAAGTGGAGTCTGTGGATATATATAGGACATCAGCCCGTTGTTCTCGGAATAGTTATGTTGGTATATATATTGATAAATAAATTTTTATAAAAGATAAAAAATTGCTTGACAAATCTGCAAATAACTGATACAATGCTTAATTGTTGTATTGCGATTACAACACTATTCCTTGCTCCGGGAAATACGGGGCCAAAGTCCAAAAGGAGGTGCATTTTATGTCTAAGTATGAAACCGTAGCAGTTTTCTCTGTTAAAGAAGGAGAAGAAAAGGCTAAAGAACTCGTTGAAAAGTTCAAGGCTCTTATTGAAGCAAACGGTACAATGGAGGCAGTAGATGAGTGGGGTAGCCGTAAGCTTGCTTATCCTATCAACTACGAAACAGACGGATACTATGTGCTTTACACATATGAAGCCGGCGTTGATTTCCCTGCTGAACTTGACCGTATATTCAACATTACAGACGGCGTTCTTCGCTCACTTATCGTAGCAAGATAATCGGAGGTATAAAAATGTTGAATTCAATTGTTATTATGGGCAGACTCGTAGCAGACCCCGAGCTTCGCACAACTGCATCAGGACTTTCCGTAACATCATTTACCGTTGCGGTTGACCGTTCTTTTGCAAGAGCAGGCGAAGAAAGACAGACAGATTTTATTCCTGTTGTTGCTTGGCGCAGCACAGCTGATTTTGTTACAAGATATTTCCATAAGGGTTCTATGATTGCTGTTCAGGGATCACTTCAGTCCCGCAATTATGAAGACAAGAACGGAAATAAGCGCACAGCTTATGAAATTGTTGCAAGTGAAGTAAGTTTCTGCGGTTCAAAAGCAGAATCCGGCACAGGCGCTGCGCCTGCAGCTGCTCCTGCAGCATATTCCAACAGCACTGCTGATGATTTTTCAACAGTAGTAGACGATGATGATTTACCGTTCTGATTTCTTTTTCTTAAATTAATAGGAGGATATTGTCATGGCTTTCGATAAGAAGGATAATAAGGGCGCTCGCCCCATGAACAGAAAGGGTCGTAAAAAGGTTTGTACTTTCTGTGTTGAGAAGTCTGAGTTCATTGATTACAAAGATACTCAGAAGCTTCGTCGTTTTATCTCTGAAAGAGCAAAGATTCTGCCTCGCAGAGTAACAGGCACATGTGCTGCTCACCAGAGAGAACTCACAGTTGCTATCAAGCGTGCTCGTCACGTTGCTCTTCTTCCCTATATCAGCGACTGATAAAGTTAAATAATAAATAAAAGATTGCAAAAACTCAAAAAAGAGAGTTTGCAATCTTTTTTTTGTTCTTTTTTTGCATAAAAATTGTTAAAAATCCTTTATATATAATAAAATATATAATAAAAATATTGCTCTTGACTTAAAAATATGCTATACTAATATGAATTATAATGCGGAGTGATATTGTATGATTATTTTAGGTATTGACCCCGGTTATGCTATTGTGGGCTACGGAATAATCAAATATGAAAAAAATAAATTCACGGTGCTTGATTTCGGAGCTATAACAACACCTGCAAATATTAATTTCTCTGAGCGTATTATGTCGATTTATGATGACCTTGAATATCTTTTACAGAAATATAAGCCCGATGCTATGGCTGTTGAAAAGTTGTTTTTTAACACAAACAAGAAAACAGCCGTGGATGTTGCACAGGCAAGAGGAGTAATACTTCTTGCCGCTAAGAAAAACGGCGCGCAATGCTTTGAATACACCCCCTTACAGGTAAAGCAGAGTGTTGTAGGCTACGGCAGGGCAGAGAAAAAACAGGTTCAGGAAATGACAAGGCAGCTGTTAGGCTTAAGTGCGGTTCCTAAGCCTGATGATACTGCTGATGCTCTGGCAATGGCAATTTGCCATGCACATTCAAGCGGTTCAAGCTTTTCTCTTTTGAAAAATATCAGATAAAAAAACGGGTGATGATATGTTTTACAGTTTAACGGGTAAAATTATATATACAGATACTTCAACTGTTGCTGTTGAATGTAACGGTGTTGCCTTCAGATGCACAACCTCAATTAACACTCTGCAGAAAACGGGCGGAATCGGAAACTCAGTTACTTTATATACCTATCTTCATATCCGCGAGGATGCAATGGAGCTGTTCGGCTTTTATGATAATGAGGAGCTTGAAAGCTTCAAATTGCTTATAGGTGTTTCGGGTGTAGGTCCCAAAGCAGCTATTGCTATTCTTTCAGTTCTCACCCCGTCTGCACTCGCTGTCTGTGTAACCTCGGGAGATGTAAAAACAATAACAAAGGCACAGGGAGTTGGTGCTAAAATTGCACAAAGAATCGTTCTTGAATTAAAAGATAAGCTTGCCAAGACCGTGCCCTCACAGATTGCCGTTTCCGAATTTTCTGCAATAGGCATAAGCACATCAAATGCAAATAAATCAGAAGCAGTAAGTGCGTTGGCGGCTCTCGGATATGCACAGTCTGATGCAAATGCTGTTATTGCAAAGCTTGATGACACATTGAGTGTTCAGGAGCTTATAAAGCAGGGATTAAAATTGCTTTCAAGGGGGATATAATAAATGGCAATAAATTCTTATGAAGAAAACAATTTCCGTTTGGCGTCTCCCGAATTCGGGGCAATAGACAGCGATATTGAAATTTCTTTAAGACCTAAAACTCTCGATGAATATATCGGTCAGGAAAAGGTAAAAGATAATCTTGACATATATATGCAGGCTGCTCTTAACCGCAGTGAACCGCTTGACCATGTGTTGCTTTACGGCCCTCCGGGACTCGGCAAAACAACGCTTGCGGGAATTATAGCAAACACTATGGGTACTCAGATAAGAATAACCTCGGGACCCGCAATAGAAAAACCGGGCGATCTTGCAGCATTGCTTACTAATCTTAACGAAGGCGACATATTATTTATAGACGAAATTCACCGTTTATCAAGAAGTGTTGAGGAAGTTCTGTATCCTGCAATGGAGGATAATGCAATAGACATTATCATAGGCAAGGGGCCGTCGGCGCGTTCAATAAGGCTTGATCTTCAGCCGTTCACGCTTGTTGCGGCAACAACAAGAGCAGGGCAGTTAAGTGCGCCCTTAAGAGACCGTTTCGGTGTTGTGCTTCGCCTTGAGCTTTATAATCCGCAGGAATTAGCACAGATAGTCAAGAGAAGCTCGGCGATTCTGGGTGTAGATATTGATGATGAGGGTGCTCTGGAAATAGCCTCCCGTTCAAGAGGGACACCGAGAATTGCAAACAGACTGCTTCGCCGAGCAAGAGATTTCGCGCAGGTTATCGGCAGCGGAACAATCACTCTCCGGGATGCACAGACAGCGCTTAAACGAATGGATATAGATGAACTCGGTCTTGACAATATAGACCGTCTTATTCTCACAACAATGATAAACAACTACGGCGGCGGTCCTGTAGGACTTGATACAATAGCTGCTGCAATAGGTGAAGAATCTGTCACAATAGAAGATGTATATGAGCCTTACCTTATGCAGATAGGATTCCTTGCAAGAACTCCGAGAGGCAGAACTGTAACAAAGGCGGCATATACTCATCTGGGGCTTTCACTGCCCTCAGCTACAGATAATTTGCAAAGGAGCTTGTTTTGATGGGTAGATTGTTTGGTACAGACGGTGTAAGAGGTATTGCAAATACCGAAATCAGTTGTGAGCTTGCAATGAAAATAGCAAGAGCAACAGCACTTGTGCTTTCCGAAAACAATGAAACCGAAAAACTCAGAATTTTAATAGGTACAGATACCAGAAAATCAGCAGATATGTTAAGCAGTGCCATTGCAGCAGGATTTTGTTCCGTGGGATGCAATGTTCTGATTTTAGGAGTTGTTCCCACACCTGCGGTTGCTTTTCTTGTCAGAGAATATTCGTATGACGCAGGAGTGATGATATCTGCTTCACACAATCCGTGTGAATATAACGGTATAAAAATCTTCCGTTCAAACGGCTACAAGCTTCCCGATGAAATGGAAGAAAAAATAGAAGCAATAATACTTGATGAAATTGTTCCCGTTCCGCTTAAAGTCGGAGGGGAAGTAGGATGTATAAGCTACGGACAAAATGCCGTGGAGGATTATATAAAGCACATTGAAAGTACAGCACATTCGCGTTTTTACGGAATGAAAATTGCAGTTGACTGTGCAAACGGGTCAGCAAGCAAAACTGCCAACGAGCTTTTTCGCAGACTCGGCGCGGAATGCTCGGTTATAAATACTACCCCCGACGGCACCAATATCAACAAGGAGTGCGGTTCAACACATATTGAGGGCTTACAGTCATTTGTTGCCCAAAACGGCTTTGAACTCGGTTTTGCCTTTGACGGTGATGCAGACAGACTTCTGTGTGTCGACAGTGACGGAAAACTTGTTGACGGGGATAAAATTCTTGCAATTTGTGCAAAGCATATGTTAAGTCAGGGAAAGCTTAATGCAAATACCGTTGTTGCCACGGTTATGAGCAATATGGGATTTTGCAGATTCTGTGAAAGCAATGGAATAAAATGTGAAAAAACACAGGTCGGTGACAGGTATGTGCTTGAAAAAATGCTCGAAAAAGGATATCACATCGGCGGCGAACAGTCAGGACATATAATTTTCCTTGATTATGCCACAACGGGTGACGGACAGCTTACAGCTGTTCAGCTCCTTAATGTTATCCGTGCAACAGGAAAAACCTTGAAAGAACTTGCCTCGGAAATTGAAGATTTCCCGCAAGTATTAAAAAATGTACGGGTATCCGCATTCGGTAAACGCCGATTGTTTGAAGATGAAGATATAAAAATTGCTGTTAATGAAGCGGAAAAAGAGCTTGGAGAAAACGGAAGAGTTCTTGTTCGTGCTTCAGGGACAGAACCTCTTGTCAGAGTAATGCTTGAGGGTAAAGATAATGAACAGATAGAACGCTTATCCGAACAGATATCGGAGGTTATAAGAGAAAGGCTGATATAATGCGTAAGGCTGATAATTGGAAAGATTATGAACTTATAGATTGCTCTGACGGTGAACGCCTGGAGAGATGGGGAAAGTATATTCTTATCCGTCCCGACCCTCAGGTTTTATGGTCAACACCGAAAACAAACAAGCTCTGGTATAACGCAGATGCAAGATATCTGCGTTCAAATACCGGTGGAGGCAGATGGGAAATATATAAATCACTTCCCGAAAGCTGGGGAATAAATTACGGTGAGCTTAAATTCAATGTCAAGAATATGGGCTTCAAGCACACAGGTATTTTTCCTGAGCAGGCTGTTAACTGGGATATGACGGCTGAAATCATAAGAAAAGAAAAAAGAGAAGTAAAAATGCTCAATCTCTTTGCTTATACGGGAGGCGCTACTATCAGTGCTCTTAATGCCGGAGCCGCTGTAACCCATGTTGATGCATCAAAAGGTATGGTGCAGTGGGCAAAGGAAAATGCAGTAAAAACAGGTGTTGCGGACAGAAAAGTCCGTTGGATAGTTGATGACTGCAAAAAGTTTGTTGAAAGAGAAATCCGCAGAGGAAATAAATATGATATAATCATTATGGACCCTCCCTCGTACGGCAGAGGCCCGGGCGGTGAAGTATGGAAGCTTGAAAATGAAGTATATTCACTTTGCTCTCTTTGTGCTCAGCTTCTGAGTGATGATGCATTACTGTATCTTATAAACTCATATACAACGGGACTTTCTCCCTCTGTTATGAGCTATATGCTCGGTACTTTGGTCAGACCGAAATTCGGCGGAAGCGTTTCGGCTGATGAAATAGGTCTTCCTGTAAGTCAGACGGGACTTGTTCTCCCGAGCGGTGCGACTGCTTTCTGGACAAAATAATACATAAACTGATTTTCGGTGCTGATATGGAAAATAAACACTTGATAGAATTTAATAATGTTTCTTTTTCTTATGATGAAGAAGATAATAAGGTTTTTGCATTGAAGGATATTTCATTCAGTGTTGATAAAGGAGAATTTGTTGTTGTCTTAGGACATAACGGTTCGGGAAAGTCAACCATTGCAAAGCTTTCCAATTCAATATTTATTCCTACTGAAGGCAAAGTGTCGGTTGACGGGATGGATACTTCGGAAGAGCAAAACGAATTTGAAATAAGAAAAAAGGTAGGCGTTGTTTTTCAGAACCCCGATAACCAGATAGTAGCATCAATCGTTGAAGAGGATGTTGCATTCGGTCCTGAAAATCTTGCTGTAGAGCCTGAGGAAATAAGAAAAAGAGTTGATGACTCTCTGAAAGCAGTCGGAATGTATGAATACCGTATGCACGAAACCCACCGTCTTTCGGGCGGTCAGAAGCAGAGAGTTGCGATTGCGGGAATTATAGCAATGCAGCCCGATTGTATTGTGCTCGATGAACCGACTGCAATGCTTGATCCTAAAGGGCGCTCTGAGGTTATGAATACCGTTATGCGTCTTAACAAAGAAATGGGAAAATCGATAGTTTTTATAACTCATTTTATGGAAGAAGCAGTAAATGCCGACAAAGTTTTGGTGGTTGACAACGGAAGAATTTTAATACAGGGAACTCCGCAGGAGGTATTTGCTCAGAGCGAGCTTCTTTATAAATGCGGACTCACAATTCCCGATGTTACCGCACTTTCTCAGATGCTGAGAAAATCAGGCGTTGAAATCAGCGCAAATATTCTTACCGAAGATGATTTTGTTGATTCTTTTTTGAAGCTTTGCGGTAAAAATGCTGTGGAGGAATAAATGGCTGTTCTTGAAGTAAAAAATATATCTTTCGGTTATTCTCACGGTACACCGTTTGAGATAACTGCATTGAATAAAGTAAGCTTTTCTTTGGAAAAAGGAGAGCTTGTCGGAGTTATCGGACATACCGGCTCGGGAAAAAGTACACTTATGCAGATGCTTAATTCCTTATTGAAGCCTGAAAGCGGAGAAATTCTGCTTGACGGCAAGAATATAAATGCCGATAAAAAATCTGTAAAAGAGGCAAGACACAAGGTCGGTCTTTGTTTTCAGTATCCTGAATATCAGCTTTTTGAAGAAACCTGTTTCAAGGATATTGCTTTCGGTCCTAAAAATATGGGACTGAGTGACAATGAAATCCGTCAGAGAGTGTATACTGCTGCAGAAATTGTAGGCTTGCAAAAAGAGCTTCTCGAAAAATCTCCCTTTGATTTGTCGGGCGGTCAGAAAAGACGCTGTGCAATAGCCGGTGTTATTGCAATGCTTCCCGAGGTGCTTATTCTTGACGAACCGACAGCAGGACTTGACCCTATCGGCAGAGCGGGTGTGCTCGAAATGATAGATAACTACAGAACGCAGACAGGTGCTACTGTTATTATTGTCACTCACAGTATGGATATTATTGCCCGTATTGCCGACAGAATCTTAGTTATGAACAAAGGTGAATTAGCCTTCAACGGAAGTGTTGCAGAAATTTTTGCTCATGCTCACGAGCTTGCTCAAATGGGACTTGATGTTCCCGTTGCCACGAGAATAATGCTTGCGCTCAAAAGCCGAGGGCTCCAAATTTCCTCCGATATATATACTCTTGAGGATGCTGCAAAAGAGCTTTGTACTTTTCTTGAAAAGGAGGGGAAATTATGATTAAAGATATAACTATCGGTCAGTTTTTCCCCGGTGATTCTTTGCTTCATAAGCTTGATGCGAGAGCGAAAATAGTTATTTTGCTTCTTTTTATTGTTGCTTTGTTCACTTGCCGCAATTTCTTTTCATTGGGATTATTGTTTGTAATAGCAATAATTTCTGTGTTTATTTCAAAAATATCCTTTTCGGTTGTTCTCAAAGGACTTAAAGCAATAATTTTTCTTGTATGCTTTACCGCTGTTTTACAGATTTTTTATAACGACAGCGGAGAAATTTTGTGGAAGCCTTTTGCAGATAAGGATTTTGCGATAACCACAGGCGGTGTTTTCAGCTCATTGTTTATCACTGTAAGAATAATATCACTTATTCTTTCAAGCTCATTGCTGACATATACAACATCCCCAACAATGCTTACAGAGGCAATAGAGCGCCTTTTATCTCCACTGACATATCTCAAAGTCAATGTTCATTCATTGTCTATGATGATGACTATTGCTCTGAGATTTATTCCCACGCTTATAGAGGAAATAAATATAATAATGAGTGCCCAGAAGGCAAGAGGCGCAGACCTTGAAACAGGCTCGCTGATACAGCGTGCGAAAGCACTTGTTCCGATTTTTGTCCCCTTATTTGTAAGCTCCTTCAGAAGGGCATATGAGCTTGCCTTTGCAATGGAATGCCGATGTTATACAGGGGCAGGAAAGCGTACCCGACTTAATAAAATGAAATTTTCTTTGCGTGATTATTTTGTACTCGGCTTTGTTTTAATTCTTACTGCAGCGGTTATTTATATAAGCTATTTTGCGCAAAGCACACTTTTTATTTTTGAAAAGGTGATATAATGAATTATCTCTTAACTCTTGCTTATAACGGGGAAGCGTTTCACGGATGGCAAAGACAGAATAATGCTGTTACCGTTCAGCAGACGGTTGAGGAAGCTGTTGAAAAGCTTTTTTTGGAAAAAACAACGGTGAACGGCTGTAGCCGTACTGATACGGGAGTTCATGCAAATTGCTTCAAGTGTAATTTTCACACACACAAGCAGATAGCAGAAAAAAATGTTGTATCCGGACTCAACTTCTTTTTACCCGATACGGTTTCGTGTCTTGCGTGTGAAACGGTTGATGAAAGCTTCCATGCAAGATTTGATTGCAAGTCAAAAGAATATATTTACAGAATATATAATGCCGAAGTAAGAAATCCTTTTTATGAGGGCAGAGCTTACTTTTATAAATATAAGCTTGATGAAAAGTTGCTTGATAAAGAAGCCCAAGCTTTTATTGGTACCCACGATTTTACCGCATTCAGAGCAGCAGGTGCCACAGTGCAAACCACTGTCAGAACAATATATAATGCTTCTGTTGAAAGATACGGTGATGAGGTTGTATTCAGAGTATCGGGCGATGGTTTCCTTTATAATATGGTTCGTATTATGGTAGGTACGCTGATTTACATATCAGAGGGAAAAATACCGCAGGGAACAATCGGTGACATAATAAAATCAAAGGACCGGTTAAGGGCCGGTATGACAATAGCTCCTCACGGACTTTATCTTAATGATGTTTGTTTTAAGGATGTGAACAAAATTGAACACAGACAGTAATGAAAGAAGAATTTCCCGTAAAAAAAAGAAAAATGTTAAAAACAATGTATCACTGTTAAAGGTAGCTGGACTTACAGCTCTTTTACTGTTATTTATTCTTGCGGCTGCATTTTTTCTGAACAGTAAGCTTCCTGCCTCAACGGTAAGGGAGGAGGAAATTTCCGATACATTTTATGCCGTAAATTCCGATAATTTAAAGGATGTTGTTCCGTTTTCTGACGGCATAGCACTTTTAAGTGCTTCAACATTAAAGTATCTTGATGCTGCAGGCAATGAAATTGTTACTAACACACATTCATTTGCAAATCCTGCAATTGAAGTTAACTCAAAAGTCTTGCTGCTGTATGACAGAGGCGGATATTCCATGCGTATAGAAAATAATACAAGTGAATACAGGAATCTTTCGTTCAATTCTGTTATAACAACAGCAGAAATAGGTCACAAGGGAAATTATGCATATGTTCTCAATGCCGACGGCGGATATCAGTCACATTTGTATGTATATACCTTGAATGGAACAAAACAGTTTGAATGGGGGAGTGCTTCTGATTACATAATAGATGTAGCACTTTCAGATAACGGAAAATATGTTGCTGTTACACTTATGGGAATAGACGGAGCACAGTATTTTTCTAAAATAATTCTGTTTAAGTTTAATTCAAGTGAACCGATATATACTGTTGAACTCCACGATACAACCGTATATGAAATTGATTTTGTCGCCAACAAAAAGCTTTCTGTTTACTCAGACACAGGTGTTTATCTTATAAATTCTAAAGGCGAATTTACTGCCGTTCAGTCATATTCGGCAAGTGAAATGTCTTATTCTTCTGTTTTTTACAACGGCTTGTCGTGTACACTCATTTCCCGTTATTCCAATGAAAAAGAGCCTTTGCTCACGGTGTTCAATAAAAGGGGAAAGCAAATATTTACACACACCTTTTCAGATCAGGTAACGGGTGTTTATTGCTCAAAAAATTATGTTTGTATAGCTGCGGATAATGTGCTGGAGATATTAAACCATGAGGGTACACTTATCGGGAAAATATTGATGGATGAAGCATGTATCAGTGCTGTGATTGCAGGCAGGCGAGTGTATGCGCTTACAAGCTCGGGAATATACAGCTTTTCCGTAAGCACAAACAATTCTTCCGCCGACAGTATTATAGAAACACAGTCTGTCGGTTGAGCAGAATTAAAATCACTATTGTGCAAATGATTTTTATGTGATAGAATACTGAACACGGAGGTGGAATAATGGATTCCTTTTCTATTAATATAATTGATATTATTGCTGTTGCACTTATTGTTTTAATAACGGTTAGCTCGGCAAAAAAAGGTTTTATGAAGACTCTGTTAACACTTGCAGCGTTTATTGCAGCATTTGTAGGAGCAAGAATTGCAGCTGCTCCCGTTTCTGAGTTTATATATTCTGATTATATAAGTTCATTGGTGCTTGAAAAGTTAAATGAATTGTTGCCTAACGGTTCGGTGGCCGGTGAAATTGATGCTGTGATAGAAGGTATTTTGGCTCAGTTTCCCGCGGCACTTGTTGATATTGCCCGTACATATAATCTGTTGCCGGATTTTTCCGCTTTGTCAACAGGCACGGCTGATTTGACCGTAGCTTCAATTGAAGAGCTATATGTTGCTCCCGTTCTTACAGAAATTGCAGCAATAATTACAACTCTTGTGCTTTTTGTTGTTTTATCTGCTATACTTCGTTTAGTGGTTGCAATGATCAACAGGTTCTTTGTCAGCGATAAGCATAAGTTTGTAAAAAGAACCAATATGCTTCTGGGGGCGGTATTAGGTTTTGTTAAAAGCCTGATTCCTGTAGCTGTGCTCGGTGCAGTTCTTAATCTTATAGCTCCTGCAATAGGTAATGAACAGTTGATTTCTTTTGTTAACACATCTTATCTTTGCGAAATTGTTGCAAATTTATTTTAAGTGAGGTTGAAAAAAATGGCTAAGAAAACAGATTATTTATTCAGTAATGTATGGACTATTCCTAATCTTATTTCATTTGCAAGAATTCTGATTATCCCCGTATTTGCTTATTTGTTCTATAAGGGTGAGCTTATCTGGGCAGTTGCTGTTTTAGCTCTTTCGGGACTGAGTGATATGGTTGACGGAAAAATTGCAAGACGCTTTAATCAGGTAAGTGAGCTCGGGAAAATGCTTGATCCCATTGCAGATAAGTTAACAGTTGCCACTATTGCTATAATGCTTTTCTGGACATTCTATAATGCAGAAAACGAAACACTTAAAATGTTTTCATGGGCATTTTTGCTCTTTATCGGTAAGGAGCTGTTTATGCTTCTTGTCGGTGCGATTATGATTGGTATCGGTATTCATCCCGGTGCTGCCGAGATATTCGGAAAGGTTGCAACATTGGTTTTCTATTGTGTAATGGTTGTTATAATGGCATTCGGTCCTGAAGTAGGTGCATTCAGAGAATGGTTTACTCTGCCGGATGTGGCTATGATAGTTTTAGTTGTTGTTTCAATCGTAACGACCTTTGTTGCTTTATTCAGCTATTTCCCCGGTGCTATAAGACAGTTCAAGGAGCGTTTCAGCGCAGAAGGTAAGGCAAAGGCATTAGCTGAAAAGAATTCAAAATAATGTTAGTTTTCTCTTTGAAAGGATATTAAAATGAACTTAAAGTTATGTTCAAGGTGTAATACAAGGCCTGCAGTTATTTTTATTTCCAAAATTGAGGGAGATAAAACCACGCAGGAAGGACTTTGTATAAAATGTGCAATGGATATGAATATCGGTCCCATTAAGGATATGATGCAGAAGATGGGAATAACCGAGGATGATATTGATGCTCTTAATGAGCAGTTCGGCGATGCAATGTCGGGGCTGGACGGTGAAGACGGTTTTGAAAACGGCGGTGCTTCTACATTCCCGTTCTTACAAGGCTTGTTCGGAGAACAGAGATTAACAAAAAGCAGTGCAAAAGATGATGATGTTGATTTGCCTGCAGAGCTTGTAGGTGAAGACACCAAGAAAAAAAGAGGTCCGAGGGCAAACAGCAAAAAGGATGCAAAGGATCGCAGAAAATTTCTTAATCTGTATTGTACAGATCTTACAAAGAAAGCAAAAGACGGTAAGATTGACCGTATAATAGGCAGAAACGATGAAATTGCAAGAACCATACAGATTCTTTGCAGAAGAACAAAAAACAATCCCTGCCTTATAGGTGAACCCGGTGTAGGTAAAACAGCTATTGCAGAAGGTCTTGCAAGCAAAATTGCACAGGGGGAAGTCCCTGCCAAGCTTCTTAATAAGGAAATTCATCTTCTTGATTTAACCGCACTTGTTGCAGGTACTCAGTTCAGAGGTCAGTTTGAAAGCAGAATCAAGGGACTTGTTGATGAAGTAAAGGCTGAGGGGAATATAATTCTCTTTATTGATGAGGTTCATAATCTTGTCGGCACGGGTGATGCGGAAGGCTCAATGAATGCCGCAAACATCTTAAAGCCTGCTCTTTCAAGAGGCGAAATACAGGTGATCGGTGCTACCACTTTCAATGAATACCGAAAGCACATTGAAAAGGATGCTGCACTTGAACGCCGTTTCCAACCCGTGAAGGTAGAAGAACCCTCAATAGAAGATGCTTATGATATGCTTAAAGGTATCAAGGAATATTATGAAAACTTCCATAAGGTAAGAATTTCAGATAATCTTCTTTATAAAGCAGTTGTTCTTTCTGAGCGTTATATAAATGACCGTTTTCTGCCCGATAAGGCTATAGACCTACTCGATGAAGCTTGCACATGTGCTAATCTGCGAAATAAGGCAATAAGCGATTTTGAAGCAGGACAGATGCGCCTTGCTGAGCTTCACAATGAAGAAAGCTTGCTTATGGCTGAAACGGAAAATCCCGATTATGAAGCCATCGCAAAGGTAAAGGCTGCCATAATACAGTGTGAAGAAGCAAACAAAGAATTAGAAATAAAAGCTCAGGATAATTTTGTTACTGAGGATGATATTGCCAAGGTCATAAGCCTTTCAACAGGTATTCCCGTAAGAAAAATTATTGACAGCGATATGAGTAAGCTTGCTTGTATGGAAGAGCATCTTAAAGCCAGAATTATCGGTCAGGATGAAGCTGTTGATGCTGTTTGTGCAGCAGTCAGACGAAGTCGTGTAAGACTCAGCTTACAGAAAAGACCTGCATCATTTATTTTTGTAGGTCCCACAGGTGTAGGTAAAACAGAGCTTGTAAAGCAACTTGCAAATGAGCTTTTTGATACTCCCGAAACGCTTATCAGACTCGATATGTCCGAGTTTATGGAAAAACACAGCGTATCCCGTCTTATCGGCTCACCTCCCGGATATGTAGGTTATGATGAAGCAGGTCAGCTTACCGAAAAGGTAAGAAGAAAGCCATATTCTGTTATACTTTTTGATGAAATCGAGAAAGCGCACCCTGATGTTATGAATATTCTTCTTCAGATACTCGATGAAGGAAAAACAAACGATGCGCAGGGAAGAACAATCAATTTTGAAAATACCGTTATTGTAATGACATCAAATGCAGGCAGCGAAAGAAGTGAAACACTTCTCGGCTTCGGTAAGGATAAAAATTCTGCAAGCAAGGATAAGGTAATGAAGGCACTGAGAGAATTTTTAAGACCTGAATTCTTGGGCAGAGTTGATGAGATTGTTGTTTTTAATGAGCTGACCAAAGAGGATTATCAGAAAATTGCAAAGCTTCTTATTGAAGAGTTTATCCCGGCATTACAAGATAAGGGAATTAAGCTTAATATCGGTGAGAATGTTTCCGAGGTTATTGCGGAAGATGCAATAGACGGCAGCAGAGGTGCCAGAGATATCCGTCATATTATCAGAAAAACAGTTGAAGATCCTATCGCAAATATACTTGTTTCTTCTTGGGATAAAAATATTGAAGAGATTAATGTTTTTGTTGCAGACGGTAAAATAGCCGTTGTATAAAAATTGTATAAAAATATAATCTTTTTGCAAAAATAATATTGACAAAGCAATGGAGATGTGCTAAAATAATCTCCGTTGTCTGCGGGTGTAGTTCAATGGTAGAATCCCAGCCTTCCAAGCTGGTCGTGTGGCTTCGATTCCCATCACCCGCTCCAAAAATCCTGATAGCGAAAGCTGTCGGGATTTTTACTTTTTACGTCTTCACTCTTCACTTTTCACTAAAAAAGGCTATCAGGATTTTTGGAAAGTAAAAGGTAAAAGGGAATAGTGAAAAGGTGAAAGTTTTATTAAAATATTTATAAATAAACCTTGACAAAACCTGTTAATTAGTCTATAATACCTTATGCACTCAAGAAAGACCATATGCGCTTGTAGCTCAGCTGGATAGAGCAACTGCCTTCTAAGCAGTAGGTCAGGGGTTCGAGTCCCTTCAAGCGCGCCAAAAAAGCACTCGCAATAGCGGGTGCTTTTTTTATCCGCAGAACATAACTTTGTTTTGATTGTAATTTTAGTTGATAGCTTACTGTTAATTTCATTGGCTGCGTGCGGATATAATATGAAGCTGTTTTGCAGAAAAACGGATTATATCTGTTCTCAATTGTAATTTGAAAATTAGTGTGATATAATCACATTAACCAATAAGAAGTTGTAGGAATGAAAGCTATGATTAATGCTAATGAATATGGTTTTTTACCTGAAAATGCCCCGAGTAAAAACTCCGAAGCTTTTCAGAAAGCGGTTGATAATGGAGGATGCATTCAAGTTACGGTTCCGGGGATTTATAAAATTTCCGAACAAATTGAAATCGGTGATAATACCAAACTTGTATTCGGAGAAGGGGTAATTCTTCAACGCGAAGCAAGTGGGAACGGTATTAATGGTAGTGCTTTTATAAATAAAGGTGCACTTAAAGGTGAATATAACTGTAACATTGAAATTATCGGATTACATCTTGAATGTAACGGTATTGAAAGCGATGACTTTGGCGTAAACAGTCGGATTGTGGGATTACGCGCGCAGGTTGCAATGATATATGTTGAAAATTTGAAAATTGATGGTTTTGAGTGTCACGGATTGCTTGAAAAGGATTATGCAATTCAGATAAGTGCATTTAAAAATATTAATCTTAATGATTTATATATAACAGGAAATAAAGACGGTGTTCATCTGGGTTGGGGAGATGGGTTTGTTATCAGAAACGGTAGGTTTCGTACATTTGATGATCCGATAGCACTCAACGCCTTTGATTATGCAACCTCAAACACACATATCGGTTGGATTGAAAATGGAATAATCGAAAACTGTATTGATTTGGATGATAACTCAACAACCGGCTTTTTTTGTAGGATTCTTGGCGGTGCATGGTGCAGATGGCACAAAGGAATGCAGGTTCAGCACTCGGATACCGTTGCGGTCAACGGAAAAACATACCGTGTTCTGATGAACCCGAAAGACGGAAAGCTTTACTTTTCCGAAAATCCGCCTTGCCATAAAAAAGGAATTATGGAATATGACGGCATAAATTGGGTTGTTGTGCGCGATACGGAAGAATTTGATTGCGGCTGTCGCAACATAGTAATACGAAATTGCCGACTTCAGAAAAAGCGTAATATAGGAATTGCGATAAGTCTTAATTATGACACATATGCACGCAGTTATTATCCAGGTTGCTTGTGTGTTCCTCAAGGTAAAATAACTCTCGAAAATATAGTTTTAGAAAACGAAGTTGATATTCTGCTTTACTCAAATTATCCGACTGAAAATATAACACTGAAAAATATAGATTTCAAAAACTCAAAGCTTTGTTTTGATGTCGAACCGAAAGCAGATAAAGTTATTTATCCAGAGGTTGAGATAGATACGGAAAATGTTGTTTTTTACGAAAATACAATACAAACCACCCCGAAGCATCCGATAAAAATATGTTTTACGAAATGATAAAGATTAGCTCCAATTTGTAAAGTAAATACAAAATTACCCTAAACAAAAAACGACTTGCCGAAACAAGTCGTTTTTTAGCTTATTTTATAAAAACCATTCCTGCAATCGGTACATTTATTTCCTGAAGATCAGATTCCAGTTTTCCGTTTGCAATTTCTTGTCCCATACAGTTGAGCACTGTATATATACATTCTTTTGCATTTTTTATAATAAGTGTTTCATAAGCTGTTGTATTAACAGCAACGGTTTCTTTTGTTTTTACGGGGATAACAGTATCTGAATATGCAGTATAAACTGCCTTATCATTGAGCTCAGCACAAACGAGAGAGTATTCACTTTCGGGATTTGTTGCAGTCAATCTGCCGTCAAGGAGAACATTTCGCCATTGGGTCCAGAAGGATATATAGTATTTAAGCATACTGATGTGTTCTTTGGGGAGCTTATCTATACGCATAGAAATCTGCGGTACGCTGTAGAGTATACTTGCAAACTGCAATGCCGCATTTTCAACTGTATCCTCCTTGTTCCACATAATCATATCGGAGTGTACTGCTGTTTTGCCTGATGTGTAACGGAGATTTACTATATTGAATCTGTTTTTGAGTATATCGCAGGGGCAGTCACCTACACGCAGCATATTTCCGTATTTTCTTATTGACGGGCCCACATAGGATTGCCGGAATTCAATCATAATATCGGGATTTATTGTAAGAAGTCTGTTTTTAATTTCACTCATCAGAGCGTGTATTCCGTCTTCAAGGGACTGATAGTCACGCTTTGAATCAGGCTCCAATGATTTGCCCTTCAGAACAAAGGAGTCAATAAAATCAAGCTTTAATCCGTCAAGCTTCCATTCTGTTACAGCTTTTTCATATATTGTGCACAGATACTCTCGCACCTTTTTATATCTCGGGTCAAGAGCAAAAAAGGTTTTTTCATCTCCTGATTTGTCAAGCACCATATCCTTGAACTCTTCATATTTTTCGGCATAAATACCAACAAACGGAACTGAATACCATAGAATAACATTCATCCCGATGTCGTGTATGTTATTTATAAGCTTAAGCATATTTCCCATTTTGTTTTCAGTAACATTCCAATCTCCGCAATAAGCATAGCCTCGGCTGTTATTATCTGTCTGCCAGCCGTCATCAATTATAACGGTTTTCATCCCCAGCTCCTTTGAAAGCCGGCATTCTTCGAGAATTTCATCTTTGTTGAGTTGCTGATGGAAGCTGTACCACAGTGAGTCCATAGGCAGCTTTGCTTCTTCGGGTACAAAAGCCGGTATGTAGCCGCATTCGTTTTCCCACCAGTCGGAAACATCATAAATACTGTCATAATAGTCAATGTTTCTCATATCAAGACGGATAGTTGCACTGTAATTTTTTCTGGGAGAAGAGGGAAAGGTGAAAAATGTTACCTTGCAAACAACGGTTGCATCCTCTTCGCATATGCCCGTGCCTATTTCGATTGGAGTGTCAACATCTGAAACTGCAATAGTGAGTTTGTTTTTGCCTGTTCTTGAAATAAGCTGCTGTTCAGGCATCCATGAAGCAAGACGGGATTTTATTGTTTTTAAGCCCCACTCAAAATACAGTCCGTGGATATCACCCATAGACGGATTCCATGTAAAAGCACAGTCCTTTGCGCTGAATTTCCAATTTACAGAAAAGCTTTGAGGGATTTCTTCTTTTTCGTTTATCATATCAACCTGAAGATATAAAATATCCTTTTCTTTTTTTTGTGTTAATCTTATATCTGCAGTTTTGCTGTTTGTTGATATCGTGAAATTCATAGGTTAAGCCTCCGTAATAATTCTCTTGAAGACAATATAACATTACTGCGGGATTAAATCAATAATACTTTTTAGGTTTATTATAATTTTTACTTGATTTGTTGTTCATACAAGATTTATAATATATAAAAAAGCGTCTGAAACGGAGGTATATTATGATACATAAAACCCTTGAACTGAAAGACTATTTTGATTTTATCGGAAAAAACTCGGAAAATCCCACACTCGATATATACTTACCATATAATATGACAGAAATGAACCGTCAGCATCAGAAAAGACCGTGTCTGCTGATTTGCCCCGGCGGCGGTTACGGAATGTGTTCACAGCGAGAGAGTGAGCCTATAGCTCTGCATTTTCTGCCTGAAGGCTTCAATGTTTTTGTTCTTACATATTCTGTTGCTCCCAACAGATTTCCAACGCAAATCAGAGAAGTTGCGGCAGCAATGGAACTTATTTACGATAATGCTGAAGACTGGAACTGTGACACCGAAAAGATAGCAATAATGGGATTTTCTGCAGGCGGACATCTTGCAGCTCATTATTCAACAATGTTTGATTGCAAGGAAGTAAGAGAAGTTTTTCCGGACAGTAAATCGGTAAATGCATCCGTACTTTGTTATCCTGTTATTACAGCAGATTTTACTTTTACACATCAGGGAAGTATTCTCAATCTTTTAGGCAGAGAGCCTGAAAGCGCTGAGGAAGCAGATTATTTCTCCTGTGAAAAGCAGGTGAGAAGTATCACTCCTCCTGCGTTCATCTGGCATACTGCCGAGGACGGAGCTGTTCCTGTTAAGAACAGCCTTGTTTATGCAAGCGCACTTGCTGAAAAAGATATTCCCGTTGAATTACATATTTATCCCTTTGGCGGACACGGGCTTTCAACCTGCGATAAGCATACAATTGATGATGTTGACAATATTATGGCGTATGACTCCGCTTGGCTTGATAGCCTAAAAAAATGGTTCAGACTTATTTTTTAACAGAAAATGCTTTTAAAGAGGTGTAATTTATGTTGAAGACAGAACTGAAAAACAGAGCACTTCCTGCTCTTAAAAGTCGAGAAGAAATGAAAGAGATAATGCAGCGAGAGGTTTACGGTTTTCTTCCGCAGGTTGATTATGAAATTTCCGTAAGTGAGCCCGAGTATGTTGAACAAAGACTTATGTGCGGTCAGGTGCATCATTCCTATGTTAATCTGACTATAATTATAGGCGAGAAAAAGCATACTTTCAGAGTAGACAGAGTGCTTCATACCGATGAGAAAAAAAGACCTCTGATTTTACTTAATAATTTCCATCATTTTGAATCCCAGTATTTCCCCAAAGAAGAGCTTTCCGAATATGATGTTGACTGGCTTGTTTTCTGCTATAAGGATATATGCAGTGATGACGGAGATTTTAACGACGGGCTTGCGCCTTTGCTGTTACCGAACGGACAGGCTGAACCTACAGACTGCGGAAAAATCGGTATCTGGGCATGGGCTGCAATGAGAGTTCTTGATTACGGTCTTACTTTACCGGGGACCGATGAAAACAATGTCGCAATTTCCGGACATTCAAGACTCGGGAAAACGGCTTTGTATACTGCAATGATGGATGAGCGTTTCAAATTTGCTTTATCAAATGCGGCAGGCTGTGCAGGGGATTCTCTTGCTCACGGAAGTACGGGAGTTTTGTGGAAAGACGGAACACCCGGACGCGGTGAGAATATTGCAGCTATAGTAAGCAGATTCCCTTTCTGGTTTTGCAAGAATTATGCCAAATATACCGAAAAAAGTGTTTCCGATGAATTTGACCAGCATTTTCTGTTAGCAGCCATTGCTCCCAGATATGTTGCAGTATGCTCCTGCAGCCTTGATTTCTGGGCAGATGTACCTTCTCAGCAGATGTGTTGCGTAGCAGCCTCTGAGCAATGGGAAAAAGACGGTCTTAATGGTCTTGTCGGCTGTAAAAAATATCTTGAAGCGGGAGAGAGTATGCTTGACGGACATATAGGATATTTTGTTATTCATTCAAAGCATTTTTTATCCCGTCACAGCTGGAAAAATTTTATGAGGTTTATTGATATTCATAAATAATTAAAAATCCCTTTCGGAGTACCGAAAGGGATTTTTAATGATTCAAAAAAAGCAAGTTTCAGCAATTGAGCATTCTCTTGTTTCGCTGAATTAGCCGGCAGAAACATTAGCTACCAAATCTTTGATAGTGTTAATGAAATCAAGAATAAAATCAACAATTGAATCAAAGAAAGCCTTGAGTTCTTCCATTTGATAAAACCTCCTTATCCTATAATTTTACAATATAATAATATCATATGTTTTTTGGTTTTTCAAGCCTTTTGTAAATAATATTAAGTGAGTTCACAAAAAATTTACCAATTAAAGCTTCTCGGCTGACCGTGGTCAAGCAAATCGGGATAATTCCATTGTCTTAAAACCTCATATGCACCGATAGCTGCGGAATTGGAGAGATTAAGACTTCTTGCTTCATCTATCATAGGGATTCTTACGGTTGTTTCGGGATTTTGCTGTAAGAGTGTTTCGGGCAAGCCTGCGGTTTCTTTGCCGAAAACAAGAAATACCTTATCTTCGTATGTTATGTCCGTATGCTTTTTCGGAGCTTTTGTTGAAAAATAATAAAATTTTCCGTATTTATTTTTTTCAAAAAAGTCTTCGGTTGACTGATAATAGGTTATATCGAGCAAGTACCAGTAATCAAGTCCCGCCCGCTTGAGCTTTTTGTCATCTACCTTGAAGCCCATCGGTTCCACAAGATGCAGTCTTGCACCTGTTGCGGCACAGGTTCTTGCTATATTACCTGTATTCTGAGGAATTTCGGGCTCAATTAATACGATATTCAGTTCATGCATTTTAACATTTTGTCCTTAAACCATTTTTTTTAATTTTAGCACAGAATGACAAAAAAGTAAAACAGTTTTTTTTATAAAAACATAGCTTATGCAGCATAATAACATCAGACGGAGGTGCAAAAAAAATGAATTCAAAAACATCAGGTACAATGAAAACAATCGGCTGTGTTATGGCTACAGGCGGTGCTATTATGTTGGGTGCAGGGCTTATGCAGGGCAACAGCGTAAAAAAAGCTGCAAAGAAAAAGATAAAGAAAACAGCAGATATTGCTATGAATACAGTTGACGGTATATTGTCAGGTATGCAGAATATGATGAAATAAAATATTTGTTTCAGCCTCGGAGCCCGTATAGGAATCCGGGGGATGTACATAATAATTTCAGCTATATGTGACTTCTTGTTGCAAAAGAGTATTTTTTGTGTTAAAATTTCTTTGGGAGGAAGAGAAGAATGAAAAAGTTTTTTATTGTATTGTTTGCATTTGTTTTATTGTTTTCTGCCTGTAATAATAAGTCTGGGAATGAAGAAACAAGTAAAAAAGAAAATGAAACACAGGAAACTACTGAGCTTCAGGCAGTTTTTCCTGAAGAAACAACTTTTGACAGTGCCGAGGAAACTTTAGAAGCCGAGCCTGTTATCGGAGATAGTGATAAAATGTGTTATTACGGCAAAAACACATCAACCGATAAAACATATACAGGGCTTGAACCTCTGGATTTATATGATTTTTCACTGTCGGATATGAATAACAGCAAAAATTTGCCGATAAAAGAAATAAATCACAGCTACGGTGTTGCAAAAAATGAAACACCTCACGAAATCAGCATCAACAATCAACAGTTTTTTGATGAAAAAAATTATGATGCTGTTTGTTATGACAATAAAACAACAGAAAAGGTTTTGTATCTGACCTTTGACTGCGGATATGAAAACGGATATACCTCCAAGATACTTGATGTGTTAAGAGATAAAAATGTAAAAGCCGCATTTTTCTGCACATTACCTCAGGTGAAGTCAGAATCCGAGCTTATTGCCCGTATGATAAACGAAGGTCATATTGTAGGAAATCATTCAGTTACGCACCCTGATTTTTCTTCTTTGAAAAGAAGTCAGATGGTCGATGAATTAAAAGGCTTCGATGATTATATGCGAGAACACTTCGGTTATTCATCATTTTATTTCAGATATCCTCAGGGAAAATATAATGAAAATTCTCTTGACACACTTAATTCATTAGGCTATAAATGTGTATTTTGGTCCTTGGCATATGCGGATTGGGATCTTGAAAATCAGAAGGGAAGCAGCTATGCATTAGAAACTGTTGTTTCAAGGCTGCATCCCGGTGCTGTTATTCTTCTGCACTCAGTTTCGCCTGATAATGCCAATGCCTTGGCTGATATTATCGACACAGCAGTAAATATGGGATATGAATTCAGAAGCTTAGAAGAAATGTGATATTTTTACGCCGTAGATAATGCGGCGTAATTTTTTTCCTTTACTTAATGGTTTGAGTGTGTTAAAATTAATAATAATATTATTTTCGATAGGAGAAATTATGAAGCTTAATGAAATAGATAGAAACGGAACATTACAAGGGTATGTGCTTGTAAAGTCCTGTGAGAGAAAAAATGCCAAAAACGGTTCTGTTTATCTTGATCTGACTATCAGTGATGCAGACGGTGATGTCAGTGCAAAAATATGGGATTTCAAAGGTGCTCCCGAAGAACAGCCTGCAGTAAACACCGTAATACTGATAAGAGGAACACTCAGCGTTTATAACGGTCAGCCACAGTTTAAGATTGACCGCTACAGAGCACTTAATGAAAATGATAATGTAAACATAAGTGATTTTGTTCCTTCCGCTTCCTTTTCGGGAGATTATATGTATGAGCAGATACTCGGGCTTGTTGAAGCTTTTGAAGATGCAGATTTAAAAAAGCTTGTTCTTGCAGTACTTAAGGAATATAAAGACAGAATTCTTCATTTGCCTGCCGCATTCCGTTTGCACCACGCAGTAAGAAGCGGATTGCTTATGCATACGCTTTCTATATGTAAGCTTGCAGTTGCAGTTTCTGCACTTTATCCGTCTGTTGATAAGGATTTGCTGCTTTCGGGAGCGATTTTGCACGATATTGCAAAATCAGAAGAATTTAATCTTGCTCCGACCGGTCTTGTTGATGGCTATACGGTCCGAGGAACATTGGTCGGTCATCTTGTAGGCGGAGCTATGCTGATTGAAGAAATCGGAAAAAGGGAAGAAATAAATTCCGAAGCATTAACTCTTGTTGAGCATATGCTTATATCTCATCACGGTATTCCTGAATACGGTGCTGCTGTCAGACCTCTGTTTTTAGAGGCTGAAATTCTGTCGGCACTTGACACATTGGATGCAAATATATATGAAATTGAGAATGTTCTTAAAACTGTTGATGTCGGCGGATTTTCAAGCCGAATGTGGGCGCTTGATGACAGAAAGTTCTATAACCACGGCAGAAAAGAAATAAAAACAGAAGTAAATTTATAAAGGAAATTAATTATGGAAAACTGGACAGAAATTAAAATTACGGTTGATGCGGCAAAGGTTGATGAGGCAGGTGCAATAGCATCAATGACTGTACCCTACGGGATTTATATTGAGGATTACAGCAACCTTGAAGCAGAAGCACTTGCTATTGCAAAAATTGATTTGATTGATGAAGATTTATTGGCAAAGGACAGAACAAAGGGAATAGTTCATATATATATTTCTCCTGAAGAAAATCCGCAGGAGGCAATATCATTTATTAAGGACAGACTGAATGCAGAAAATATTGTACACGAAATTGATTTGGCAGACTGTGCGCGTGAAGATTGGGAGAATAACTGGAAGCAATACTTCAAGCCTATTGAAGTGGGTAATAAAATTCTCATAAGACCTGTCTGGATTGATGACTATAGTGCCGGAAACAGAGCTGTTCTTAACCTTGAACCCGGTGTGGCTTTCGGCACAGGTACCCACGAAACAACAAGACTTTGTCTTGAAGCACTCGAAAACTATATAACCCCCGATACTGTTATGCTTGATGTAGGCTGCGGAAGCGGTATACTGTCTGTCGCAGGTATGCTTCTTGGGGCAAAGAGCGTTATAGGTGTTGATATTGACAAGCTTGCCGTAAAGGTTGCTGTTGAAAACGGTAAATTGAACGGTTTCAGTGAACCCGAATACAAAATGATTGTAGGTAATCTTACCGATAAAATAAGTGGTAAATACAATGTTGTTACGGCAAATATTGTTGCAGATGCAATAATTATGCTTACTCCGGATGTGAAGCAGTTTTTGAGTGAAGATGCAGTTTATATCGTTTCCGGTATAATTGATATGCGTGAGGATGAAGTAGTTTCCGCTTTGGCTTTTAACGGATTTGAAATAATCCGTCGTCATGAAGAAAACGGTTGGATATGCTTAGAATGCCGTCTTGCAAAATAAAATTTTGTTTATCTCTAAGCTCTGTGTTTTTGCACGGAGCTTTTTTCTTTTTAAATTTTTTCCTCTAACTGAAATCGACAGAATATTTGAAGCATAGATTATATAATGTAAATGTATTTGAGTAGGATTACTATTGTTATCCTGAGGGTGTTTTGTTATGCAACAGGTTATATATGTTGATGTGCTGATTTTTTTGAATACAATTATAACATTTATTATTTTGCTCACAACGGTAGAGCTTTCAGGGGTTTCTCCTAAAACCTTCCGCTTGCTGACAGGTTCTTTATTGGGCGGTATTTTTTCTCTTATAATTCTTGCTCCCCAAATGAATGTTTTTTTTGTTTTTGCAACGAGAATAGCAATGTCTGTTTCAATTATCAGTGTCACATTCAATATACATAAAATAAAAAAGTTTTTAAGGTGTTTAGCTTTATTTGTCGGAATAAGCTTTGTTTTTGCGGGAATAGTTTATTTCTTTGAATGTTTTTCATCCTCATCATTTTTGCAGATGAATAACAGTATAGTGTACTTTGATGTAAGCTTTTTTTCTTTGGTTGTTATGTGCAGTATCGTTTTGCTGGTGATAAAGATTGTAAATAAAAGGCTGTTTATAAAAACTCAGACAGATTTGCTTTATGAGCTTGAAATAACATTTAACAGTAAAACAGTCAGAACAACGGCTTTGTATGACAGCGGCAACTGTGTACAGGATGTGTATACAGGCAAGCCCGTAATTATAGTTAATGCAGATGAAATAAAGGACTTTTTTGATGAAAGCACATTTAATTCTCTGTTTGTTGATTTCAAAAACGAAGAAGATGTTATCGGTGATATAAAATTAAGGTTTTTACCTGTGAAGTCAATAAGCTCGAGTACATTATTACCTGCTTTTACCGCACAGAAAATTATCATAAGCGATGAAAACATAAGAAAAGAAATTTTATCCCCTTGTATTGCGGTTACTCTTGATGAACTGGGCGAAAACAGCTATAAGGCACTCATAAATCAATCAATTTTTGTATAGTCGGTGATTAATTTGAATATAAAAGATTTTTTCAGAAAACTTATAATGAAAACAGCAGACACCTATTTTCCTTCTTTTCTTTTGCCGAAAAACAGATTGTTTTTTCTCAACGGAAGTCCGTTACTGCCGCCGCCTCTCAGCAAAGATGAGGAAGAAAAATGCTTTGAAGAAGTTGCAAACGGAAGTGAGGAAGCTAAAAATAAGCTTATTACACATAATCTTCGCTTGGTTGTGTATATTGCAAAAAAATTTGAAAATTCGGGGGTTCCTGTTGAGGATCTTGTGTCAATCGGCACAATAGGACTTATCAAAGCCGTTAAAACATTTTGCCCGTCAAAAAACATAAAGCTTGCAACCTATGCAAGCAGATGTGTGGAAAATGAGATATTGATGCATTTAAGAAAAATAGGGAATATGAAAACGGAAATCTCAATCGATGAGCCGCTTAATGTTGATTGGGACGGAAACGAGCTGCTGTTAAGTGATGTTCTTTCTACCGTTGAAGACAGTGTCAGCTTAGGAGTTGAAAGCGAGGATGAAATCCGTTTGTTGATGAAATGTATTTCGCAGCTTGATGAACGCGAGCAGCAGATAATTTTTATGCGTTTCGGCTTATGCGGCACAAGAGAATATACCCAGAAGGAAGTAGCAACAATGCTTGGTATTTCACAAAGCTACATCTCAAGAATTGAAAAAAGAATTATTCTGCGCTTAAAGGATTCTATTAACAGAGAATATAATATGGTATAGACGGCATTTCCGAATGCCGTTTTTTCTTTAAATAATAATATTTTATAAAAACAAATTTATAACTTTGTATTGTAAATGTTGTAAAAAATTGGTATACTATAATAAATAGTATATTTTTGAGGACATTTTATGCTTTCATTCAGAAAAATCGAAATATCGGATGCCGAAACAGTGCGCAACATAATAAAAAATGCCGGGGCAGACAGCTGTGATTTTGCTTTCGGTAATCTTTTTATGTGGGGCGATCACTATTCGCTTGAGGTTTGTATAGACGACGGATTTTTGTATTGCCGTTCAGGAAAAAACGGTGATTATATGTATTCTTTTCCGTTGGGTTCAGGGAATGCAAAAAAGGCTTTGGACAAGCTTATGGACTTTGCAGGGGAGGATATTAAGTTTTATTCTCTCAGAGAACGCCATATTGTATATCTCGAAAAAGAATATCCTTCAAAATTTGAATTTTTTTCTTTTCTTGACGGCAGGGAATATGCGTATAAAAGTGTAAACCTTATTGAGCTTGCAGGCAGAAAATATCATCAGAAAAGAAATCATATCGCTAAATTTATGAAAACACACACTGATGTGTACCTGAAAGAGATTTCCTGTAAAGATGATCTTGAAATCTGCCGTAATATCGCTCTTTCGTGGTTTGAAGATAAGTTTGATTCTCTTGAAGAAAAGCCTGCGGACTATGAGCCCTTGGAAAAGGCATTTCGGTATTTTGATGAACTGCAGTATAGGGGGGCTATCCTTTATGCAGACGGACAAGCTGTTGCTTTTGCAATAGGTGAAGAAATAAGCAGCAAAATGTTTGATGTGCATTTTGAAAAAACCTTGCCTGATTATAAGGATGCTTATCCTGTAATTAACAATCAGTTTGTCAGGCAGTGTCTTAAAGATTATGAATATATCAATCGTGAAGATGATACGGGAAGTCTTGCTCTGAGAAAAGCAAAGCTTTCATATAATCCTGATTTTTTGGTTAATAAATATAAAGCAAGAGTAAGAAAAGAAAGCATAAAGAAAACTGTTTTACTGAAAATGCTGTGGAAGGATATTTTCGGTGATGACGATAAAACCGTCAACAGTTTCTTTGATAATGTTTACAGGGAAGAGCTGTGCTTTTCTTTTGTTATTGATACTGTTGCTGCTGCTGCCCTTTATCTTGTTGAGGTGCAGTTCACAAAAAGCAATAAGGAATATAACGGTTACTATCTTTATGCAGCTGCAACCGATACTGAGTTTCAGAAGCGGGGGCTTATGGCTGAATTGATAAAAGAGGCAGCCGTGTTTGCTTCAAAAAAAGATTTTCTGATATTATATCCTGCGAGTGAAGAATTGTATTCCTACTATAAGGCAAACGGTTTTGATGAAGTTCTTACCGCAATGCCGGCGCTGTCGGAGAAAAATGTTTTTGACAGTGATTACGATTCATTCCTGAAGGATAACGGCTATATTTATTTTGCGGATAAGGGTGTATACACCTATCTCAAATCATTCAGAAATAAAGACAGCAGAATAGTTTTTTCAGAGAAAAACGGCTGCGCAATGCTTTTTAATGATAAATTAAGAGAAAGCGATATAATTTTATTTGATAATATGAATTAACAGGAGGTTTTTTTAATGTTTTATATTTTTCTTGCAGACGGCTTTGAAGAGGTTGAAGCATTAACACCTCTTGATTTAATGCGCCGCGCAAAAATTGAAGTACAGACAGTAGGTGTCGGCGGAAAATATATAACAGGTGCGCATAATATCACAGTAAAAGCAGATCTTTTTGTTGATGAAATTGATATAACAGGCTGTGACGGTGTTATGCTGCCCGGCGGAATGCCCGGTACTGATAATTTATTTAGCTGTAAAAAAGTACTTGAGTGTGTAAAAAAATGTGCGGATGAGAAAAAGCTTGTTTGTGCCATTTGTGCTGCTCCTTTGATTTTAGGAAGAATCGGACTGCTTGAGGGCAAAACAGCTGTATGCTTCCCCGGCTTTGAGAATGAACTCAAGGGGGCCAAAATAGGGGATGTGCCTTGTGTTACACAGGAAAATATTATTACAGCCAAGGGGGCAGGCGTAGCTGTTGAATTTTCAAGGGCTATAATCACTTATCTGAAGGATTCGCAGACGGCAACAAAAATTCTGGAGACAATACAATGCAGTCATATATAAATGATATCCGTCCGCTGAAAATTAAATTGCGGAATAATGCCAAGCAGATCCGTATTAATATGGGCACTGAAAAAAAGAGGGCTGCAGACAGTAAAATATGCAATCGGCTTACTGCATTGTGGACTTTCAGACAGGCAGATGCGGTGTTTGTGTATATGTCAACACAAATAGAAGTTGATACAGTTGAAATAATAAAAAAAGCATGGAGCCTCGGAAAAACAGTTGCCGTTCCGAGATGTATTGATAATACTCGCGATATGAACTTTTTTGAAATAACCTCATTTGATGAGCTGGAGCGCGGCACTTTCGGTGTTCTTGAGCCTAAAGCTGAGCAATGTAAAAAGGCTGTTGCAGATAATAATACATTATGTATTGTTCCTGCTCTGATGATTGATGAAGAGGGCTACAGACTCGGCTACGGAAAAGGCTATTATGACAGATTTCTGTCAAAGTTTCCCGGAAAAATTATCGGTATCTGTTATGCAGATTGTATAACGCAAAAATTACCTCACGGTAAATTTGATAAAAAACTGAGTATGTTTATAACAGAAAAGAAGATTTATAATATATGATGAAAGGCGGTTCGTTTTATGGATAATCGCAAAAACAGTAATGATGCTTATGATGAATTGCTGAAAAGCTTTTCTTCTTTTAAGCAGCGTTCAGTAAAAAATCAGACTGAACAGCAAAATGAAGAGGATGATGTGAAAAATAACGGAGAAATATATTTTTCGGCTAATTCCGAAAGTGCAAAGCAGGATAACTACACACCCGACTATTCTGTAAATTCTGCACCTTCCCGTAAGCAGCATATTCTCATTCCTGAAGAAAAGAAGGAAGTAGAGGCAGTTGTCAGCCGTAAAAGGACGGTTGAACCTACAAAAGCGCAAGGTGCGCAGCGTTCACCGAAAAAGGCAGGTTCATCAGCTGCTAAAAAGAAAAAGTCTAAAAAGAAGTCAACAAGCACGGCAACCAGTGTTATGCTTGTTGCTGTTATTGTTGTTTTTGTTGTTGCTGCATCTTTTGTTTTAAGAATCCCGATAATGGGTATTGTGAACGATGTTATAGCAATAAACGGAAATGATACCCAAATCCGTGTTATTGTTGATGAGGGAATGGATTATGCAGACATTATTGATTTGTTTGCTCAGAAAAATCTGATTTCTAATTCCTCGTTTTGTAAGCTGTTTGCCCGTTTCAGGCATTATAATGTTGACAGATTCGGCAATCCTCAGACTTATCCTGCCGGTACATACTATTTGAGTACCGATATGGGTGTTGAGGGAATGCTGTCTGAAATAAAGAGCGCAGGTTCTAAGGACAGCACGGTTAAACTGACCTTCCCCGAAGGCTATACCATTGATCAGATTGTTGAAAAATTAAGTAAAAACGGTGTTGCATCTTCTAATGCACTGTATAAGGCGATTAATGATGAGGATTTATACGAAGAATATGAATTCCTTAAATATGTGGATAATAAAGCTGTTCGTTACCGTATGCTTGAGGGATATATGTATCCTGATACTTATGAATTCTATATAGGTGAAAATGCTACCAGCGTTATTAAGAAATTCCTCAATAACTTTGATGACAAATGGACTGAGCTTTACAGTGAAAAAGCTGAAAAATTAGGCTTGACAATTGATGAGGTTATGACAGTTGCATCAATTCTTGAAAAAGAAGCATACGATGCAAAGCAGATGTCTGTTATTGCTTCAGTTATATATAACCGACTTGATTCTTCTTCATTCCCGTTTATAAACTGTGACTCAACAGGCCAGTATATTTCCAATAATCAGGAAAAGCTTGAAGCAGAGGGCACCTATGTTAAGCTTATGAAAAATTACGATACCTATCAGATTACCGGACTGCCTGTAGGCCCTATCTGTAATCCGGGGGCAGATGCCGTTAAGGCTGCTTTGTCACCGGATAAAACAAATTATTATTATTTCCTTCATGCTCCTGACGGAAAAATCTATCTTGCCCGTACTCAGGCTGAGCATGAGGCAAATATGAAACATCTTGAAGAGTGATAATTAACAAATATTTAACAGAATGTTAATTCTTTAATGTTGTCAAAAAGAAAGTATTGATATAATATTTTATTGTTTGATTTACAGAGAAAGGAAATATAATTTATGAAAGTTTTTATGATTGGCGGAACAGGTCTTCTCGGCTGTGAAGCTGCAAGAATTTTTATTGAAAGAGGACATTCTGTAAAGAGTGTTGCTCTTCCTCCTCTTCCCGAAGGAGCCCCCATTCCGGGTGAAATGGAGCTTGAATTCTGCAATATCTATGAAAAAACAGATGATGAAATCAAGGCTATGTTAAGCGGTTATGATTGCTTTGTTTTTGCTGCCGGTATTGATGAAAGAGTTGAATTTCCCGCACCTGTATATGATGCATATTATAAATACAATATAGCTCCTCTTAAGAGAATTCTTCCCATCTGTAAGGAAGTCGGTATGAAGAATGCTGTTATTCTAGGTTCCTATTTTTCATATGCTGCAAAGCAGCATCCGGAAATGCAGCTTACCGAAAAGCATCCTTACATAAGAAGCCGTATTGATCAGGAAGAAGTTGCATTCTCTTTTGCTGATGAGAATTTTGATGTTGCTGTTCTTGAGCTTCCTTATATTTTCGGCACACAGCCCGGAAGAAAGCCTGTCTGGGTAATTCTTATTGAACAGATTAAAATGATGGATAAGCTTCCTTGCACTCTTTATCCCGCAGGCGGTACTGCTATGCTCACAGTCCGTCAGGTTGGTGAAGTTATTGTAGGTGCTGCAGAAAAATCCAAGGGCGCAAAGGCTTGGCCTATCAGTATGTATAATATGGATTGGAAAAAATTCCTTAAAATTGTTTATGCCGCAAGAGGTATGGGTAACAACAGAAAGATTATAAGTGTTGCTCCCTGGATGATGCGTATGGGGCTTGGCTCTGTCAAGAAAGAATATGCCGCAAAGGGTATTGAAAGCGGTATTGATGTTGACGGACTTGCTGATATTATGGACCTTAATCTGTTCATTGACACAAAGCACAGTATTGAACTCGGTGCAACAGAAGATGATATTGAGGCGGCAATTACCGATTCAATCAAGGTAAGTCAGGCAGCATATGATGGTGCAGTTAAGCTTCTTGAAATGAAGGGCGAATAATTAGTTTGACATTACCGTTAAATATGGTATAATTTTTGAGGTAAGAATTTCTTACCTCAATTTTTATTTTAATTGGAGTTTTTATGGCTGAAAATAAATTTCCTTGTACCGTTGCAGGTAAATGCGGCGGCTGTCAACTGACAAACATGTCATATGCAAAGCAGTTGTCTTATAAACAGGCAAAGGTTGTTAAACTTATGGGGCGTTTTTGCCGTGTTAATGAAATTATCGGTATGGACAACCCGTTCCACTATAGAAATAAGGTTCAGGCGGCTTTCGGTATGACACGCGGCGGTCAGATAATATCCGGTGTATATCAGTCAAGCACACACAGAATAGTAAAGGTTGATAAGTGCTTTATTGAGGATAAGCAGGCTGATGAAATTATTGTAACAGTAAGAAATCTTATAAAGTCCTTTAAACTGTCTGTATACAATGAAAATAACGGGAACGGCTTTCTTCGCCATGTGCTTGTAAGAAAAGCCTTCGGTACAGGTGAAATAATGGTTGTGCTTGTAACGGGTACACCTGTGTTCAAGTCAAAAAACAGCTTTTGTGAAGCACTTCTGAAAGCACATCCCGAAATTACCACTATTGTGCAGAATGTAAATAATAAATTCACAAGTATGGTGCTGGGGGAAAAGCAGACGGTTTTATACGGAGATGGATATATTACAGATATCCTTTGCGGTATGAAATTCAGAATCTCCCCGAAATCCTTTTATCAGATAAACTATAAGGGTACAGAAATTTTATACTCAAAAGCACTTGAATTTGCCGCGCTGACAGGTAAAGAAAGAGTAATAGATGCCTATTCGGGTGTCGGCACAATCGGTCTTCTTGCATCAAAAACAGCAGGCGAGGTAATTTCTGTTGAACTGAATTCCGAAGCCGTTGAAGATGCAAAAAGAAATGCAAAAATAAATGAAGTAAAAAATATAAAGTTTTTCAATGATGATGCAACTTCCTTTATGCTTGAAATGTCAAAAGCAGGGGAGAGTGCAGATGTTGTTCTGCTTGACCCACCCAGAGCCGGTTGTACACAAAGCTTCTTAAAAAGTGTGGTTGCTCTTTCGCCCGAAAAGGTGGTTTATGTTTCCTGTAACCCCGAAACATTGGCAAGAGATGTGATGTATCTGACTAGATTCGGCGGTTACAAAGCCAAAAAATGCCAGCCGGTTGATATGTTTCCTTTTACAAATCATGTGGAGACGGTTTGCTTGTTGGAAAAGAAATAAACAATAAAAAACAGAGGTATTAATATGAACGGACTTACAAGGCGTGAGCGTGAGGTGCTTGATGCAGATACAATAAAGTTGATTTTAGACGAATCTAAGGTTGTGCATGTGGGAATGGCAGACGGGGATGAGCCTTATGTTGTTCCTATGAACTACGGATATTCTCTTGTTAACGGAAAGCTTACTTTGTATCTTCACGGTGCAAAGCGCGGTAAAAAGCTTGACATTATAAGAAAAAATCCCAAGGTTTTTGTTGAAATGGAGTGTAATATTCAGCCGTTTGAGGGTGATGTTGCATGTAAATACGGTATTTCATATTTGTCGCTTATGGGTAAGGGTAAAGCGGAAATTGTTGAAGATACCGAAGAAAAGAAGTTTGCTTTGACTGCTCTTATGAAAGCTCAGACAGGAAAAGATTTTACATTTGATGAAAAAATGGTAAGTATTGTAAGTGTTATAAAAATTGATATTTCACAGTATACCGCAAAGTTCAGACCTTCCCCAAAAAAGTAACAGAATAACAGCTGAGGTGTTTTTATGCAGAATTTTTCAAATTTATTTTCACAAAGTGCAAGTAAAGCTCTTACTTGTGTTTTTGGTACAGGCTTTTTACTTTCTGGCTTAAGAAGCGGATTTAAGGGAAAAAAAACAAGCGTTCCAGCTGATTTTACTCCCGTACTTCGTTTTGCTGTTTGCTCTGATATTCACCTTGACGGTGAAGAAGGACAGGCGGCGGCAGAACGCTTCGGTACACTTTTTGACGATATGTACAAATATGCTTCATCCTGTGCTTACAATAAGCTTGATGCTGTTATGGTTGCAGGTGACTTCTCGGGCGGTGGTGCTGAAAAGCAGTATGTGATGTATAATAAAATCACAAAAGAAAAGCTCAGAGAAGAAACTCAGCTTCTGACTGTTATCGGTAATCACGAATTTATTGATTACCGTGATGTGGATGCAACAGTGGGATATACTGTTTATAAGAAGTATATAAGTCAGGAGCTTGATACAGATGTCACTATAAACGGCTATCATTTTATCGGTGTTGCATATGATGACAACGGTAAAACCTTCAAATCAAAGCTTTCATGGCTTAAGGAAAGACTTGATAATGCGGCAAAGGAAAATCCCGATATGCCGATTTTTGTTTATCAGCATCCCCATCCTTTCCTTACCGTTTACGGCAGTGTGAACTGGGGGGACCGCGATTTGCGTCAGGTTCTTAACAATTATCCTCAGGTTGTGAATTTTTCGGGACATTCTCATTATTGTCCCGCAGATCCCCGTTCAGTATGGCAGGGAGCATTTACTGCCGTTGGCTGCGGTTCACTTGCTGCCTTTATGGGAAATCTTAATTATATTGAGGGGGATAAGGATGCTCCCGGAAAATCGGGCGGTGCGTGGGTCGTTGAATGTGACAAAAACGGAAATATCCTTATGCAGCTTTATGATATTGAAAACCGCCGGTTTTTCTCTGATGTGCAATATTATTTTACAGACCTCAAAAATAAAAATAAGCGTACATATAACTGGCACAAACAAAAATCTCTTGATACCGCTCCCGTTTTTATAAAAGGTGCCGCTGTTTCTGTTTCAAAGAACGAAGAGGGGGAGAGTGTTATCTCATTCCCCGAAGCAAAAGGCTTTTATGAAGCCGAAAACTATAAAATTACTCTGCTTGATGCCAACAAAAAGTGCGTGTTTGCAAAGACAGTTATTTCCGATTATGTCCGTGCAACAGAAAATGATGTGTATGTTAATGTCGGGAAATTATCTTCAGGTGAATATACGGTAAAAATTAATTCATATTCTCCATATGCCAAAAAGGGAGAAAAATTAATCAAAAAAATTTCGGTAAAATAATTATTATATAGATTTTCAAGTAAAAAAACTGACTTCGTTTATTTTCGCAGTCGGTTTTTTTTGTGTTTATTATTAAAAATATGTAATGAATGCTTTTATTTTCGGTGTATTAGGGTGAAAGGCCTTATCAAAAAAAGGGAGTGATGATGTGGATGATAAAAGAATTATAAAGCTTTATTTTGAGCGCTCACAAAAGGCTATAACTGAAACGGCGCAAAAGTACGGAAGATACTGCCATTATATTGCTTTTAATATTCTCGGAAATGATTCTGATGCCGAAGAGTGTGTAAATGATACATATTTACGCATATGGAAGACTATACCGCCGAAGCAGCCCAAAGAATTGAAAACATATCTCGGCAAAATAACACGCAATCTTGCGTTGAATAAGTATGAAAAGATGTCTGCACAAAAAAGAGGTTCAGGACAAATACCGCTGATTTTAGATGAATTATATGAATGTATCCCCGATAAAAACAGCGACAAAAGAATTGACGATGATATTATTATAAAAAGAACCATTGAAGCATTCTTATCCGATTTGCCTGCTGAGTCACGCAAAATTTTTATACGCCGTTATTGGTATATGTGTTCTGTTAAGGAAATAGCTGAAGAATACTCTATAAGTGAAAGTAAAGTTTGTGTTTCGCTTTACAGAGCAAGAGAAAGCTTAAGAAAAAAATTAGAGGAAGAAGGTATATCAGTATGAAAACAAAAAAACTCTTATTTCTTTTAGGTGATATTGATGATAAATATATTATTGAAGCCGATGAAAAAGTAAAAAAACAAAAAAAGCCGCTGTTAATAAAAGTAACAGCATTTGCTGCCTGTCTTGCTGTTGTTATTTTCGGCATTACTGCAATCTATTCTCATTCAGAACTGCCGAAATTGACCTTGATTGAAAGAAATGATGCGCTGGGGTTTGAGGGCTTTTTTGCTCATAACATCGATGAATTGAAAAATAATAACCCTTGGACAGAAAACAGTAGATTGAAAACTTTACCTGTATATAACAATGCTTTCTATAAGTATACAACGGATTATATTGTTACTGCTCCCGATACGGAAAAAATGAGAGAGCATATAATCAAGACAGCCGAATCCTTATTTATAGATATATCAGAATGTCCGATTATTGAAACAAAGACACCTGACGGTGTAGAAACAGAAAGTTATCGCATTGAAGATGAAAATTATACGATAGAGGTAAATTCCTGGTTGCAGGTAAATATTTATCTGAAGAAAACTGATGTTTTGCCTGACGGATATACATTGCATTACAATGCTGAATACGAGGAGCTTTATAAAACAGCCGAACTTCTGAAAAATGAATATAAAGAATTACTCGGTATGAAAAATCCTGCAATAGATATATCCCTTGGAGATTATACTGTTGACGGCAACAGACTCTGGTATGTATCATTTTATGAAAATTCATCAGATTTGAGTGAAGCAATCATTAATTATAATTTCAGCCGGATTAATTTTTACGGTGATGATAACGGTGAGCTTTGTCAGATTTCATTTTCTTGTGCGGATAAAGAAGAAAAGCTCGGTGATTATCCTGTCATAGATACAAAAGAAGCACTGGAATTGTTGGTTGATGGAAAATATGTTACAAGTGTACCTGAAAAATTCCCCGGTAGAGATTGTGTAAAAAAGGTTGAGCTTGTTTACCGCAATACAATCAGAGATAATATATTTATGCCTTATTATAAGTTCTATGTGCAGGTGGATATAACAAACGCATCGAGTAGCGAATTGGGACTTGTTGATTTCGGTATTTATTATGTTCCTGCGGTTGAGGGCAGATATATAGAAAATATGCCGCAATGGGACGGCAGTTTTAATTAATGCATAAAAGTATGAGTAGTATAAAAAGAACTGTTACTGAAAATGTAACGGTTCTTTTTTGTCGTTGTCATAAAACCCGTCCCGATAACATAAGTATGTACAGAAAATGATAATTGCGGAGGATTGTTATGACAAGCACAAGCATTTATAAAGACATTGCCGCCAGAACGGGCGGAGATATTTACATAGGAGTTGTGGGACCTGTAAGAACAGGTAAATCAACTTTTATCAAAAAATTTTTTGAAACTCTGATAATTCCCAATATGCCTGCTGATTTTGCAAGGGAAAGGATGATTGATGAGCTTCCTCAGTCAGCTGCAGGCAGAACAATTATGACAACAGAGCCTAAATTTGTACCCGAAAAAGCCGCTGATATTGTTCTTGACTCACAAACAAAGCTGAATGTGCGTCTGGTTGATTGCGTAGGATATATTGTTCCGTCTTCACTCGGCTATATTGAGAATGAAGCGCCGAGAATGGTTAAAACTCCGTGGTTCGAAGATGAAATTCCTTTTAATATGGCAGCGGAAATCGGTACGCAGAAGGTTATAAAGGAGCATGCAACAATAGGACTTGTTATAACCTCTGACGGAAGTATCAGCGAAATTCCGCGCGATGAATATGAAGAAGCAGAAGAGAGAGTCGTAAATGAGCTTAAAGAAATCAATAAGCCGTTTATTGTTCTACTTAACTGTATGTATCCGCAAAGTGCGGCAGTAATAAGCCTTGCTAAGGAACTGGAGGAAAAATACAATGTTCCCGTTGTTCCTGTGAACTGTCTGCATATAACAGAAGATGAGATAAAAAATATTCTTACAAAAGTATTATTTGAATTTCCCTTAAAAAAGGTCGTAATCAAGCTTCCCAGTTGGCTTAAGGGACTTGATGCCGACAGTGATTTTAAGAAAAATCTTATATCTGATATAAAATCTTCAAGTGATTCTTTAAGAAAAATGCGCGAGCTGGAAAGTTTTACTGCTTCGCTTTGTGAATGTCAGGATGTTGTGTATTCCAACATTGAAAGAATACATCTGGGTGACGGTACAGCTTTTGTTAAGGCTGATATTGATAACAGAATTTTTTATGATATTATTTCCGAAATTGCGGGAATTGAAATTCACAACGATGCACAGCTTATTGATAATATAAAAGAGCTTATGAGTATTAAAAATAAGTATCGGAAAATAGAAGCGGCACTCGAACAGGTAAATTCAACGGGCTACGGTATTGTAATGCCGTCTATTGAGGAGCTGTCGCTTGAAGAACCCGAAATAATGAAGCAGGGAAGCAGATACGGAGTAAGATTAAAGGCAAGCGCACCGTCAATTCATATGCTTAAGGCGGATATCAAAACAGAGGTAGCACCGATTGTGGGCAGTGAAAAACAGAGTGAAGATCTTATTAAATATCTTTTAGACGGTTTTGAAGAGGAGCCTTCGAAAATCTGGGAATCAAATATTTTCGGCAAATCTCTGAATGATCTTGTAAACGAAGGTTTGCGCACAAAGCTTATGCATATGCCGAATGAAGCCAGAATGAAACTGCAGCAAACACTTGAAAGAGTTATAAACGAAGGTTGCAACGGACTTATCTGCATCATAATTTAACAAAATAGGGGCAGCCGGTTTTTCCGTCTGCCCCATAATTAATTATATATATTTCTGATATTCTTTAACTGCTATTGTATCGCAGCGCTCATTTTCCGGATGGCCCGCATGACCTTTTATCCATTGAAATGTAACTAAGTGTTTTTGAAGCAGTAAATCAAGCTCCTGCCACAGCTCAGGATTCAAAACTGCCTTGCCGTCACTTTTTTTCCAACCCTTTTGTTTCCAGTTTGCAAGCCATTTCTGATTAATAGCATCACAAACATATTTTGAGTCTGAGATAACTGTTACTTTGCAGCTTCTTTTCAAGGCTTTCAATCCTTCAATAACAGCGGAAAGCTCCATTCTGTTGTTTGTTGTGGATTCAAATCCTGCGCTTATAATTTTTTCGTATTCACCGTATTTTAATATTGCGCAAAAGCCACCCGGTCCGGGATTTCCAGAACACGCACCGTCGGTATATAAAAAAACTGTATCCACAAAAGTTTACCTCCAACAGATTTTAACTAATACTAACATATTATTGATTTAATTTCAACTTTTTTATGACTAAATAATATATACGCGGTAAATAATATTTTTGAAATTGCTGAAAGGAAGTTATGAATGAAAGCTGTAATTATGTGTGGCGGAACGGGAAGCCGCTTGCGACCACTTACCGAAAACAAGCCGAAACCTATGATAAAGCTGCTTAACAGACCTATGATAGAAATTATTTTGGAATCTGTTATTAACGCGGGGATACATGATATATATTTGTCTTTGGGGTATATGGCAAATGACATCATAGAATTTTGCGAAACAAAAAAATTTAATGCGGATATTCATTATTGCGAAGAAGCAAAGCCTTTGGGAACTGCAGGAGGTGTAAAGAACTGTATAAAATCAAGTGATGATGACATTCTTGTTTTAAGTGGCGATAATATTTTTGATTTCGATATAAACAGAATTGCAGATTTTCATTATGCTGCAGATTCTGATTTTACTGTTGTGGGAACCAATGTTGACGATCCGCGAGAATACGGTGTTATTGTTAAGGATGATGACGGAAGCATTCGTTCATTTGTTGAAAAGCCCTTATGGGAAGGGGCATTTTCCAATCTTGTCAATACGGGAATGTATCTTATGAAGGGTAAAATTCTTGACCTTATCCCCGAAAACACATTTTATGATTTTTCAGAAAATCTTTTTCCGCAGCTGTTTGCCGAGAATATGCGTTTTATGTGCTGTCAGGCGGACGGATTTTGGGGAGATATGGGGGAATTTGATGCATACCGTAAAGTTACAAGAGATATTTTTGACGGAAAAATAAAAAATTTTTTATTCAATGAAAAATTATATACTGAGGATTTTCAGGATAAAAACGGAAGCGTTATTATCGCTCCCTGCCTTATCGGCAAGAATACGAAAACAGGCAAAAATTCAAAAATCGGACCGTATTGTGTTATAGGAAATGATTGTATTATCGGAAATGACTGTGTGCTGTCAGGCGCAATAATCGGAGATTTTTGCGAAATCGGAAACGATACGGATGTTCATAATGCGCTTGTTGCAGAAAATGTTGTTTTGCATGAAAATACTTTTGTTGAAGAAAATGCAGTAATCGGCTTCGGTGCCGAGGTCGGCAGATTTTCAAGAATTTTATCGGGCAGTAAGGTATGGCCGGGAAAAAAGGTTTCTCCCGAATCGGTAGTGAGTCACGATATGTTTTTTGAAACACCCGATGAAATAGAATTTGATGCTTTCGGTCTTTCAGGTAAAATATTTTCACAGTTTACCGTGAGTGATGCTGCAAAAATAGGGCAGGCAATTGCGAGCATAAAGGGTGTTCAGCGTATCGGTGTCGGCTCTGACGGTAAAAACAGCTCCTCAATTTTTAAGAATTTGTGCGCATGCGGAATACAGTCAAGCGGTGTGAACTGTTATGATTTTGAAGAAATGTATAAATCTCAGGCATATTTTTACTCTGTTTACTGTTCACTTGATGCCTTTGTTTTTGTTTCTGTAAACGGAGATATAGTAAATTTTTCCTTTTTCGGCAAAAACGGCTTGCCGTTGTCGAGCAGAACCTCAAGACTTATAAATAATAATTTCAGATTTTCTTCCTTTACCTTTGCTCTGGAGAGGGATTGCAAGGATGTTTACCGTATGAATTTACTTTCCACAGTTTATAAATCTGCTTTGCAGAAAACACTTACAGCTAATATCAGCGGTATGTCTGTAAGTATTGAGTGTGAAAACAACTGTCTAAAAGAGCTTTTTGAGGATTTCCTGCAGAAAAACGGCTGCAAGGATAAAAAAGGTCTGCAGTTTCTTGTTAATGAACACGGAACAAATATGTATTGTATTGAAAACGATAAATTCTATTCGGGTTCAAAAATAATGTCGGTTATCTGTGAAATTGAGGCAGCAGCGGGAAATGATATTGTCATTCCTGAGGATGCCCCTGCCGGTATTGAAAAAATTGCCCGCAAATACGGTAGAAATGTTATAAGAATATATGAAAATTCCAAGCCTTATACAGATAGTGAAAATATTTCAATAGCATCATATCTGTGGGCATTTGACTGTGTGTTTTTGTGTGTAAAGCTGCTTCAGATAATGAGCGAAACTGAAATGACTTTACAGCAGCTTTGCGATTTACAGGAGGATTTTGCTTTGCGAAAGAGTATAATCGAATTCGATTGTGAGCCGAGTGAGGTCAGGAAAAAGATATTGGCAAGCGGAGCAACTAAAAACAGCGAGGAAGATGTTTTTTTTGTTGTTGAAACAAGAAAGGGGATTGTAAGAATCCGCCAGATGGGTAATTCAAACAGAATAAGAATGCTTGTTGAAGCCGCTGATATGGAAACCGCAAAAGAAATTGCGGTAGATGTGTCCGGTAAATTCTCTGTAACCGATTGACAATATTAATAAAAAATAGTATTATAAAGTGATTATAAATTTTTTTATCATGACTTTTTATGCACAGGCAGCGGTAAATATTTTTTCCGTGCCGTGTGCTTACATATACTAATTGAATAAAGGAGATAACATGCAGAATAAAACTTCAAAAAGTAAGAAGAATTCTCCGGTTGCTGCTTCTGCATCTGCAAAGAAAAAGGGAAAAAATTCTCAAGCTGCAGCTTCACAACCAGCAAAAACAAATACAAGTAAAAAAACAACTCAGAAAACAAAGGAAAGCCGTTCAAAGAAAGATAACCATTCTTATAAAAAGGCGGCTAATCTCGGTCGTTATGAGTCAATATCCGCCAAAGAGTTAAGAAAGAAAAACTCTGTAAAAATAACATTCCTCGGCGGAATAAATGAAATCGGTAAAAACCTTACTTTATTTGAATATAACAATGAAATAATAATTCTTGACTGCGGAATGTCTTTCCCCGATGCAGATATGCCGGGTATTGATTATGTTCTTCCCGATCTTAATTATGTTGAACGAAATGCAGATAAGGTAAAGGCTATATTTATAACTCACGGACACGAAGATCATATAGGCGGATTACCGTATCTGTTAAAAGCAGTAAATGTGCCGGTTTATGCCTCCTGTTTAACTATCGGATTGATTCAGGGTAAGCTCAAAGAGCACCGTATGTTGCGCTCCTGTGAGCTTAATGTAATCGAACCCGGAATGAGCATAGATGTGGGCGAGTTTATTGTTGAAGCAATACATGTTAATCACTCTATTCCCGATGCTTTAGGGTTTGCAATTAAATGTACGGCAGGAACAATTGTACACACAGGTGACTTCAAGATAGACAACACCCCTATAGACGGTGGCGTTATAGATCTTGCAAAATTTGCACAGCTTGGCAATGACGGAGTTCTTTGTCTGTTATCCGATTCTACCAATGCCGAAAAAGTCGGTTATACCCCGAGCGAAAAAAAGGTTGGCGAGTCCCTTGAATATCTTTTCAGAACTGCAGGGGAGAAAAGAATTATCGTAGCTTCCTTTGCATCAAATATTCACAGAATTCAACAGATTATTGATGCCTCTGTAAAGCTTGACAGAAAGGTTTTTCTTTCGGGCAGAAGTCTTGAAAATGTAACCTCTATCAGCCGTGAGCTCGGTTATCTTACCATTCCTGACGGCTTATTGCATCCGATTGATAATCTTAAAAATTTTAAGGATGAACAGGTAGTTATTATAACAACGGGCAGTCAGGGAGAGCCTATGTCTGCATTGTCAAGAATGGCAATGAGCGATCACAAAAAGGTAGCGGTAGGCTATAATGATTTTATTATAATTTCTGCCACACCCATTCCCGGAAATGAAAAAACCGTTGCAAATACTGTAAATGAGCTGATGAAGCTCGGTGCAGAAGTGGTTTATGAAAAAAATCTGGGTATTCATGTTTCGGGACATGCTTCTCAGGAGGAACAGAAGCTTATTATAAATCTTGTCAGACCGAAGTATTTTATTCCCGTGCACGGTGAGCAGAAGCATATGAGAAAGCACGCATCTCTAGCTCAGAGCGTTGGTATTCCTGCAGAAAACATTACAGTCCCTGATCTCGGAAGCGTTATTGAATTATCTGAAAATTATATGATAAGCGATAATTCTGTTGCCGCAGGCAGAGTTTTTGTTGACGGCTCAGGTGTCGGCGATGTCGGAAGCACAGTACTGCGTGACAGAAAGAAGCTTTCAACCGACGGTATTGTGATTGTTACTGCTGTTACGGATGCCTATTCGGGAGAGCTTATTTCTCCTATAGATGTGCAATCAAAGGGGTTTGTGTTTGTAAATAATGCAAATGAGCTTAATTCATATATAACCTTTGTTTGTGAAAAGGTGTTTGATGATTTTGTCAGAAGCGTGAATATGGATATTCTTACTCTCAAAGCAAAGCTTAAAGACAGTCTTACCAAAGCAATTTTTGATAAAACAAGGCGTTCTCCCGTAATTATTGTTAATGTTCTGGCAGTTTAAGGCAAATTTAATTATACAAATATATAAATTACAAAGAAAGGAAATATCGCTATGAAGTTTAAGGATATATTAAAAGATAATCCCTTTGCTATTCTGCTTATATGTATTGCTACGGCTTTTAGCGGTGTGACTTTTGTTTACTCGAAAGCTGTGGCGCTTGCTGAATTGCTTGTTGTTATTGTTGTTGCCGTACTTGCTCTGAAGTGGCTTGCTGATACTCTGCAAAGAAAAATTCAGCAGGTAAAAACTCTTGAGCGCTCTCTTACCGAATACGGTGAATCAGATAATGAACTTAATGTTTTTCCTCTTCCCGTTGTGCTTGTCCGCTCAACAGGCTCTATAGTCTGGTTTAACGAGCTGTTCAAAAACATTATTACCGAATATGAAGATATTACAGGGAATAATATCCGAGAGCTTGTAAACTTCAATGAAAATGTACTTGAAAAGGTCGGCGTCCCTTTTGAAACATCAAACGGAAAATCGGAATTCACAGTATATTCTTCTCAGACAGAAGAGGATCTTTTTGCTCTTTATTTTATTGATGACACTGCATTGAAGCACACAAGACATAAATTCAATATTACCAGACCTGTTGTTTTGCTTATTAATACGGATTCACTTGAACAAACGGAGGATTCCTTTGCTCATGTTGATTATTATACGATAAATTCAGATGTTGAACGCATCATAACAAAATGGCTGGTTTCTTATAACTGTATATTCAGAAAGTTTTCAGACGGTAAGTTTTTTGCCATTACGGAAAAAGAAAATCTTGATGCAATGATGGAGTCGCAGTTCTCATTGCTTGATAAAGTAAGAGGGTATTCTTTTGACGGTCAGGAAATTGAAATGACTCTTTCTGTCGGTATCGGCAGAGAAGACACAATAAAAGAATGTGAAGTAAGTGCCCGACAGGCTCTTGATATGGCACGAGGCAGAGGCGGCGACCAGATAGCAATTAAAGTCAGAGAAAATTATGAATTTTTCGGCGGTATTTCAAACAGAAAAGAAAAGCGCGGAAAAATCAAATCGAGAACTGTTTCGGCAGCTTTAGATGAATTTATTGAAAATTCATCCAATGTTCTGATTATGGGACATAGTTTTTCGGATTTTGATGCTATCGGTGCTGCTGTAGGTATTTCTGCGATTGCTAAACAGCATTCCAAGAGTGTACATATTCTTGTCAATATGCAGACAACTCTTGCCGAGGCTCTTATTGATATGGTTCGTTCAGAGGACCCGGATTATAAATTTGTTGATTTTGAAAAAGTGCAGTCTGTTATAAATAACGATACCTTGCTTGTTATTACCGATACAATGCGCTCGAAGATAGTTGAATATCCGCAGCTTCTCAATATGAATCTGAAAACAGTTATCATTGATCATCACAGAAAGCCTGTTGACTTTATTGAGAATGCTTCTCTTGTGTTCCATGAGCCGCTTGCTTCCTCAGCTTGTGAAATGGTTACAGAGCTTGTTCAGTATTCACCCTCAAAGCCAAAGCTTACACCTGCACAGGCACAGGCATTGTTGGCAGGTATTATTCTTGACACTAAGAATTTTACATTAAGAGTCGGTGTTCGTACATTTGAGGCAGCAGCATATCTCAGAGATTGTAAATCGGATACTGTTGCTGTCAGACAGTTATTTGCAAATTCTGCAGAGGAAAGTACGGCAGTCGGAAAAATTGTGTCAGGTGCTGAATTTTTTACTAACTTCACAGTTGCAGTTGCCGATACAGATTCTTCAAAAAAACGCCTTATTGCTTCAAAAGCAGCCGATGAATTATTGAATATAAATAATGTTGATGCATCGTTTGTTATTTTTGAAGCAAATTCATGTGTGAATATTTCTGCCCGTTCTCTCGGGAAAATAAATGTTCAGCTTATAATGGAAGCGTTGGGTGGCGGCGGTCATCAGAGTATGGCTGCTTGTCAGTTGACTGATACCGATATTGCTCAGGCAAAGTCAAAGCTTATTGATGCTGTCAATTCTTATTTTGATAAACTTAAAAACTAACGGAGGTATAAAAAATGAAAGTAATACTTAATCAGGATGTAAAAGACCTTGGAAAAAAAGGTGAACTTGTTAATGTTTCAGACGGATATGCAAAAAATTTCCTTATCCCCAGAAAAATAGCTGTTATTGCTGATAATGCAGCAATGAATGAGCTTAAAAACCGAGAGGCTTCAAAGGCACATCATCTTGCAGTAGAAAAGGCTGAGGCTCAGGCTGCGGCTGATAAATTAAACGGCAAGTCAGTTAAGGTTCAGGCAAAAGCCGGTGCCAACGGAAGGCTTTTCGGTTCTGTAACATCAAAAGAAATTGCAGAAAAAATAAAAGAGCAGTACAATGTTGAAATAGATAAAAGAAAGATTGTTGCAGAAGACATAAGAAACTTCGGCACATATGAATGTACATTAAAAATATACACAGGTATTACAGCAAAAATATTTGTTGTTGTGGGCGAATAAAATTCTCATAAGAGGTTTTTTCAGTGGAAAAGAAAGAAATAAAATCAACACCGATGCAATCGGGAAAAATGTTTTCTCTTGAAGCAGAACAGGCGGTGTTGGGAAATATGCTTATAAGACCGGAGTGTTTTGATACGGTTTCAATGCTTCTGAAGCCTGAATATTTTTATCTTCCGCAGCATAAAGCTATATTTTCCGCAATGCTTGCAATAGATGCAGCTTCAGGTGCTATTGATCCGTTGCTTATTCTTGAGATGCTTCGTACCGAAAGCGCTTTTTCTTCGGATGATGACGGAAAAACATATCTCTTTCAGCTTGCAGAAATGGTTCCGTCATCAACTAATGTTGAGGCGTATTGTAAGATTATAAAAGATAAATACTACATAAGAACATTGGTTAATGTTTCGGCTGAGATTATTGATCTTGCGGAAAATTCCGGTGAAGAAGCCGATGCTCTTTTAGATAATGCCGAACAGCGTATATATGATATCCGTCAGGGTAAAGCCGTTGTCGGTCCGTCTAAATTAAGTGATATAATTGCAAATGTTTACGATATGCTTTATAAGCTTAATTCTGAGGATAAAGAGCAGTATAAAGGCTTGCCTACAGGTTTCCCCGATTTTGATAAAATGTGTACGGGGCTTAACAGATCTGACCTTGTTATAGTCGGTGCCCGACCTGCGATGGGTAAGACAAGCTTCTGCCTTAATATGGCGCGTAATGTTGCTGTTAAGTCGGGTAAAAGAGTTTTGTTCTTTTCTTTAGAAATGTCAAAAGAACAGCTTGCACAGCGTATTATCTCAACCGAAGCCAGAATTCCCAGCCATAAAATGAGAACGGGTGAGCTTTCACCGAAAGAGTGGGAAAGTCTGAGCGCAGCGTGCCTGTTCCTTGCTAATGTGCCCTTATATTTTGATGATACGGCAAATATTACCGTTCCCGAAATGAAGGCAAGAGCACGCCGTCTTAAGGATGTTGATGCGATATTTATTGACTACCTGCAGCTTATGCAGTCTGCAAAAAAAACAGATAACCGTGTTCAGGAAGTAACGGAAATTACCCGTAGCTTAAAGCTTATGGCCAAAGATCTTAATATTCCCGTTGTTGTATGTGCACAGCTTTCCCGTAGCACAGAAGGCAGAGGCTCTTCGCATAAGCCGCAGCTTGCAGACCTTCGTGAATCGGGTTCAATAGAGCAGGATGCAGATATAGTTGTAATGTTATACAGAGATGATTATTATAAAAATGACAAGGAAAATCCTGAAGAAGTGCAGGTGAATACTGCCGAATTGCTTGTTCAGAAAAACAGGCACGGTTCAACAGGTTCTGTTCCGCTTGCATGGAATCCGCAATTTACACTTTATACATGTGTTGAAAAAAACAATAATAATGAAGAATAAATTTTTCACTGCAATAAAAAAATTCAATATGCTGTCCCACGGAGAAACTGTATGTGTCGGTGTGTCAGGCGGCGCAGATTCTATGTGTCTGTTGCATTTGCTTCACAGCAACAAAGACGAGCTTCAAATAGATGTTTGCGCAGTTCACATAAATCATTGCATAAGAGGTAAAGAAGCCGATGATGAAGAACAGTATGTCAGAGAGTATTGTGAAAAGAACAAAATTCATTTGATTGTAAAAAGAATTGATATTCCTGCTTTGAGTAAAGAAAATAAGCAAAGCACGGAGCTGTGTGCAAGAAAGGCAAGATATGATTGTTTTGCTTCGCTAAGTGTTCAAAAAATTGCAACCGCACATACGGGAAGTGACTGTATTGAAACAGCACTTATGAATCTTGCAAGAGGCAGCTCATTGCACGGTTTGTGTTCAATTCCTCCCGTGAGGGATAATATTATAAGGCCTTTGATTTTCTTTACCCGTGAAGAAACAGAAAAGTATTGTGAAGAAAATTCAATTTTTTATGTTACAGATTCATCAAATCTGACCGATGATTACACAAGAAATAAATTTCGTCATAATATTGTAACTCCGCTTAAGAATATTAATCCTGCATTTGAAAATAATGCATTGCGATGTGTTGATTTGTTGCGGGAAGATGATGATTTTTTGGCTCAGGTTGCACAAAATGAGTTTGAAAAGTGTTTTGATAAGGAAGCATTAACGCTTAGCTGTCAAAAACTCAACTCTCTTCACGAGGCGATAAAAAGCAGGGTAGTTGCCCTGTATTTTTCTCAGATTTCCGATGCGGACTATGAAATGCGGCACATAAAGATGTTGTGTGACAATTTAAGTGAAGATTTCTCTGTCACGCTGCCGACCGGTGTTGTTGTCTGCTGCAACAAAACATCGGTTTATGTGCAACCGAAAAGTGAAATAAAATCTGAACGGTTTTCTGTTATGATAGATAAGCAGAAGGATAATCAGATTGAATTTTTTAATAAAAAACTGCATATTTATCCCTCAGACAGTATCCCGACAGAAGATTGTGTTGCCGTGCTTGATTTTGATAAAATCAGTAAAACACTTCTTCTTCGCTCTCGTGTCGGGTCAGATGAAATATTTTTAAAAAAACGCAGATGTACGAAAACTTTGAAAAAACTGTTTTCAGAGCTTAAAGTACCTGTTGCCGAAAGGGAAACAATCCCTGTGCTTGTGCAGGAAAATGCTGTTGTATGGCTGGGACTTGAAAATACAGAAACTGCATATTCTGCAGATTCAAAAACAAAAAAGTATATGATTATAAAAACGGAGAGTGTCAACAATGTTAAATGATATCGAATATGTACTTTATTCAGAAGAAAAGCTTGCTGAAATTGTAAAAAAAATCGGTGCAGAAATAAGTGAAGACTATAAAGACAAAAAACTTCTTTTAGTCAGTGTCCTTAAGGGGTCAGTTACTTTTATGACAGACCTTATGAGAGCAGTTACTATTCCTTGTGAAATAGATTTTATGGCTGTTTCAAGCTACGGAAGCGGGACCAAGTCTTCAGGTACGGTAAGAATTTTAAAAGATCTTGACAGAGATATCAGCGGATATGATCTGCTCATTGTTGAGGATATTCTTGACAGCGGAAAAACACTTAGTTTCCTTATTGATATGTTGTATACAAAAAACCCTGCCAGCATCAGAATCTGTACGCTTTTCGATAAGCCTGATCGCAGACAGGTTGATATATTCCCCGATTATAAAGGTTTGATTGTTCCTGATGAATTTATTGTCGGTTACGGTCTTGATTATGATGAAAAATACAGAAACCTTCCTTTTGTCGGTGTGCTTAAAAGAGAAGTTTATGAGAAATAATTAAGGAGTGTTAAAAAAGAGTGAATAACGATAAAATAAAAAAAATAGGTCAGTTTCTGCCTATAATTATTCTTCCTGTTATGATGATCCTGTTTGTGTCATTTTATGTTAAATCGGACTCTGCTCCGAAAGTGACATACTATGATGTTGTTGAAATGTTTGAAAATGATGAGATTTCAGAATATAAGCTGAATCTCAGCTCAGGTGTGCTTGAATACAAGAAGAGAAGTGAGCCTGACAAAAAATATAAGTATACCGTTCCTAATATTTCTCTTTTTTATGAGGATGTTCATTCTAAGGTTATTGAATATAATCAGGAAAATCCCGATGCTAAAATTATTTATGACTATAACAAGGGTGCTGCAAACTCATGGTTAGTAAGTCTTTTGCCGACTGTTCTTGTGGTTGTTGTGTTGGGCGCCTTGTTCTATTCCATGCTTCGCAAAATGAATCAAGGTTTTATAAATGAGTCAAACAGAACGATGAATTTCGGCAAAGCAAAGGTAAAAATGCTTAAGGACGGAAAGAAGAAAACAACATTTAGTGATGTTGCAGGCGCAGATGAGGAAAAGGAAGAACTCAGTGAAATAGTATCCTTCCTTAAAGAACCCGTAAAATACAGTGAAATCGGTGCAAGAATACCTAAAGGCGTTCTTCTTATCGGCCCTCCCGGTACAGGTAAAACCCTGCTTGCAAGAGCTGTTGCAGGTGAAGCCGATGTTCCTTTCTTCTCAATCTCTGGTTCGGATTTTGTTGAAATGTATGTTGGTGTCGGTGCATCCAGAGTAAGAGATTTATTTGAACAGGCAAAGAAAAACAGTCCCTCAATTGTATTTATTGATGAAATTGATGCAGTCGGCAGACACAGAGGCGCAGGTATGGGTGGCGGACACGATGAAAGAGAACAGACTCTTAACCAGCTGCTTGTTGAAATGGACGGCTTTGATGTGAATGACAGTGTAATTGTTATTGCAGCAACAAACCGCCCTGATATACTTGATCCTGCTCTTCTTCGCCCCGGCAGATTTGACCGTCAGGTAACTGTAGGTTATCCCGATATCAAGGGCAGAGGAGAAATTCTCAGAGTTCACGCAAAGAACAAGTCTGTTGCTCCCGATGTTGACCTTGATAATATTGCCCGTTCTACTGTCGGTTTTACAGGTGCAGATCTTGAAAACCTTCTTAATGAGGCAGCTTTATTAGCAGCCCGCAGAGGTCTTCGTGCAATAACAAGAGATGAAATTGAAGAAGCAACCGTAAAGGTTATTGTCGGCACAGAAAAGAAATCACACAAGGTTACAAGCGATGATAAGCGCCTGACTGCATATCACGAAGCAGGTCATGCTGTTGCAACACACTTCCTTACAGGTCAGGATCCTGTTCATCAGGTTTCTATAATTCCCAGAGGCAGAGCAGGCGGTTATACTATGCATATGCCCGTTGAAGACAGAATGTATACCTCCAAGAAGAAAATGGAAGATGAAATTGTTGTTCTTCTCGGCGGCAGAGTTGCAGAGCATATAATTTTCGGTGATATTTCAACAGGTGCATCCAATGATATTGAAAGAGCTTCTGAAATTGCGCGTAATATGGTAACAAAGTACGGCATGAGTGATAAGCTTGGTCCGATCACTTTCGGTTCAGGTCATAATGAGGTTTTCCTCGGCAAGGATTACGGTACCGTAAGAAACTATTCCGAAGATATTGCAAAAGAGATTGATATGGAAGTCAACAATATTGTTACGAACGGATATAACCGCTGTGAGGCACTTCTGAGAGAAAATATTGATAAGCTTCATGCTCTTGCTGATTATCTTATTGAGTACGAAAAAATCAACGGGGACTTTTTCATAGAGCTTATGGAAGGCAGACTTATTTCTCCCACATCAAAGCCTGTTGAAGAAGACAGTCAGGTGCCTGAAATCACTCAGGAAAGTGAGGAGAATTAACATGAAAAAGATTATTGCTCTTTGCCTGATTCTAGTTTTGTCTGTATCACTTTTTGCTTCTTGCTCGTTGAATAAAACAGAAGAAGTGGACCTCACAAAATATGAGGATAAAGGAAATCCTATAGCTGTTATTGAGATGAAAGATGGCGGCACGGTTATTATTGAGCTTTATGCCGATAAGGCTCCCAACACTGTAAAGAATTTTATTTCTCTTGCAAACAGCGGTTTCTATAACGGGCTTACTTTCCACAGAGTAATAGAAACTTTTATGATTCAGGGCGGTGATCCAAAAGGAAATGGCACAGGCGGTCCCGGATACACAATCTTCGGTGAATTTACCGACAATGATTTTGATACGGATTTAGTTCATTTAAGAGGTTCTGTTTCTATGGCAAGACAGGGCAGCTATTATAATCCGTCAGCGTATTATAACACTGCTGGCTCTCAGTTTTTTATCTGCGTTGAGGATCAGCCCGGACTTGACGGCGAATATGCAGTTTTCGGTTTTGTTTTAGAGGGAATGGATATTGTTGATGAAATAGTCAGTGTAAAAACAGACGGTAACGATAAGCCTCTTAAAGATGTTGTTATGAAAACAGTTTATGTTGAAACATACGGTGTTGATTATGCTGAACCGGAGACCATTGCTTAAAATTTAACAGCAATGCTTAAATAATTTTTTAATCTGTTTATCCCCGCCGCACTTGCGACGGGGCTTGTTTTTGAAGGTGAACTATGAGTATTTTTTATAATAAGTTTAATAATGAAGAGTTAAATAAAGCATATGAATTACTGGAAAAGGTAACTCCGTTGCCTTTCGATTGCGGCAGGCTTTGTGACCACCAATGCTGTAAGGGCAGTGAAAAAGACGGTATGCTGCTTTTTCCGTTTGAAAAGGAACTTTTTGAAGACAATTCTGATTTTAAGGTTTATTATGATGAAAAGACCGGCTGTGATGCAGTAGTGTGTCTTACACCTTGCAAGAGAGATGAGCGACCGCTTTCATGCAGACTGTTTCCGCTGTTTCCGTATGTGGAAGAAAAAAACGGCGAAAAAGTACTTAATGTTGCATTGGATATAAGAAGCTTAGGTGTATGTACTCTTGCAGATAAAAAAGAGCAATTAGACCGAAAATTCTTAAGAAATGTCCGTTTAGCTTCATCCGTTTTGCTCAGAAACAGTGAAATTGCAGATTTTTTACTTAAAACAAGTAAAGCGATGTTAGATTTAGGACCTCTTGTCAAATAATAATTATAAATTAAATGTTGATTTATTTTGCTGTTAATATTATAATATAATGTAGTTTAAAGGTTTTTTGGTCGATAATAAAGGAGATGTTTTTTATGTGTTTTGATGTTGCTGTTATCGGCGCAGGTGTTATCGGTGCTTTGACTGCACGCGAGCTTGCAAAGTATAAGCTTAATATTGCACTTCTTGAGGCAACAAATGATGTTGCAATGGGTGCAAGTAAGGCAAACAGCGGTATAGTTCATGCAGGCTTTGATGCTAAACCCGGAACTCTAAAAGCAAAGCTTAATGTAAAGGGTTGTTCTATGATGCCCGCAGTTTGTGCTGATTTATCTGTTCCGTATAAAAATAACGGTTCGCTTGTTGTTGCATTTTCCGAAGAGGAAATGGAAACAGTAAGGAATTTGTATGACCGAGGAGTTGCAAACGGTGTCCCCGGTATGAGAATTCTTGATAAAAAGGCTCTTAAAGAGCTTGAACCCAATCTTTCTGATGAAGTATGCGGTGCTCTTGATGCTCCGAGTGCAGGTATTGTTTGTCCTTATGAGCTTACAATTGCCGCAACTGAAAATGCAGTTGTAAACGGTGTTGAATTTAAGAGAAACTGTAAGGTCGAAGCAATTTCTTTTGCAGACGGTGTATTTTCTCTTAAAACAACGCTGGGTGAAATAAAGGCAAAATACATCGTTGATGCCGCAGGTGCTTATTCTGATGAAATCGCAAAAATGATAGGCGATAACTCTGTTGAGCTTGTTATGCGCCGCGGTGAATATTTTATTCTTGACAAGGCTGTAGGCAATATGGTATCTCACACCATTTTCCAGTGTCCCTCAAAGATGGGTAAGGGTATTCTTGTTTCTCCCACAGTTGACGGGAATCTGCTTATCGGACCTACTGCAGAAGATATAGACAGCAAAGACAATACTTCAACAACAGCAAACGGACTTAATACAGTTAAAACATTTTCTGTTAAATCCTGTCCTGCTGTTTCAACAAGAAATGCAATTACTTCTTTTACTGGACTGAGAGCCCATCCCGTTAATGATGATTTCACTCTTGGTGCAAGTAAGGTAAACGAGCAGTTTATTCATGCTTCGGGTATAGAATCTCCCGGGCTTACCTCAGCTCCCGCTATTGCTGAGTATCTTGCAGATGTTATCACAAATGCAATGGGTGAAGTTGAAAAGAATGATAGCTTCAATCCCGTAAGAGGAGAGGTTTTCCGTTTCCGTCATGCAAGTGATGAGGAAAGGGAAGCAGCTATTGCAAAAAATCCCGCATACGGCAGAATTGTTTGCAGATGCGAAACAATTACAGAGGGTGAAATTGTTGATGCCATCAAAGCTCCTGCAGGTGCGAGAGATGTTGACGGTGTTAAAAGACGCACAAGAGCAGGCATGGGACGCTGTCAGGGCGGCTTCTGCGGTTCAAAGGTTGTTGAAATTCTTGCACGCGAGCTTGGCTGTGAAGTCAATGAAATAACAAAGTTCGGTGCACAGTCCAATATATTGTTTGACAAAACAAAGTAACGGAGGGAAAAAGCTATGTTGAATTATGATCTTGTTGTTGTCGGCGGCGGTCCTGCAGGCATGGCGGCTGCCCTCAAAGCAAAGGAATGCGGTGTTGAAAGCATTATTATTCTTGAAAGAGCCGAAACTCTCGGCGGTATTCTTGAACAGTGCATTCATACGGGATTCGGACTTCATTATTTTGGTGAGGAATTATCAGGGCCCGAATATGCTGCAAAATTTATTGACCAGCTTGAAGATACAGATATAACAGTAAAAACTGACACAATGGTGCTTGATATTGATGACAATAATCTTGTGACTGCAGTAAATAAGCAGGACGGATTACTGAAAATTCAGGCAAAAGCTATTGTTCTTGCAATGGGTTGTAGAGAAAGACCCAGAGGTGCACTCGAAATTGCAGGCACAAGAGCTTCAGGTATTATGACTGCAGGTACTGCACAGAAATATGTTAATATTGATGGGTTTATGCCCGGTAAAAAGGTAGTTATACTCGGTTCGGGTGACATCGGTCTTATTATGGCAAGAAGAATGACACTTGAAGGTGCCGAAGTTAAGGTTGTTTGTGAGCTTATGCCTTATTCGGGCGGACTTACAAGAAATATTGTGCAGTGTCTTGATGACTTCGGTATTCCGCTTAAGCTCAGCACAACTGTTGTTGAAACACACGGTAAGAACAGACTTGAGGGTGTAACAATAGCTCAGGTTGATGAGAACCTCAGACCTATTGAATCCACAAAGGAATATATTGAGTGTGACACTCTTATGCTTTCCTGCGGTCTTATTCCCGAAAACGAACTTACTAAAAATGTTGGTATAAGTATTGACAGAATAACAAACGGTGCAGTTGTTGATGAAATGCGTCAGACAGACCATAAGGGTGTTTTTGCCTGCGGTAATGTTCTGCATGTTCATGACCTTGTTGACTATGTTACTCTTGAAGCTCAGCTTGCAGGTGAGGGTGCTGCTCAATACATACTCTCGGATTCTGCAAAAGAAACAGAGTATGTAAGCCCTAAAACAGGTAACGGTGTAAGATATCTTGTACCTCAGAAGGTTAATATCAGAAACACAAATGATGTTAAGCTTTATTTCAGAGTCGGTCAGATTTATAAAAATGCAAAAGTTGTTCTTGAATGTGACGGAGAAATTATTTCTTCAAAGAAAAAAGTAAAGCTCGCTCCGGGTGAAATGGAAAATGTTGTGATTCCTGCTGCAACTCTTGCTAAAATGAATTCGGACAGCACAATTACCGTAAGAGTGGAGGAATAATAAGATGAAAAAAGAATTAACTTGTGTTGCTTGCCCTCTTGGTTGCCCTATTGTGGTGGAGTTTGAAGGAAATGATGTTATGAGTGTAACAGGCAATACCTGTAAACGCGGTGACACATATGCCAGAACAGAGATAGTAAATCCTACCCGTTCACTTACTTCATCTGTAAAAGTTAACGGCGGTGTGCATCCTGTTGTTCCCGTAAAGTCAAATAAGCCTGTCCCAAAAGATATGCTTTTTGACTGTATGAAGGTTATAAACTCAGTGTCTGTTGATGCTCCTGTTAAACTCGGACAGGTTATAATCGAAAATATTCTTGACACAGGTGCAGATATTGTTGCAACCAATAATGATTGAAAGGATTTTTCCTGATGAAAAAAGCCTATGAGCTTGCTTGTGAAGCAAAACCTACTGCCCGTCAGATTGAATGGCAGCAAACTGAATTTTATGCTCTTATAAGTTACGGTATGCCTGTGTTTACGGGTAAGCAGTACGGTGACGGCTTTACACCGCCCACTGTTTTCTGGCCCGAAGAAATGAATACCGATTTATGGTGTGAAACTGCCGTAAAAGCAGGAATGAAAGGTATTGTTTTTACTTGTAAGCATTATGACGGTTTTTGTCTTTGGCCTACTGCATTTACGGATTACAGTATAAAAAATTCCAACTGGCTTGACGGTGACGGGGATCTCGTAAGGATGGTTGCCGACTCCTGCAAAAAGTACGGTCTGAAATTCGGTGTCTATATCGCTCCGTGGGACAGACATGAAAAGTCCTACGGAAGCGGTAAGGAATATGATGATTATTTTTGCAATCTGCTGACAGAGCTTCTGAGTAATTACGGTGATATTTTCTGTGTCTGGCTTGACGGTGTCTGCGGAGCAGACGAAAGGAAAGTACAGAAATACGATTGGGGCAGATATTATAAGCTTATCCGTGAGCTTCAGCCGAATGCCGTAATTTCTTTCAGAGGTCCTGATGTAAGATGGTGCGGTAATGAAAAAGGCGTTACCAGACAGCAGGAGTGGAGCAGTGTGCCTGCATATCTCGGTGTCAATGAAGACGGAGAGCGTGCAGGAACTCCTCCAAAAAAGCAGTCACAGCTTATGTCACTTGATATAGGAAGCAGAAAAGCAATTAAAAAGGATACTGAATTTATATGGTATCCCTGTGAAGTTTCCGTTCCGATGCATGACAGCTGGTTTTTCGATGAAAATGAAAAATATACAGCAAAAACAAAGGACAAGCTTCTGAAGCTTTACTATAAAACAGTCGGTAACAATTCCTGCCTTATGTTAGGACTTTCTCCGAATAAAAGGGGAGAATTTGATGAGGTTGATGACCAGATACTTTCTGCTTTCGGCTATGATCTTAAAGTTATGTTCGGCTATAATCTTCTCACCGAATGTGTTGATATCACCGCTTCAAGCGAATTGAGTCCTTTGTACCGTGTTGAAAATTGCAAAACCAAAGAACTCGCAAAATGTTGGCGCCCTGCTGAAAATGATAAAAAGCCCGAAATTACAGTAACGCTCAACGAAGATGACATTTTTGACAAAATTGTTCTTTCAGAGAATATTATAAACGGTCAGCACATTGAAGAATTTGAAATTTTTTATCTTACAGAAAAGGGTAAATGGAAAAAGCTTTACGAGGGAAAATCAGTCGGTTATAAGCACATCTGCTGTGTTGAAACCACAAGAACCCGTAAACTCAAATTTGTTTTCAATGAATACAGAACATATTTTGAAATCAGTAACATATCTATAAATTAAATTAAGAACTTGACAAAAGCCTTGTTGTTATATATAATGCTTTTGTCAAGTTTTTTTAGACTAAAAATAAAACATAAGTTTGGGGTATTAGCTCAGCTGGGAGCGAGAAGCACACAGAAACGCACCCCACCAAAAACTTAATAAATAAATTACTCAGTGTGCCCTTTTATGGGGGCGTAGCTCAGCTGGGAGCCCAAGGCACTCAGAAACGCACCCCACACTGAACAATTGAAAAAACTAAATACTTGGGGGTATAGCTCAGCTGGGAGAGCGCTTGAATGGCATTCAAGAGGTCAGCGGTTCGATCCCGCTTATCTCCACCAAGAAAAATCCGCAACCGTTATGATTGCGGATTTTTTCTTGTTGTGGGTATTTATTGAAATATTCATATACTTATGGTATAATTTAGAAAATAATTCTATGGATGTGTATCATGAGAAAGAAACTATATTCTATTATTGAGCCTGTTGGTAACGACAATAAATTAAGCAATATATATGATTTTATAATGATGACAACTATTGTTGTTAGTATAATTCCTCTTGCATTTAAAGAAACAAATGCCTTTTTTCAATGGATTGATTATATTACTGTCAGCATTTTTATCTTAGATTATCTTTTGAGATTATTAACTGCTGATTATAAACTCAAAAAATCAGTTGCTTCATTTTTTGTGTATCCGCTTACCCCTATGGCAATTATTGATTTGATTTCTATTTTACCATCATTAACAGTGTTAAATAGCAGTTTTAGATTGTTAAAACTCTTTAGGTTATTAAGAACATTAAAGGTTTTAAGAGCTTTTAAATTTTTAAGATATTCTAAAAGCTTTGATATAATTTCCAATGTGTTCAAAAAACAGAAAAAGGTCTTATCTGCTGTTGCAACAATGGCTGTAGCGTATGTCTTAATATCAGCTTTAGTTATTTATAATGTTGAGCCTGAATCTTTTGAAACATTTTTTGATGCAATATATTGGGCAACAATATCACTAACTACAGTAGGTTATGGCGATATTTACCCTGTAACAACCATTGGTAGAATTGTCACTATGATTTCATCCGTTTTTGGTATTGCTATCATAGCGTTACCATCCGGTGTTATAACAGCTGGATATCTTGAAGAGGTAAACAAAGAAAACCATCAATAACATTAACTTAAATTCATAACTCCGAGTAGCATCAACTACCCGGAGTTATTCTTTTATGCTACTTTGTCTATCCCCACCATAAACTGCTCAAAGTCAATGTTAAACACAACTTTAAGCTTGTATCCTCTGCTGACCTCAACCCGTTTAATCAGGCAATTCACAATCATTTTCTTCTTTTCAAAGCTTGCTTCATCATAAAGCTCTGCCCAAGAAATGAGTTCATCAAAGCTGTCGGATAAGTTTTTGAGAACGCTTTCACTATCGTAAACATCTTTTTCAGCATCGGCAACTAAAGACGAAAGCCTGTTGTACTCTTTCTCCGATTCTGCAATAAGCTCCGAAAGTGTATCAGCCGAAAATGAGCTTTCACCCTTGATTGCTTTGATAACCTCGGATTTCAGTATAGTGAGGTTTTCAAATTCTTTGTAGTAATCTGCTTTTAACATATTGAGCCTTGCTTTTCTTACTTCAAGCTCATCAGCATAACGGAGTTTGATTACATTAGATTTTGATACACCTTTCATTTTGTTGAAAATGTCACGGACAATCTCATCAATCAAATCATCAAGAATGTGAAGAGTATAACCTGATTGACCGTCACACTCTGTCTGCTTTCTGCTTTTGCCGTAGCAGGCGTATCTGATACGTTTGGTAGTATCAACAGAGCCATCTTTTCTTTTACGGTATCTTCCGCTTGTTGTGAGATTCAGCCTTGAACCGCAATGCCCACAATAAACCTTGCCGGATATAAGAGATTTCCCTTTTGTGTTAAGGGGGACAGTGGGATTTTCTCTCTTTCTGTCTGAACGCTCTTTCATAATCATCATTGCTCTTTCATACTGTTCAGGCGGAATTATCTGCAGTTCGGGTATAACCTCAGAACGGGCATCTCCGCTGCGAAGTACGCCTGTATAGGTCAGGTTGCAGAGAATACCTCTTATAGTTGCCTCGTGCCACATTTTACCCGTTCTTGCTCTGTACCCGTTGTTGTTCAGCCACGTTGTAATTCTGTGTGCACCGTACCCCTCGGTAGTGTATTTATTAAAGATAATCTTAACAACAATAGCCTCATCGGGATTAACTTTCAAATCATAAAGCTCGTGTTTTCTTTTATTGAATCTGCCGCTTTTCACAAGGTCGTATCCAAAGGCGGCAACGCCGCCCTTGAAATGACCTGCCTCAACCAACTGACCAAGACTTGTCTTTGTTCTGACAGATGTTTTCTCACTTTCGCCGTCAGCCTGCCAGAAACGGATATAGTTCAAGAGCTTGTCAATGTGATTATCAAATCTTTGTTCGCCCTCTTGTGTACTCCATACCTCAATTCCATTTTTAACAAACCACTCAACAACAAACGGAGTTTCATCTGCGATTCTGCCTATTCGGTCAAACATAAATACAAGAAGAATATCAAACTTATTCTTTCTCGCAAGGTCCTTTATAATTTGAATTTTATCTCGGTTTTCAGCTCGCACCTTATGACCGGAAACACCATCTTCCTGTTCTTCGTGAACAATATCCCAACCCATTTCACTTGCAAATTTGTGACAAGCCTTTCTCTGCATCGGGATATCTGCTTCGTTGTTGCTGTCATAATCAACCTGCTTACCCGTTGAAACTCTGTAAAGACAGCACACTCGTTTTGACATTAAACCGCCTCCTTAATATTTTTCTTTAGTTTAATATCAGGGGCATCACTTTGTCGAATGTGTGAATCACCCAATAATATTTCACGAAGGCGAGGGAGAATGTCATTGTTAGGCTTTTCGGTAAAGGTTGCGACTACCTCGTGACCTTTAACCTTGAAGCAATATTCACCTCGTATATCTTCATCAATATAACGGATATACGCTTTAAGAATTCCAATATACTTCAATACGCATCACCTCGCATCTCTATCACGGCTTCGCTGTCTTTGCAAAGCCTTGTAATAATACTCGCACGCTTTAACAACGAAGCTCTCAAAATCCTTATCTCTGATTCTGGGAGCAACTTTTTTCAAGCGTTCCATCGGCACCTTGAAGAATTCCTGTTGATTGGGTTTGTCACGGGACATAATTTCCGTGATAACGCTTTCATTCAAATTACCCGCCGAGGAAAGCTTTTTAAGCTCAACTGCCTGAGAATATGAAGGTGTAACCTCCATTTCGTCATAAAATTTGTAAACCATATATTGCTCTTCGGGTGATAAATATGACAAGGCAACAGCAGGGGTAAATGCAATTCTTTCGCTATCCACAAGCTTTAAGATTTCGGGAATAAGAAAAGTCAGACGAATATATCGCCTGACCTGAGTTTTACTATCATCTGATTCACTTGCAATAATTTCTGCCGATTCACACTTCCGACCAGCCTGGTCGGAGGTTAAATCAGAACGGAAGCCTTGTCTTTTCATTGCTTCAAGTTTCATTCTGTAACCGTAAGCCTTTTCGCTCGGCAAAACCTTGTCACGCTGAAGATTGGAATCAACGTGCATAACAATTGCTTCTTCTCTTGTAAGTTCTTTGATGATTGCAGGGATAACATCTATATGAAGCCTCTTACACGCTTCAACTCTGCGGTATCCGCTTACAATTTCATACTTACCATCTCTTTCACATACAACAATCGGTGAAAACACACCGCTTTCAGAAATGCTGTCAAAAAGCTGTGTGAAGCCTTCGTCCTCTCTGAATTCAAAGGGACTGTCCTCAAAGGGAATTAAATCTTTAATCTGTACTTCTTTAATATTAATCATAATAAAATATTCCTCCTGAATTATCTTTCATAATTTCTTTCTTGTGTTTTATTTGTATTTATTTTAGGTTTGATAACATCACGGGCATAACGCTCATACATTCTTGAATACTCGTTGATGCTATCCATTCTGTTTACTACATCTTCAGCCCTGTACTTAACTCTGTTTAAAATTTTGATGTTCTTTCTTGCAACTCTCATAGCGGCGGTAAGAGTTGCAATATCCTCACGGATTTCATTCTGTAAGCTTTCATCACCTGAACGAACGGCACACTTCAGTTTGTTTCTGAATACATTTCTTGCTTCGTCCATTTCCTGTAATTCTTTTTCGGTGTTTGAAATTAGTGCCTCAAGGTCCTCATAACTTTCAACATTGTTATCGAGCAACAAGTTCTGTTCTTCGCAAAGCTGGTCGAATTTTAATAGCTCTTGTTCAAGATAATTTTCAACATCATTGCAATGGGGATGCTCCTTAAACATTAACAGCCCTTTACACAAGCAAGTGTAAGAGCTGCTGATTCCACTTTTGTAATTGTAAAGGTTGCCGTCAAAGAATAATGTCTTGAAAGTG
>JAZNOZ010000035.1:0-56607 GCA_045589395.1 Acutalibacteraceae bacterium | reverse complement strand
AAATCAAATAAAACAGATAAGGAGCTGTCTCGTTTGAGACAGCTCCTTTTGGCCCGCCCGAAGGGATTTGAACCCCCGTTCTTCAGAATCGGAATCTGCTGCGTTATCCAGCTGCGCCACGGACGGATATGTCAATTAATTCCATATTTTACACTAAATTTTTTGCAGAGTCAACCGAAAACGATAAATTACAATATTGTTAAAAATATATCAGAAAAAAACACTTGACTAAATACATATTTTTATTGCACAATTAATGTAATATTATTCACACGAGGTAATAAAAAATGAGATTAGACAAATACTTAAAGGTATCAAGACTTGTTAAAAGGCGCACCGTTGCAAATGAGCTTTGCGATGCAAAGCATGTTGATGTAAACGGCAAAACTGCAAGAGCATCATATGAAATCAAGGTCGGAGATGTTATTGAAATACAGATGGGTGCAAACCGCATTAAAGCCGAGGTGCTTGTTGTTTCCGAATATGCAACAAAGGAAAATGCTTCGGCTATGTATAAATTATTGCCGTAAACCGCAATTTTAAACTATTTTAAATAATTCGGGGATAGTATATATCCGAAACATACAGCAGATGCGTACGGCTGCTGTATGCATTTCAACTAAACAAAGAAATTGTGTGATTTTATGGAAAAAATTAATTCTCAGAAAAAAAAGGCGGCAAGAAAACGCCGTCTTGCATTTGCCGCAGTCCTTGTTGTTATATGCACTGCGGTAAGCTCCGTTTCGGGAGCGGTTTCTTCGTATATGGTCTATAATATGCTGGTGAGAAATGAAGAAACAAGCGACACAACAACCGAACAGTATATTGAAGAAAGCACAACTCAGGTAAGCGTTATCTTCCCCGAGGAAACAACCGTGCTTGAAAATGTGAACGAAGAAAACACCTTTATGCCCGAAACCACAACTGAAACAACAACACAGGCAATTGAACAGCCGTCAGCTCAGCCTCAGGAAAGCACCACAGCATACACCGAAAACACCACGGCTGTCCCTGAAACCACTACTCAGGCTCCCGTGAATGTAACTCAGCCGACAGTATCTGCCGACACAAAGAGCAAGGGCGAAATATATTCTCAGGCTGTTGACAGTATTGTGTGCATAACAATTACGGGCTATAAGACCTATTCCTCCTTCTTCGGTCAGTCCTACAGACAGAAATTTTCTTCCTCCGGCTCGGGCTTTATAATTTCAAAGGACGGTTATATTGTAACCAACCACCATGTTATAGAGGATGCCGAGGAAATTTCCGTTTCTACCTATGACGGCAGCGAATACTCGGCTGTTCTTATAGGCAGCGAGGAGGCAAACGATGTTGCAGTTATAAAAATTGACGGCTCGTTCACTCCCGTAAAAACAGGAACCTCCTCAGACTTACAGGTCGGTGATGAAATTATGGTTATCGGCAATGCACTGGGTGAGCTTGCATACACATTCACAGACGGTATTGTAAGCTACTTAAGCCGTTCCGTCACAACCGATTCGGGCGCCGAAATAAATATGTTCCAGACAAATGCTGCTATAAACGAGGGTAATTCGGGCGGTCCCGTTTATAATATGAACGGTGAGGTCGTAGGAATTGCAAGTGCAAAATATGCTTCCTCCTCTATTGAGGGACTGGGCTTCTGCATACCGATTGATGATGTTAAAGCAATAATAAATGATCTTAAAACCTTGGGTTATGTTTCGGGCAAGCCGCTTCTGGGAATTTCAGTACAGACAATAAACACTTCAATGTCTGTCAAATACGGCTACCCTACAGGCTGTTATATCGTGACTCTCGATGAAAACTCATGTGCCGCAAAGGCAGGTCTTGTTTCAACAGATGTTATAACCCACATTGACGGCGAAAGAATAACGGGTGCTGACGCCTTAGCTTCTCTTCTCTCGCAGAAAAAAGCAGGTGACAGCCTTGAAATCACATACAGCAGAAATACATCATCCTACACATTAGATCTTGTTTTAGATGAATATAAGCCTTCTGAACCCCGCACATCCTATTCAAATGTGTACGATTTTTAACTATTTTTACCATATTAGGTATTTACAAATTCTCTTTTTGGTGTATAATATACTCTAAAGGGAGTAACTCGCAAACAGTTTTTTCTGTGTGCGGTATACAGCGTCACCTACGGGCGTTCACTTTATTCTAACGCTCCGCTGATACCTTAATGAGTGAGACTTTTACCGCTTTTTCTATGAACGGTAAAAGTCTTTTTTTGTAAGTTATTCTCAAAATCGGAAATGAGGTATAAAAATGAAGCACTATCTTGAAACTGCTGAAGTTGTTTTTCAGGAAGTAAATTCTACTCCTGAGGGCTTAAGCTCCGCAGAAGCCGCAAAGCGTCTTGAAGCAAACGGCAAAAACAAGCTTGCAGAAGCGAAAAAGGATTCTCTGCTCAAAAAGTTCTTTGATCAGATGAAGGACCCTATGATTATTATCCTTATTGTTGCTGCCGCTATCTCTGCAATAACAGAATTCATTGAAGCAAAAAATGCAGGCCACAGCTTCTTCCCCACTGATACATTTATTATCCTGGCAGTTGTTATCATCAATGCCGTTCTCGGTGTTATGCAGGAAAGCAAGGCTGAAAAAGCTGTTGAGGCACTGCAGAAAATGTCAGCTGCCACAACAAAAACTCTGCGTGACGGCAAGGTTGAAGTAATAAAGAGTGAAGACCTTGTTGTCGGTGATGTTATTCTTCTTGATGCAGGTGATGCTATCCCTGCAGACTGCCGTATTTTTGAATGCGCAAGCATGAAAATCGAAGAAGCGGCTCTTACGGGTGAATCTGTTCCCGTAACAAAGCTCGTTAATGCTTTAATGGGCAAGAAGAATGAAGAAGAGGTTCCTCTCGGCGACAGAAAGAATATGGCTTATATGGGTTCAACTCTTGTTTACGGCCGTGGTAAGGCTGTTGTTGTTGCAACGGGTATGGACACCGAAATGGGTAAAATCGCTAATGCTATCTCTCTTGCAGAGGAAGGCAAAACTCCTCTTGAAATCAAGCTCGAACAGCTTTCAAAGATTCTCACAAAGCTCGTTCTCGGTGTTTGCCTTGTAATCTTCGCATACAACATTATTATGTATTTCGTAAACGGTTCTCAGGGTGCCTTCTATGAGGTTGCTCTTGATTCCTTCATCACAGCTATTGCCCTTGCAGTTGCCGCTATTCCTGAAGGTCTTGTTGCGGTTATGACTATAGTGCTTTCAATCGGCGTTACGAATATGTCAAAGAAAAATGCCATTATCCGTAAAATGAATGCCGTTGAAACACTCGGCTGTACACAGATTATCTGCTCAGACAAAACAGGTACTCTCACACAGAATGTTATGACTGTTGTTGACCACTATGCTCAGAACGAACAGTTACTTGCAACAGCTATGGCTCTTTGCACAAATGCAGAGGTTGAAGAGGACGGCAAGAGCACAGGCGAGCCTGACGAGGTTGCTCTTATAAACTACGCAAAAACTCTTAATCTCAAAAAGGCTGACCTTGTTGCAGCTGCTCCCAGAGTGGGTGAGGTTCCCTTTGACTCCGGCAGAAAGATGATGAGTACCGTTCATAATATAAACGGTGTTTTCACTCAGTATACAAAGGGTGCTCCCGACGAAATCCTCAAAAAGTGCAACCGCGCTCTTATAGACGGTCAGGTTGTTGAAATGACAGATACTATCCGTGCAAAGGTTTCTGAAGAAAACACAAGAATGGGTAACAAGGCTCTCCGTGTGTTTGCAGTAGCATACAAGGAGTACTCTGCTGCTCCCACAGTATACGAATCAGCAGAACTTGAATACGATATGATCTTCATCGGTCTTACAGGTATGATTGACCCTGTCCGTCCCGAGGTTAAGGATGCTATCGTTGAATGCCGCGGCGCAGGTATCACTCCTATTATGATCACAGGCGACCACATCAACACAGCAAAGGCTATCGCAAGAGAGCTCGGTATTCTCACTGATGACTCACAGGCTATGATGGGTGCCGATATTGATAAATACTCAGACGAAGAATTTGAAAAAATCGTTGAAAACATTTTCGTATATGCCCGTGTTCAGCCCGAACACAAAACACGAATTGTTAATGCATGGAAGAGCAAGGGCTATGTTACCGCTATGACAGGTGACGGTGTAAACGATGCTCCCTCAATCAAGTGTGCGGTTATCGGGGTTGTTATGGGTATCACCGGTACAGATGTTACCAAGAATGTTGCAGATATGGTTCTCACAGACGATAACTTTGCAACAATCGTTTCAGCCGTTGGCGAAGGCAGAAGAATTTACGACAACATCCGTAAGGCAATTCAGTTCCTGCTCGGCTCAAACCTTTCAGAGGTTATTTCAATCTTCTTCGCAACCATTATGAGCTTTACAATTCTTGAAGCTCCCCACCTTCTTTTCATCAACCTCGTAACAGACTCTATTCCCGCACTTGCACTCGGACTCGAAAAGCCCGAAGCTAACATTATGAGAAGAAAGCCCAGAAGCAAAACTGACGGTATCTTCGCAGGCGGCCTCGGATTTGACTGTGCTTATCAGGGTGTACTCGTAAGTATTCTCACTGTTGTTGCTTTCTATATCGGTGAATACCTTGAAACAGGTCACCTTGTTTTCAGAAACATTCCCGACTCCTCCGAGGGTATGACAATGGCATTCTTCACAATGGCTATGTGTGAAATCTTCCACTCCTTCAATATGCGTTCCCAGAGAGGTTCTGCAGTTGCAATGGTATTCAAGGGACATCACAATGTTGCTCTCTACGGTGCAATGATAGGCTCCTTCCTTCTCACAACTGCTGTTGTTGAAGTTGACTTCCTTTCAAATCTCTTCGGCTTTGCTCACCTTGACCTCAAGGCATACCTCATTTCTCTTGCTCTCTCAGTTTCAATCATCCCGATTGTTGAAGTTGTAAAGCTTATACAGAGAAAGCTTGCTAAATAATTAATAAGCAAAAAGTAATACCCTTGCGGAGAAATAACTCTCTGCAAGGGTATTTTTTCATATCAACAAAGACTTTTGCCGTCACTGTGCATAAATCAACTCTTTTTCAGCCTCAGCCTTTTCGTGCTTCTTTTTTATTAAAACAAGCACGGCAAACAGAACTAATGCAGCGGGAATCGTTGTAAGTGTTGCGTCAATCATATCGAGCATTGTATCCCACAAGGGGAACTGACCGACACCGCCGTTTGCGCCCTGACCGAATATTTTGAACCATATATCATTCTCCGGAGGCACATAATAATATCCCTGATTCTGAGAACCTATGAAATAATCGCTTATAAACTCCTGAATTTCCCAGAACACCATAACCACAAAAGAGAAAGAAAAAGAGCAGTAGGTTGCGATAACGGGATTTGTGCAATACTTTTCTTTTTGGTTCTTTGTTACAAATGCCTTATATATGTAGTAGCCTGCAATAACAACAACGGGACCCGACAGAAGATGCAGTAAACGGTCGAATTTGGGGATACGGTCATACACAAAAAGCAGATGTCCGAAGAATATTCCCAGAACCTCCATAAGATTTATAAGATGCTGACATCTGAAATCAAGTCTTGCAAGGAATGACTTCTTCGGCGCAACAAAACGAAGTGCCGTCATCGCGTATGCAGTCAGCATATTGAGAGAGTCAAGCGTTCTGTATGCATTGTCTTTTGCAAAAATTACCGCACATAAAAGCATAATTCTTGCAACCCACCACAAAACATATTCAAAAACGGTTATTTCTTCAAAAAGCTGCTTTCTCAGCTCTTTTGCTCTGTTAACAATTTTCATAATCAAAAACAGATACTTCCTTTCTGATATTATGCAGAAAGCAATATACTCTCTTTTTTCTTCTCTGTAAAGAATAGTTACTTAATTTTAATAAAATTTTAATTTTTGTTATCAATCTGTAATAATTTATGCGCTCAATAAAAATAAAACAGAAAATTATTTGTATACACTTACCAAAATTATTCGCTTTATTTTAGGCTTTTCGCTTCATTGACTATTTTTTCCTCTTATGATAAACTTAATATATATTTATTATTATAGGAGGGGATTTTATGAAAAAGGCATTATCTGTTTTTCTGGCAGCTCTTATGCTTATAACTATGCTGCCTGCTGCCTCCTTTGCGGCAGACACGGATAAAAACTTTATTATCGACAATCCTTATAAAGAAGTGGACTGGGATTTATGGCAGGACTACAAAACTCAGCTTCACTGCCACACAACAGCAAGCGACGGCTTCCTCACAATAAAGGAATTTGTACAGCTTCACTATGACTGCAACTATGATATCGTTGCGCTGACAGACCACGGAACTCTCAACCGCGGCTGGAATGTTGCTCCCGACACTGTTCCGCTTATGCGTCTTATAAAGAAAGAACGCACCAAGATGGCAGACATCATTCCTCTCTCAGATGAAGAATATGCAGCATATCTTGACGGTACTGCTTCTTCCGAAAAGAGAACACACTCAAACGGTATGCTCGATGTGCCTCTCGGAAACGAGCAGAATATGGCAACACCCTTTGCAGACTGTCACTTAACAAGCTACTACGCTGAATACGGTCAGGGCTATGCAGGTGTTTTCGGTGACTATGAAACACCCTCAAGAGAGGTTGCAAAGCTCGGCGGTATCACCTTCCTTTCACATGTCGGTGAATATGTATACATTGATAAGGATTCCGAAAATCACACAGGAAAGCTCATTGATGAATATTATGTAAATAAATTTGCAAGAATATTCCTCGATTATCCCGGTTCCTCACTCGGTATGGGTATAAACTCCGCAACAGACGCACACACCCGCTGCGACAGAATACTTTATGACCAGATTCTGCAGAAAACAATCCCCAACGGTGTTGTTCCCTGGTGCAATACCTTTGCTGATTCTCACAGCTACACATCCGTAAACGATGCATACACAATGACCTGGATGCCCGAATTAACAAATGAAGCTTTCAGAGAAGCTCTTGAAAACGGCTGGTGGTTCTCAGTTTCTCACTTCACAAACGGATATGAGCTCAACGGTATGTCAGAATATCCCGGCTTTGTTGAGCAGGAGGTTTATGACACAGAACGCTACTGGCTTGATAATACTCCTCAGGTAACAAGAATTGAGGTTGATGAGAAAAACGATACTATCACGGTATACGGTGTAAACTTCAATCAGATAACATGGGTATCCGATACAAATGTTATCGAAAGAACAACTCTTACCGAGGGTGTTGATTACGAATATTATCAGGGCAATGACGGTGCAACATATTCAACTGAAGCTTCCGTTACTCTTGACCTTCATTCAGATGAGCTTCTCAACGAAGCAAATCTCTATGTAAGATTTTATATCACGGGCATAAACGGCATCTGTTATTCTCAGCCCTTCGTACTCAATGTTGAGGGTGAAGAATTTACAGCTGTTGAGGTTCCCGAAACACACGATATTTCAACATTCCTGAGATCATTCGTAACAATTGTTGACTATATCTTCTTCAAATTAAGTCCCGTTATATGGGCATTCAAGTACTTTGCATTGGGCTATGACCCCATTGAGCAGCTTTCTGACTCAACCGTTGACCTTTTCAATTCAATATTTTCAGGCACAGGCTACTGATAAACTTTTCGGAGGTAAACACAAATGAAAAACATCAAAAAAATTCTTTGCATTGTCCTGAGTGTTCTTATGCTCGGACAGATAGGTCTTCTTGCAGCAAGTGCTGCTGAAGCCGACTACACAATCGTTTCTCCATATGAGGATGTAATCTGGGAGGGCGACAATGCATGGGGTGCATACAAGGGCTCTCTTCATACCCACTCAACATATTCAGATGCTGACGACACACTCGTTACCATGGTAAAGGAACACTATGATCAGGGATACGATTTCCTTGCATTCGCAGATCACGGCACAACAGGTGTTGAATGGAACAAGTCCCCCTCTATTGTTGCTCTTTATTACTATCAGCTTATAATCGGCAATAAGTTTGAACATCTCACCGATGAGGAATTTGAAGCTATTCAGAACGGCTCTTATCCCGTAACAGACGGTGAAGCAAGAGGCAAGGGTATGACCTGTGTTACAGGTGCAAACGAATTCAACTATATTTCTCTTACAAAAAACCATGTAAACGGCTACTTTATCACATCCAAGGCTAATGCCTTCCCCGGCGGTGAAAATGAAAAGGGCTACAGCGATGCTCTCGAATATATCGACAAAGCAGGCGGACTTTCTCACATCAACCATCCCGGTGACTGGCTTGCATCAAACTCAAATCCCGAAGTAGTAAACGACCCCACAAAAGTGGAATTCTTTGGTGACCTTATTCTTAAATACGACTCCTGCCTCGGCACAGAAGTATTCAACGAAAGAAACGGCACAACAGGCTATGACAGAGTTTTGTGGGATAATCTCCTTATGTATACTCTTCCCTTCGGCAAAAATGTTATCGGCTTCAGCAACAACGATGCTCACCATACCGGTACGGTTGACACATCCTTCAGCATTTTCATGATGGAAGAAAATACTATGGATGCAGTCAAAGAAACAATGCAGAGCGGTGCATTCTTTATGGTAACAAGAATTCTCAGAGAAAACACCGTAAACGAAATCGGTCCCGAGGAAGGCTTCGATGTAAGCAACACAGAACTCGCTTATCCCATGTTCAATAAGCTTACTGTTAACGGACACACAGTTACTGCAAGTGTAAAAGATGCAACTCAGGTTCAGTTTATTGCAAACGGCAAGGTTATCAGCAAGGCTCAGGTAAGTCCTGACGGTGCTACAGTTTCTCTTGACCTTGATGATTTTGAAAACGCAGAAGACTTCCTTTATGTCAGAGTTGAGGCTCTCGGCGAAGGCGGTATGTGTCTTTCTCAGGCTCTTGTAATTGATGACGGCAGCGAAAAGCTCAGCTACGAAGAAGCAACACGCGATTTTGCTGAATTCTTCGTTTACATCTACCGTTCATCAAAGCTCTGCGCAATCATTAACGAGCTTATCAATCTTATAAAAGGCTAAATTGTTGACGGGTGTTCACTGAGCACCCGTCAGTTTTGTTCGCCTTACGGCGAGCGGTATTACTTCGTAGTAATATTGCACTTCGCACAGTGCTATTCGCTTCGCGATTTTTTTGGCGAACAAAATATCACTGAAGCCGTCAAGGCTTCAATATCACTTGAAAATTTACAAAAGTTATTTTTTTGAGCTATACTTACAGAAAAAAATACAAAGGAGCTTGTTTATAGGCTTGTTTTCAAAAAAAGATTTGGATGCTGCTGCGGCAAAAAAATTCTGGGATTGGTTCTGCGAAAAAGAAGATTGGATAAAAAGCAATATAAACACTAACGGTATGGATGTTATATGGGCAGTTGATGAACAAATCAAGCCTGTGTTTCCTTATTTCAAAAAAGAATTGGAATTTCAGTTAGGCTACAATAACGGTATCGGTGAATTTTTCTTTTTCCATTTTAATGATAAAAATTTAATGCAAGATGCCCGAATATTCAAAAATATGATTCCCGAAAAGCTTTCCGAAACATGGACAGTTATTTTAGAGGCATAAATTTCTAAAAACAAAATAACATCAGTGAAGGCATCGCAGCTTAAAATTGCGATGCCTTTGATATTTGTGATATAATATATTTTTGAAATATTCAAAAACAAGTGAGACCTTTTAAGCTCTCTTGCGTTTAATAAGTGAAAGGGCAAAAAAACGCACCTTTCGGAAAGGAGTAAGTCAATGGATAACGGTGCAAGTAGCTACCGCCGTTTCCTTGATGGTGATGACAAAGGCTTAGCGGAAATTGTAAGGGATTACAGAGACGGTTTGACACTTTATCTTAACGGTATCGTAAACAATATATGCGTAGCTGAAGAGCTGATGGAAGAAACCTTCTTTAAACTCATAACAAAAAAGCCGAGGTTTAATGCGAAATACTCATTCAAAACATGGCTTTATACCATCGGGCGAAATGCAGCGATTGATTATCTCAGACACAATGCAAAACAATCGGATACACCCTTTGATGATTTGGAGAAATATATTCAGGATGAATATGATTTAGAAAAGCTCTATATCGTCGAAGAAGATAAAATTGCTGTACACAGAGCATTAAAGAAGCTACATACCGAATACAGACAGGTCCTCTGGCTTCTCTATTTTGAAGGTATGAGCAATTGCGATGCTGCAGTAGTTATGAAAAAAAATACCCGTCAGATGAAAAACCTCGTTTACCGTGCAAAAAGTGCTTTGAAATCAGAACTTGACAAGGAGGGCTTTGTTTATGAAAAACTATGATGAATTAACAAATAATCTGCTCGAACGAAGAGACCGTTACCTTGCAGAGCAAAAGAAGAAAAGAAAAAGAGTGATTGGTCTAACAGCCTCACTGTCGTGCATCTGCCTTGTTGCACTGCTCGGTTTCGGCATGTGGCAGGTCGGGATATTCAACAGCAAACCGCCTGTTACCTCAGATGAAGCTACCACTAACGGCAAAAATGCTTATATTACTCCCGTTGAACCGGACAACACTCAGTCAACACAACCCGTCAATAACGAAAATCAGACAGATATAACACAAAATGATGATCCTGCAAGAATTATGTGGGTAATAAACAGGGTTGAAGGTCAGTCAAGTGCAGCAAAATTGAATTTCAGTACTGATAAATACTACTCTGAAACAAAAACACTTACAGACATTGCTGAGCATCTCGGAAAAGATATGTCAAACCTTCAAGCAGCTTTATCACAGGGATTTGAGTTTTCGGGGAAGTATGAAACGGATTTCTACTATGAGTTGGACGGGAAACTTGCTTACGACAGTTGTGCTTTCGGTTATGAAAAAAACGATCAGCAGATAACAATTAATGTAAGTAAAATCGGTGTTCCGTATGATTGCATATATGTACTGAATAACCCTACTGTATCAAACTTAAACGGTGTTGAAGTCACAATAGGCGGTATCTATAAAACCGATAATTCCGGGTATTGTGATCTTGTGTTTGCAGATTTCTCTCACGAAGGAAAACAATACAGAGTAAGTGTCAGAAATATTCCTTCTGACGGCGACAAGGATGCATTTGTTTTGATTACTAAAATTATTTATGAAATAACGAAGTAAATACAATAACAAGAGAGGCAGTATCAGACATCGTAACAGATGTTTGATACTGCCAATTCTCAATTAATAATATCACGGAAAGCTTTAACCTCGCCTGTTTTTTTACCCCCTCGAATTCGAGGGGGTAAATTTCGAACCAAAGCACTATTCAAATCAATCTGAAATCGTACATTCTCGCAATTCCGATTCGTTTTTAATCACCGAAAAACTCTGCTATATCATCAAGATATTTTTCCATAACATCGTTCGGACTCATATAAATCTCGTGTTTTGTTTTCTGAGTTTTTATCATTCTTGCCGTAGGCACTAAAGCAACAAATTCATCCTGCTTTTCATTCATTACAAGTCTGTCATCCTCTGCCTGAAAAAGAAGAATTTCGGCTGTGATATTTTTATTTCTATCTTTATCAAGATTTTTAAAGCTCACCTTAGCCGCCTGATTTACCCAGTTTGCAGAGGGTGAGGAATTCTGAAAATGTCGGTCATTGCATCTTTTTGTGTGTGCATATGCAAATCGCTCGTAGCTTGTGTCGGAGGAGTCCTCAAAGGCTCTGTCCTTATTAAATTCCTTGCTTCCGAGAAGCATCTTCTTAAGTCCTAATTTACACAAAGCAGCCGACACCTTAGAAGCAACCTCTATCGGAATTCCCATAGTTATCGGCATTATCATCGGAGAAGAAAGAACAGCCTTTTTAAATACATCGGGATATGTCTGCAAATACTGCACGGCTATTGCTCCGCCCATTGAATGGGAATATATATACAAAGGATTATTTCCGCTCTGCGGCAGAACTATGTCTTTCACAAAGCAGTTGAGGTCTTCAACATAGTCGGAAAAACGCTCTATGTGAGTATTTTCAAAAGCCTTTATATCTCTGTGAGAATTACCGTGTCCTCTGTGGTCCAGAGAAAATACGGAATATCCCATCTGAATGTAATAATACGCCATTTCACGGTACTTTTCGCAGAATTCGGTAAAGCCGTGAACTATTACAACACAAGCCCTTGCTTCATCCGAAACATAATTTTCGTAATAAAGCTTCTTACCGTCAAAGCCGTTGAAAAAGCCCTGTGTGCGCCTTTCTTCAAGGTACGGTTCAATTTCTGTCTGCATAACAGCCGCAAAATTTTCCTCGCTTATAAGCTTGATTTCAGTTTTAAGCGCCATAACAACACCCCCGTATAATTTACCTTTATTCTAACATTTCAGGAAAAATTTTTCAACATTTAAAAAATTATGTTTACTGTTCCGAAAAAGTATGCTAACATATAATATGTATTTTTTTATTTATAAAAGGAGAAGAATTTTATGAAGCATTATACAGATTTCCTTAAGGAATTTATGTCCCGCTACAACTATCCCGAAATTGCTGTTGAAACCTTTACAAGAGTTCTCAAGCGTCTTGACGATGAAAAGGACTTCGGCGACAAGGTAGATGAGCTTGTTCTTTCTTATATGGCTCCCGAGAATGAAGAGCTTGGACCCTATCTTGAAAAGCTCACCGAAATGTCAAAGGAATACAATGAAAATGAATACACAATGCATTTCATTTTCCTGCTTCTTTGCACACCCATTCTTAAAGAAAACTATGAAAAAGAGGGCATTGCAGAGCATACCTACTGGGAAACAATGGATGACCTTCGCTGCAAGCTCAAGGAGTGCATAGACTGTGAAGAGGTTCCCGGCACATTTGTTGCAGGCTGGTTCAACGGCTTCTTCAAGATGTGGCGCTTTGCTTACGGCAGATTCCAGTATGAGGTTTCTGAGTGCAATGAGGAAGATGAATACAAGCTCTCCTGCGGCAAGGTTCTTAAAGGCGGAGACACATACATCGGCTTCCATATTCCCTCCTCAGGTATTCCGCTTACAGATGAAGTAAGACTTGATTCATACAAAAAGGCATATGAGGCTCACAAGCACCTTTTCAAGGACGGAATAGTTATTTTCGGCTGCGGCTCATGGCTTTTGTATCCCAAGCACTACGATTTCCTCCCCGAAAACAGCAACATTCTCAAATTTATGTCTGACTTTGAAATAGTAAAATACAAGGAAAAGGATGAATTCAACGACGGCTGGAGAGTTTTTGCAAAGGACTCCGATTTGCCCGTTGACCAGCTTCCCCGCAACACATCTCTCAGACGCGCCTTTGCTGACTGGCTTCAGGCAGGTAACAAAACAGGTGACGGCTTCGGTCTTATTGTATTTGACGGCGAGAAAATCTTAAGATAAGGAGAATATTATGAAAACTATAGTTTTTCAGGGCGACTCAATAACTGATGTAGGCAGAAACCGTGACAACATAATGGAACCCGGTATGGGCTATCCGCTTCTCGTTTCCGCGGAAATGGCATATAAATATCCCGGTGAATACAAATTCATCAATGAGGGTGTAAGCGGCGACAGAGTTGTTGATGTTTATGCAAGAATCCGTCGTGATATAATAAACAATAATCCCGATATACTCACCATTCTCATAGGTGTTAATGATGTATGGCACGAATTGGGAGAGGAGCCCAACGGTATTGATAACGAGAAATATTTCAAGATTTACTGTGACCTTCTTGAAGAGGTTCAGAGAATGTGCCCGAAATGTGAAATTTACATATTAGAGCCCTTCCTGCTGAAAGCCTCTGCCACACAGGCAAAGTGGAATGTTTTCAGAAGAGAGGTTGAAAAGAGAGCACAGTCTGCAAAAAAATGTGCGGAAAAATTCGGTCTTACATTCATCCCCCTGCAGGAGGATTTCGATAAAGCCTGTGAAAAAGCTCCTGCCTCCTACTGGCTGTCTGACGGTGTTCATCCCACATTTGCAGGTCATGAGCTTATTGCAAAAAAGCTTATTGAAAATATATGTAAATAAAAATTGCTTTTTTTAAATAAATATGCTACAATACAAAAGTAAAATTTTAACTTGGAGTGAAATACAATGAAAAAGTTTATTGCTGTTCTCCTTTGTATGACTATGCTTTTCGCTTGTTCTTTCGTTGCAGTTTCTGCTGAAAGTGCTCCCGAGCAGTCATATTCATCCGTTATGGATTATGTTTCCGCTTGCAGCACGGCTTCAACACCGGCACCCGCTGCAGAAGCAAACGATGAGGATGCTCCCTCTGTCAATGATTCTCCCACAATCCAGTTCAAGAGAATTTTTGCAAAGGTGCTCAACTGGTTAAGTAACCTCTTCATCAATGATCTGGTAGGCACCGTGCTCAATCTTATTGTTCCCGATTCACCTGCTGTTAAGGATTATGAAGATTTTAACATCGAAGAATACGGCAACTTCTATGCAGGTATGGATGAATTCCTTGATGAACCCGCAAAGAATGCAGTATGGTCATTAGGCTACGGCTCTGCTTCAATTATGCCCTCCGATTTCGGTGAAAAGGCATACGCTAAGGGTGCTTATATGCCCTACTATTTCGGAAACGAAATGCACGGTGAGGAAGAGCTCAGAGTCCGCACAGTAGTTCTTGACGATAACTCAGGCAGAGGCAAGGTTGTTTTCGCAGTTGTTGATGCTATGGGTATCTGCAATGATGATGTAAGAACAATCCGTGCTGCTTTGGCACAGCTTGCAAAGGAATACAATATTGTAAGCATCAATATTTCCGCTACTCACATCCACTCGGGTATTGACTCCCAGGGTGTATGGACAGACCCCGTTGGTGTTCTTTTCAACAATGTTACCGCTATCAAGGATGAGGATGTAAAATACGGTGTTGACCGCACATTCTTACAGGCTATGGTTGACGGCACAAAGGAAGCTGTTGAAGAAGCTCTCACCTCTATGGAAAAGGGCAAGCTCTACTATTCTTCAACCGATATTTCAGACTATGTATGGGACCGTACAGCTCCTATCTCAATAGATGAAAACCTCTATAAGCTTGAATTTGTTCCCAACAAGGCATCTGCAACTCCCACAATCATTGCAAGCTTCGGTTGTCACCCCGAATCCGCAAGCTATGACTGGCAGGAGGATGACAAATTCTCAGCAGACTTCGTATGGTCCATGGAAGAGGTTATGAACGCTGCAGGCTATAACTTCATTTACATTCAGGGACAGGTATGTACTGCAACCTCTTCAAGAGGTCTTACAAATGACGGTGTTGACACAAATGCACATTCAACAGCTGTGCGTTACGGCTATGAATTAGGCTACATCACTCTCACCATGAGCAACACAAAGGCTGAAAGAATCATAATCAACGAAGCCACAGGCGACAAGCTCGGTGTTAAGAAATATGCAAACAAAGAAGAATATACCGATTACACAATCTGGTATGAAGACCTTGAAACAGTTGAAAAGGTTGAGGTTGAGCCTCTTCTCAACATCACAATGGAACAGTTCCCCATCAAAATCCAGAATAACATTGTTGCTCTCTTAGGTAAAACATCTATTGCAGACAACCTTGTTCTCAAGGATAACTACTTCGGCTACTACACAGTAACAGAAGTAGGCTATATGGAAATCGGCGATGTTCTCAAGGTTTACATAAGCCCCGGTGAAACATTCGGTGAGCTTCTTGACGGCGGCGACGGTATTGAAGGCTTCCCCTACAACTCAATCAGAGAAACAGTAGGCGAAAACACCATCGTATTCGACCTTATGAATGACGCTGCAGGCTATGTTGCCAACGATGAAAACTTTGTTATGGCAGGCTTACAGTATAATGAAGAAGAAGATGCTTTTGATGATGACACATGGTGCCTTATCTCCTACGGTAAAAACACCGCAAGCACACTCTTAAGCCACTTCTATGCACTTGCAGAAGCTAACAGCTAAATAAAAATTTTCGATACAGCAGGGTGTCTGACAGACACTCTGCTGTTTTTTGTTATTGACTTTTTCTGAAAAACTGATAACATAAAAACATAATATATTAAGAAAGCTGATATGACCAAATGAATTATTCGGTTGACAAAAAATCAAAAAAAAGTGCATATATTCAGCTTTATGAGCTGCTGAGGCTTGATATCTGCAACGGCACCTACTCCTACGGCACTAAGCTGCCGTCAAAGCGTATACTTGCAGAGGAAACCGCTTTAAGCGTTATTACCGTAAGCCACGCTTATGAAATCCTTTGCGATGAGGGATATGTTGAAGCGAAAGAAAAAAGCGGTTATTTTGTTTCATACAAATCTCAGGATTTTTATTCGCATTCGGAATCGCAGGGCTTTTCTTTACCCGTAAATCAGCAGCTTCATAATGCAAAAGGGGAATTCCCATATTCCGTGCTTGCAAAAACAATGCGCAAGGTAATGGCTGATTATTCGGATAAAATTCTCGTAAAGTCCCCCAACCGCGGCTGTGCACAGCTGCAAAGTGCCATATCGGCTTATCTTGCAAGAAGCAACGGTATACACATCCGCCCCGAGCAGATAATTATAGGTGCGGGAGCCGAGTATATGTATTCCCTGATTGTTCAGCTTTTAGGCAAGGAAAATATTTTTGCACTTGAAAATCCGTCTTATGATAAAATAAAACGCGTATATGAAGCACACTCGGTTGAGTGCGATATGCTGAAAATGGGCAAAAACGGGATAAAAACCGAGGAGCTTGAAAGGACAAAAGCAAAGGTACTGCACATCACTCCTTTCAACAGCTTCCCCAGCGGAATTACAGCAAACGCTTCAAAGCGTCAGGAATATATCTCCTGGGCAAAGAAGCGTAGCGGCTTTATTATCGAGGATAACTTCGATTCCGAGCTTACTGTTTCAACAAAAAACGAGGACACCGTTTTCTCCCTTTGCGACACTGACTGTGTTATCTACCTCAACACCTTCTCGCAGACCATTGCCCCCTCTATGAGAGCGGGATATATGCTGCTTCCCGAAAGTCTTATAGAGGACTTTGAAAGGAAAATTGGCTTTTATTCCTGCACTCTGCCCGTCTTCGAGCAGCTTGTGCTGGCTGAGCTTATAAATAACGGAGATTTTGAACGGCATATAAACAGAATCAGAAGAAAAAAGCGAAAAAACGGGATGTAAAAAAGTAAGCCCCAATAAAAAATATAAGCAGAAAAAAATAAAACTTCTCTGAAGCTTATTTACTAATTATTTTTTATATGCTAAAATGTTTTTAATACTCTTTACTGAAAGGATGTCTTTTTCTTATGGCTAAGGAAACAAAAAAAAGAGCCGGCTATGTTGTGCCTAAAAAAGAGCTTAATATGTTCGCTGTAGGTGCAATGGGTCAGGGTATGATTTATGCAATGATGTCAAGCTACATCAGTGACTATTATGTAAATGTACTTCAGCTTCCCCTTATGTTCGTTCTTCTTTTAATGCTGCTTGCCCGTCTGTGGGATGCAATAAACGACCCGATGATGGGTATAATTGCAGATAAAAGAACCACCAAAAGAGGCAAGCTCAAGCCCTACATAATTTATGCCGCAGGTCCCATTGCAGTGCTTACCGTGCTTATGTATTTAAGTCCTGAGCTGTCATCAAAAGGAATGATGATATATGCCGGTGTTGTTTACATTCTCTGGGGTATGGCATACACGATGGCTGATGTTCCTTTCTGGGGTATTCCCAACCTTATGACTCCCAATGCCGAGGAAAGAGGTCATGTTATATCCAACACAAAGACCTTAAACAGCATAGGCTCTGCCGTTCCCGAGGTGCTTTTCCTCGTTGCAGGTCTTGCGCTTCCCCTTGTTGTTGACACCTCTGATGCTATAGCCTACAACAAAACAAAATACCTTGTAATCACAGTTGTTACCGTTGTTATAGGTATTGTAATGTATGCTAACTCCTATTTCCACATAAAGGAAAGAGTTATCATTCCTCCCAAAACAAGACAGCCCGGCGAGCCCTCCACACTCGCAAGAATTTTTAAGTGCAAGCCCCTTATGCTTGTTGTTGCAATGGGTATACTCTCCAGCGGCAGATATATGGTTCAGGCTGCGGCAATCCATGTTGCAAGATATGCCTTCTATATAGGTCCCGAGCTTACCCCCGATATGACTATTGCAGAGAGAACCGCAAATATTGATGCTTCCGTTTCAATGGTTAAAACCATTTTCCAGGTATGTGCAATAGTAGGTATGTTCGGCGCAATTCTCTTTATGCCCAAGCTTATGAAAAAGTTTGACTACAAGAAAATTGTTATCACAACCTGTCTTTTAGGCTTTGTTGCAAGTATCTTCACAACCGTTATCGGCTGGTTCACATTAAATCTCTATGCTTGTATACCTTTTATAATTATCTCCTGTATCCCTCTGGGTGTTATAAATGTTATCACAAACGCTATGATATGTGACTGTCTTGACTTTGTTGAGCTTACAACAGGCTTCCGTGACAATGGTCTTGGTGCTGCATGCAACGGCTTTATAAATAAGCTCGGCAATGCTCTCGCAACAAGCGGTATCATTGTTATGTATATGTTCATAGGTCTTAACCCCGAAAATATGTTAAGCTCTACAGCCATTGTTGCCGCAACTGACCTTACACAGACTCAGAATTTCGCAATGTTCTCACTCGTTTCCATAATCCCCGGTATCAGTATGCTCCTTTGCTCAATTCCTATGTTCTTCTACAAGATTTCAGGCAAGGAAAAGGAAAGAATTGTTACCGAGCTTGCCAAAAAGAGAGCCGCACAGGGTATCACAGTAGCTGAATAATAATTTTTAATGCATATTAAATTCTAACACATACACCGCCCCGAATTCCGATGAGAAGGCACGGGCGGTGTAATTTGTTTTTTCGGTAACAGATAAGAAATCCGTAAACAGAACACCGTTTTCAAAAAGTCCGGTTTCCTCAATAAGCCCCTCGCATTCCTTAGCCGACACGAAAACATCTGTCAGAATCTCACAGAATTTTTCGTATTCCATAAGTGTGCTTTCGTCTGCCGTGCTGAATACGGCGGCACTTATCCTGACAAGCTTAAGCTCCTTATCCTCCTTTGCAGTTAAAAGGACATCGTTTTCCTTGCAAAAGGAATAATATATGTAAAACACCGAATCGGAATAAAAAATATCCTCATAATTAAAGGAATATTTTTCATCTGCCAGCCCAAGCCGTATATTAAGCTCCGACAGGTCAAATCTGTCTTCTTTTTTACATGAGGACATAAGAAAAATACATATAAAACATAAAATCAGAGAAAAAAATCTTTTCATTTTTGTTTTCCTTTCAAAAAAACCAAAAAAAATTTTTACAGCATATTCCATAATTCAATTTTATGCATTATAATAGAGATAAAGACCTGCAAAGGAGGCCTTGAAATGGATAAAAAAAGCGTTGATAAAAATGAATATCCCGATATTTCGGGCATTTTCGATATAGATGAAAATTCACTTCCAAAGGAATTAATGGAAAAGGAAAAACGCAAAAGGGACCGCCGTCAGAAGCCCATACTGATTTCTGAGGATTCGGAAAAACGGATGGCAAAGGAAAGAGAAAAGGAGCTTAAGGCTGCACATAAAAAGCAGAGAAAAAAAGAAAAAGCAAAGAAAAAGGTCAGGCAGATAACAGCTGCCGTGCTCGCGGGTGTACTTATTGTTTTTGCGGCTGCTGCTTCAATAAAAGGCTTTTTCAATGCCAAAAATGCCCCCGAGGTAGCTCTCGGGTATGTTCAGTCGGGTGAAATTTCAGTTTCGCATATGTCACATGCGCTTATGCTTCTCTCCGATACAGGCTCACTTTATGCAGCCTTCGTTGACAATGATTTCGACCTGCACTCTCTTGAAAACGGTCGCGCCGCCATAATTACAAGCGCAGATGAGCGTACATTTGTAGGTCAGATTTCATCCATACACTCCGAAGAAATAGGCAGTGAAATAACCTCCCGTATACAGACAATGATTCCTAACGGCATTTATTCCTCTGCTTCAAATTATGTTGTCTGTGTAACTCCGGCACAGAGCATCACGGGAATAAACGAAAATGACACAGTAACCGTTGAAACCGTCATAGCCTATGCGGCCGACGCGCTGATAATTCCGTCCGCTGCTCTTTTTTCGGATGAAAACGGCGACTTTGTGTGGCAATATTCATCATTTACTCACAAGGTAAAGAAGGTGTATGTAACAGCAGGGATAAATAACGGAGTAAATGCACAGATTAAGGACGGACTCAGGGAAAATGCCGCGATTGCATACTCGACAAACGGCGAAGCACTCACACTTTCGGATAATCAGAGAGTAAAAATTTCATAATAAGCGGGGCTGTAAAAAAGCTTTTACAGCTCCTTTGTTTCATTTCCGCAAAAAACGCTTAAATAATGTTTTTATTTATTGCATTTGTTTTTATTTTATGTTAGAATATAAAAGTATATTTGTATTCTTTTGTACTCTTTAGGAGGATTACCATGAAAAAGGTTTTATTTTCGTTAATTTTAAGCCTTGTGCTGCTTGCAGGACTGTGCGCTGTTTCTTTTGCGGCAGAGGTTGACCTCGGCGGTTATGAAATGGCAGAAAGCACGGCACACTGCCCCGGGCAAGGCGATGTCAACTTTGACGGGACAGTAAATTCAGCAGATGCAAGACTTATTCTCCGTCAGGCAGTTGCCCTTGAACGCTTTAGCAGTGCTCAGAAGGCTGTTGCCGATTTAGACGGTAATGCTAAGATAAATTCAGCAGACGCAAGACTTGCTTTAAGAATTGCAGTTAGGCTTGAAAAGCAGCCTCCTCATTCAACTGAAGATGTTCTCGTTTCAGAAGCTACCTGCTCATCTCAGGGTGTTATAGCTCAGGTCTGCACAGCCTGTAACAAAGTAGTCAGCTATTCAAAAACCGGCATCTCAGGTCATCTTTTAGGAAACTGGGAAACCGTTAAAGAAGCTACCTGCTCCGAAAAAGGCTTAAAGCAGAGATGCTGTACAATATGCGGCAAGGTGCTTGAAAAGAAGGATATTTCCGCTTCCCACACATTCAGATATGAAGACGGCTTCAAGGGAGCTGACTGTATGAATGTTGTGAAAGCAAAACAGATTTGCACAAAGTGCGGCTTCACACAGACAAAAACAATCAATCCTCTCGGTAAGCACACCTTTACATGGGTAACAACAAAGGCTGCAACCTGCTCAAAGCCCGGTCTTATGGAATATCAGTGCAGCGTATGCGGGGACAAGGGCAAGGGACAGTCAAAGGTAATTACCTGTTCAGGCACAAAGATTGAGCAGACAATAAAGGCTCCCACCTGTACCGAAACCGGTAAGTCTGCAAAGGTTTGTTATGTTTGCGGCGAAAAAGAAGATGAAAAGGTATTACCCGCAACAAAACATGAGTTCAACTACAACATCAAAAAGGTAGTTCTTGAACCCACTCATATGGAAAAGGGCATTGCAAAGGTAAGCTGTAAAAAGTGCGGTGCAACAAAGGAAATTGAAATTGAAAGACTCAATCACACTGTTGAAGAAGACGGAGTTGTAATAAAGGCACCTTCCTGCGGTGAAGAGGGCATACAGAAAGTAAACTGCAAATACTGCGGTTTTGTGGAATCCCCCATTCCCGCAACAGGCAATCACACAAAGAGCGAAAGCAAGAAAACCGTAAGAGCAGCAAGCTGTACCGAAAATAAGCTTGTTTCCAACTACTGCACAGTATGCGGAAAGTACGAAGGAATATATGAGCCTGTTGAGGTTATAAACACAAAAACTGCTCACACTCCCGCTAAAAAATGGACTCAGACAATAGCTCCCACCTGTACAAAGGAAGGCACAAGGGTTAAGTACTGTACTGTTTGCAACGGTGTTGCCGTCAGCGAAAAGGTGGAAAAGCTCGCACACACCCCCGGCGGCGATTGGACAGTAACAAAGAAGGCTACCTGCTCAGCCGAGGGCGAAAAGGTTAAATACTGCACCGTTTGTCAGAAGGTTGCACAGAAGGCTGCTATTGAAAAGCTTGCACACAAGCCCGCTTCCTCCTGGACAGTTGTAAAGAAGGAAACCTGCTCAGCGGAGGGCACAAGGGTTATAAAGTGTACCGTATGCCGTGAAGCAGTCCGCAGTGAATCAATCAAGAAGCTCGACCACACTCCCGGTGCATGGAGAGTTGCTAAAGCGGCTACCTGCTCCGAGGAAGGCAAGAGCGTAAAAATGTGTACGGTTTGTAAAACAATAGTTGCCGAAAAAGCAATTCCCAAGTTTGATCATACACCCGGAAACTGGACAACAACTGTTCCCAATACCTGTGCAAGGGACGGTGTAAAAGTTAAATACTGTACTGTTTGCAGAGATATAGTTGCAAAAGGCACCATACCGAAAACAGATGACCATAAGTACGGCAACTGGAGCACAACAAAGGCTGCTACCTGTGTTGCAACAGGTGAAGAACGCAGAACCTGTAAGGGCTGTGACAAATATGAAACAAACATTCTTCCCAAGAATATGAGCAATCATATCTCAACAGAAACCTATACTGCAGGTGCAGTTACTCCCAACTGTACACAGGCAGGCCAGCACGCAAACACCTACTACAAGTGCTGTGATACTCTTAAAACAAGCGGAGCCGTTATTCCCGCAACAGGACACAGTACAAAAGATGCAGCATGGTGCATTGAAAGCTTCGGCACGGTAAATGAAGACGGCACACTTGCTGAAGGAATAAACTGCATAAGATGTACCGTATGCTCCGAAATCGCAGAAAGCAAAGCATTCAATAAGTTTGACCTTGAGTTTGCAAAGCTTATTAAGTTCTTGCCGAGCAGCTCTCTCAAAAACGATGAAAATGCAGTACTTTACTTCAAAATTGACGGCGATGCTTCAGCCTCATATGTTGTTTCTTATACATATGACGGCTTGGATGTGCCCGTTACATTTGAAGCAGTAAGCAACACGGAATATTCAATAGACCTTTCTCAGATTCCCGCTGAAGCTGTTGTTCATATATCTGTTGCAACTGAAGAAGCCGAATAAATCTGCATAAATATTCATTAATATGCCCCACAATAAAAAGTGGGGCATATATTTTTTCCTTTACAAGGACTGATTTTCCGCTTTCCCTTTATTTTTTTAGCTATTTTGTAAATATACAGCAAAAAACAGAAAAATTACACTTGTATATAGTAAGCTCTTATGCTATAATCAATTTGTTGTAAAATAATTACAATTTGTAATAACCGGCAAAAAAAACTTTTTGGTTTTGAGGAGTGAAAATAAAAAGGTGAAATTTGATGCCTTATCCCCTACCGGCATTTCCAGACTGATTTCTTTTCTGAAATTCTTTGCAGATATATTATACAGAATTATGAAACGCCTCCCCTCAAAAAACAAGGTGGTGTTTTTAAGCCGTCAGAATGATAAGCCCGGATTGGATTTTCTTTTGCTGAGAGATGAGCTTCTCCGCCGTGATCCTTCGGTTAAAATCGTGATGATCACAAAAAGACTGGAAAAAAATCTTAAGAGTATCATAAGATTCGTATGGTTCACATTTGTAAGCCTTTACCATCTTGCAACATCCTCAGTTTGCGTGCTTGACTCCTATTGGCCCGTTGTTTCAATGTTGCAGCATAAGGAATCTTTAACTGTTATCCAGATGTGGCACGCTATAGGCAAGATGAAGCAGTCGGGGTATCAGACACTCGGCAAAAAATACGGAAGAAAAGAAGATATAGCCGAGGCTATGGATATGCACAAGGGCTATGATGTTGTTATAGCGGGTGCTGACTCTATGAATGACTACTACTGTGCTTCATTCGGTGTTAAAAAGGAGCAGCTTCTCAATATAGGTCTTCCGAGAATTGACTATCTGCTTGAAAACAGAAAGAGCAACAGAGATCTTTTGCTGACAATTTATCCTCAGCTTAAAAACAAAACCATTGTTCTCTATGCACCCACCTTCAGACGAGGTGTTGCTATAGACTACTCAAAGGTTGTAAATGCCTTTCCCACCGATAAGTATGCGCTTATAGTAAAGCCGCATCCGAATCAGAGCGTTAAGAACAAAGAGGCATTATTGCCATATATGTACAACAACCTGCCCACCATAGCAGTGCTTGACGCCTGCGACATTGTTATTACGGACTTCTCCGCAATTTCGTTTGAAGCAGCAGTTCTTAATAAGCCGATTTACTTTTATTTATACGACTACGAGGATTATCTTGCAACAAACGGTGTTAATATAAACCCGTATGAAGAAATGCCAAACAGCGTTTTCAGAAGCCTTAACAAGCTTATCAGGGCCATCAGAACAAAGCCCTACGACATGGAGGCTCTGCAGGGCTTTCGTGAAAGATATCTGCCCGCTCAGATGGGGCAGTCCACACGCAGACTTACAAAGCTTATTCTTGACTGTATCAAGGACGGCAAGGAAGAGGGGCTTCGTAAAAATCTGAACAGAGAATAATTCAAGAGGTACAATATGGATAACAGGCCTATAGGCGTTTTTGACTCCGGAATCGGAGGACTCAGCGGTGTAAGAGAGCTTGCGCGTGTGTTTAAAAATGAAAGCATTGTTTATTTCGGTGATACTGCGCGAACTCCTTACGGCGATAAATCGCCCGAAACAATCAGACAGTACACCTGCCAGATAACAGATTTCTTGGTTTCAAAGGGCGTTAAAATGCTTGTTATCGCGTGTAACACAATAACTGCACTGTGCACCGACATTCTCAAGAAGCGTTATCCCGACATCCCCGTTGTGGGCATCATAGCTCCCACAGCTTCCTATATGGCTCAGAGAGAGAACAAAAATAATATCGGTATTATTGCAACCAAAGCAACAATAAACAGCGGCTTATACGAAAAGCTTCTAATTGACGGCGGTGTTAAAACCGAAATTTATTCAAAAGCCACTCCCCTGCTCGTTCCGATTATTGAGGGCGGCTTTGCCGAGGGTGTTGTTGCCCAAACTATAACAAAGCATTATCTCGATGAAATGGTAAATAAAAATAAGATAGGCTCGCTTATTTTAGGCTGCACACATTATCCCTTTGTTGAAGAAGCAATAAGAACAAACTATCCTGAGCTTGAAATAATAAATCCCGCAACTGTGCTTGCAAAGGAAGTAAAAAAGGTTCTCAACGAAAAGGATATGGCTGCCAAGGAAAGCAACACAGCCGAATACTTATTCTGTGCCAGCGACCTTTCACCTACATTTACGGATATAGTCAGCCGCATAATGCCGGACGGCAGCTATAAGCTCGAATGTATGTCTGTAGAAAACTATTAACATAACAGCCCAAGAGATGCAATTTTGTTTTGTATCTCTTTTTTTTATATAAAATATATTGAACATACTGTTTATTTCTGTTATATTACTTTTAAGAAATTTTTAGCTTACGGAGAATACTATATGGACATTTTTTCTGTAATTTCATTTCTGCTCGGTCTTACCTTCTTCCTTTTCGGTATGAAGGTTATGTCGGGCGACCTTGAAAAGCTTGCCGGCGGTAAGCTTGAAAGTCTGCTTAAAAAGGTAACAAAAAATCCCCTGTTGGGGCTTACAGTCGGTATTGCAATAACTATGGCGGTTCAGTCCTCCTCTGCAGTAACCGTAATTCTCGTAGGTCTTGTAAACTCGGGAATTATGCAGTTTACGCAGTCGATATATGTAATTTTCGGCGCAAATATAGGCACAACCGTTACTGCATGGCTTTTGTCACTTTCGGGCATTGAAAGCAGCTCACTTATAATGCAGATGATGAAGCCTGCAAACTTCTCTCCTATTCTTGCTTTCATTGGCGTTATTTTCTTAATGTTCTCAAAAAGCGAAAAGAAAAAAAGCATCGGCACAATATTCATAGGCTTCACCGTGCTTATGTACGGTATGGAATTTATGACCGATTCCGTGGATGTTATAGTTCAGAATTATAACCTTTCAGAGCTTTTTGTAAAATTCAACAATCCTCTTTTAGGTGTTCTTATCGGTGCTGCTGTTACGGCTGTTATTCAGTCATCATCTGCATCGGTCGGTATATTACAGGCACTTGCGATGTCGGGAGCAATAAGCTACGGCACTGCAATCCCTATTATTATGGGGCAGAATATCGGCACCTGTATAACAGCGTTAATTTCCTCAATCGGAACAAATCCTAAGGCAAGAAGAGTTGCAGTTGTGCATACTGCAATAAATGTTATCGGTACGGTTATCTGTCTGCTTGCCTTTGAAATTATTGATATTTCTTTCTCCCCTGCACTTTTCGATGAAACAGCCGCAGGCTGGAGCATTGCTGTCATTCATTCCGTTTTCAACATCACAATAACAGTAATTCTGATGCCCTTCACAAAGCTGCTTGCCCGTCTTACAGAGCTTATAGTTCCGGATAAAACAAGTGCTGTTGCACCAAAGCTCAATTACCATCCCGATGAACGACTCCTATCAACCCCCTCTATTGCAGTTGGAGAGTCTGACGGCTACTCCTCAAAAATGTGTGAAACTGCAAAGGAAATGCTGATAACCTCCTTCTCAATTCTCTGTAATTACGATAAGCAGACAGATTCCTGGCTTACTATGCAGGAGGAGGTGCTCGACTCCTATGAGGACGGACTCGGTACATTCCTGCTCAAGCTCTCCTCGAGCTCCCTTTCCGAGGGTGACTCAAGAAAAATCACAAAAATGCTTCACGCCATAGGCAATTTTGAAAGACTTGGCGACCACTCCGTTAATCTGCTTAAAACCGCAAGGGAAATCAAGGAAAAGAAAATTGTATTTTCCGAAGAAGCATACGAAGAGCTTACCGTCCTTACCGATGCCCTCATAGAAATTATCACAATAACCGCAAACTCCTATATACACAATGATGTGCAGAAGGCTATGCGTGTTGAACCTCTCGAACAGCTTATAGATAAGCTCATTGCCGTATCAAAGAAAAACCATGTTAAGAGAATGAAGAACGGTGAATGTACATTTGAGCTCGGCTTCGTTTTTACAGATATTTTAACAAACTGCGAAAGAATTTCCGACCACTGCTCAAACATTGCCGTTACCATAATTGAAGCTGCAAACAACAGCTTTGATACTCACAGATACCTCAATGATGTAAAAGCAAATAATGAAGAGTTCAAAAACCTTTATTCTGAATTTAAATCCAAATATTCCATTGAAAAAGTGTGACATTTGACTATTTACTTCTTTTGCTTTTTTATGGTAAAATACAATATATAAAATCTCTAAAGAGGTGTAAAAAAAATGAAAAAAGTTTTTTGTTTTATTTTAAGTGCCGTATTGGTATTTTCCTGTATATCAATAGCCTTTGCCGAAGAAGCAGCTCAGAGTGCCGACCTCGGTATAGCAGTTGCTTCCGATCTGCACTACAATGTCCCCAGAGAAGTGATTGAGGGAGATATCGATGATGATATTTACTGGTATGCAAACCGCCGTGCAGCTCTCGAGGATGAAAGCGGCTTCATAATTGATGAATTTCTTGCTCAGTGTGCCGCTGATGACACTATTGAGTATGTACTCATCCCCGGTGACCTTGCAGACAACGGTAAGTCAATCAGACAGGAGCATACAGATGTTGCCGAAAAATTAAAGAAATTTGAAGAGGAATCAGGCAAGGATGTTTTTGTTATAAACGGTAACCACGATGTAGGTATTGACTGTGCAACCGAGCTTGATGACTTCCTTGAAATTTATGCCGATTTCGGCTACGATAAGGCTATTGAAACACTTGACGGCACAGCGTCCTACACAGCTGACCTCGGTGAAAAATACCGCCTTATTGCCCTCGATTCCTGTGACCCCTCTGTTTCAACAGAGGACGGAATGAGCCTTAAAAAAATTATGTGGGTATGCGACCAGGCAGACAAAGCTTATGAAGACGGCAGATATCCTGTGCTTATGATGCACCACAATCTTCTTGACCATCTTCCCATGCAGAGAATTATATCAAGGAACTTTATTGTCCGTTTCCACTACACAACAGCAACTCTCTTTGCAGATCACGGCATAAAGGTTGTTTTCTCAGGTCACGAGCATTGCAACGACACAACAAGCTACACAACTCCCGCAGGAAACACTATCTATGATTTTGCAACAACATCTCTTTCAATGTACCCCATTCAGTACACTGTTATGAATTTCAATGATGACCAAATAACATACAACGCAAAAACAATAAAATCCATTGACACAGACGCTCTTCAGAATACAGTAGCGGGCTACACTCAAGAACAGATTGCTCTTATGAATGAGGATTTCAATACATATGCAAAGGGCTTCCTCAAGGCAGGTATCCGTTACAGACTTGAGCTTTCACTCTCAATGGAAAAAATGGGAATCGAAGAGGACGCTTTCTATTATGACCTTGTAAATACTGCTGTTTCAGGTCTTACCGATGTTCTCGCAATGCCTCTTTACGGTGAAAACAGCGTTCAGAAGTTAGCAGAGGAATATAACATCGTTATTCCCGAAAGCGATTATGAAACTCCCTGGGACCTTGCAACAGAGCTTGTTGGTGCTCACTATGCAGGCGAGGAAGCTTTCAATGTTGACAGCACTGAGGTTGCAATACTTCTTCGTACAGTTGCTCTTATTCTTCACAGCGACTTAGCAACTGTAAATGATGAAATATTCATTTCTGTTATAAACTCACTTCTTGACAGTATGGGGCTGACATCTACCGCAACTCAGGATTTAAGAAAGCTCACAGCAAAGGTTTTCGGCGGTGTTAAGCCGGCAGAATACTTCATTACAGTTCTTATTTCTCCCCTGCTTTATGAATTCGCTTTTGACGGCGATGCAGTTCCCGACAACAACGGAGAATTATCCGGCTATAATTCAGATGTAACAAATCTCGATAACATCATCACGAATTTCAGCAATATGTTCAACAAGCTTCTTGTTTATATTGAAAATGCCTTTATTGTTATCGGCAGAATGTTCGGAATAAACAGATAAAAATTTTTGGAGGTATTTTATGTTCCAATCATTTTTACAGATATTTTTCCGCACCTTGGTAGCACTACTTATGTTCATTTCTCCCGCACTTCCCAATCAGATAGGACTTCCTGCTGAGCCTGCAGGTCAGCAGCTTGATATTGACTCCCGTTTTGAGCTTGTCTGGTCAGATGAATTTGACGGTGAAGAGCTTGACACTTCTGTCTGGCAGTTCCCTTGGTGGATTACGGAAAGAAAGGGCGGCTACTGGCACGAGGATTTAGCCACAGTTAAAGACGGTAATCTCATTATAACAACTGCATATTTTGCAGAGCCTCTTGAGAACCGCTATCTTGATGACTGGGGCAATGAAATCAACTTCAAGGACTATAAAGAGGGTTGGTATTCTGCCTGTCTTACGACTCAGGGCACCCGTGAGCAGACCTACGGCTATTATGAATGCAGATGTATTCTTCCCAAGTCAACGGGTATGTGGTCCGCTTTCTGGATGATGAATGACGGTGTTTCTGATGTTGACGGCACAGGCAAGGACGGAACCGAGGTTGATATTTTTGAATCTATGTTCTATAAGGATGAACCCTGGGGCTTTGGTGACTGTATACAAAGCGGTGTAATCTTTGACGGCTACGGAGAAGCAAGTCAGGGTGTGGGACTCGGTAAGTATTATGCAAACAATCCTTACGAGGAATACAATACCTACGGACTCGAATGGAACGAAAATGAATACATTTTCTATATAAACGGTGTTGAAACTGCAAGAACATCCTTTGGCGGAGTAAGTCAGAATCCCGAATATCTGCTTCTCTCCTGCGAGGTTGCAGGCTCAGACGGTGTTGCTTTCGCAGACCGCCACGGCACAGGCAAAATGAATATGAAGCCCGGTGACGAGGCTTATTTCATCGTTGACTATGTAAGAGTGTATCAGTATAAGTAAAATTACAGTAATTCAAACACAGAAAGGTGATATAATATGAACAAATTTGTACTCAACGAAACATCATACCACGGTGCAGGGGCTATCAAGGCTATTCCTGATGAAATCAGAAACAGAGGCTTCAAAAAGGTTTTTGTTGCAACTGACCCCGACCTTATCAAGTTCGGTATTGCTTCAAAGGTAACAGACCTCCTTGATGAAGCAGGTATTCCCTATGCTGTTTTCTCAGACATAAAGGCTAACCCCACTATCGAAAATGTAAAAGCAGGCGTTGAAGCTTATAAGGCAAGCGAAGCTGACTGTATTGTTGCTATCGGCGGCGGCTCTGCTATGGACACAGCAAAGGCTGTTGGTATCATTATCACAAACCCCGAATTCGCAGATGTGCGTTCTCTTGAGGGCGTTGCTCCCACAAAGAATCCCTGCGCTCCCATCATTGCAGTTGCAACAACTGCAGGTACTGCAGCTGAGGTTACTATAAACTATGTTATCACAGATGTTGAAAAGAAGCGTAAGTTCGTTTGCGTTGATGTTCACGATATTCCCGTTGTTGCAATAGTTGACCCCGATATGATGAACACAATGCCCGCTGCTCTCACAGCTGCAACAGGCATGGATGCTCTCACACACGCAATCGAAGGCTACATCACAAAGGGCGCATGGGAGCTTTCAGATATGTTCCACTTAAAGGCTATTGAGGTTATTGCAAAATCTCTTCGCGGCGCTGTTAAAAACGAAGCTCAAGGCAGAGAGGGTATGGCTCTCGGTCAGTATATCGCAGGTATGGGCTTCTCAAATGTAGGTCTTGGTGTTGACCACTCAATGGCTCACACACTTTCTGCTTACTACGATATGCCTCACGGCAAGGCTTGTGCTACTCTGCTTCCCACAGTTATGGCATACAATGCCGAATACACAGGCGAAAAGTACAGAGATATCGCACGCGCAATGGGCGTTGCAGGCACAGACAGTATGACTCAGGAAGAATACAGAAAGGCTGCTGTTGATGCTGTTCAGAAGCTCAGCGAGGATGTTGGTATTGTATCTTCTCTTAAGGGCGTTGTTAAGGAAGAGGATGTACACGCTCTTGCAGTTGATGCTTTCAACGATGCTTGCCGTCCCGGTAACCCCAGAGAAACATCTGTTGAAGAAATCGAAGCTCTTTACAGAAGCCTTATGTAATGCTCTGATTAATTTCATACTAATAACAAAAAAACAGCAGGTTCGCAGCCTGCTGTTTTTTTGTGGAAAGTAAAGGTCCAGTATTTGTAGGGTACGATGCCCACATCGTACCGCATATAGGAAAAGTAACTTCCATTGTACACATTTATTTTTTTACAAACAATAAATTGGTTATAAAAGAATGAATTTGCCTCCAAACTTGATGTAATGCTCAGATTAATTTAATATTTAAAATCGCAAATACCGTGGGTGAAAAAATCACTCACGGTATTCTTTTTATTTATTTACTTAATTCAATTACCGTTTTACCTTGCTTTTGTGCCTGTTCCTTAAACTGTGCAGCACCGCCGAAGGAGTGTGTAACATAAGTTATTACAACATCAGCCTGCTTAATCATCCACTTGTTTCGCCATGATATTGCAAATCGCTTGGGAACAGTTTCAAGCCCCTCGGGGTAAATTGTGTCTGTCATATCATTATAAGCATTTTTTCCGTCGGGAAGATATGCGAGTACAACATTATATTTTATGGGATAAATGTCGGACAATTTTTTCAGCTGTCCGCGCACCATAGAATCGAAATTTCCGTTGTTCCCCACATAAAACACATCTGCACTTTTATTTTCAATCAAATCAATCAGAGTCGACTTTAAAGTCGGCTCTGTTTCTTTTGGTGTATCTTTGTGTCCGAAAAAGGTTACTGTTGACATAATATCATCTCCCATGAAGATACCCAAAAACGGGTAATTATATGTATTCTACGGAAATATATTGCAAAAGTCAACCCGTATTCGGGTAACACGCTATTATTTTACAGGTATCATAATACTAACCCATAAATGGGTAATAGTAATTATGAGGTGCAAGCAATGAAATACTCGGATATTTATGTAAACCGCATCAGAAGTCTTTGCAAACAACGGGGCATTGCTATAAATAAACTTGCAACTATGAGCGGTGTAAATCAGTCAACACTTGATAATATAGTCAGAGGAATAACAAAAGATCCGAGAGCAAAAACACTTCATAAAATCGCAATTGCTTTTAATATGACATTAGCAGAGTTTCTCGATTTTGATGAATTAAATAACCATTCATTTGAAGAGGATAGTGAATAATTCAGATACAACCATAAAATAAGCAAAAAAAAATAGGACAGCTTCGATTTGTATTTCCGTACAAATTGAAGCTGTCTGATTTTTTGTATTTTATTATCGTTTAATTGTTCTCTGTAACCTCAAAGCTCTTTTTCTTGATAAGCACAAAAAGAGGAATAAGAACAAGTGCTGCGATAACTGCGCTGTATAAGAACATACTTGCTGAGGGAACGATGGTTTCAACACCGTATTCGTTTATATAGGTTATTGCAGAATTTCTGCAGGCAATATCGCCGACAACGGGACCAACAACCATAGGAATAAGAACAACGAAAATCATTCTGATGCCCTGGAAAAGACCTGCTTTGCCTACGGGGATAAAGTCACGGATAGAAGCATTGAGCTGAATGGTGAGAACAAGATAACCTATTGCAGTGGGAGCTACACCGATAAGCACACCTATAAGATTCTTTGTGGTGGAGAGAATAACAAGGCCTATAACCATAAGAATTACGGCAGGAACAAAGCCGAATGCCTTGTTTTTATCGGAAAGCTTCATAAGTATAACTATGCCTGCAACAAGGAATGCAATAATTAAAACTGCAGGAATTATAACACCTGCGGAAAGGAAGTTAAGCCCTTCATTTGCAGGAAGAATTACATACTGCAAGTAAACGAACAGATAGGGGAAGAATACCTGAAAAGCAACGGAGAAAAGACAAACACTTGCGAGTGTGAGATACAAACGGGAGTTCTTTGCAACAACTGACGGTCTGAAGCCGTAGAACAAGTCACTCCAGTAGTTTGACTTTTTCTCGGTTTCAACTGCTTCAATTTTGGGATCCTCAAGCAGGAACAAGCCGAGAACACCGCAAAGAGTAACAACAGCACCGAGCATAAGGAAAAATAACTTATATGTTATAGCACCCGACTGTGCGAGTGTTCCTATTCCCATAACGGCAGCCATTGCGATAAAGCCTATAAATGTAAAGGCTGTTTCAACCTTAGGTCTGCTTGCAGGTGTGGTAACATCGGTTACCCACGCATTGAATACGGAGTCGTTACTTGTTGAGCCCATAAAGGTCATTATCATATCCATTATGATTACTGCCCAGACTGTTGCAGTGAGAACACCTGCAGCATCTGTTAAGCCTGTGACTGATGCGATGTTTTCTCTTGAAATAAAACCGAAGAGAGCTGTTACAATACCCCATGCAATGTAGCCGACAGAAATGAAAATCTTTCTTTTTTTCATTTTGTCACTGAGTGTTCCCATAATAAAGGTTGTGAGAACTGCAGTTATTGCCGACAATGCAACCATTCGGCTGATTGCCGTTGTGGGTGCCATTGTACCTGCAATAGCATCAGCAGAAGCACCTGCATAAACGGAGTTGTAAAGGAAGGTGTTGAAATACATATTCTCAACATTCCATGCAACGCCGCCCATAAAGTTAAACAGAAGAATGTTGAACCAGAGTCGTTTAGAAAGTTTCTTTTCCATATATTTGCTCCTTTTTTTGTATTGAATAAAGTATAACATATTATTTATAAAAGTAAAACAGATTTATATCATTTTTTTGCATTTCTGTGCAGGAAAATTCCGTTTTCATAGCCTTGTATTCTCTTGTCGGTTTCTGCCCTTTTAAGTCTTTCCTGCGCCCAAACACAATACTGCTTGTTTTTTTCAATACTGAAATATTTTCTGCCGAGCTTCTTTGCCGTAACCGCAGTTGTGCCCGAGCCGCCGAACGGGTCAAACACAAAGCCGTTTTTATGGGAGCTTGCTAAAATAAGCTTTGCTATAAGCTTTTCGGGCTTTTGTGTGGGATGTGCCGTATTCTCACTCATAGACCAGAACGGTACGGTTATATCATCCCAGAAGTTTGACGGACATGTAAGCCTTGTGTTACCGTTCTCACCCTGAGTCCAGTCCTTAGGCTTGCCGTTTTCTCTGTAGGGCGCAAGAACCTGTCTTTGCACCTTGACAGCATTCAGATTAAAGGTATAATTTTCGCCCTTTGTGCAGAACCATATGTCCTCCATTGAGTTTTTCCAGTTTCGCTTAGCTCCTCTTCCCTTTTCCCTCTGCCAGGTTATGCGGTTTCTTATTGTAAAGAATTCGGGGAGAATATTTGCTATTATTATGCTCGTCTGCCAGTCGCAGCAGACATAGAGGGTTGAGCCGTCCGTCATAACTCTGTATACTTCACTGAGCCACTGCCTTGTGAATTCGGTATAGCTTTCGCGGTCAGTCTTTCTGAAAATATCTCCGCCGTAGTCCTTTGTGAGATTATAGGGCGGATCGGCTATTACCAGGTCGAAAATACCGTCTTCAATTCTTGAAACGACCTCAAAAAAATCACCGTGAACAAATAAATTTTCAGCCGTTTCCTTATTTATTTTTCCCTTTGGACACAAACATCTCTCGAAAAGCTCTTTTGAGTCCTCAAGAGAGATATTTATGGTTTTGTTTCTCCCGGATTTCATACTGTTCTCCTAAAAATCCAATATTAGTATAATATTATCATAATATATTAAAAAAAGCAATTTAAATATATAAATTATATTAAAGTGTCTTTAATCTATTGACTTTTTATATAAATAATTATAAAATAATTAAGATAATGCATAAGTATTATATTTTTGAAATTAAAGTATATGCTTTTTAAATAAATCGTGGTTATTTAGACGCATTATTCTATATCCCGCACGGACGCTTACGGTCCGTACTTTCTAATATCAAATAGCAAAAAAAGCAAAAAAATAATAATGGAGGTGTATTTGATTTAATGGATATAACAGATATAATAGTAGCAATAGTTGCCGCTGTTGTTGCTGCTGTGATTTCCGGTGTGGCTTGCTTTTTCTTAGGCTCCGCGCACAGACGCAAGGTTGCCGAAAAAGCAATCGGCTCTGCTACCGAAGAGGCTAAAAGAATAGTAAGCAATGCTCTTTCTCAGGCTGAATCCAAGAAGAGAGAAATGATTCTCGAGGCTAAGGATGAAATCCACAAGGAAAGAACCGAGCTTGATAAGGAAATCAAAGAAAGAAGAAATGAAGTCCAGCGTCAGGAACGCAGACTTATTCAGAAAGAAGAATCCCTTGACAAGAGAGTTGACACTCTTGAAAAGAAAGAAGAAACACTTGCTTCCAAAATAAAGGAAGCGGATGAAAAGCTCGCAGAGAGTGAAGCACTCAAGAAAAGTCAGTTTGATATGCTTGAAAAAATTTCAGGCTACACAAAGGAACAGGCTAAAGAGTATTTAATCAAAAATCTTGAAGGCGAGCTTATTCACGAAAAGGCTGTAAAAATCCTTGAAATTGAACAGAAAACAAAGGATGAGGCTGATAATCTTGCAAAAGAAATTATCACCGCGGCTATTCAGCGTTGCGCAGCAGACCACGCGGCTGAAGCAACAGTATCCGTTGTTGATTTGCCCAATGATGAAATGAAGGGCAGAATCATAGGCAGAGAGGGTAGAAATATCCGAACCCTTGAAAGCATCACAGGTGTTGACCTTATTATAGATGATACTCCTGAAGCTATCACCGTTTCAAGCTTTGATCCCGTAAGACGCGAGGTTGCAAGACTCACAATCGAAAAGCTTATAACAGACGGCAGAATCCATCCCTCAAGAATTGAAGAGATGTATGAAAAGTCAAAAAAAGAAGTTGAACAGACCATCAAGCAGACAGGTGAAAGAGCTGTTCTTGAAGCAGGTGTCAACGGTATCAACGGTGAGCTTGTAAAGCTTCTCGGTAAGCTTAAATACCGCACAAGCTACGGTCAGAATGTACTTAACCATTCTCTCGAAGTTTCCTATATTGCAGGCCTTATGGCTTCCGAACTCGGTGTTGATGTGAAGACAGCAAAGAGAGCAGGTCTTCTTCACGATATCGGTAAGGCCCTCGACCACGAAATGGAGGGTACTCATATCGCACTCGGTGTTGAGTTTGCTAAGAAGTATAAGGAAAAGGATGAGGTTATTCACGCCATAGAAGCTCATCACGGCGATGTTGAAGCCAAAACTCTTATTGCAGTTCTTGTTCAGGCTGCCGATGCTATTTCCGCAGCCCGTCCGGGTGCAAGAAGAGAAAACATCCAGAATTATATCAAGCGTCTTGAGCAGCTTGAAGAAATCTCAACCTCCTTTGCGGGCGTTGAAAAGTCATTCGCAATTCAGGCAGGCAGAGAAGTCAGAATTATGGTTAAGCCTGAAATGGTTTCTGATGACCAGATGGTTATTCTCGCAAGAGATATATCCAAGAAAATCGAAGAAGAGCTTGAATATCCCGGACAGATTAAGGTTCATATCATCAGGGAAAGCCGTGTCTTTGGTTACGCTAAGTAATTATCAACCCTTAATCTCCCGAAGCTTTTTTCGGGAGATTGCTTTTTAAACATTATTTTTACAGATAAGAGATAAATAAAATGATTATTATTTTTGTCGGTGATGTTGTATCCACAGCGGGCTGTGAGTATCTGAGAAAAAAGCTGCCCGAAATAAAAAAACAGTATAATGTTGATTTCTGTATTGTAAACGGTGAAAATTCCGCACAGGGTAACGGTATACTGCCGCAGTCTGCAAATCACATCTTCACAAGCGGTGCCGACCTTATAACAACGGGAAATCACGCTTTAAGAAGAAATGAAATCCACTCTGTGCTTGAAGACAGAAACACTCCCGTTTTAAGACCGCATAATATGCACCGTACCGTACCCGGAAGCGGTGTTTATATATTAGAAAAAAAAGGGCTTCGCCTTGGCGTTGCAAACATTATGGGCGCGGTTTATATGGATATGGTTTCCAATCCCTTTGACTGTGCAGACACTATAGTCGATTATTTCAAAAGTCAAAATATTAAAAATATTCTCATAGACTTCCACGCAGAGGCTACGGCTGAAAAACGCGCAATGGGATTTTATCTTGACTCAAAGGTTTCTGCGGTACTGGGCACTCACACTCATGTGCAGACAGCCGATGAGCAGATTCTCCCCGGCGGCACTGCATATATAAGCGATGCGGGTATGACGGGTGTAACACACTCCGTTCTCGGTGTAAAAATCGAATGTGCAACACAAAAACTGAGAACAGGTTTGCCCGTAAAATTTGAAAATCCCGAAGGCGAATGCTCTATGGGCTGCGTTATTGTTGAAACAGATAACAAAACAGGAAAGGCTGTCAGAATTGAAAGGTTATTTATCTAAACAAACAGTTAAAAAATCAATATGCATTTTACTCATACTTACCTGTATTTTTTCCGCTTGCTCCTGTACGGGAGGCTTCACGGGAAACGAGGAAAGCACAGCCGAAGAGGAAACAACCGTAAAGCTTATGCCCGATGGTGTTATCACTATGGCATACACCTCTCTTGATTCCGTCAATCCCTTTGTTATCACCTCTGTTCTTAACTCCTCGCTGATAAGCCTTGTTTATCAGCCTCTTTACGAGCTTGACACAGGCTTTATGCCCCAAAAAAAATTAGTTTCAAAGGAAAACATTGAGGGACATTCCGTAAGAATTGAGCTTTTACAGGAAATTATCTTTTCTGATTCAAGTCCTCTCACATCGGCTGATGTTGTTTACTCCTTCAACAAGGCAAAATCAGCACCTCTTTACAGTCAGGCGCTTAAGAATATTGAAAAATGCGAGCAAAACGGAAAATATTCCGTAATTTTCTCCTTAAAGCAGGCAGATGTAAATGTGCTTAACTGCCTTACCTTCCCTATTGTTAAATCGGGTACTGCGGAAAATGACAATTCCGTTCCCATTGGCAGCGGATATTACAAATTCATAAAAAAAGACCTCAGATTTTCTCTTGAATGTAATCTTTTGTATATGGGAGATTTACCGAAAATCGGCACAATCCGTCTTTACGACATAACAGACACATCTTCGCTTATGCATCTGCTTGATATGGGCACTATCGACACCTTTTATTCAGACCTGTCGGACGGTGAGGCACAGCGCACATATTCGGGTGCTACGGAAATATACCTCAACAATCTTGTCTTTTTAGGACTTAACAAGGAACACTACCGCGTTTCCTCAACGGACATAAGACGAGCTGTTTCCTTTGCAATTGACCGTCAGGCAATAATCGAAAGTGCATTTTTAGGACACGCCAGAGCAACCGTTTTTCCTTTTAACACATCGTGGGAAACTATTGCTTCATCCGGCTTCGCCACAGCTGTTTCTGCTGCAACAGACCTTAACACTGCAGACACACTTCTTGACACATTTTCCTGCGGAACAAACGGCAATACTGTATATTTCACGCTTATTTGCAGTAATTCAAACAGCTTTATGAGAAACACCTGCGCTCTTATAAAGGAACAGTTAAAAAAGGTGAATATTGAAGTAACCGTCAATATGCTCGATGAAGCGGATTTCAGGAATACCCTTATAAGCGGTGAATACGATATGTATTTATCCGAAATAAAGCTTTCTCATAATATGGATTTGTCGCCTTTCTTTGATTCAAAGGGAGCCGCCGCCTACGGAATGACAAATACATTATCAGGCCTTGATGAATGTTATTTTTCATATCTTACCGGAAGTGAGGAGCTCGACAAATTCCTGAAGGAATTCTATGAGGAAATGCCCTTTATTCCCATCTGTTACAGAAACGGACAGTTAAGCTATTCGAGAAATATAACCTCTGCCGTTATTTCAACAGAGAGAAGTCTTTATTCAAACATTGCCGAGTGGACTCTGGCAAAATAAAAGGTGACGGTAGCAATCCGAGAGATATTTATGAAAAATTTACTTATTCACATTAAAAAATACAAAGCCCAAACGGTGCTTGCTCCCCTTTTCAAGATGCTTGAAGCCTTGTTTGAGCTTTTTGTGCCTTTAGTTGTAAAGCAGATTATTGACACGGGAATTGCCAATAAAGATATACCCTATATACTTAAAATGTGCGGTATTCTTGCGGGCTTTGCCTTAGTAGGTCTCGGCTTTTCAATAACAGCGCAGTATTTTGCGGCAAAGGCGGCAGTCGGCTTTGCAACGAGCCTCAGGCACTCCCTTTTTTCTCACATTCAAGGTCTTTCCTACACGGAAATCGACACTTTAGGCTCTTCAAAGCTTATCACAAGAATGACAAGCGATGTAAATCAGGTGCAGAACGGAATAAATCTTACGCTCCGCTTACTTCTGCGCTCGCCTTTTGTGGTCTTCGGTGCAATGATTATGGCTTTCACGGTTGACACTAAGTCGGCCCTCATTTTTGTCGGCACAATTCCCGTGCTGTCGGTTGCAGTTTTCGGTATAATGCTCATAACTATGCCTCTTTACAAAAGTGTACAGAAAAAGCTTGATACCGTTTTGTCTGCAACAAGACAAGCTCTCACCGGAAGCAGAGTTTTAAGAGCCTTCTGCAGAGAAGAAAAGGAAATTGAGGAATTCAGAGAAAAAAACTCTCTTCTTGCAAATGCACAGCTCATTGCCGGCAGAATTTCGGCTCTTCTCAATCCCCTTACCTTTGTGCTTATAAACACCGCAATTATTATTCTTATATACACGGGTGCCATAAGAGTGCAGAGCGGTATTCTGACGCAAGGTGCGGTTGTGGCATTATACAACTATATGTCACAGATTTTAGTTGAATTAATAAAGCTTGCCAATCTCATTATAAGCATCACAAAGGCTTTTTCGAGCGCACGAAGAATTCAGGATGTATTCGACACAAAAGCTTCTCTTGAGTATCCCGAAAACGGTGCTGCTCCCGATTTTAATGCTTCGGCAGTCGTTTTTGATAATGTTTCAATGAAATACGCTGCCTCTGCGGAAAACTCCTTGTGTGATATCTCATTCACAGTAAAAAAAGGTGAAAAAATAGGCATCATAGGCTCAACGGGCAGCGGTAAATCAACGCTTATAAACTTAATCCCCCGTTTTTATGATGTGAGCGAGGGTGAAATAAGTCTTTTCGGAAATCCCATAAAGAGCTATTCAAAGGATGCCCTCTCCCGACTTGTAAGCGTAGTCCCACAGAAAGCTGCTCTTTTTACGGGTACGATAAGAGAAAACCTCTTATGGGGCAATAAGAGTGCAAGTGAAGAGGATATACTCAAAGCTATAGAAATTTCTCAGAGTACATCTGTTATAAATTCAAAAACAGGCGGTCTTGATGAAATTATAGAACAGGGCGGTAAGAACTTATCGGGCGGACAGAAGCAAAGACTTACCATCGCAAGAGCCTTGATTAAAAATGCGCCCATACTCATCCTTGATGACTCCTCCTCGGCTTTGGATGCCGCAACGGATTTAGCCTTAAGAAAAGCTATAAATACAATGGAGAACTCCCCTACTGTATTTATTGTGTCACAGAGAACATCTGCAGTTTCCTCCTGCGACAAGATATTGGTGCTTGAAGACGGCGAAGCCGTGGGCTTTGGCACTCACGACAGCTTATTACAGTCAAACGAGGTTTATAAAGAAATACACGCCTCACTTTCTACCGGGGGTGAAACAAATGGCTGATAAGAAAAAGGCCCCCAAGGGGACTGTTAAAAAGGTATTGAGCTTCATCGGTATTTATAAATTCAGAATACTGCTCTCTCTTATCTGCGCGGCTGTTTCTGTCGGGGCAACACTTTATATCCCCTTGCTTTTCGGCAATGCACTTGATGTCATAAGCGAAACCGAGAGCTTCTCCCTCAAGGAAATCGCACAGATACTTATAAAAACCTTTGTCTGGATTGCATTGTGCGGCATTGTAACCTGGATAATGAACATAATAAACAACAAAATAACATTCTTCGTTTCAAGAGATATAAGAAACTCCGCTTTTCGTAAAATCAACATTCTTCCCTTGAACTACCTTGACTCGCATCCCACCGGTGACACCTTAAGCCGGGTTATCACAGATGTTGACCAGTTCTCAGAGGGACTTTTGATGGGCTTCACACAGCTTTTTACGGGTATTCTCACCATCCTCGGCACATTGGGTATACTGTTCTTTCTTAACTTCAAGATTGCCCTTGTGGTACTGCTTTTGACTCCCGTTTCTCTTTTTGTTGCGCGATTTATTGCAAATCATACCTTTGATTTCTTCAGCGCACAATCTCAGATAAGAGGCAAGCAGACGGCTATCATAGAAGAAACTCTCGGTAACCTTAAGACGGTAAAGGCTTTTGCAAAGGAGGAAGACCGTCAGGCAGACTTTGATGAAGCAAACAACAAGCTCCAAAAGGCCTCCCTTAATGCAATTTTCTATTCATCGCTTACAAATCCCGCAACAAGATTTGTAAATTCCCTTGTTTATGCCGCAACGGCTTTTGTGGGGGCTCTCTCGGTTTTCTCTGCGAGCGGCACACTTACCGTAGGCTTACTGACAAGCGTTTTAAGCTATGCAAACCAGTACACAAAGCCATTCAATGAAATATCCTCGGTTGCCGCAGAGCTGCAAAATTCCCTTGCCTCAGCTGCGCGTGTTCTTGAGCTTATTGAAGCACAGGCTGAAATTCAGGATAAGCCTGATGCCGTAGCACTAAGCCCGGCACACGGCGATATGGAATTTAAGAATGTATGCTTTTCATACGATAAAAGCAAAAAGCTTATTGAGGACTTTAATCTGAGTGTAAAAAAAGGTCAAAAGGTTGCGATTGTCGGTCCCACAGGCTGCGGCAAAACAACTCTTATTAACCTTATAATGCGCTTTTACGATGTCGATAAGGGTGCTATTTACCTTGATGCAACCGACATAAGAGATATAAAGCGACACTCCCTGCGCTCTGATATAGGTATGGTTTTGCAGGAAACATGGGTAAAGGGCGGTACTGTGCTCGAAAACATCAATATAGGCAAGCCCGATGCCACAAGAGATGAAATAATTGAAGCGGCAAAAAAGGCACACGCCCATTCCTTTATAAAGCGTCTGCCACAAGGCTACGATACAGTTCTTTCGGAGGACGGAGAGGGACTTTCTCAAGGACAGAAGCAGCTTTTATGTATAACAAGAGTAATGCTCGCTCTCCCCGAAATTCTCATTCTTGATGAAGCAACATCATCAATAGATGTAAGAACCGAAATCCGCATTCAAAAGGCTTTCAACGCCCTTATGGAAAACCGAACAAGCTTCATAGTCGCCCACCGCCTTTCAACCGTTATGCAGGCAGATATAATTCTTGTTATGAAGGACGGTAAAATAATCGAAAAGGGAAACCACAAGGAGCTTCTTGCAAAGAACGGATTTTATACGGATTTGTTCAATTCGCAATTTGCGGTGGTATAATTTAAGAATTTTGCTGAAATTTTAGTCCTCATCCGGTAGGGAACGATGCCCACATCGTTCCGTTTGAGGGGTGGGTAACTTTTATTTACACACATCTATTGTCAGATATAATGCTAAAAGCTTTGTAAAATGGTTAGAATTTGCCTTATACGGAACGATGTGGGCATCGTTCCCTACCACTTCGGACTTTTGGTTTTATCAAAAAAAAACAGCAGGCTGCTTGCCTACTGTTTTTTTATTTCTTCTCTTATTCTGTCATAAATATCTGCTGTGCTGTTATAGTACCAATCAGCTGCATCCGGGGAAAATGAATTGAATTCATCAAACAGACAGGTATGTATACCTGCGTTTTTTCCGGCGCCTGTGTCTATGAGTCTGTCGCCGAGCATTATACTTTCTTGCTTTTTGAGTGCGTACTCCGAGCATATATATTCAATCGCATCGGGGGCGGGCTTGAACGGGAAGGAGCTTTCTCGGGTAACAAAGCCTTCAAAATACTGCTTTAAGGAATACATTTCGAGGTACTGAATTGCGACCTTATCTCTGTGAGTATACAAAAAATTCTTACCGCCGTTTTCGGCTATATATTTAAGTACTTCGGGAATTTTCTCATAGGGGAAGCCTTTGGGCTTGAAATCAAGAGTGTTTTCAATTTCATAAAACTCTTTTATTATGTCTTCATCACATTCATAAACTCTGAAAGCGTGCAGAAGAGAGATTTTAAGATTATCGAAAACCTCTTTTTCATCAAGCTCAATGCCTTTTCTTTTGTAGGTTTCCAGAAAGGCTGCCGTTGTGTGAGGGTATGTATCAAAGAGCATACCGTCAAAATCCCAGATATAATTTTTTATCATATCATTCCTCTTCGGTCTTTTCCTTTTCGGGCAGAAGACAGACTATGGTTTTTTCTATTCTGTGGTCCTTAACGCTTGTTATCTTGATGGTCATTCGTTCTGTTTCGGTTGTCAGTGTGCTGCCGTCCTCGGGAATTAAGCCTAAAACGCTGAGAACATATCCGCCGAAGGTATCGTAGTCCTCGCCCTCAAGCGCAACACCCAATTCCTCCTGTACCTCTTCAATATCCGCATTACCGCTGATTTTCCAGGTGGTGGAATCTATTGCAACAATTTCAGGCTCTTGGGGTGCTACGGAGTGATCCATATCATCATCAAAGTCACCGACAATACATTCGATAATATCTGTCATAGTAACAATACCGTTCATTCCGCCGTATTCATCGAGCACAATAGCAAAGTCCTCGCGCTTTTGCTTCATATTACGGAAAAGCACATCCGCTTTAACGGATTCGGGAACAAAATATGCAGGTCTTACCGCATTTTTCATTATATTGTCTTTTGTTTTGTTTTTTATTCTGAAAAAGTCCTTTGCATTAAGAACACCTATGATGTTATCAACACTTTCATCGCATACGGGGAATTTTGTGTGACGGCTGAGATGTATTGTTTTTTCCCACTGCTCAATGCTTTCATCCATCCACAAAAGAGAAATATCTGTTCTGTGAGTTGCGATTTCATCGGCAACGAGATCATCAAACTCAAACACATTTTTGATAAGCTCGCTTTCGTCCTCATCAATAGTTCCCTTTTCGCTGCCCACATCAACCATCATTCTGATTTCTTCCTCAGAAACCGACTCCTCGTGCTCGTTGGGATCAATACCGAAAAGACGCAGCATTGCGTTTGTTGAAATTGTGAGAAGCCATACAATAGGAGCGAAAATCTTTGAGATAACACTTATAAGCCCTGAAATACCCAAAGCAAAGCTCTCTGCCTTTTTCATAGCTACTCTCTTGGGAACAAGCTCACCGAAAACAAGAGTAAAATAAGAAAGAATTATTGTGATAACAACAACCGCAATACTGTTGAGTGTGGCTTCATTTATATTCACACCTAAGGATACTATCCATTTTACAAGCAAATCGGAAAAGCTGTCTGCAGCGAAAGCACTTCCCATAAAGCCTGCAAGAGTGATTGTTACCTGAATGGTTGACAAAAAGCGGGCAGGAGCTGAGGTAAGCTTTGCAAGACGGATAGCCTTTTTGTTACCCTTTGCAACAAGGGTTGCCAGCTTTGCATCCTTAACTGAAATTACTGCAATTTCGGCAGCAGCAAAAACCGCATTCAATGCGATAAGGATTACCTGTAAAATTATTTGCGGGATAATAGAATTCATTTGTTTTTCCTCCAAAAAAACACAAAAAGCACAACCCACACTTTTTCAAAGGTGAGTTATGCAGTTATTTTAATAAATATAAAAATAGTTCGCTTCGCCGTTAGGCCCGTCACTATCCACGATAGTTTGTTTTCCTTTCAGAATGATTTTACTTAGTATATCATATTACCGAAAATATGTCAACATTCTTATTTTATGCCGTACTGCTTAAGTCCTGACCATTTCTGTCCCCACTTATTTGCCCAGCTTTCACAGTAGAGCTTATAGTAGGAAACATTCTTCTTTGCTCTGTAACCTTTGAAGAAATTGCACCATACTGCAGAGGGCAGAGCTACAACAATCCAGTATAAGGGTCCTAAAAGCAGACACTGAATTGTGTGTCCGTATTCGTGAATACGGGTGTTTTTAGTCCATGCCTCGCGGTCTGTGTCTTCCATAAAAATGAAAAGTCCTAATGACAAGCCGCCGGGAAAGCCGGGGATATAGCATATATATGCATTATTGAACTTTTCCCAACGGTTCTTTCTTGAAGCAATCAAAAAAACTATTGCACCTACAAAATTTACGGGCATTCCCCATGTCCACTGAACAAGCAGAAACAGAAACTTACCTATTCCCTTTGTTGCTATTGAACGGTCAATTTCTTTTTTTACAGGGGGAACACTCTGTCTTTTTTTTGATTTTGATTTTGACTTTGCCATAATATTATTACCTCAGTCTTTCAAAAACTTCTTTGTTTGTGCCGAAGAAAATGCTTTTATCTGAAGAAATAAGCCTGCACCATTCTTCAAATCTGTCCCATGAGTTATCGGCATCAAATTCATAGGTGTGTCCCCACACATAAAAAAGTGCGGGAGAAGAAGACTCAAGTGTCAGGAACTTTTCGGTTATACGGAAAAATTCGTCAAAATCCGCAGTAGGTCTTGCGGTGGGCTCAAAAACATACAGATCTGTCTGTTTTTCAAAGCCGAAGGTATTTTTAGTTGTTCTTGCATACTGTATACCGGTATGATCTCTTATAACATCTGCAACTCTTCTGTTGAAATTAACTCCGCCCCCGGGGTATGCAAAGCCCGTTACCTCGTAGCCGACAATTTCACTTAAAGCAATACGGTCATTTTCAACCTGCGTTATAATTTCCTCTTCTTTAAGGTCGGGCAAAAACGGATGCGTAACAGTATGTCCTGCAACCTCGTGACCGTCATATACTCTTCTTACATCCTCGAGCGCAATATTTGCGTGATTCACACGCTTTCCTTTTACCTCGAGCTCAAATTCCGCACCGAGCATACCGGAATTCAGATTAAAGGTGGACTTTATGTTATATTTATTGAGGATTTCTATAAAACGGATATCCTGAGTAACACCGTCGTCAAAACTTAAAGTCACTGCTTTATTTTTAATATCAGGCATTGGCTCTTTCTACCTTATCGATAATTTTTCTTACCTTTGCAGGGCAGTCGGTAATAATACCGTCAACCTTGCAGGATAAAAGGAATTTAACGGTTTTTTCATCATTTACAGTCCATACATTAACCTTCATTCCCAATTTATGCGCTATGGCAACAAGGGGCTTTGACACAACAACGCTTGCAGGATGAAGAATATCTGCGCCTATTCTTTTTGCAATGAAAAAGGGATTCATAATAGGTCTGCAAGCCGAAATCATCATTGTGGGATAAAGGAATGCTGTTTTACAGCGAGAGTCTGTTTCCTTTACACTTTTAAGAATGTTCGGTGAGAAGCTTGAAACAATAACTCTGTCAAGCACACCGTGCTTTTTTACACATTCAAGCGTTTTTCTTACAAGCTCTCCCATCCTGTCTTTTTCGTATTTTAATTCTATATTGATTATTTCCGTTGCACTCGGTGCAACAAGGGACAAAAATTCATCAAGTGTGGGGATTGGAGTGTTTTTGAAATCTGCCGAAAAATATCCTCCGAAATCAAACTTTTTAAGCTCGGCAAGAGTATAAGAGGACAATTCCCCCACTCCGTCACTTGTTGCATCTATTGTATAGTTGTGGCAGATTACGGGAACACCGTCTTTTGTGAGATGTACATCTGTTTCAAAGCCGTTTGTTTTTTCTCTTATCGCCTGAGAAAAAGCGGGCAATGTGTTCTGCGGACAAACCTTGTTTGAGCCACGGTGCGCTATTACCTTACAAGCCATTGGCAATCTCCTTATTTGAGAGCTTCAATATCAAGCTCAAGATTTGAGTTCTTTACGGGGTTTGATGTTTCACTGGCGGGCTTTTCGGCAAAGAAAATGTCTGCCTTTTCAACGATTAAGTCGTATGCCGCAGAGGATATAAATCTTGCATTGGAATATACTGTGTGTTTTTTCTTCTTGCTGTCGGTATACTTAATGGCAAACATATGGTATTCATCACCGTTATCGCGGATCTGCTTTATACAGTAAATTCCGGTAACAGTGTATTTTTTACCCTTGAAAACCTCTTTGAATGCCTTTATATATGCCTTTGCTGCATCCTCGGCATTGGCAACATACAGCTCAAATTTTTCAATAAGCTCTTTAAGCTCATCAATATTCACAAGAGCCTTTGTGGCATCTGAAAGAGCTTCATACTCCTCCAGAAGTGCCTTGCTGTCTTTAAGAATATCCGTAATACTGTCTTTGGACTCTGTGAACTTATTGTCTTTATTCTTAACAAGCTTCTTTACCTTCTTGTTAAATTCCTCAGCCTCATCAAGGGTAGCCTTTTTGCTTTCAAGCTCGGAATAATTGGAAACCTTTTCTTTTTCCTCGTCTGAAAGAGCTTCATAAGCCTTTACAGCTTCGTTTATTGCTTTCTTGCTTTCCGCACTGATTTCGCCTATACTTTCAATCATTGCTTCAACATTTTTCGTTGCTTCGGTTTTCGAGCAGGAAGCCATAAAAACAACACAAAGCATTAAAATTATAATCGGAATGATTTTTTTATTCATATTTCAGTCCCCCGAAAAACTAACATTTATCTTATTATATCACAACATATATAAAAGAGATACACAAAAAATTATTAAGATTTTTATTGATATTGACCAATTTTTGTGCTATACTTCCAATATATTGAATATTGGAGATTTTGCTATGAATAAACAGATGTATTCTTCGCTCGGAATAAGCGGCGAGGTTCTCGGATTTTGTGAAGAAATTTTAGCTTCCCTCACCGAGCGTTTTGAAAAAATTGACCTTATGGCGGAATATAATCAGGCTAAGGTCTTAAAGGCATTCAGGGATAACAGAGTTTCTGCAGAATGCTTTGCAGGCACAACGGGCTACGGCCACGATGATAAGGGCAGAGATACTCTCGAAAAAGTATATGCGGACACCTTTCACACCGAAGCGGCTCTCGTAAGACCGCACATAACCTGCGGCACTCACGCGCTCGCTGTTGCTCTTTCGGCTAATCTCTTACCCGGTGATGAGCTTTTGTCGCCCGTGGGAAAGCCCTACGACACTCTTGAGGAGGTTATAGGCATCAGAGAATCCGTATGTTCACTTAAGGAATACGGTGTTACTTACCGTCAGGTGGATTTGCTCAGTGACGGCACATTTGACTATGAAAACATAAAAAAAGCTATAAACGAAAAAACAAAGGTAGTTACCATTCAGCGTTCAAAGGGCTATCAGATGCGTCCCACCTTTTCGGTAAAGCAGATAGGTGAGCTTATTTCCTTTGTTAAAAGCATAAAGCCGTCACTTATTGTTATGGTTGACAACTGCTACGGTGAATTTGTTGAAGATATTGAGCCGTCTGATGTGGGTGCGGATATGACGGTAGGCTCACTTATAAAAAACCCCGGAGGGGGACTTGCCCCCATAGGCGGATATATAGTGGGCACTCAGGAATGTATCAACCGCTGCCACTACCGCTTATCGGCTCCCGGTATAGGTCAGGATGTAGGTGCAAGTCTTTCGGTTATGACCTCATTCTATCAGGGCTTTTTCCTCTCACCCACGGTTGTTGCAGGTGCACTTAAAGGTGCTATATTTGCCGCTAATGTGTATGAAAAATTAGGCTTCAATGTTGTTCCGAACTCAACAGAGAGCCGACACGATATAATTCAGTCCGTTGAGCTGGGCTCAGCCGAACGGATGCAGGCTTTCTGCAACGGTATACAGTCTGCTGCTCCCGTTGACAGCTATGTCACTCCCATTCCCTACCCCATTCCCGGCTACAACTGCGATGTTCTAATGGCTGCAGGCGCTTTCGTTCAGGGCTCATCAATCGAGCTTTCGGCTGACGGCCCGATAAGAGAGCCGTTCGCTGTATATTTCCAGGGCGGACTTACCTGGTATCACGCAAAATACGGCATAATGATGTCACTGCAGAAGCTCTACGAGGAAAAGCTTGTAGACCTTAACAGCAATTCAAACTTGTAATATGAGGACAAAAAAAATGGATATTAAACTCACTCTTTGCTCAGAATTTTCCGTTCGGGAAGACCATATGGAAAATATAATAAAGCTCATTGACGACGGCAACACAATCCCCTTTATCGCCCGTTACCGTAAGGAAATGACAGGCTCCTGCGATGACCAGAAATTAAGAGAAATTGCAGACCGCTTACAGTATCTCAGAAATCTTGAAAAGAAAAAAGAGGACTACAGCAATTCAATAACCGAACAGGGCAAAATGACAGATGAACTGCAGGAAGCTATCAACAATGCCAAAACTCTTGCTGAGCTTGAGGATCTCTACCGCCCCTATAAGCAGAAAAGACGCACAAGAGCTACCGTTGCAAAGGAAAAAGGTCTTGAGCCTCTTGCGCTTACCTTATTTGAGCAGTCACTCACCGAGGGCAGCATAGAGGAATTAGCCCTTGGCTACATTGACAGCGAAAAAGGTGTTGAAAGTGCAGAGGATGCACTTCAGGGAGCAAACGACATTATTGCGGAAATAATGTCGGACTCTGCAGATGTCAGACGCGACCTTAAGGAGCTTATAAACAAAAAGGGAATCATCCGCAGTACAGCAAAAACCGAGGAGGATTCCGTTTATTCGATGTATTATGACTACTCCGAGGCTGTTGCAAAAATTCCCAGCCACAGAATTCTCGCAATAAACCGCGGTGAGAAAGAAAATATACTTTCCGTGGGTATTGAAATAGAAGATTTTGCAGCAATGTCTATTTTTTACAGATATTTTGTAAAGCCCGGAAGCATCTCCACACAGTTTGTAAAACAAGCGGCTCTTGACAGCTTTACAAGACTTGTTTTCCCCTCTGTTGAAAGAGAGATAAGAAACGACCTTACGGATAAGGCAGATGAGCAGGCTATAAAAATGTTCGGTCAGAACTTAAAGCCTCTGCTTATGCAGCCTCCCGTAAAGGGAAAAACAGTTCTTGCCGTAGACCCCGCATACAGAACGGGCTGTAAGATAGCAGTTGTTGATGAAAACGGTAAGGTGCTTGACACGGGAGTTATTTACCCCACACCTCCTCAGAATAAAAAGGAAGAGGCTGCAGCAAAGGTAAAAATGCTCATAAAGAAATTCGGTGTAAACTGTATTTCCATAGGTAACGGTACAGCATCAAAGGAAGCCGAAATTTTTGTTGCCGAAACAATAAAGGAATTCGGCGGTGCGGTCACATATATGGTTGTAAACGAAGCAGGAGCTTCCGTTTATTCCGCTTCAAAGCTCGGTGCTCAGGAATTTCCCGAATTCGATGTTTCTCTGCGCTCTGCCGTTTCCATTGCAAGACGACTGCAGGACCCCCTTGCAGAGCTTGTAAAAATAGATCCCAAGAGCATCGGTGTCGGACAGTATCAGCACGACTTACCCGCAGCAAGACTTGAGGAATCCCTTTCGGGTGTTGTTGAGGACTGCGTTAACTCCGTAGGCGTTGACCTTAATACGGCTTCTCCATCTCTTCTTAAATATGTTGCAGGTATAACCTCGGCAACTGCAAAGAATATTGTTTTGTTCCGAGAAGAAAACGGTGCCTTTACTTCACGCGCACAGCTAAAAAAGGTAAAGGGCTTAGGTCCCAAGGCATTCGAGCAGTGTGCAGGCTTTTTAAGAATTCCCGGCGGAAAGGAAATCCTTGACAATACGGGTGTTCATCCCGAATCATATGCCGCCGCCAAAAAGCTTATGAAGCTTTTTGACATAAACGAGAAAAAGCTTACCGAGGCTACAGACATCGAAAAGCTCACACAAAGCTACGGTATAGCAAAAGCGGCTGATGAATGTGAAACAGGTATTCCCACACTCGAGGATATTGTTGCAGAGCTTAAAAAGCCCGGCAGAGATATAAGAGATGCTCTCCCCCAGCCTATGCTTCGCAGCGATGTGCTCTCAATGGAAGACCTTAAGGAGGGTATGGTGCTTAAGGGCACAGTCAGAAATGTTATAGACTTTGGTGTTTTCGTGGATATAGGTGTACATCAGGACGGTCTTGTGCATATCTCCCGTATAACATCAAGATATATAAAGCACCCCGGCGATGTTCTCAAGGTTGGTGACATCGTCAGGGTAGAGGTAATCGGCGTTGATGTGAAGAAAAAGAGAATTTCCCTTTCAATGAAGGATGTTCCGCAGAACGATTAATTTTTGCAGAAAAGTATGACTAAACTTGTAGGGAACTAAGCCCTACGCAAGCAACTTAAGAATTTTGCTGTAATTTCGGTTTATAAATGGTAGGGAACAATCTGGGCATCGTTCCCTACCATTCTAAAACATCAGTGTCAGCGTAAAAAATAAGAGGTCAGCGTTAGCTGACCTCTTGGTTTTTGCTATGGCTCAAGAATATATACAAGCACCTTTCCGTTTGTATTTTCTACAGTATCCGTAATCGAATATCCTAACCCGAGATATTTTTCTAAGAAAGGCTCATAGTTTTCTCTTGTATCTATAATTACGAAATCTACTCTTTCGCCCTCTTTTACCTCGTGATGATTTACCGCATATATAACCTTTCTTTCGGAAAGTCGTGCCACGAAGTAGCTTGAAGCTATAACTGAGGCTTCCTCGGGGATAGAGTCGAGTGCTTCGTTTGTAAGCTTTATATCATCTGCAGACTGCATTACTATCTCAGCATATTGGGAAAATCTCGGTACGGCGGAAACAAGGAAGAGCGCACAGGAAGAAACTGCAGCTATTCTTAAAAGTAATTTTGATGTATCGGGCTTCATATCGCTGACATTCATTGCGGACAGATAGCAAAGAAATGCCATAGGACCAAAGGTATATTGGAAAGAAATGTCGTACTGATAAACATAAACCGTCATCAGATTAAGCAGCACAAAGGGCAATATAAGAATAAGCCGTGATACCTTCTTTGTTCCGACGGGCAAAAAAGCAAGAGGCACAAAAAGCTGCAGAATAAGCAATATTTTCTGAGAATAGGTTTTACCCTCATCAACAAAAATCTGAGTGAATACATATGCGGGGTTTACAAGCACATTCTTGACCGCTTCAAGAAGTCCGCCCTCGCCTACTATAAAGTTACCGTATCGCCAGCTCATAACACCGTCACCCGATGTACCGAGATACGAGAGGACTATAAGGAAGTATATTCCTGCAACTGCGGCAATAATTGTACCGAGAAGGTATTTTCTTCTTCCAAGGAAAACATAAAGGGAAAAGAAAATTACATATACTGCCGCATCCTCCTTTACCATAAGGGTGAGAAGCAGAAATACGGACATAGGTATGTATTTTTCTTTCTCAAAGAAAAGGAATGACCACAAAAGAAGCGGAAGCAAAAAGCAGTTTTCGTGCAGATCATAGTTCGTGCCTGCCGCAACCGCCGGGTGCAAAAGCACAACCGCACACAAAAGCAGAGTGCTTGTGTTTGACAGCTTAAAATGCTTTGAGAGCATATACATAGGAATTGCTGCACTTGCAAGAACTATTACCTGAAGCATCTGCAGGGTTGACGGAGACGGAAAAACAAAATAAAACGGCAATAAAAGATAATATATGGGCGACACATGGACTGCAAAATGTGAAAGAAGAGTATCTCTTTCGCAGGTTGTCAAGGGTACAAAGCTCTCCTTCATATTGTAGAACATATTGCAGAAAAGTCCGAAATCGAAATTAGGCGCCCAGTTGCTTTCATAGCGAAGCACACTTGCAGCTCCCACAAAAAATACGAACACAAGGCTGACAGCTAAAACCAAAAGCTTTGTTGCTTTGGCTGACAAATCGATGTCTTCCAATAAGCCTTTTTTTACATAGTAGTAAATGAGAATTGCCCAAAGGATAATAAGACCGAAGGCAAAATAGAAATTTTTTGAGCTGTCAAGGAGCGTTATAATGCTGTAGACAGCAAAGAAAACAGGTAAGGCAAAAATGTCAATTTTTTCCACCTTAAACAGAAAATAAACAGCTGATAACAAAGCAAAGGACGCTGCAAAAACAACAATGAAAGATATTAAGCTGACTGCATCATATGCTTCAAGGGAGGTAAAGCTCTTGCCGACCTTCAGAAGCATAATCAGCGCACTCACACACCAGCTTGCAAGTGCTCTTAAAATCAATGTATCTATAGGCTTTTCTTCAAGCTTCTTTAATTTATCAAGCATAAACATCCTCCAAAAAGGGATTTTTTTCAAGTATATACTGTTTACAGATTTTTTTCAACAATATTAAACAAAACTTAATCTTCATTCTTTTTCCACAGCATTTTATTGTCCTCAAAGAAAAAGGTAAGCCTATTTTCGTTTTTAAGATATGTAAGATAGCCTTTAAGCGTGTTTCCGACCAAAAAATACTGTGTTGCGTTCATAACAAGCGAGTATTTATCGAACACTTCCTTTAATATATCCTCAAACATCTTAGCCTGTGCGCATATTCCGAGTATATCCTCACAGATTGACAGCACCTTGTTTTTATTGATTTCACAAAGGGATGTGATATCCTCACTTGCTTCGCAATGGGCAGGCACAAACAGCCTTGCCTGAGTATTTTTAAGCACTTCAAGAGTTTCAAGATATGCTTTGACATCATAGATATAGCAGAAATGGTATTTTTCAGCTGTTCTCTCGCTGAAAAGTGCATCGGCAGCAAAGAAAACTCCGTCCTCGGTCTTAACACCTATCATATCAAAGCAATGTCCGGGAAGAGGAATGATTTCAAGAGAAGAGGGCAAGTCAAGCTGAGATATATCCCGAGTTTCACATTCCTGCGCCAAAAGGAACTTGGATTTTATTTCTTCAAAGGGTAAGCTTCCCCAGAGAAATGCAGGCTCGAAATAAGTGTAATTACAAAAGGGCACCTCTGCCTTGTTTGCAAAAATCTTACAGCCTGTTTTCTCCTTTATAAAGCTGTTGGCCCCTATATGGTCGGCGTGTGAATGTGTTGAAATTATGTATTCGACTTCAAGTCCCTCAGCCTCTAATAGCCTCAGAACTTTCTTTCCCGTGTCCTTATCCGCACCCGAATCTATAAGGCATACCTTATTCTCCGAAGTCTTATACACACCTATGTTTACTGCGTTTTTAATATAATAGGTATTTCCCGAAAATTTAATAAGCTCCATATCTCTTCTCCGTGTAAATTTTTGTTTACATTTGCTATTATTTGTATTATAATTAATTCGTATGACTATTGCAACACAGAAAAGGATGATTATTGTGAACGATTTTGAAAAACTCGCCGAGCTTCTGTTCCCGAATATCGACAAAGCTCCGGCAGACTATGAAAATATATATCCTCTGCGCAATTTATCAGAGGGCGCAAAGGTAACAAGATTTGCTCCCAGCCCCACAGGCTATATGCACATAGGCAATCTTTTCTCCTGCCTTATTGACCGCCTTGCAGCAGCAACTAAGGACAGTGTATTTTTCCTGAGAATTGAAGATACGGACAAGAAAAGAGAGGTACACGATGCTATTGATAAAATCCTTTCAGGCCTTGCCGCTTTCGGCATTTCTCCCACAGAGGGTGCAACGGGTAAGGACAGCGAAAAGGGTGCATACGGCCCCTATAAGCAGAGCCTGAGAAAGGATATTTATCAGTGCTTTGCAAAGGACCTTGTTAAAAAGGGCTTTGCATATCCGTGCTTCTGTACTGAGGAAGAAATTTCCGCTTTAAGAGAAAAACAGGAAAAATCGGGCGATAATCCCGGTTATTACGGCAAATTTGCTGCTTGCAGAAATCTCACATTCGCTGAGCAGGAAGAAAAAATAAAGGCAGGACTTCCCTATACCGTAAGACTTCGTTCAGACGGGGACGAAAACAGAAGAATTGTTGTTGAAGACCTTATAAAGGGCAAAATTGAAATGCCGGAAAATATTCAGGATATAGTTCTTCTCAAAACAGACGGTATTCCCACATATCACTTTGCACACGCAGTTGATGACCATCTTATGAGAACAACTCATGTTGTGAGAGGTGACGAATGGATTTCCTCTCTTCCCGTACACATTCAGCTTTTCAAGCTCTTAGGCTACAAGGCTCCCAAGTTTGCTCACATTTCTCCCATTATGAAGCTTGATAACGGCAACAAGAGAAAGCTTAGTAAACGAAAGGACCCCGAAGCATCGGTAAGCTTCTATGCAGAGCAGGGCTACCCCGCAGACGGTGTTGTTGAATATCTTATGACACTTGCAAACTCCAACTTTGAAGACTGGAGAAATGCTAACCCCACCGCAGACAAATATGAGTTCCCGTTCTCATTCAAGAAAATGAGCACATCGGGCGCACTTTTCGATATATTGAAGCTTAACGACATCTGTAAAAACACAATTTCTCTTATGACGGCAGATGCAGTTTACGAGAACACCGTAAGCTGGGCAAAGGACAACGATGAGGAGCTTTATAAGCTCTTTACCGCAGATGAAGCATTTGCTAAGGGTATACTCGCAATAGACAGAGATGTACCCAAGCCCAGAAAAGACATAATAAACTGGTCCGGTGTTAAGGAATATGTTTCATATTTCTACAATGATTTATTCGCGCCCGTTTATGCGCTTCCCGAAAACATAAACAAAGAGGATGCTGTTAAAATTATTGAAGCCTACAAGGCTTCTTACGACATAAATGACGAAAAGGATGTATGGTTCAACAAGATTAAAGAGCTTTGCGAGCCTCTCGGATTTACTCCCAATGTCAAGGAATACAAGAAAACTCCCGAGCTTTTCAAGGGTCATGTAGGCGATGTTTCAACCGTTATAAGAATCGCTCTTACCGACAGAACAAACACTCCCGACCTTTGCTCAATTATGAAATTACTCGGCACAGATGAAATTATGAAGCGTTTTGACAGCTTCATTGCTCACATAGCTTAACACACAGCATTTGTATTCAGAAAGGATAAAAAATATGGCTTTAGAAGAAACCTCACTCTCTTCAAATTTTATACACGATTTCATTGATGAGGATTTAGCCGAGGGTGTGAACACCCGCGTTCAGACGCGTTTCCCGCCCGAGCCCAACGGCTATCTCCATATTGGTCACGCAAAGGCTATATGCATTGACTTTGCAACCGCAGAAAAATATAACGGTATCTGTAACTTAAGACTTGATGACACAAACCCCTCAAAGGAGGATGTTGAATATGTTGAGTCCATAAAAGAGGATATCGAATGGCTGGGATTTAAGTGGGCAAATGTCTATTATGCATCAGAATACTTTGATTTTATCTATGAGTGTGCAATAAAGCTTATAGAAAAAGGCAAGGCATATGTTGATGACCTCACGGCTGAACAGATGAGAGAATACAGAGGCACTCTCACCGAGCCCGGAAAAAACAGCCCCTACAGAGAAAGAAGCATTGAAGAAAATCTTGATTTATTCAGAAGAATGACAGCCGGTGAATTTGCAGACGGCGAAAAGGTGCTCAGAGCAAAGATTGATATGTCCTCTCCTAATATGAATATGCGTGACCCCGTAATCTACAGAATTATGCATATTTCCCACCACCAGACAGGGGACAAATGGTGTGTTTATCCTATGTATGATTTTGCTCATCCTCTCTCCGATGCAAAGGAAGGGGTAACCCATTCTCTTTGCTCTTTGGAGTTTGAAAACCATAGACCGCTGTATAATTGGTTTTTAGAAAAATTGGACCTTTTTGCCGAGCCACCAAGAC
>JAZNOZ010000034.1:0-16177 GCA_045589395.1 Acutalibacteraceae bacterium | reverse complement strand
AGCAGCAGCGTAGCTGTGGGTTATTGTTCTTGTAGCAGCGCAAACATTACATGTCTTATCGCAAGCATTTGTGTATGTATGTGTGATAGTACGGGTAACACCGCAGCGGTCGCATGTTTTGTCACAAGTATTGGTGTATTTGTGACCGAGCTTGCTTCCGCTTGTAACGCCGCAGACCTTACAGGTTTTAGGCTTTGTGCAGGTAGCGGCAGCGTAGCTGTGGGTTATTGTTCTTGTAACACCGCAGACATTACATGTTTTATCGCAGGCATTTGTGTAAGTATGCTTTATTGTGCGGGTAGCACCGCAGCGGTTACATGTTTTGTCACAAGTGTTGGTATATTTGTGACCGAGTTTGCTTCCACTTGTAACACCACATACCTTACAGGTTTTAGGTTTTGTGCAGGTAGCAGCTGCATAGCTGTGGGTTATGGTTCTTTTAACACCGCAGACATTACAAGTTTTATCACAGGAGTTTGTATACTTGTGCTTTATTGTACGGGTAGCACCGCAGCGGTTACAGGATTTGTCACAAGTGTTGGTGTATTTGTGACCGAGCTTACTTCCGCTTGTAACGCCGCAGACCTTACAGGTTTTAGGCTTTGTGCAGGTAGCAGCCGCATAGCTGTGGGTTATGGTTCTTTTAACACCGCAGACATTACAAGTTTTATCACAGGAATTTGTGTACTTGTGCTTTATTGTGCGGGTGGCACCGCAGCGGTTACAGGATTTGTCACAAGTGTTGGTATATTTGTGACCGAGCTTTGCTTTAATCACAGTACCGCACTTAGTACATTTCTGTGCAGTAGTACAGGTAGCGGCTTTACCCGCTGTGTGACCTTTGGCACAGGTGTTGGTTGCTGCCGAGGAGCCTACAACAAAAATAAGACTCAACAACAATCCGACAACGAGTGAAATGAAAATTTTGCGTTTTGTCATAATAAAACCTTCCTTTTTTCGGTTTTTGGGTAATAAATACACACAATAATTATAATATATTTTTGTATATATAGCAACACTATTTTTACAAAAAAAGACACCGAATTTTTCGGTGTCTTTTTGGTTATTATATAGAAAATTGCTCGCATTTGTGAGCAATTTTCTTATAACAAGAAACACCTTACCCCCAAGAATGGGGGCAGGGGGTTGATAAATTGTAAGATTTTTTCTTATAATGCAACATCTTTTTCTATTTGCATAGGAGAGCCGCTGAAAAAAATATGTCTGTCTGCCAGAATATGGGCATGATTTGTGTCGTGAGTTATTAAAATCGATGTTTTACCGTTAATTTCCTCTTTCAGCAAAAGCATAATTTTTTCATTCGTAGTATCATCCAACTCGCGTAAAGGCTCATCAAGATAATAGAAATCTCCGCCGAATGAGAGTGCCTTTGCTATTGCAAGACGGCGCTTCATTCCGCCGCTTAGCTGACTGCATTTTTTTGCTTTGTCATCAATAAGAAATGTTTTTTCAAGATAGTGTAATGCACGGTCCTTATCATCGGTAACGCACAGTATATTCTGAAGAACCGTAAGATGAGGCAGCAGTCTGTTTTCCTGAAAAATAAAGGTTTTTTTCATATTTTCCATACCTTTAATGTTGCCCGAATCTGCATTTTCAAGTCCTGCAATGCATCTCAGCAAAGTGGTTTTTCCTAAGCCCGATTGACCTGAAAAAGCAGTGCATTCTCCCTTTTTTATGTCGAATGAAAGATTTTCAAATATGATCTTTCCGTTATAGCTTTTTGAAAGATTTTTTATTTCTATCATATTCATTCCCACCTTTTCAGGAGTATTTTTATAAGCTTTTCCAGAATTACACTCAGCACAATTACCGTTAAAGTCCAGGCAAAAAGCGACGGAGTTTCAAGGTAAACCTTTGCATTGTAAATTTCCGAGCCTATGGAGTTTTTCGGTGTACATATTACCTCGGCAGCAATACAAGCTTTCCATGTAAGCCCCATTGAGGTTGTTGCTGCCGCTGAAAAATACGGTTTCAATGAGGACAAATAGATATAACGGATTTTATTTTTTTTGCTCATATTGAAAGCATCCGCCATTTCGAGAATTTCTTTTTGCGGTGCGTGCAGTCCTTGTGACATATTTGCCCATACAACGGGAAGTGCCATAAGAAAGCCTGTCACGACCGGAACAAAAGAAGATGTCATAAGAACTAAAGCAAGGATAATAAAAGAGGCAACGGGAGTCGCTTTTATAACATGCAGTGCAGGTGCAAAAAGAGAATGAAGTACTTTTGAAAGCTTTGTTATAACTGCAAGTATGATACCGAAAACAAGTCCGCCGCCCCATGCTTCAAGCACTCTCAGAAGCGACTGCGCACAGGAAATATAGAAATCCTGTTCTTTAAGAATCTGCATAAAGGCTTTTATGACTTCGCCGGGATAGGGGATAAGGATACTTAACTGTTTTTTTTCGGCAATAAATGCGGCTAAAAACCAAACGGCAACCCACACCGCCGCAATAACGGCAGTGCGGATTGCTGTTTTCAGTTTGCTGTTAATTTTTTTGTTTATCATTATTTACCTGTATAGAAAAATTCATCACCGGGGATACTTCCGCCGACTGCCGCTGCAGAGAAGCTGTGAAGAATTTCAAGATAAGAGGAAGCATTGGTCTTCATTTCTTCACCTGCAAGGAAAGTTATGTTACAGTTGGGAAGTGCTGTTTTTGCTATAGCTGCAGCTGCAATTTCATATTTTTCAATGAGTGCAGCGGCATCCTCAGTATTTTCATTTACATATTTAATGGATTCTTCATAATCCTTAAGGAAAGCGCTGACTGCTTCGGGATTATTTTCGGCAAATTCTGTTCTTACTGCTACACAACCCATTGTAAGTAAGCCGCCGCCGAGCTTTTCCCATTCTGCCGTAAGGTCAATGCAGGTGTTAAAGCCTGCGTCCTTTGTTTTGAGCTGAGTTACAAAGGGTTCGGGAAGAAGCACAACGCTGTATTTGCCTGCAACAGCCTGTGTGAGAACCTCTGCATGCTCCGCAGCATATTCTACTGTTACATCCTTGCCTGCTTCAAGAGAGTTTTCAGCGAGGATATAGTTAAGTACATATTCTGTTGTTGTTCCCTGACCTGCAGAGAGAATAGTTTTACCCTTAAGGTCAGCAACGGACTTTATTTCTCCTGTGTTATCCATAAGGTAAAGCACACCGAGAGTGTTGACTGCAAGAAGCTGAACCTTACCCTGTGATTTTGCAAAAAGTGTTGCTGCAACATTAACGGGTACAGCGGCAATGTCAAGCTCACCGTTGAGAAGAGCAGAAGTGAAAACATCGGGAGAAGCAGCAAGAGTAAGCTCGTAGTCTGCATTTGCGGTGCCGAGAGCATCTTTTTCGAGAAGATAAGCACCACCCATACCTGTGGGGCCTTTAAGCATACCGAGGTTTATTTTTGCCTTTTCTGCAGTTAATGTTGTTTCTTCCTGTGCAGTTGTTGTTTCATTGCTCTGAGTGTTACTGCAAGCGCAGAACACAAGTGCAAGACAGAGAATGAGTGAAATTACAGAAATAATCTTTTTCATAATATTTTTTCCTTTCGGTTATTTTATTAAACGGATTTTCTTTCCGTTTTTTACAATTTTGTTGTTCTTTTCAAGCTCTTCAAAAGCTCTGTAAAGAGATGTTCTGCCTATAGATAAGGAATTTGCAAGCTCAATTATTGAAAACGGCAGTGTGAATTCATCTGTTTTATTTTTTTCTGCGAAAGCTTCAAGATATACAAGCAATTTTTCGGCAGACGAGTGTGCTGTCAGGTTTTCTATTTTTGTGTTCAGGTAATGTATACGTTCGGATAATACGGTTATGTAGTTTTCGGTTGTTATGGGGTCTTTTCTGAAAATTTCATTCAGCTGTTCTTTGGTTATGAATAGCACCCTGCAATCCTCACGCGCTTTTACCGTGGTCGGGAAATCTTCGGCTTCATAAAACAAGACGGACATTCCGAAAACAGCTCCGGGAGTGAGTATGCTCATAAGAGTGTTATTTTTGTAGACCGAAGCTGCTCCGGAGAGAATAACCGCAAGGCTTTTTGAATAGGCCTCGGGAGTAAAAATATCCTCATTTTTTTTGTAGGAGGCTATGGTAAATTTTTCTTTGTCAAAGAGAGAATAAACCGTTTGCTCTTGTGCCGATGAAAACAGGATACACTTTTTTACGGCAGCTAAATCATTCTTTCTCATTTGCCTTGCTCCTATAAAAATCTGTAAATTTGTTCCTTTTGGAACATTATACGGTTATTTTTGTAAAATGTCAACATCTAAAACAGAGAAAATCTGTTGCATTATTTAAGAGATTATAGTGAAAGTATCGAAAAATAGATGAAAAACACAATATATATTGTTGTATTAAAAAAATGCTTGCAATATTTGTTGTGTTGTCGTATAATATTAAAAGATATACACAAAAGTATGCATTGGAGGAATTTCAATGAAAAACAATCTGTTCAAAAAAATTATTGCAATAGTGTTGACGGTAGCAATAATAGCTGTTTTACCTCTCGCTGCTGTTGCTGCTTCAACTGAAAAAGAGCCTGTTATCTACATAGCTGATATCAGTGAAAGTGCACTTTACAACACTAAAACAGGTGAAGATGTGCTCAATCAGCAGTCTGCAAGCTTTCTTTCTCCCGCAACACATATAATTGCAGGTGTGCTGCTGTATGATTCAGAGTTAGGCTCTCCCAAAACAGGCAAGCAGCTTGTAAATAAGGGTATAAATTCAATGTTCGGTTCTATTACCTGTGCAGAGAACGGTAAACCCGAGCATAATAATGTCGGTCCATGGGACTACAATCTGCCTCTTTCCTATTATGAGGATGAAGGCATTATTACCGAGAATCTTTCTGCTCTTTTTGAATATTCAAACGGTGCGGTAGATAAGGATAATACATATATTTTTACATATGACTGGCGTCTTGACCCTGCTGTTTCTGCTGAAAGACTTGTTGATTTTATTGAAAATGTCAAGGCTCAGAAGGGCAGCGATAAGGTTGATATTCTTGCCGGCGGATATGGCGGTATTGTTGCAAACGCTTATCTTTATTACTATAGTGAGCATGCTGAAACAAGTGTTGATTCACTTGTGTTCCAGAACTGTGAGCTTTTCGGCAGCTCCGTTATCGGCGATATTATGAAGGGTGAACTCTATAAAACAATTCTTGATCAGGAATCCTTTGAGGATATGTATGCCGTAATCACAAACTCCTACAGAGGCGATGCCTTCCTTTCTTATCTGCAGCAGGATCCCAACGGAATGATTTCGGGAATTTTCACAACACTTCTCGGTGATGATTCCTATGTAAATGCAATAGGCTACCTTTTCTCTACAATGCTTATTTATATTCTCAGCTCCAATGATGTAGGTCAGACCTTTGGTGAAATGTATAATAAGTTCCTTGCAGCATGCTCTGAAGAAATTTATGAAGCAAGCCTTAAAAAGTACCTCCGTACTATGCCCGGCATCTGGGCTCTTGTTCCCGATGACGACTATCAGGATGCAATGGACTTTATGTACGGCGATGAAATTATTGATGAGGAATTTCTTGATACAGTATCCGCTTACCGTGAGGTTATTGCTGCGACAAATAATACTTTGATAAATGCAAAGGCTTCAGGTATAAAAATCAGCAATGTTGTAGGCTATAATGTTCAGATTCTTCCTTTGACAGCAACTGTTAACGAGCTTTCAGACGGTATTGCATCTGTTAAGTACGCTTCAGGGGGTGCCACAACAACAGACCTTAATGATTTCTGGGAATGTGATACGGTTTGTCTGATTTCATCTCATAATCACACCTCTCCTGACGGAGATATTGATGCTTCTACCTGTGTTCTTCCCGAAAACACATGGTTTATTCAGAATCTTCCTCATCTTGATTTTACATGCAAAAATTCAGTTGAATTTATTGTATGGCTGCTTACTGCCGAAGAGCAGAACAATGTATGGCAGAACAATACTTATCCTCAGTATCTTAAATATTCACCTATAACAGAAACTATTGCGGCATATTCGGATAACACTCAGAACGAAGAGCTCAGCGATTTGTCAAAGGGTGATGTTAACAGAGACGGTGTTATCAATTCCGCTGATGCCCGTCTTGCATTAAGATATGCAGTCGGTCTTGAGGGGGAAGTTACAAGGGTTGTTCTTTTCCTTGCCGATGTTGTAGGTAATGACGGGGTTAATTCTGCAGATGCAAGACATATCCTTCGTTATGCAGTTGGTCTTGAAACAAAAATATAAGTAAAAAGGAAAAAGTCACCGATGAGGATTGTCGGTGACTTTTTTACAATAAGGAGACTAAAGCAGATGCTTATCGGACAATTTCTCGGAACAAGTGCGGCAGAGGGGATTCCTGCTCCTTTTTGCCGTTGCTATGCTTGTGAGGATGCAAGAAAGCATCCCGAAAATCAGCGCTTGCGAACCTCTTTTCGTATTGATGAAAAAATGCTGATTGATTTAGGGGCAGATGCACCCTTACAGGCGATGCGATACGGTGATTTTACTCAGCTCCGGCATGTGCTGATTACACACACGCATGATGATCACCTTAACGGACATATGATGATGCAGGCATTCTGGGGACAAAGCCGAGGAAAACCGCTTCACTATTATTTTACCGATAAAGCCTATGATATAGTTGAACAGTGGTGTAACAACAGTTGGATTCTTAAAGGTAAGGTTGCGGACTGGAAAAGGGACGGCATTATAGTTTTTCACAGACTGGAATATTTCAGCCGTTATGAAATAAACGGAATCGGTGTTATTCCGTTTGAGGGTAACCATCGGGGAAATATGGGCGAAAACAGTGCCATGTATCTTCTGGAGTTTCCTGATGGACGAAAGCTTTTTTACGGACTTGACAGCGGAAAATATCCCGAAAAAACTCTCAGAAGGCTGAAAGAATATAAAATAGATATATTTATTTCCGAAGCAACAATGGGAACTGCGGGTAAGCACCCGGGGGGACAGCATCAGTGTCTTGAAGATGTGAAAGAGCTTGCTGAGTATCTGCTGAAGCAAGGTACTCTGGATGAAACTTCACAGCTTTTTCTTACGCATATAAGCCACAGAACCTCTCACGGTGATATGGTAAAAGCAGTAAACGAACTTAAATTTCCTGTAAAAACAACTGTTTGTTATGATGGAATAAAGCTATTTTGATAAAAAAACGACTTCTGACTTGAAAAATCAAGTAAAAGTCGTTTTTTTGTTATTCTGTAAACATATACGCTTCCAGCATAGCACAAAGTGCATGATATACGGGAAGAGTGTATTCCTGTATCTGATAAGTTTGTGTTGATGGTGTTTTTATTGTACAGTCCGCTATTGCGGAAAGCTTTGAATTATTTGCACCTGTTATTGCAATAGTTTTTATCCCTGCAGCTTTTGCGGTTTTTGCAGCCTTAACAATATTGTCGGAATTACCCGAGGTGCTCAAAGCAATAAGCACATCCTCTTTTTTGTCGGCATATGCAAATACCTGCTGTGCAAAAACTAAAGAGGAGTCAATATCATTTGCAAAGGCAGAAATCACACCAGACTGACTTACAAGAGAAATTGCCTTTATTCCGCATTGAAGCTTATCAGCAATTTCTTCACCGCTCTCAATCTCGGCAAACTGCTTTTTTTGTTCTTTGGAAAGCGGTCTTTTAAGAAGAAAGCCTTTCATTAACTCGCCTACTATATGCTCACTGTCTGCAGCAGAACCGCCGTTTCCGCAGACAAGAATTTTTGCATCTGCTTTTGCACACTCTGAAAGAATAGTAAATGCTGCGGATATATCAGTTTTACATTCGTTAAGCACAGGATAATCCGTAAACAATCTGTCGAAAATCTCTATTGATGTCATTACTGTAATCTCCTTAAAAAACAAGTCCCAGTGCGGCAAAGTCGCCTATGCTGTTACCCAGTTCAGAGGGAACAATCCTGCAGACTGCTGCACTGCCCGTTAAAGCTTCTTTTTTTATAACTTCGTTTATTATATCTTCAAACATTTCGGTATCTCTCTGATAGATACTTCCTATAATTATGACCTCGGGGTTTAATATGTCTATTATAACAGAAAGTCCTGCGCCTAATTTTTCGGCACATATTCTGTAAACATCTTTTGCCACGCTGTCACCGTTTTTTGCGGCTTCGGCAATGTTTTTTGCAGAAAGCTTATTGATGGCACTAAGCTCAGTTTCAATGCCGTTTTCTTTTGCCTGAGAAAGTAACATTTCTCCCAATCTTGCAATGCCTCCGCCTGAACAGAAGCCCTCAAAGGAACCGGCTTTACCGTAACCCAAAGGTCCGTTTTCTGCGAGTCTTATATGACCGACTTCACCTGCAAGGTCATTTGTGCCCGAGTAGAGCTTACCGTCTAAAATAAGACCTGCCCCCATACCCGTTCCGAAGGTCAGGAAAACAACATTGTTACAGCCTTTCCCCGCACCGAATTTCCATTCGGCAACAGCACAGGCATTTGCATCATTCTGCAAATGTGTTTTTACACCGAAATGCTCGTGGAAAATTTCGACAATCGGTACATTGTCCCAGTCGGGAAGATTCGGCGGACAGTTAATTGTTCCTGTTTTGCTGTTGAGCGGACCGCCGCAGCTGATACCTATGCCGAGCAGCTCATTTGATGAAACCGAGTGCTTGTTCAACAGCTTATCTGCCTCATTGAGTATATTCTGCAGAATTTCCTTGTAGCCTCTTTCCACATTCGTAGGGAATGCGGTTTTATCAATAATGAAGCCTTGAGTTGTTTCGGTAAGCTGACCTTGTCCGAGAATAACCGCGCATTTTGTTCCGCCTATGTCAATACCTAATGAATACATAATCTCACCTTATTTTATATAAGCGGTAGTATGCCGCCTATATCTTTGATTTGTCCGTCACAAAGCTCGACAGGTGCAACACCGTGTTTATTAAGAAAAGTTTCTATTTCTTTGCCGTTTCTGTGTGATATCAGACAGCCGTATATTGCCAGTTCATTGGGGGAAATTTTTCCTGTTGCACCGCCGAAAAAGCCGAAGTGCTTTTCACTTAAATATATATCGCCTTTTTCAATTAAGAGAACATCACAGCCTGTTTTTTTCAATGCATGGGCAATACCCTTATCCTCCGTTATATATGCGTTTTCCGTAACAAAGCACAGGGAGCATTTTGTATAGCCCTGTTTTACATTAATAAGAGGCTTGTTCTGTAGGCTATCAAGGAGTTTTTTAGATGTAAAGCTGAAATTCCCGCAAGCAAAGTTTTTGCTTACCGCAACATTCAGCAGTATATCCTCCGGATAAAATTCATTCAGCGGTTCCGAAAAAACTACTTCAAAAGCTCTTGTTCTCAGTTCATTATATAACTTTTTCTGAGATGGGGCAAGAATTATTTTATTGTTTCCTGTATGGCATATAAGCATATCTGCATGACAGCTTACCTCCTCAGACAGATTGTTGTCCTTTTCGGGTGAAATAGCTTCAATGCCCATATTATGCAGAGTGTTTATTATTTCCGAGTCATACTGAACAGCACACAGGGATATTTTTTTGTCGGGCAGATTAGGATTTATAACAAACTTATTCATCAGTCTTTGACAAACTTCTTCCATGATTTAACTGCAACAAAGCAGCAGAGTGTACCGATAAGGGCAACTGCGCACCATGTGATAATTGAAGCATTCCAGCCGTAATTATCGGCTATTGCACCAAAGCCGTAGGTTGCTGCTGCAGAGCCGACATATGTAAGGGAATTGATAATTCCCGAAATTGTTGATACGATGCCGTATTTTTCAAATCTTGCAGGTACAATGCAGATAAGGAAGAAATTTACAGCGTGCATAACACCTGTTATCAATGCGGATACTGTGAGAGTTACATATTGGTTTTTTGTGTAGAATAAAAGAAGAATTACACAGCCGAGTAAGCCTGCAAAGAAGGTTATGCCGGCGGCGTTGACTTCATTTTTTACGAATTTACCGTTTACAATTCCCACTATTTTAACGCTTAATACGCCGAAAACGGGAATAAGAATGGATTTAAGGATTGCTCCCGAGCTTTCAAGGTTAAAGGTGTTTATTATGAAAGTGGGTACCCAGTCTGAAATACCGTCACGCAAAGCACCTTGTGCAATTATTGCGATTGCGATGAAAATAAAGCCTGAAGCTAAAAGTTTTTTTGCAGAAAGCTTCTGTTTTGACTGAGAGTCTGTATCGTTTGAATTTTGTTTTTTAGTGAAAGACGGGAAATTCTTTGTGATTTTTTTCATTCCCCACAGCCATATAAATATGATTACTGTGCAGGCAAAAGCCGAGAAATAGAAAACATATTTCCAGGAGAAATATTTTATCCATATTGTTGATGCTGTAAGATACAGGAAAATGGTTGCCGAAATGCCTGCCACATTTACATTTGTGCAAACATCGTTATATGTTTTTGAATCCATTGTCGCTGCCATAATTCTGACAAGTGGAGGCCAGAGCATTGACTGTGCAAAGCCGTTTATGAGCCATATTACACCGCGCAGATAAAAATCAGAGCAAAGGGGCATTGCAAGATTCATAAGTGTTGTGAGAGTAAGACCGCAAAGAATAATGTTCTGCGGCTTGAATTTGTCACCTAAAATACCGCTTATAATCTGTCCTGTACCGTAAGAGATAAGGGAGAGTGTTACGGCAAGCGAAGCATCGGCATTTGATATTCCTTCGCTTATGATAATTTCAGACAGTACTACCGAGTAGTTTTTTCTTGTAAGATAGCTTGCAAAATATATTAAAGGACACAGAAAGCTTAAAAGCTTAATGTTTGAGTCTTTTTTTGTTAATGTGGACGACATATTGTTTCTCCTTGGTATGTATCCTGATTTGTGCAAAGTAAAACCGCCAACAGTAATGTTTGCTGGCGGATAAATTTATTTTGTACCTGTAGAACCGAAACCGCCTGTTCCTCTTTGTGTTTCGGAAAGGGTGTCTGCTTCGTTGAATTCGGCTTTTAAGAAAGGTGTGATAATAAGCTGTGCTATTCTTTCTCTTGCTTCTATTGTCTGAACAGAGCCCGAATGGTTAAAAAGCATAACCTTAACTTCTCCGCGGTAATCGGAGTCAATAACACCTACCTTGTTCGCAGGTGCCAATCCTCTTTTTGTGCCGAGAGAGCTTCTTGCATATATAAGGCCTGCAAAGCCTTCGGGAATTTCAAGTGAAAGACCTGTGGGAATTGCAACGGTTTCTCCGGGAGCTATCTGAATATCGCAGTTAACTGCTGCATATAAATCTGCGCCTGCGCTGAATTCGGAGCCATAGGTGGGGAGAGTTGCAAGCTCTGTCAGCTTTTTAACTTTAACGGGGACAGCCATCGTATCAGTCCTTTACAAATTCGTTGTATATTGTTTCAAGTGTTTTCTGATAATCTTTTTCTTCAACAGCAACAATGATGTTCATTTCACTTGAACCCTGGTCAATCATACGGATGTTAATATGGGCATTTGCAAGTGCTGTGAAAATTCTTGCTGCAACACCCTCTGTACCGCTCATTCCTCTGCCTACAATAGCGATAAGGGAAAGGTTTTCAACGATTGTTATTGAATCGGGATCAACCTTTTTTACGATTTCAGCTGTGATTGAGCCTTTGCATTCAACAAGTGAGTTTGAAGTAACAAGCACGCTCATTGTATCAATACCTGAGGGGAGATGCTCAAATGAAACACCGTGAGATTCAAGAACCTCTAAAACGCGTCTGCCGAAGCCGAGCTCGGAATTCATCATATCCTTTTCGATATGAATTGCTGTGATGCCCTTTTTACCTGCAACACCGGTGATAACTGTTTCTACATTGCTGCTTGAAGCCTTGTGAACAATCATTGTTCCGGGCGCATCGGGCTCGTTTGTATTACGGATGTTTATAGGAATCTGTGCCTTTCTTACGGGGAAAATTGCATCCTCGTGAAGAACAGTAGCACCCATATATGAAAGTTCTCTGAGCTCTCTGTATGTAATTTCAGGAATGGGTTTGGGATCCTTGATACATCTGGGGTCAGCCATAAGCATACCTGAAACATCAGTCCAGTTTTCGTATAAATCTGCACCTACAGCACCTGCAACGATAGAGCCTGTTATATCGGAGCCTCCGCGAGAGAAGGTTTTTACGGTACCGTCGGGAGATACACCGTAGAAGCCGGGGAGAACTGCAAATTCGTGAAGAGAAAGAATCTTTGCCAGCTTTCTGTTTGTTCTTTCAAGGTCAAGAACACCTTTTTCATCAAAGAAGATGCCGTCTTCCGCATCAACAAAGGGGAAGCCTAAAAAGTTTGCAAGAACCTTTGCATTAAGATATTCACCGCGACTTGCAATATAATCGCTGCCTGCGTGGTTGAGAATAGCAACCTTGATACCTGCAAGATCTTCATCAAGGGAGAAATCAAGCTCAAGGTCATTTATAATGTCACGGTAACGCTTTTCAATTTTTGAAAAGGTTTCATCAATGCTTCTTTTTTCTTTTGCAAGACGGAAGCACTGTAAAAGAAGGTCAGTTACCTTTGTGTCGTGAGAATCACGCTTACCGGGTGCGGATGCAACAACATATTTTCTGTTTGTGTCACTTTTTACAATATCACGGACCTTGCAAAATTGTTTAGCATCGGCAAGAGAGGAACCGCCGAATTTTACAACTTTAATCATATATATTCTCCTTACAAAATATTCTCAAAAATATTACATCATATTATATGTTTTTTTAGCTGTGATTGCAATATCTAAAAATAACAAAAAACTGCAATAATATTACGAATATTTGTTATCGCAGACGGATATTGTGTAAAATGAAGCAGCTTTTTTTGAAAAAATTTGCTTTTCTGCTTGACAAATCGTAAGTGATACTATATAATACATCAAGTGTCACGCATAAAAGTTAATATGTGTGCAGTTGATATGGTGGGTATAGCTCAGTTGGCTAGAGTGCTAGGTTGTGGCCCTAGAGGTCATCGGTTCGAGCCCGATTATCCACCCCACTTAAACCGCAAAGTCATAAGATTTTGCGGTTTTTTCATAAAGAAATATTGGGGAGTCGTCAAGCGGTAAGACACAGCACTTTGACTGCTGCATTCGTGGGTTCGAATCCCGCCTCCCCAGCCAAAAATCGATGAATTTCGACAGAAGTTCGTCGATTTTTACTTATTACTTCTTCACTATTCACTCTTCACTCTTCACTAATCTTTGGGTCGATTTTTGGCGAAGTAATATGTAAGAAGGAATAGTGAATAAGTCAGGGCGGGAACCCTGCACCCGATTGTAAATTTGCATTAAGTGTGATATATCAATTCGATAAATAAGAATTTGTAGTTACAATAACAAACGGCATCAAGGACAAAAGCCATGATGCCGTTTGGTCATAATTTAAAGCAGCCGAACACTATTCCAAGTATTGCGGATATACAGATAATCAGTATCGGACTCACTTTTTTGAATGCTAAAAATACAGATAGCAGAAATACTACCAATGCTGTATAAAAAGAAAAGTCACTAAGAATAGTCGTACTAAAATCATTTGGCGCAAAAACGGTTAACCCTACGGATATTACGGCAGATCCTATCAAGCCGACAACAGCAGGCTTTAATCCCGACATACATCCCTTTATGACTTTACTCTTTTGAAATCGCTCAAAGCATTTTGCTACTACAAGAATGATAGTAAAGGACGGAAGAACAACCCCGAGAGTTGCACAGAAAGAACCGAAAATACCACCGACCTCTGCGCCTACATAGGTTGCAATGTTTACAGCGAACGGCCCCGGTGTGCTTTCGCTCACGGCTATAAAGTCAATCAGTGATTTGGCATCCAGCCAATCGTGTGCAATGACTTCTTCCTGTATTAGCGGCAACATAGCATAACCGCCGCCGAAAGTAAATGCGCCGATTTTAAGAAAAGTCCATAATAGTTCAAGGTATATCATCAGTTTATCCTCCTTGAAATCACTATAGACGATACAAGACCGAGTATTGCACAACCTATTATAACGATAAGCACATCCACATTAAAGAAGGCTGTTATCACAAATGCCGCTGTCATAATGATGTAGGAAATAATATTTTTCGGGCATTTCTTATACATCGACCAAAGAGCCTTGATAATCAATGCAAGTACACCTGCCCGAATACCGTTAAAGGCATACTGAACAGCTTTGGTGCTTTGAAATTCTTTAAGGATGAAAGATATACAAAGAATAATGAAAAAAGATGGTATGACAACTCCGAGTGTTGCAAATAACGCACCGAAAAATCCGCAGATACGAAAACCCACGAAGGTAGCGGCATTAATTGCAATCGGCCCCGGTGTTGATTCCGCAATCGCCACTATTTCAAGGATATCATCATCGGTTATCCAATTTCTTTTTTCAACTATTTCCTTTTGAATCAACGGTATCATAGCATAACCGCCGCCAAAAGTGAATGCACCGATTTTTAAGAAGGTACCAAACAGTTGAATAATTCTTTTAGTTTTATTGTTCATTGTTAGCCACCTTTCTTACCTTTTGGGATTTTTTTATGTAGCTGACTAAAAGTAGACCGCAGATTATCAATACAAGTGATAATAACTGTGAAACACGAAGATCGGGTACAATATATAAACTGTCAGTTCTCAGTCCTTCAACGAAAAAGCGGATAGCTCCGTAACCAACCATATAGAACGGAAGCAAATGTCCCTTTCGCTTGAAGTGCACATATGCCCAAAGCGTCACAATCAGCAGAATAAAGTTCATATCCTTGTAATTATCCCACTTGAAAATCACATAATAGGCTCTTGCATACACAATACAGACAGGTATAAGAACAAGAGAAAAATTATAAATATGAGCTTTGTCAATGCCTGTTTTTTTAACGGTAAATAGCAAGTGCTTCACCAAGCAACATGTAATCCTTTGATACCGAAAAGGTTTTCAACCAGATAACGATTCACAATCACACCTCTATAACAGAATAATTATACTCTTCAAATTGACATAAAACAATTTGTATATTATAATATAAAACATAAGTAATTACTTATGTAATGGGGTGCAGATATGACCTTGCGACATTTACAAATATTCAAAATCGTGTGTAATCATATGAGTATTACACCGGCAGCGGATGAGTTAAATATGACACAACCTGCTGTAAGTATTGCGATTAAAGAATTGGAAGTCTTTTATAATACCAAATTGTTTGATAGAATTGGTAGAAAGATATACCTAACCGAAACAGGAGAGAAGCTAAGAACCTACACGGATACTATCATTGAACAGTTTGATAGCTCAATTTCGGATATAAGAGATAAATCAAAGTTTGTTACCTGCCGCATCGGTGTTAATGTAACGATTGGTGAAGGTCAGTTATCAACCATCGTTAAAAGGTTGAAAATGCATATACCGGAACTAAAACTGTATGTTACGGTTGATAACAACAAAGCAATAGAAAAAATGATGGCAAACAACCAGATAGATTTTGCGTTAACTGACACGCCAACCGATACACACAATCTTGTAGTGACAAAATTATATAGTGAAGAAATGCAAGTTGTATGTTCAACGAAATATACCTCTAATGATAGTGTAACTGTAAAAGAACTTTCTGAGATGCCGTTGCTTCTTCGTGAAAAAGGTAGTGGATGTCGCAAATGCATAGATGCGGTGTTTGATACAGCAGGGTGTTTTCCAATTCCTGTAGTACAAAGCATCAGCAATCAAACACTTATCGATCTGGTGAATAATAATAATGGAATAACCATATTGCCAACGGCTGTGGTTAAGGATTATATTAAATCCGGCAGTCTAAAGAAATTAACACTGACTGACGGAAAATTTATACGAGATTACTATATGGTTTATCAAGACAGAAAGTTCTTCTCGCCTGTCGTTATTTCTTGCATGAAGGAAATAGAAAGGCATATGGTATTGACATACCGATAAATTCCAATTTATTGGCTAGTTGGCAATTTTGACACAAAAAAAGCACCTCATCGGAGCCGTACTCTAAAGGACAAAAAGAGTTAATGTAGCAAAAACTGCATTAACTCTTACTTTTTTGCACTGTCACTAAAAGTGGTGAGTAAGTGCGCTTTTAACTTTAGGGTGACGGTAATAATCCGAACCATGCCTGAAATCAAGCCTTTCCAGCGCTTTTCGGCGTTTCGGCTT
>JAZNOZ010000033.1:0-14886 GCA_045589395.1 Acutalibacteraceae bacterium | reverse complement strand
AATGAAGTTATGTCCTGCGGACATAAATGAAAAAACCTCGTTCAAGGAACGAGGTTTTTTGGCAGAGGAATAGGGATTCGAACCCCAACAGGCAGAGTCAGAGTCTGCAGTGCTACCGTTACACTATTCCTCTATCTATTTACTTGTTTGCAACAGTTGGGATTATACTCTATAAAAATTGATTTGTCAATACTTTTTTTGCAAAAATTTTATTATTTTTCTGCATATTGAAAATAACAGACCTGTATTACAAAAATGAGAATACAGGTCTGAAAAAATATATTTATTTTGCTATAGCTGCCTTGCCGATCTCAATACCTTTTGCAAGTGCTGCCTTGTTAAGGTCAAGAACTTCCTGTTTCTTGGAACCGAACTTAGCCATAAGGCTGTTGAGCATTGCTTCTTCGGTAATAATTCCTGCATCAGCACCGATAAGCGCACCGATAAGAACTATGTTTGCACATTTGATGTTTCCGAGTTCAACTGCAATATCATCAGCGGGAACTGAAACGACAACAATATCTTCACGAGTGATGGGAGATACAACACGGCTTGTGTTTGCAATAAGTACACCGCCTGCTTTAAGAGATGCTGCAAACTTTTTGTATGCCTGCTCATTCATTGTTATGAGAGTATCACATTTGCTTGCAAGAGGAGAAATAATTTCTGTATCGTTAACAACAACAGTACATTTTGCGCTGCCGCCACGCTGTTCGGGACCGTATTCAGGCAAGAATGTTGCGCATTTGCCTGCAGCAACAGCAGTTTGTGCAACCATAATGCCTGAGCTCATAACGCCCTGTCCGCCGGAGCCTGAAATAACTAATGATTTTTTCATATTATTTCACCTCATCCTTATACTTATCTTTATATACACCGGGCTTGAAATAGGGAATAGTGTTGCTTTCCATATATTCAAGTGTCTGCAAAGGAGTCATTCCCCAGTTTGTGGGACAGTTACCGAGAAGCTCTATGAAAGAAAATCCTTTGCCTGACATCTGAATTTCAAAGCCTTTTCTGATAGCTTTTTTTGCTTCCATAACACCCTTGGGCGTGTTGAGAGCATAACGGGCAACAAATGCAGGAGCTTCAAGAGTAGCAAGAAGCTCGCACATTTTCATAGGATAACCTGTTGTCTGAGGATCTCTGCCGTATCTTGTAGTGGTAGTTTTCTGACCGATAAGAGTTGTGGGAGCCATCTGACCGCCTGTCATACCGTATGTCTGATTATTAAAGAAAACAACTGTAAAGTTTTCGCCTCTGTTTGCGGCACCCATAATTTCTGCAAGACCGATAGCAGCAAGGTCACCGTCACCCTGATAAGCAAAAACCAGTCTTTCCGGGTTTGTTCTCTTGAATCCGGTTGCTACAGCCGGAGCTCTTCCGTGTGCTGCACCGAGGATATCACCCTGCCAGTAAACAAGGTTAAGGGTTGAACAACCAACGGGAACAATATGAAGACAGTTTTCTTTCTGTCCCATTTCATCAACAACTTCTGCAATAATTTTTGTTGCAAGTGAGTGCATACAGCCGGGGCAGAAGCCGCTGGGATTCTTTTTAAGAGTAGCAGGTCTTTTGTAAACAGCCATTATTTTGCACCTCCGTCAAGGATTTTCTTAACAGCAGTATAAACGCCGTCATCATCAAAGAGGAATCCACCTGAACGACAGTATTCATAAATAGGCGCACGATCCTTAACTTCAAGGGCAATATCGTCACGCATCTGTGCAGGTATAGCCAATTCAATATCAATAAAGCCTTTTACTTTGTTGTAATCAAGCTTTCTGAAGCTTTCTTTGGGGAAGGGGAAGAGGGTGATAGGTCTTATCATACCGATTTTATGACCTTCTTCACGGAGCTTGAGAATTGCTTCTTTAGCAACTCTTGCAGAAATACCGTAAGCAACAACAACAAATTCTGCATCATCAAGCATAAACTCTTCAACTTTTACATCATTTTCTTCCCAACGCTTAACCATAAGCATTCTTGATTTATTCTGCATTTCAAGCATTGCTTCGGGGAAGTAGGGAGTGAGAAGTCTGTCTGAACGGTGTTCACCATCAACTCTGTTGAGGGACCAGTTCTTGGTGCCTTCTCTTTTGGGTTCTTTCATTTCGGGGAATTCAACCTGTTCCATAATAGCACCAAGGCAGCCGTCCATAAGAATAAGAACAGGATTTCTGTCGCGCTCTGCATAATCCCATGCAGAATAAGTAAGGTCAACAGCCTCCTGCAATGTTGATGGAGCAAAAACCATAACTCTGAAGCCACCGTGACCGAGAGCTTTTGTTGCCTGTAAATAATCCTGCTGTGCGGGCTGAATAGAACCGAGTCCGGGACCGCCACGGCTGATGTTTACAATAACAGCAGGTAACTGTGTACCTGAAAGATATGAGATACCTTCTGCTTTAAGGCTTATACCGGGGCCTGAAGAGCTTGTCATTGCTCTGCAGCCTGATGCTGCAGCACCATATACCATATTAACTGAAGCAACTTCGCTTTCACCCTGAACAAATACACCGCCAACCTCGGGTAAACGCCAGGAAAGATATTCAGGGATTTCATTCTGGGGAGTGATAGGATATCCTGCAAAGAAACGGCAACCTGCTCTGACAGCAGCTTCAGCAATAGCTTCGTTGCCTTTAACAAGAACCTTAGCCATTATTCTTCCTCCTTTACTTTTTCGGGGAGCTCTATTGCACCTTCAGGGCAGATAGTTGCACAGATACCGCAGGAAATACATTTAGCTTCATCTGTAAGGTGGGGATAAAAGTGTCCGAATTTGTTTCTTTCTGTGCCCAGCTCAAGAATTTTCTTGGGACAGAACTTTATGCAATAGGAACAGCCTTTGCATAACATAACATTAATATCAATCATTTTTCCGCCTCCGATTGCGTTGAGTGATTATGGAGATTTTCGTGAGAAAATCAACTGAATTGTATTTTAACATATATCTGTATATAAAATCAATAAACTGTTTGTAAATATTGCAAAAAAATAACAAAATCTTGATGTCTTGTTCATTTTATGTACATATTTCCGACTTAATGTTGATACTTTGTTGCTAAAGTGATAAAATAGTTTTGAAGGTGAGTTTGATGGACAAGGTTATTTTGCATTGTGACTGTAATAATTTTTATGCTTCTGTTGAAGAAAAACTAAATCCTGAGCTTAAAAATATACCAATGGCTGTTACGGGAGATCCCGAAAACAGACACGGTATTATTCTTGCAAAAAATCAACTTGCAAAAAAATATAACATTCAGACTGCTGAGCCTATATGGCAGGCAAAAAGAAAATGTCCGTCATTGGTTTGTGTGCCTCCGCATCACGATTTATATCACAAAACATCAAAAGAAATAAATAAAATATATTTGGAATATACTGATCTTGTTGAGCCGTTCAGTATTGATGAATCTTTTCTTGATGTTACAAATTCTCTTCATCTTTTGGGAATTACCGCCGAACAGCTTGCCGATTTGTTAAGACAGCGCATAAAAAATGATGTAGGAATCACTATTTCTGTGGGAGTAAGTTTCTGTAAAACCTTTGCAAAATTCGGAAGTGACTATAAAAAGCCCGATGCAACAACTGTTATAAGCCGAGAAAATGTTGATAAGATTTTATATCCGAGGCCGGTATCTGAGCTTTTTATGTCAGGCAAAAAAACTACCGATAAGCTTAATTCTATGGGGATAAAAACAATCGGGCAGTTAGCTGAATATAATCCCGATAAAATAAGCAAAATACTCGGAAAAACAGGATTTTCACTATGGAAAAGTGCTAATGGAGAAGACGGGGAGACTGTCCGTTCATACTATGCACCGAGAGAAATAAAATCAGTAGGAAACTCTATGACCTTCAGACGCGATTTGTGCGGTGCTGATGAAATCAGATCGGGAATAGCTTTGCTTGCCGATATGGTTGCAGGCAGACTTCGTTCAGATAATCTCAAGGGTAATGTTATTCAGATAGGGATAAGAGATCCTTCGTTTAATACAATCCAAAAACAAAAAACTCTTTCTAATGCTACTTTTCTTCAAAAAGAGATATCGGAGGTTGCCTTCGAGCTTGCACAGACGGTATGGAATATGCAGCATCCCGTCAGATTGCTTTCCGTAACAGTATCGGGACTTGTCAGTGCAGATGAAGATTTTGTTCAAATAGATTTGTTCACTACGCAGAATACCAACAGCGAAAAGCTTGAGCAGATTGAAGAAACATTATCTGCTATAAGAAAGCGATTCGGTTCGGATTCAATAAAATTCGGTCATCTTGCAGATGATGATACGGGAATAAAATAATGTGCTGACAGCGTATGCCGACAGCACATTATTTTTTGCATATTTTATTTAACAACGATATTAACAAGTCTGCCTTTTACATAAAGCTCTTTTACAACTGTTTTTCCGTCAACCATAGCTTTAACAGCTTCATTTTCTTTTGCTGCTGCAATGACCTCAGCCTGTTCAATTTCGGCAGGCACATTGATTCTTGCCTTAAGCTTACCGTTAACCTGAACAGCAATTTCAATTTCCGCATCAACACATTTTGCTTCATCATATTCAGGCCAGTTGCCGTTTGCAAGCATACCGCCAAAGCTCATAATGTCATTGATTTCTTCTGTGATATGAGGAGCAAAGGGATTAAGAAGAGTAATGAATGCTTTAAGCTCTGCTTTTGTCAAAGAGCCGTTATCATATATTTCATTGATAAGAGTCATAAGAGTTGCAATAGCGGTGTTGTATTTGAGGTTTTCTATGTCCTCAGACACTTTCTTGATTGCTTTATGGAAAGATGTTTCAAGCTTCTTGGAGAATTCATCACCGTCAACAACAATTTCCTGAAGATTCCATACCCTGTCTATAAATCTCTTACAGCCCTTTACGCTGTTTTCAGACCAGGGGGCAGCCTTTTCATAGTCACCCATAAAGAGAACATAGGTACGAAGAACATCAGCGCCAAAGCTGTCTACAACATCGTTAGGGTTAACAACATTACCCTTTGACTTTGACATCTTATCGCCGTCAGGACCGAGAATAAGTCCCTGTGCAGTTCTCTTAGCATATGGCTCATCAAAGGGAACCTCACCTATGTCATAAAGGAATCTGTGCCAGAATCTCGAATAAATCATATGACGGGTAACATGCTCCATACCGCCGTTGTACCAGTCAACAGGTCCCCAGTAAGCGAGCTTGTCTTTATCTGCAAAACGCTCAGTGTTATGAGGATCAATATATCTGAGGAAATACCATGAGGAGCCTGCCCATTGAGGCATAGTATCGGTTTCTCTCTTTGCATCCTTACCGCACTTGGGACATTTACAGTTTACGAAAGACTCAATCTTAACAAGCGGACTTTCACCGTCTGAGCCGGGTTCAAAGTTTTCAACGGTAGGCAAGGTAAGGGGAAGCTCTTCGTAAGGAACAGGAACAATACCGCATTCGGGGCAATGAACAATCGGAATGGGTTCCCCCCAATAACGCTGTCTGTTGAATGCCCAGTCCTTCATTTTGTACTGAACGCCTTTTTCGCCTATACCTTTTTCGGAGAGGAATTCGAGCATTTTGGCGATAGAGGATTTTTTATCTTTAAGACCGTTGAGGAAATCAGAGTTAACCATTTCACCGTCACCGGCATATGCTTCAACGGACATATCTCCGCCTTTGATAACCTCAATTATATCAATGCCGAACTTCTTTGCAAAATCATAGTCACGCTGATCGTGTGCAGGAACAGCCATAATTGCACCGGTACCATATCCCATCATAACATAGTCTGAAATAAAAATCGGAATTTCTTTGTTGTTTACGGGATTGATACCGACAAAGCCGGAAAGCTTTACACCAGTTTTTTCTTTAACAAGCTGTGTTCTTTCAAATTCGGTCTTCTTGGCACATTCTGTTCTGTATGCTTCAACCTCATTGAAATTGGAAATCATATCCTTGTACTTATCAAGCAAGGGATGCTCAGGTGCAATAACCATAAAGGTTACACCAAAAAGGGTATCGGGACGGGTTGTGTATATACGAAGTGTTTCTTGGGTATCTTTAACTGTGAAGTTTACAAACGCTCCTGTTGATTTACCTATCCAGTTTTCCTGCTGTAGTCTTACATTGGGAAGATAGTCAACCTTATCAAGACCTTCCAGAAGCTTGTCTGCATATTCGGTAATTCTTAAATACCATACATCCTTTGACTTCTGCACAATGTCACTGTGGCAGATATCGCATTTACCGCCCTGTGAGTCTTCATTTGAAAGAACAACCTTACAGGAAGGACAGTAGTTTACCAAGGTTTTATCTCTGAAAACAAGATTATGTTCAAACATTTTAAGGAAAATCCACTGTGTCCATTTGTAGTAATCCTCCTGAGTTGTATCAACAACTCTGTTCCAATCAAAAGAGAAGCCTACTTTTTTGAGCTGGCTTGTAAAGTTTTCTATATTTGTGTCGGTAACCTTTCTGGGATGAATGCCCGTTTTTATAGCATAGTTTTCTGTAGGCAGACCATAAGCATCAAAACCGATAGGGAACAATACATTGTACCCCTGCATTCTGCGTTTTCTTGAAACTACCTCAAGTCCGGAATATGCCTTGATGTGACCTACATGCATACCGGCACCGCTGGGATAGGGAAATTCAACAAGAGCATAAAACTTTTTCTTGTCAGAATTATCCTGTGCATTGAATACACCTGTTTCTTCCCATTTTTTCTGCCATTTCTCTTCTGTTGCTTTGAAATTGTAATTCATAAAAATACCTTCCTGAATAAAAAATAAATCCCTGAGGAAAAATCCTCAGGGACGATGTAATACCGTGGTACCACCCTGTTTGCCGTATAAACGACCGCTCAAGAACCCTTAACGCGGATAAACGGGATTTCTTATGAGCCTTAAGCTTTGGGAAATCCGACTCGGGAGTGAGACCGCCTGTTCGCTTCAATATCGGCTCACAGCAACCGCCGACTCTCTGAAAAATCCACAAAAAGCGTAATTCCGTCAATGTCTTTTACTCGGTAAGTATAACATTTTGAATTGTGTATGTCAAGATTATTATTTTTTTCGATTTACTCATCAATTTCATTATACATAATTTTAACAATCTTTGTGCTGTTAAGACAAACATCAGTATTGTTACTGTGATAATAGGCCGCAAGCATATAGTTATCTCCTGCAAATACAGCAGGGTAGCAATAACCGTTACTGAGATCGTCTTCAATAAAAAACATATTTTCCTTGCTGAAAGTTTTTGCACGGTCCTTGCTTACTGCCATAACAAAAGGAGTTCTGCCCCAAGGCTCTGAGTCTTTACGCAGTATATGTTCCGGAACGGGATTAAAAATCGCTGCGGTAAATTTTCCGCAATCCTTTACAAGCATAGGGGAGCAGGCAGAGGAGAAGAACAGATTAGGCTGAGGGGTTGACCAGGTGTTCCCTTTGTCTGAGGAGAAGCACTCAAACTGAAAACCGAGACTTGTTCTGATGTAACACCATATTTTGCCGTCCGCAAGCTCATAAAGTCCGGGCTCTTCATATCCGTCGGGATTATCGGAAAAAGGACATCTGAACTCAGTTGCTGTTTTCTGCCAACTTGCACCGTCATCATCAGAAAAAAAGAAGCATATTTCTCCCGGCATAAATACATCTTTGTTTATAAGTACAGTGTGCCTGGCGACTGCGAAAAGAATTCTGCCGTCAGAAAGCTTCAACACTCTGTCGTTATTAAGCACATAATAGTCCTGTCGCGGTAAACATTCCATACAGTTTATAGGCTCGGACCAGTTTTTACCCTCATCTGATGATCTTCTGAAAACAATCTTGTCGGTTTCGTCGGCATTTTTTACAATATAAAATGCTCCGATATCATCGTTATTCATTCTCAGGAAAGACAGGCTCATAATATTTTTTGATGCTTTATCTTTTTCAAAAAGCTTTTGTTTCTCCGACCAGGAATTGCCCTCATCATACGAAACAACAAAAGCAATATGCGCTTGTGCATCATCATCCCATTCTTTTCCCGTAAACTCGGTGAAACCGAAAAGAATGGCTCCGTCCTTCAGTTTTATAAATGCACCTTCACCGTTTCTCGGATTGTTTGCAGATGTTTCTAAAAAAAGTACCTGTTTACCGATTTTTTTCATATAAGAAGCTCCTGTTCACAATGATTATAAATTATAACATTGAGCGGTTATGATGTCAATTTTATTGTAACAGAAGAAGGGATTTTTCCTTTGACTTATCTTGCAGTATGTGGTATTATTTATCTATTGTGTGAAGGGAATATACTGTAATTCTGTTATGATAGAAGTTAAAACAAAAAACAAAAGTATGTTAGCAATAATATTTGCCCTTGCAGGACCTATTATTTTTGAACAGTTTATGCAGACAGCAGTTCAATATATAGATACTGCAATGGTAGGCTCTCTCGGTACCTCTGCAACTGCTGCCGTGGGAGCCACAACCACAATAAACTGGCTTGTCGGGGGAACGGTTTCTGCTATCGGAGTCGGTTTTCTTTCATATATAGCGCAAAAATGCGGTTCAGGCGAAACAGAGGATGTAAAACGCGCATCTGCCCAGAGTATACTTGCCGTTCTGGTGTCCGGAATATTTCTTACTGTTCTTACATTATCTTTAAGTCCTGTTATCCCCATATTGATGCGTGTTGATGAACCTATACAGGAGCTCGCTGCAAGATACTTTTTTATACTGTATTCTCCAATGATTGCAAGATGTGCAATTATTATTTTCGGCACTGTATTAAGAGCAGCAGGTGATACCAAAACACCGATGTTCGTCGGGCTTGCTGTAAATATAGTAAATCTGATACTTAATTTTATTCTGATATATCCCACAAGAGATTTTTACGGTATAAAAATATACGGTGCCGGTCTTGGAGTTGAGGGTGCTGCCATTGCAAGTGCGGCGGGATTCATTGTAGGCGGTATCATAATCACCATAGTTTTATGGTATCATCCCGTTTTATCTCCAAAAAAGATGTCATTAAAACCTGACCCGGAGATACTTAAGCCGTGTCTTAGAATCTCTTTTCCTAATATGCTTCAGCGTTTTGCAACATCCCTCGGTTATGTTGCTTTTGCTTCAATGATAAATTCAATGGGTGAGGTTGCAACAGCGGCACACACTATTGCAAATACCGTTGAATCAGCTTTTTATATTCCCGGCTACGGTATGCAAAGTGCAGCAGCAACCCTTGCGGGAAATTATCTTGGTGCCAATGATAATAAAAGAATGAAAGATTTTGCAAAAATGAATATGCTTATTGAGGTTGTTTTAATGATAATCTCAGGCGGTTTACTCTTTATTTTTGCTCCGTTTATGATGGGAATTTTTTCCGATTCAGCCGAAGTAATAGAATTAGGCGCAATTGTTTTGCGTATGGTTGCTGTTTCAGAGCCTTTTTTCGGTATGTCAATAATAATTGAGGGGATTATGCAGGGAGTAGGTAAAACAGTCAAGCCTTTTGTTTATAACATAATCGGTATGTGGGGAATAAGAATAGTCGGTACATTTATTTGTATAACTTTCTTCTCAGGCGGTCTTGTGTCAGCGTGGGGATGTATGATAGCTCATAATTTGTTTTTATTCACTTTGTATTTTATACATCTGTTAAGCGGCAAATGGAATCCCTTGAATAAACAAGAAAAACATCTGTAATTTCAGATGTTCTATTGACTTTTTATTATAATATTTATATGATATTAGTAATCAAAGTTTGAATTTATTGTAAAATAATGAATATAATTTTAATAACAGTAACAAAAAGGTGACTTATATGTTTGATATAGATGTTTTGCTTAACAGCGTAAAACGCATACATTTTATCGGTATAGGCGGAGCGGGTATGTGTCCGCTTGCAGAAATTTTACATGCAAAAGGATATAAGCTTTCGGGTTCAGATAACAACGAAACCGATACTCTTGCCCGTATAAGAAAATTAGGTATTCCTGTTGTTCTCGGTCAGAAAGCTGAAAACATAGGTGATGCTGAAATGGTTGTTTTTACAGCTGCTTTGCTGCCGGATAATCCCGAGCTTTGTGCAGCAAGAGAAATGGGCGTTCCCACATTTGAGCGTTCAAAGCTGTTCGGTGCAATAACAAGAAAATTCGGGAACTGCATCGGTGTTTGCGGAACTCACGGAAAAACTACCGTAACTTCAATGCTCACACAAATGCTTTTAGGTTCAGGTATTGATACTTCTGCTGTTATCGGCGGTAAATTACCATTAATTAATGCAAACGGCAGAACAGGCAATGATGATATGCTTGTTTGTGAAGCCTGCGAATTTGCAAACACTTTCCTGGATTTATCTCCGTCAGTTGCTGTAATACTCAATATAGATGCCGATCATCTTGAGTTTTTCAAAACAATTGATAATCTTATTGCTTCATTTACTAAGTTTGCTTCTCTTGCAAGTGAAACCGTTATTTATAACGGTGATGATGAAAAAACTCTCCGCGCTGTAGCACCGATTGAAAACAAGAGGTTTATTACATTCGGTTTGAGAGATACAAATGATTGGTATGCTGAGAATATAACATATAATAACGGAGCCTTTCCTTGCTTTGATGTTATGTATCACGGTGATAAAAAAGCAAGAGTAGAGCTTATGGTTCCGGGCGATCATAATATTATCAACGCATTGGCTGCAATTGCTTCCGCTGTCAATGCAGGAGCTGATATAAACGATGCTGTAGCTGCACTTTCAAAATTCGGCGGTGCAGGAAGAAGATTTGAAATTTTAGGCAAATATAACGGTATAACCATAGCAGATGATTATGCACATCATCCCGCAGAACTGAGCGTTACACTTAATTCTGCAAAAAAAATGGACTATAATAATGTCTGGGCAGTTTTCCAGCCGTTTACATTTTCAAGAACATATATGCTACTTGATGATTTTGCTGATGTGCTTAAAATAGCAGACAGGGTAGTCCTCACGGAAATTATGGGATCGCGTGAAGTAAATACCTATGATATTCACACCGAGCAGCTTGCAGAAAAAATCCCCGGGAGTGTGTGGTTTGATTCTTTTGATACTATCGCACAATATCTTTACGATAATGCACAAAGCGGTGATCTTGTGTTAACTCTCGGCTGCGGCGATGTTTACAAGATTGCAAAGAAACTTATTGAAAAATACTGTAGCAATTAATACAGTTTATTTCAGATACTTGATGATTTTTTTGTACTATGGAACGGAAAGTAAAAAAAATACAGAAAAAGTTAAAAAAATACTTGCATTTTGTTTTTAACTGTGTTATTATACTCATCGTTCCAAATAACCGGGTGTGGCGCAGTTGGGAGCGCGCTTGACTGGGGGTCAAGAGGCCGTGAGTTCAAGTCTCGCCACTCGGACCATAGTGAGTGTTCATAAAGTACTTATGAGCACTCACTCTTTTTTTGCACGGATTTTCTATGTATTGAGCAGGTTTTTAGCCTGCTCTTTTTTGTTTTATGCGGATTGAGAGATATACTCCACTGCAACCCCTTGTCTTGTGTTTGCGATATAGTTTTCATCGTCAACAGGAATTTCAATATAGCCGACAAAGCGATAATATATTGCTATTCTCTGTGTTCGGTTTTTACCTGTACCTTCAATATGATACACATCAATATGGTCAATCAACTCTCTTAACAGTGGTCCTGACAAAGTTTCCATTTCAATAAACTTTCTTACTGCTTGAATGAAGTTTTCTTTGCTCTGCTTCATATTTTCAAGATTGCTGATACGTTCTTTGTATTCGGCAATCTTTTCTTTAAGTTCAAGCTTTTCAACTTCATAGTTATGAGATAGCTCCATAAACCATTCATCAGTAATAGTGCCGTTAACATTCTTCTCATACGCCGTTTTGTATAGTCTGCTGACTTCTTCATTTCTGTAAGTTGCTTTCTGCAAAGCACCTTCAAGATACTTTCTTTCATCATTAATATTCTTGTTGGTTTTCTCTGCTAATAGGTCAGCCAAGGCATCCTCATCCTTTTTCAGGAATCTTGCAAGCCTTTGCAGTTCCTTTGTAACAACATACTCAATGGAGTCGGCTCTGATGAAATGTGTTTCAGGACAAGTACCTCTGTCGCCCTTATAGTTTGAACAACTGAAATACGGTAGCGGAATTTTGTTCTGCTTGATATGAAACCACATTTTACTTCCGCAGTCACCGCAATACAGTAAGTCGCTGAACATATGCCTTTCCTCTTCAGGCTTTTTTCTTGAACGGCGTTTTGTTTTGCCCACAAGCTTCTGCACCAATTCAAAAGTATCTCTGTCGATAATAGGCTCGTGAACATCTTTGAATATCTTCCACTCGGATTCATCATTTGCAATTCTTCTCTTATCCTTAAAGGATTTGGAGTAGGTTTTGAAATTGATTACATCGCCACAGTATTCCTGCTGTGAAAGAATTTTAGCAACTGTTGTTTTACACCATTTGTACGGATTAGGCTGAGTTTTCTTACCGCCTCTGCCAAGACCTTTGTCAAACCAATACGCCATAGGAATTTTGATTTTGTTTTCCTGAAGTATTCTTGCTATGGTTTCATTTCCTTTTCCCTCAAGCCTCATACGGAAGATATCCTGAACAACCTTTGCAGCTTCGGGTTCAATAATCCATTTCTTTTTGTTATTCGGGTCTTTCATATATCCGTAAGGTGGCTGAGATAAAGGTTCACCCATATTACCACGAAGTCTGTGAGATGAACGGACTTTTCTTGAAATATCTCTTGCATACATTTCATTCATAACATTACGGAACGGAGCAAGTTCGTTTTCACCATCTTCACTGTCAACACAGTCGTTAACTGCTATAAAACGGATGTTGCGATCAGGGAAATAAGTGTCGGTATAATAACCAACCTGCAGATAATCTCTGCCGAGTCGGGACATATCTTTTACAATTACGATACTTATATATCCTAAATCAATATCCTCAAGCATCTGCTGAAATCCGGGACGGTTGAAATTCGTGCCCGTATATCCGTCATCTACATAGTACCTCGTATTAGGAAACTTGTGTTCTTTTGCGTATTTCTGTAAGAGCTTTTTCTGATTAGAAACTGAGTTACTATCACCTTCACCGCCGTCATCACGGGAAAGTCTGCAATAGAGAGCTGTAATACCCACATTTTCTTTTTTCTTTGACTGCATTTAGTCCTCCTTCCCGGCAGTCAAGTACACATATCCATTAGCAATTTTATTAGTATCATCAATAGTCGTCAAATGTGTGAGACAACTGCCAAAACGGTCACGAATTGAGGTATCACCGTCCGCTGATGATTGAAAGTGAGAGTCAACAATATATCTGACATTATTTATTTCATAATCAGTTTCGCCGCTACCACAACCGTAAAGAAGATTTACAAGCATTTTCTTAAACTTCATACTCATCACCTCGCATCCCTGTTCCTGCTTCGCTGTCGCTGTAAAGCCTTGTTGTAATACTCACAGGCTTTCATAACATAATCTTCAAGCTGTTGTTTGTTGGCATTCGGATAGAATTTCTGTACTTGCTCAAGTGGGAGTTTGAACATTTGCCTTTGATTCGGCTTTTCAGACATAAGCATATTTTCAATTCCTTCAACAGTCAGTGTGCCTGAATTAAAATCTCTGTGCATATGCCAAGCCTGAGAATATGACGGTGTACATTCCTGCTCTTCAATAACACGAAGTAAGTCATACTGCTTTTGCTCATCAAGGAATGAAAGCTCAACACCGACGGATAAAGCGATTTTATCTTCGTCCATCATTTCAAGTAGTTCGGGGATAAGATAAGTCAGACGGATATACCTTTTAACTGTATCTTTACTGATATTTTCTGTTGCAGCTATCTGTTCTGTTGATAACTTCGGTGCAACTTGCACCGAAGTTAAGTCTGTACGTTTACCTTGGTGCTTCAAAGCCTCTGATTTGAGTTTATAGGCAAAGGCTCGTTCACTCGGAAGAATATGCTCACGGTGCAGATTGCTGTCAACGAGCATGATAGCCGCTTCATCTCTGCTTACGGCATAAATTAAAGCAGGTACTGTTTCCAGCCCTGCTTTTACTGATGCTCTCAGGCGTCTGTGTCCTGAGATGATTTCATATTCATCAATTGTATTTTCTAAAGGTCTTACGACAATGGGTGAAATAACACCTTTCTGCTGTATACTTTCAATGAGATTGTTCATCTCACCGTTATCTAACACCTTATACGGATGTCCATCAAAGGGATGGATTTTTTCTACCGGGATATTTACCGGTGCTTTTAACTTTTTATTAGCCATTTTATCGGCTCCTTTCATTTTTATTCTTAATATTTTTGTTGTTACGGTTATTACGCCGTTCTTCAATTTGCCGCTGTCTTTCTTCCTGCTGTTTAACAAAGCGGGCATATTCTTCCTGCCTTGCTATTTCAGCCTTGGTAAGATAATGAGGTGGCGGCTCACCTATGAGCTTTGAAACGCTATCAACGCTTCGGTTGAAATCGTATTCGCTGATGTTATAATCTGTTTCAACTTTTTGCCTTGCCTCTTTCTCTTTTTCGGGGCGTATTTTCATTCTCTCTGCTTTCAGCTCTTCTGCATCTGCTTCGTCAGCTTGTTTCTCGGTTTCTTGATACTGAACAAGTGTCTTTTGAATTTCTGCTTCCATTCTCTTTTCCTCGGCTTCAAGCTTCGGAATTTCAAACCGACGCATTTTCTCAAAGTAAGACTTTGCATTAACAATATCCTGTTCGGTTTCACATACATTTTGTGTGAGAATATTCTGCATTTTAAATTTCAGCTCTTTAAGCTCAAATTCATAGTGACCAACCTCACATTTTGCCGAATTGTACTTTTGCTTCATAACCTTGGGAGTGAGCTTTAATTTCTTCTTTGCCTCTTTG